>NZ_JBEVDX010000088.1:0-15538 GCF_040513095.1 Pedobacter sp. | reverse complement strand
CATCAAAGTCAAGAACAACTACATTGATTTTCTCGTCTAAGCTCAATACTTCTTTTGGATGCTCTATGCGGCCCCAAGAAATATCAGTAATGTGAAGTAAACCATCAACACCACCTAAATCGATGAATACACCGAAGTCTGTAATGTTTTTAACAGTACCTTCAAGTACCTGACCTTTTTCAAGTTTAGATACGATCTCAACTTTTTGACTTTCTAAATCGTCTTCGATTAAGATTTTGTGCGATACTACAACATTTTTAAATTCGTGGTTGATTTTCACAACTTTGAATTCCATTGTTTTACCTACGTAAACATCGTAATCACGGATCGGTTTGATGTCGATCTGAGAACCAGGTAAGAATGCCTCAACACCCATAATGTCAACGATAAGACCACCTTTGGTACGGCTTTTAACAAATCCGTTGATGATTCTGTCATTGTCAAGGGCTTCGTTGATAGATTCCCATGATCTTTGAGTTTTAGCTCTTTTACGAGATAAAATCAACTGACCATTTGCATCTTCAGGAGCTTCTACGAATACATCAACTGTATCGCCAATCTTCAAATCAGGAGTATCACGGAACTCAGAAGTTGATACTAAACCGTCAGATTTAAATCCTACGTTCAATACGACGTCTTTGTTGTTGATAGATACAACAATACCGCTAATGATTTCACCCTGGTTGATTTGATTGAAAGTGTCGGTATACATGTCTTCGAACTTTTTACGGTCTTCGTCAGAGTATTTTCCGAAAGCTTTGTCGTCTGCATCCCAGTCAAAATCCTGATCTGGTGTTGCTAAAGATGATTTGATCTGTTCGATCGATAATGAATCAGCTTCTGATTCAATAGTTTCTCTTTCAGTGAGACGGGCGTCTGCACCTTGTAATTCGGCTTTTTTAGCCTCTAATTCTTTTTCTGCTACTTGTTTTTTTGCCATTAATCATTTAATCTCCTTTTCCCTTTAGGGACTGCAAAGATAGAAAATATTCTTTTTATAGAAAGAATATTTTAATAAATCTTGTTGATTTTGAACTGCTTGCCTATGAAAAGCTTAAATTCCGATGACAAAGCGATTTATTTGAAGGCAAAGTATGGCTTAATTCAGCTTTGCCAAATAGGGTGCAACCTTGTTGAGGGCAAACTCCAGTTGTTCTTCCTGTGTGATGTCTGTGTTATCCAGGATTATAGCATCTTCGGCACGTACCAGCGGACTTTCCTTACGGGTGGTATCTGCATAATCACGGTGAGCAAGGTTCTCAAAAACATCCTCCAGAGAAGTTTCCGTATCTCCTTTGCTTTGTAATTCCTTATACCTTCGTTCTGCGCGGATTTTTGGATCGGCAGTCATGAAAAATTTCACCTGTGCATCAGCAAATACGGTGGTGCCTATATCCCGGCCATCCATGACAATGTTCTTGGATTTCCCCATCCGCTGCTGCTGCCTTACCATTTCCGTGCGTACTTCCTTGATGGCAGATACCTCACTCACGTTTTCTGAAACGGGCATTTTCCTGATTTCTTCTGACACTTCTTCGCCGTTAAGGGTAATGTGGGATTCATAATCTCTCGAATGAAAGTTTAGCTCTATGTGCTGAAGGGCGTCAATAATTTTGTCATGATCAGTCATGCTGATATGATTGCGCAAAAAATAGAGGGTTACCGCTCGGTACATTGCACCACTGTCTATATATATAAAGCCCAGTTTTTTAGCCAGAGCTTTTGCCAGTGTACTTTTACCGCAGGAAGAATAACCATCAATCGCAACAACCAGATTTTTTCTCATATGGCGCAAAGTTAGTCTTTTGGGCCTTTTCTGAAAGATTAATCCTCCTTTATTTGAAGCGCCTGATGAATCAGCGTGACACTATTTATATTTATTCCCTGAAAAGAATTATTTTTGCTTTATGTTACCCGACAGAAAAGAACTGATGAAAACTGTTTCCTTTAAGACTTCGCGCAGCGGGGGTAAGGGCGGGCAGAATGTAAACAAGGTTTCGAGCAAAGTAGAGCTGATCTTCCATATAGCATCAGCGGATTTCTTTAGCCCGGAAGAGAAACAATTACTCGCAGAAAGGCTGTCGAACCGGCTGGATCAGGAAGGAAACCTGCATGTCATCTCCCAGGATGACCGCAGTCAGCTTGTGAACAAAGAAAATACGGTAGACAAACTGTATGCATTGCTTAGAGCAGCGCTTCATGTGGATAAAGTAAGAAAACCTACCCGTACACCACGAAGTGTGATCATGAAAAGGAAAAGTGACAAAAAGTCTATTGCATTGAAGAAGGAATCCCGAAAACGTCCCCGCCTGGATGCTTAATTTTTTATTCGGTTTTGTCAAACCTGTAGAACAAGCCAAGTGAGCCCCACTGGTGGGCGATAGCGGTACTTTTAACTTCTCTGGTTTTAAAGATTACACTAAAATCTACAGTAAAACGCTGTGAGCTGTAATCCGCACCAATCTGTTGTGCAAATACCACCGGCTTCTGGCTAAAAGTTACAGGACTATTATTGTTAAACAGGCTACCCTGTATAGTTGCATCATAGGCAACAAAGTTCAGCTGAGGTTTTGCGTAAAAAAAGAATTCTCTTTTTACAAATGCTTTTGTTTTGGCATGGTTGCCGATTACAGCATTGGTATAGGCAGAATTGAAAAGTTGGTTGAGGGCACCCGTTCTGAACAGTAATCCTGCTCCTGCTCCTGTAAATGTTGTACCCAGATTGGCATAACCCTCGAAAGAGAATTCTACAGCATTATCTGCTATGCGCGTAAGTAACCTGGTATACTGACCCGAAAGGTTCAGTGCCAGTTCATTTTTTATCTGATAGTCCCAGCCTTCGATATCATAAAATCCAAAAGTGCTGTGCAATAATTTTTGTCCTGCTTCGCCAAGAGAGTTCTTACCGGTGGTTCCAATTTGTGCGCTGGCTTTGATGATACTTTCATCACTATAAAACCAGTTCATTGCGCCTTCTGCATATAAGTAACCGGCAAAAGGCCGGTCCTGCGTAGCCGGGTTTGGAGCATCTCCAGAATAGGGGTTGAACATTTTTTGTCCAATGGAAATTTCATAGGTCTTTTTTTCCAGGGCCTGCGGCAGCTTTTGCTGATCCAGCGCATGGCGAAAATTAAAAAACAGTCCGTTGGTATAGTAGCGGTCGGAGCCCTGTCCGAGATATGAATCATTGTCGCTGCGGAGGCCTAACTCACTTTTATAGGTTTGAGACTGGGCAGCAATGGATATAAAAAGCAGGAACAGAATGAGCGGGTAACCGGTATATTTCATGTTGATTCAAAAAAAAAGCCCCGGTTATTCCGGAGCTTTAAAGATATGAGTTAATATTTATCTGTGCAATCAGTTAACTGGTACTTTAGGTTTAATAGTAAGGTCCTGCGGATTTTTCACTTTATCTACAGTCAGTGCCAGATCAATCACTTCCTTCATTTCAGTAACGTAGTGAAAATTCAGGTCTTTGATATAACTTTCTTTGATCTCAAGGATGTCTTTACGGTTTGACTTGCATAAAATGATATCTTTTATATTGGCTCTTTTTGCGGCTAGGATTTTTTCCTTTATACCGCCCACAGGCAGGACTTTACCACGGAGGGTGATCTCGCCTGTCATGGCCAGATTGGATTTGACTTTACGCTGGGTGAAAGCTGAAGTTAATGCTGTCAGCATGGTAACCCCTGCTGAAGGTCCATCTTTTGGTGTTGCACCAGCAGGAACGTGTACATGTATATCCCAAAGGTCGAACAGCTGATTGTCAATGTTAAAGGCCGCCGCATGAGCCCTCAGATAGGCGAGGGCAATTACTGCGGATTCTTTCATGACATCACCAAGATTTCCTGTCAGTGTCAGCTTTCCTTTTCCGGGACTGAGGCTGGCTTCTATGAAAAGGATATCACCTCCCACCTGTGTCCAGGCAAGACCTGTCACTACACCTGCAACTTCATTACCTTCGTACAGATCTTTGTCGTAGATAGGTGCGCCAAGAATACGTTCTACATCTTCTAAAGTAAGTGCAGCTTCATAACTCTCTTCCATAGCAATTTTAGTAGCTACGCCACGCACCAGTGAACCGATTTTTTTTTCCAATCCCCTTACGCCAGACTCACGGGTATAATCCTCGATCACTTTTTCGATCAGGCTGTTCTTTAAAACGATATCTTTTGTTTTGATACCGTGCTGTTCTTTTTGTTTTGGCAGCAGGTATTTTTTGGCGATTTCTATTTTCTCTTCAATGGTATAGCCATTTACTTCAATGATCTCCATACGGTCTAGCAGGGCCGGCTGAATGTTGCTCAGGGAATTGGCTGTTGCAATAAACAGTACGTTAGACAGATCATAATCTGCTTCAACGTAATGGTCATTGAAGGCACTGTTCTGTTCGGGGTCTAATACCTCTAAAAGTGCAGATGAAGGATCACCACGGTGATCAGCACCAACCTTGTCAATCTCATCCAGTACAAAAACAGGGTTTGCTGCACCTGCCTTTTTGATGGATTGTATGATACGGCCCGGCATAGCGCCAATGTATGTTTTTCTGTGTCCTCGTATTTCCGCTTCATCCCTGATACCGCCGAGTGCCATACGCACGTACTTTCTGTTCAGTGCTTTGGCGATGGATTTCCCTAATGAAGTTTTACCAACTCCCGGAGGGCCCACCAGGCAGATGATCGGCGCCTTCATATCCCGTTTTAACTTTAAAACGGCCAGATATTCAATGATACGCTGTTTTACCTTTTCTAAACCGAAATGGTCTTTATCCAATACCTTTTGGGCGCGTTTTAAGTCGAAATTGTCTTTGGTGAAGTCGTTCCATGGCAGATCGAGCAGCAGTTCAAGATAATTGATCTGCACCGAATAGTCTGGTGCCGCAGGGTTCATTCGTCCAAGTTTTTCCAGTTCCTTGCTGAAATGTCCTTTTACCTGTACAGACCATTTTTTCTTTTTGGCGCGAGTTTCCAGAGCTTCGTATTCCAGGTCTGATGAATTACCGCCCAGTTCTTCCTGGATGGTTTTCAGTTGCTGGTTCAGGAAATAGTCCCTTTGCTGTTTGTCGAGATCAGTACGTACTTTCGACTGGATCTGGTTTTTGAGTTCCAGCATCTGCAGCTCGAGCGTAAGCAGCTCCATTACCATCATGGCCCTGGCCCTCAGATTTTCCATCTCCAGCATTTTCTGCTTATCTTTCACATCTGCATTCATGTTGGAAGAGATGAAGTTGATGAGGAAAGAAGTGCTTTCAATATTTTTGAGTGCCATTGCGGCCTCACTTGGAATGTTGGGCGACAACTGAATAATCTGCGAAGACATTTCCCTGATAGACGCTACCAGTGCCTTAAATTCTTTGTCTGTTTTATGTTTGGCCTCATTAAATTTACTGATGGTAACTTTAATATAAGGTTCAGATTGTACTTCTTCGATCAGGCGGAAACGTTGTTTTCCCTGGATGATCACGGTAGTGTTACCGTCCGGCATTTGCAGCATCTTAATGATATGAGCTACCGTCCCCACCTTATTGAGCTGTTCAAATGTAGGGTCTTCAATGGATACATCCAGCTGAGATACCACACCAATAATCTTATCACCTTTGTAGGCTTCTTTGATTAATTTGATGGATTTGTCCCTGCCAACAGTGATCGGGATAACAACTCCAGGAAACAATACCGTATTTCTAAGCGGAAGAATGGCTAATACATCCGGTGTTTCCTCGTTATTCATCTCATCTTCATCTTGTTGGGACATTAATGGAAAAAATTCCGTATCTTCATTTATGATGGGTAGTGCGTTGCCAAAATCAAACTGATCTTTTATACTCATTAAATAGGCCTTTCTAAATAAAAAAACGACAATGTGACAGTATGCCGCTTAAAAAAAAATTAATTATATACAATTGTTTATAATTTCAACAGTTATGCCAAAGCCTCAATATCGTGTTTTGTCTGTTAAAAAGGCAGTATTTTAAAATATAAGTGACGCATCTATCATATTTCTTCTTTTTTAGCGTTTACCCATTGAATATTTATAAATGATATTTTAACTTTAGCTACTTAGGCTATGATTTTATATCTTTATTCTTTATTAAATAAAATTTGATGATTTACATTAAAAAAACGCTTGTATTACTTTTAGTTATTTATGCTCAAATCAGCTTTGCACAAAGCGGAAGTTACGATAAGTTAGGGATGCAGGCTATGATGAAAGGCGATTATAAAGGGGCTGTAGCCCAGTTGGAAAAAGCTGATTCCAAAAGCCCGAACAGCCCAAGCGTGTTAAAGATGCTGGGATATTCTTATTTTCAATGTGGTAATTTTGAAAGCTCTATTGAGACTTACAGCCGCCTGATTACCATCAAGCCTTCGGATTACTCTGCATATTATTACAGGGGTAAAGCAAGACAAAATGTGGCGAATGATCCGAAAGAATCATTGAATCAGATGCGTGAGACGTTTTATTTATCGGCTATCAAGGATTTCAGTAAGGCGATAGAGATCAATGGAGAGGAAGATACCCAGCTGTTGCAGAACAGGGGACTGGCTTATAAAGATTATGCGATTTACAAATCTTATAAGATCAAGAAAAAAGCGGATAAGGAAGCTTGTATTGCCATCTTTAACAGTTCAATAGCAGATTTTCAGAAAGTGCTTATTGTGCAGCCTTTGCGCAAGGATATTATTTCACTGATTGATTATGTGAAAGCACAGATCGCAAGTTTGAAATAAAATCTGAGTTATTAAAAATAATAAGGGTGCTTCGTCAGGGGCACCTTTTTTTATTTGAAGAAATACCGGGCCAGGAGTTGTACCACAGTCATACCGGCTACCCACAATATAGTTTGAACTTTAGCAGCATTTACCTTGTTGATCAGGTCAAATCTTACATTGTCTATTTTTCATTAAGCTCGGTTCTTAGATTTTCTATCTTTTCATTAAGCTCGATTCTTACATTGTCTATTTTTTCGTTGAGCTCGGTTCAAACATTATTGTTTTTTCTGATAGCTCAATTTTCACATCGCTAATCCTTCCAGTCAATTCAATGAATTGTCAATGAGCTCCATCCTCACATCATTAAACTTAACTGTACTTTCTGCTTTCACTTCTTCCTTAATCGTAGTCTGAAGAACTGCGACTGAATCCAGTGCAGTCTGTTCATTTGTTCTGTTCTTGATCAGCTAAAATAACCTTATACTTGTATTTTGATCCTTCATAGCGTTGTAGTTAACGGTTAAATCGAAAATAATAATTACAGGTGTATAAACAAAATAAATCATGCCATAAGTTACGGTATGATTTAAATTGTTAATTGTAAAAATGCCGTCGATTAGTTGAATTTTCCGGTAATCCGGTAACTCTTTACATTAAGCAGCTTGATATGCTGTGTTTTCCGGACCTCATACAGGCTGTCAGGAAAATACGAAAGTGTATCATTGGAAGTGTAAAGCGAATTGGAATTGCTGTTGAGGATCTGGATCTTAAATATTTTGTGATCCCTGTATTGAACGGTCAATGATTTTACCGGCACTTTATCGTTGTCAGACTTATAGATTTCTGCAGTTGCATTTTTATGTCTGGTAAAAAGCCCTTCCCATGCTGATTTATTAATATCAGCATCAGTGAAAGCCGACAGTTCCTTTTGCCAGTCGGCAATTTTCAGTTTTTTATCCTCAGCTGTATTGTTCACCATTACAGTCTTATTGATTTCGGGATTGAGCGTTTTAAGGCGCTGCACTTCCTTATCCATAAAACCTTTCAGGTCAAAATATTGAGGGACTGCAGCCTGTTTTTTGGGAGCCACAGAATCACAGCTCCCAAAAAACAAAACAGACAGTAAAAGGAATAGGGTATTCCTCATTATACCAGAGAATTTCCGGTCATGATCGCAGGTTTTTCAATGCCCATGATCGTTAAAATCGTTGGTGCTACGTCGCCCAGTTTACCATCAGCAATGCTGGTATATTCAGTACCTACGAGAATACACGGAACCAGGTTAGTAGTATGTGCAGTATTTGCAGAACCATCAATGTTAACCATGAATTCCGAATTTCCGTGGTCTGCAAGGATGATAAAGGCGTAACCATTTTCAAGGCCTTTTTTTACTACAGCCTCGGCACAGCGGTCTGCAGTTTCCACGGCTTTAACTACCGCTTCAAATACGCCTGTGTGCCCAACCATGTCCGGGTTGGCAAAGTTCAGACAGATAAAATCTGCCCAGCCCGCTTCCAGTTCTTTGGTGATGGCATCCGTAATACCCTGTGCGCTCATTTCCGGTTGAAGATCATAGGTTGCTACTTTTGGAGAAGGGATCATAATCCTTTTCTCATTTTCAAAAGCCTGCTCCCTTCCACCCGAGAAGAAAAATGTGACGTGCGGGTACTTCTCCGTTTCTGCTATACGGATTTGATTTTTATGATTTTTCTCGAGGATCTCTCCAAGTGTTTCGGTGAGGTCATCCTTGGTAAAGATAACTTTTACGTTTTCGAAGTTTTCATCGTAGCTGGTCATCGTTACATAATATAACGCCAGCTTGTGCATGTCAAAGTCGGGATAATCATTTTGTGTCAGCGCTGCTGTAATCTCGCGGCCCCTGTCAGTTCTGTAATTGAAACAGATAACTACATCATCCGGCTGTATCGTAGCGACTGCCTCACCATTTTCCGTAACAACTATAGGTTTGATAAATTCATCGGTTATGCCATCAGCATAAGATTTTTCTATCGCAGCAAGAGGATCTGCGGTATGCTCACCAATGCTTTTGGTCATTACATCATAAGCTTGTTTTACACGTTCCCATCGGGAGTCCCTATCCATGGCATAATAACGGCCGATTAAACTGGCAATCCTGCCTGTTGAAGTTTTCAGGTGCTGGTCAAGCTCTTTAACAAAGCCCAGTCCGGAATTGGGATCAGTATCCCTGCCATCCAAAAAGCCATGTACAAAAACATCTTTCAGTCCTTTTTCATTTGCAGCATCACATAATCCTTTCAAATGATTGATATGGGCATGCACACCACCATCAGACAAAAGTCCGATAAAGTGAACAGCCTTATTGTTGGTCTTTGCATAATCGAATGCATCAGACAATGTTTTATTCGTTTTAATCGATCCGTCACTGATTGCTTTGTTTATCCGGCCGAGTTCCTGGTAAACTACTCTTCCGGCTCCCAGGTTCATGTGTCCTACTTCTGAGTTACCCATCTGTCCTGCAGGTAATCCTACGGCTTCGCCTGAGGCTTCAAGTTTAGAATTTGGATATTGTTTAAGTAAAGAATCAAAGAAAGGTGTATTGGCTGCATACGCTGCATCTGAATTATCCTGTTTTCCGTAACCCCATCCATCAAGAATGAGGAGCATCACTTTTTTATTGTCCATTTGAATAGTAATTGATATTTCGCTGGTATTTATAACCTAACAAATATAGTTCTATTGAAGTTTGATCAGTAATCTAATTGAATTTTATGATCTGTTAATGGCATAATTTGTGTCCGGATTTATTGTTATCTTTAGAATATGATAAGACCATTACTTCCGGCACTGATTGTACTGACGCAGATATGCTTTCCTTTGGCCTTACAGGGCGATATTGTTGATACATTATCGGGATTATTCAAGTCTGCGAATTCAAAGGAGATCAGTAAAAGTTTCTCATCCTCGGTAGAATTAAAGGTAAATGAAGAAGAAGATGTCTACCCAAAAGCACAGGCTGAACAAATTATAAGAGAATTTTTTACGAAAAATCCGCCATCGGCTTCGGCTGTAGTTCACCTGATCAATACCAATCCAAATTACAGGTTTGGTGTCCTGGCGCTAAACACTAAAAATGGTAAATTCAGGGTGGCCGTTACGCTGAAAAAAACATCCGGTACATTTTTTATCACAGAATTAAGGATTGAACCGGATAAATAATAACGTTAATTTATGTTAAAAATGCTATTTTTGATCTAAAATACGAGTTTTGGATAAGAAATTAATAGACCTGTTTATAAAGAATGCCATCGCCGAGGATCTTGGTGATGGGGATCATACATCACTTTCTACCATACCTGCCGGCGCACGTGGCAAAGCAAAATTATTGGTCAAAGAGGCCGGTATTCTGGCCGGAGTGGAGCTTGCAATGGAAATCTTTAACCAGATAGATGCTACCCTGCAAACTGAAATTTTCATTAATGACGGTGAGACTGTTGCCTATGGTGATGTCGCATTTACCGTTGAAGGAAGTACACATGCCATTTTACTTGCAGAGCGCTTGGTACTAAACTGTATGCAGCGCATGAGTGGCATCGCGACCAAAACCAACCGGATCGTCAAATCTTTGGAAAGCTACACTACTAAACTGCTGGATACACGTAAAACTACTCCCGGACTACGGTATATCGAAAAATGGGCTGTAAGGATAGGCGGCGGTGTAAACCATAGGATAGGTCTGTATGATATGATCCTTATCAAGGACAATCACGTGGACTATGCAGGAGGAATTGCCAATGCAATTACTGCCGCTAATCAATACCTTGCCGATCAGGCCAAACAGCTGGAAATCGAGATCGAGGTTAGAAACCTGGAAGAGCTGAACCAGGTACTGGAAAAAGGGATGGTCAGCAGGATCATGCTGGATAATTTTAGTTTTGACGACCTGAATACGGCCGTAAAGCTGATAGATCATCGCTACATCACAGAAGCTTCGGGTGGAATTACAGAAGAAAATATAACTCAGTATGCAGATTGCGGAGTTGATTACATTTCCATGGGAGCAATTACCCATTCGGTTAAAAGTTTAGACATGAGTTTAAAAGCCTATTAAGGGGTATGATATCTATCTTTTCTATTTCTGCAGTTATTTTGGCTTACCTCTGCGGGTCTATTCCTACGGCTGTATGGATCGGGCAGGCTTTTTATGGTATCGACGTCAGGGAATACGGAAGCGGAAACGCCGGAGCAACCAATACCTTTCGGGTACTGGGCAAAAAAGCCGGTATTGCGGTGATGACGATCGACATCGCCAAAGGATACACAGCTACCAAACTGGCCTATTTTATAGGGCTTTCGGTTACCGGCCCGCATAATTCTTCACAATTTGTGAATTATGAACTTGCGCTGGGCGTAACGGCCGTGATGGGACACCTGTTCCCGATCTTTGCCGGATTCAGGGGAGGAAAAGGAGTGGCGACGCTTTTTGGAATGATTTTGGCGGTTAATTTTCCGGCAGCGATGCTTTGTGTTCTTGTTTTTGTAGTGATTTTACTGGTTACAAAATATGTTTCGCTGGGATCTATCTGTGCAGGATTTACCTTTCCGCTTGGAATTGTTTTTGTGCTGCATTCAACGATCAAATCGGAGGTGTTGTACAGTATGTGTGTCTGCATACTTATTCTGGTGACGCATCAAAAAAACCTGGAACGGTTACTCAAAGGCAAGGAATCTAAAGTATATCTGTTTAAAAGAAACCAGCGCTAGCGGTAACTTTTTAACTGCTGATAGCAATTGTTTACTGATGAAATTCTAACTAAATAAATACTGATGAAGAAATTATTACTGACAGGAATTGCTGCGGCAATACTGCTGAACTACGGTTGTTCCACCGTTCCGCTTTCAGGAAGAAGCAGGATAAGTTTTGTGAATGAAAGTGAGATGCAGACTGCCGCTGCACAGAGTTATTCGACGCTGCTTAAAGCTCCCGAAACGAAGGTTTTAAACAATGCTGATGCGGTAAGAATCAGGAATGTGGGGCAGAAAATTGCCGCCGCTGTTACTAAATATATGAATGCCAATGGCTATGCCTCGCAGATTGAGGGATTCAAATGGGAGTTTAACCTGATTGACAGTAAAGAAGTAAATGCCTGGTGTATGCCGGGAGGTAAAGTTGCGGTTTACTCCGGTATCCTGCCTGTTACTAAAGATGATGCAGGACTGGCAACGGTGATGGGACATGAGATCGCACATGCTGTTGCACACCATTCCTCTGAAAGAGCTTCAAAAGCTGCTGTTGCACAAGGCTTAGGCGGACTTTTAGGTGCGGCTACAGGAGGTCAGTCGGCAGCTACACAAGGAGTAATTAACCAGGTTTATGGTATTGGAGCACAAGGATTTTACCTGTTACCAAATTCAAGAACCCAGGAGCTGGAAGCCGATCACTTGGGCCTGATCTTTATGGCAATGGCCGGATATAATCCCTCAACTGCAGTGGGTTTCTGGCAACGCATGGCGGCACAGAGCCAGGGCGCACAAAAACCATCGGAGTTTTTAAGTACCCACCCTTCTGATGCGACACGGATTGCACAGATCCAGAAAGACCTGCCGGAAGCACAGCGCTATTTTAATTCCCCTACAGGAAAACCGGTAAATTAAGATTTGCTTTATAGCTGTGAAAATGGCAGATAAGGAATTACAAAGGGTCAGGAAACTGACCCTTTCAGCGTTTTGATAATTGCTGAAGCCTTCAGCAGGCATTCCTCATATTCTGCTTCTGCCGAGGACGCGTATGTGATTGCTCCTCCTACCTGAAATGAAAGGTACCTGTTGCTTTCGTTGTATAGTATGCTGCGGATAATAACATTGAAATCAAAATTACCGGCGGGTTCAAAATAGCCGAAAGCACCGGAGTACATCCCCCTTCTGCTGCATTCTGTTTCTTCGATCAGTTCCATTGCGCGTACCTTAGGTGCTCCGGTCATAGAGCCTACAGGAAATGTGTTTTTCAACGCATCTGCAGGGTGTACTGACGGATCCATTGTACAGCTGACAGTAGAGATCATCTGATGAACCTGCGGGAAAGTATAAATACCAAACAGTTCCTCAACTTTTACCGATCCTTTTACTGCACTTTTTGTCAGATCGTTCCGCACCAGGTCCACAATCATAACATTCTCTGCCTGCTCCTTGGAATTATTGAGGAGTGCTGTTCTGATCTGTTCATCCTCTCTAATATCTGGACTGCGCCTGGCCGTGCCTTTAATCGGCTGTGAAAATAGCTGATTCCCCCGCCTGCATAAAAACCTTTCAGGACTTGCTGAGAGGATGTATTTGTCTGCTACTTTAAAGAAGCCGGAGAATGGGGTAGGGGATATGCTGTTCAGATTCAGGTATACCTGATAAGGGTCGATGGCGGCATTTTCGGCGAAGAATTCCTGGCAAAAAGTAACTTCGTAAATATCCCCCAACGCTATAGCTGTCCTTAGCTTTTCAACTTTCTGAAGGTAAGCAGACTTATCCATCCTGGATTTAACGAAAGGGATGCTGTTAAGGGATGTAGCAGGGTATTCTGTCTTGCTGATACTCTCCAATAACTCTGCAGGGCCAATCAGCATTGCCGGAACGCCATCTTTGATACCTATCAGATATTCCGGTACAAAAAAGAAAAGATCAGGGAACCCGAGCTGATCGGTGTGAGCTGAACTGAGTTCTTCAAGTTCATTTTTAAGGTCATGGCTAAGCATACCAAAAAGCCAGTTCTGGTGCGCGTCATGGAAAGCCTTTAATTCACTGAAAGCGTTTCCTGCTGAGCTTTGAAGTTCCTGAGCTGCGCCGGCAGCGACCAGGAAATCATATCTGGAATAAGGATCGCTGTAACCGTTAGAATCCAGGCAGCAGCAAACCTGAAACTGATTTGCCCAGAGCAGTGCCTGCTGTTTAAATGTCAATAATTCCTGTGTGTTCATTTTTACCCGTAGAAATGAAGGGAAATGAATAAGGCGGCAAATCAGCCGCCTTATTTTATTTTCGATTCTAGTTCAGAATCAATGTCTGTACCCTGTCAGGGCCAACAGAAAGGTATTTTACAGGTACTTCGAGTTCCTTTTCCAGGAAGGCGATATAATCAGCCAGCTGTGCAGGGATTTCATCTACCCTGGTGATTTTAGTGATGTCAGTTTTCCAGCCTTCAATAGCCTTTAAAACAGGTGTTGGTTTGATAGAGATGATATCATATGGCATATAGTCAATCGTCTCTCCATTGTGTTCATAATGCGTGCAGGCATAAATGGTATCGAAGTCACTCAGGACGTCAGCTTTTGTCATTACCATTTCAGTAACACCGTTCAGCATAATCGCATATTTCAATGCAGGAAGGTCAATCCATCCGCATCTGCGGGGACGGCCTGTTGTAGCTCCAAATTCATGACCTACCTGGCGCAGGTTTTCACCTACTTCATCTTCCAGTTCCGTAGGGAAAGGGCCGCTTCCAACACGGGTACAGTAAGCTTTAAATATACCTACCACACTTCCGATACTGTTCGGGGCAATTCCTAATCCTGTGCAGGCACCGGCAGTAGTTGTATTGGATGAAGTTACGAATGGATAAGAACCGAAGTCGATATCCAGCAAGGTACCCTGTGCACCTTCTGCCAGTACTTTTTTACCATCTTTAAGGTAACCGTTCACAAAATGCTCGCTGTCAACATGTGGAATGCTTTTCAGGAATTCTACGGCTTCGAAGAAAGCAGCTTCTTTTTCTTCCAGATCGTATTCAAAATTATAATGTGAAAGCAGTTCTTTATGTTTTGTTACCAGCCTGGTGTAACGTTCTTTAAAATCAGGCAGGGTAGTATCACCAACACGTAAACCATTACGTCCGGTTTTGTCCATATAAGTAGGGCCTATACCTTTCAGTGTGGAACCTATCTTGTCTTTGCCCATTTTCTGCTCATTTGCAGCATCCAGCAACTGGTGTGTTGGCAGGATCAGATGTGCTTTGCGGGCAATCACCAGTTTGCCTTTGGCAATCGGATCGTGACCAGCTTTTTTCAGGTTATCTAATTCTCTTTTTAAAATGATGGGATCAATTACCACCCCATTACCAATCAGATTCATGGTTTTCTCATTAAAAATACCGGAAGGAATGGTATTCAGAACAAACTTTTTGCCATCAAACTCTAAGGTGTGGCCGGCATTCGGTCCGCCTTGAAAACGAGCTATCAAATCATATTGCGGACATAAAACGTCAACAATTTTTCCCTTGCCCTCATCGCCCCATTGCAGGCCAAGAAGCACGTCTACTTGCGTCATTATTTTAATTTAAGAAAAGATTATAATTTTGTTTTGTTAACTTGCATTCTTGATTTCTTCCTTGTTTTTGATCGTGGCTTTGGCCGAACAGTCAAAGCAGGTACCATACAAATTTAAAGAGTGGTGCTTGATGTCAAACTTCAGTAAGTCGCCCACCATTGATTGAATCTGATGGATACGCGGATCACAGAATTCAACTACTTTGCCGCAATCGATACAGATAATGTGATCGTGCTGATGGTAACCATAAGACTTCTCAAACTGGGCCATGTTCTTTCCAAACTGATGTTTGGTTACCAGATCGCAGGAAACAAGCAGCTCCAGGGTATTGTACACTGTTGCTCTGCTGACCCGGTATTTCTGGTTCTTCATATGGATGTAGAGTGTTTCTACATCGAAATGGTCATCTCTGGAATATATTTCTTCTAAGATCGCAAAACGCTCAGGCGTTTTTCTCAGACTTTTATTTTCGAGGTAGGCTTCAAATATTTTTCTAACCAACTCGCTGTTGTGGTGTGTAGACATAGTTTTAAAAC
>NZ_JBEVDX010000087.1:0-5269 GCF_040513095.1 Pedobacter sp. | reverse complement strand
AGATTTGTGGATGAGAAGAAAAGCGTAAAGTATCTTACCAATAACCCAATGGTAAGATACATTTATAATTGCGAATTATCTACAATACTGAAATATTCTTAATGGACCTTTTCTTCTCATTAGCCACCAAATATATTATCGGGACTATAGCGGTTAAAGCTTGATTTTCACAAAATACAAGCGGTTTCTATCCACGGATTTGGTCAAAGGCAGAATTTTCTGGGCAAATCCGCTTGCACCATTATCTACTACCCCAAAGTCATCATCGTTTGATATCACCAGGATATTACCTGGTAACAAGGCCAGGCCCTCAGCTTTATCGTGAGGATATGTTGCAGGCAAGTCTTTAAGCAAATCCAGCACAACGGTTTTCGTTTCTGGAGTAATACCCGCACCAGATAAACGCGTTGCATTGTTCAGCTCTTCCAAAGTTTTTCCATTAAATAATTTACCGGTTGCTCCATTTGCAGGATCAGAAATATCTGTCGCCTTGCTGATATCTATTTTAAATACCTTTTTGAAAGCCGCCGGATTTGTAGCATCTCCGCCGTACAGACCGTCACGTTCTAAAGTCAGGAAAGTAGTACTGTTCACCGCAACAATCTCACTCACTCCTGTCAGCGATGCATTATCCATTACGTAAGCGTACTGTTTGGTAGCACCAGTGGCAATATCGAATGTCAAAATCCTCAAAATTACCGAGCTGCTTACAGCCGTTCTCGATGGATTGTACATTGGCGACTGCATCATGCCAACGAGTGTTTTACCATCAGGGGTGATGGCTAAGCCTTCCATGCCTCTGTTGGGCCTTCTGTTTGCAAATACTGCCGGGATTTTTCTACCGCCCGTACCTGTTCCAAAGGGATTGATACGTTCCAAAGTCCTTCCGCCAGCATCAAAATGGGCAATGTGGGGTCCATACTCATCGCTGATCCAGAATGAACCATCAGAAGCCCTTAACCAAGCCTTCAGAATCAATTCCGTCCGCGCTCGGTGTAATGATTTTTCCAGATAAATCATATGCTGTTTCACCGGATGCTCCCATACCTGCAGGATTTGGCAACCCATTCAGCTTTGCTCCTGCTGCGTTCTTCAGTTCAATCACTTCCTGCAGTACAAGCTTACCGTCCTTCAATTTGAATTTGCCAATTTGCGGATCAAAATCCGGTTTACCTATGATAATTAAATTTGCAATCTGTCCGGCAACATTTGATCCGCGGTCAGTAAGCATGTAGAAAATATCCGGCGAGCTGAGATCAGCGGCCACAGCAGAGCCATAGCCCCCGTTATAAACTTTCACACCTGAGGCTGTAGTAAACAATGTAGGTACATCTACTACTTCTGCTACGTCGGGATAAACAATATCCGTTACCGGCTGGTTACTTTTTTACATGCAGCCAGATTCAACGAGAGCACTGCAGTGACAAGACATAAGTTTTTTTTCATGAGATTTATTTTGTTTTAGATCAACAAAAGAAACCTCTTCATATGAACTCATCATTAACCCGCGGATAATTCCCCTGACTACTTTAACTCACATCCTTTTCCATGGGGCAATCGACAGACATCAGCGAACTGATTTTCACATCCAGAATAACCGCAATTTTAAATAGCCTCTCTATCGGCAGCTTGCTAACACCCAGCTCAATTTTACTATATGCATTCTGGGATATGGAGAGCTTTGCTGCAAGATAATGCTGTGAATAATTGCGGTACATGCGTACCTTCCTGATGTTGGTTACTACAATCCGGACTTTCTCTTTAACCTCCTGCTTCATACAACTTATTGCTTTTATTTGGTACATCAAAGAAACAAAAAAATTACGGATTTGAATAAAATCCAGTAATGGATAATACGACAATAAATATTCGCCAAATTAGGTTACATTTATTAAAGTTCTGCTCCATGACTGAAATTGCTTATTCAGGACTCCATAATACAAGTGATTAGTCACCATCTTTCCGATTTTATGCATGTTATTTATCTATACTGCTTTCCAGCTTGCTACTGCCGCTAAAAATCTATCCGGCCAGAACCTTGCTAGTTAAGATGAAGCAAAGAAAAAAGTAAGCTGTTCGGATTATTTTTCGCTGGTGAGGGACTATTAATTTTTATAGCAGTATTGTAGTCTATCTGCATCGTCGGGAATTAATCGTACCAGCGATAGCACTGGCCGTTGGATTACACTTCATTCCTTTAGCCAGGATATTTGAAAGAAAATTTGATTATTATATTGGTACATGGAGTATACTGATTGCCATCTATGCAATGGTTTCTAGCCTCAACAATATTCTCACCACAGCAGCAGTATTTGCTTTTATTGGCATCGGCATGGCTCTTCCGATAAGCTTATATGGCTTTTGTATGCCTCGTGCAGCGCGAAAAGCACTTCATTGATTTTAAATTTTCTATCAATCAAATCACAGGTACTTCAATAATGCAGGTTTGATCTCCAGGGCTATAGGAGCCACGTCGACCAGTACAAGGGATTTGACCATTTTCAGTGTGCCGTTTTTATATTCAAGAAAATGTGGCGTCTTAATATGCAGCTGGTAGGCTTGTTCGCTGGCATATACTTCAAAGACTATAACTTTTGTGGGATGTTCTTTATCGTACACTGCCTGTAAAGCAAGTACACCGGGTTCTACCTGAACTGCTATTTTAGCATGCTTGGCAAGTGCTGCCCTGTATTCCTCCACACAGGCTGAATCAATCTCGATATTTGCTATCCTTACTTTTCTGCTACTCTGCTGAGCCATCGCATCCGTCTGAAATAACGTAAATACAATAATGGTTAAAACGTTTATTACCAACGTTAAGATCTCTATTTTAATTCTGGTTTGCTTTTGTTGATGGGTCATCATGTAGCGGTTCTTAAGGATGGTCAATGCAAAAACATAGCCAAAAGTTTTTCCAGCCCGGCAGGTGAGTGCATCCAGTCCGTATTATCTAATGTTTCTTTTCCTATTACAGCGAATCTCTTAAACATTTGTTTTTCATAATGAGCAATCGCAGCTTTAAACTCGTCTGAGTTGTCACCGGTTAAACTTTCACTCAGTTCAAAAGCATCAAGCATCGCCATATTTACTCCTTCTCCAGCATATGGAGGCATAACGTGTGCAGCGTCACCTATAATTGTGATATCCGGCTGAGCATCCCAGTATTGATCCAGGGGCATAAGGTACTGCGGTCTCGGTATGAAATACGTCATCTGATTAGTGAATAATTCAAGCCAGATTTCATTCCAGGCAGAAAATTCCTTTTGGAACCAATCCAGCATTTGTCCCCCATCTTTAAAATCAATTCCGCTTTCAGTAAACCAGCCTTCATTCTTTTTTAAGCCAATATAAAAATCAATACTGCCATCACCCTTAGCACTGATGGTTATAGACTTCGAATCTCCAAATGCCATGATCTTGCCCCCTTTTAACAGTTCATAAATCCGTGGCGCATTCACATGAGCATCACCAATATTTTTTTCTAAGATAGTGACGCCCGAATAAACCGGTTTAATTGGTGTAAGCACAGACCTGATCTTAGAGTTTGCGCCGTCTGCACCTATCACTATATCTGCGACAACGCTGCTGCCATTTTTAAATAGTAGTTTCCACTTACCTTCGCTTTTCTCTATTGAAACTACCTGACTGTCCCAGACTAAGGTGCCAGGGTTCAAAGCGTCCAGCAAAATATCACGCAACGGGCCCCGGTCTATTTCTGGTCTGAAAAATTCATCCCCAAAAGCGTGTGAAGATTCTTCACTATGCTCGTCATAAAAAATCACCGCATTTTGATCCAGCGCGCGCAGCCGATCATTATAAGGCCGGTATTTAGCCTTAAAGGCATCCATTAAGCCTGCCGCTTCGAGGGCTTTTAATCCGGATTCAGCATGCAGGTCGAGCGTCCCACCCTGCGCTCTTACTTGTCTGCCGGCATCTCTTTCGTAAACCTGGACAGCTATACCTTTACGTTGTAATAAATTAGCTAATGTCAATCCACCCGGCCCTCCCCCAATGATGGCTACCAGCTTATTTTCGATTATCATATTTCCCATTGTGAGTATTGCTTTTTCTGATACCAAAATTGTCAGTATTTTTAGAAATAAAATAGCTCCAAATAATTTAAAAATAGTCGTAAATGAGATTATCGATTACTGATGACGGATCCGGGATTTTAAAGAAATTTGCCAATGCCATTGGTGCCGTGGTCCATGGGCGCTTTGTACATATTCCAGAAAATAAAGGTGAAGGATATCTGACGGGATTTAACTGGGGGAACGATTTGCGGATGATGATCCGCAATTTTCATCTTAAAGATGATATTTATATCGACCGTACAAATAAATTGGCAGAGGGAACAGAGGATGTTATGTTTATGCTGAGCGGTATCTTTCCCCCCCCCGGTAATCAACCCGAAGAAATGCTGGCCGAACAGGGAAATGTGCTGATCTGTATGCATAAAGTTTCCGCCACTATGGCTATGCCTTCGAATACGATGTTCAGGAATATGACACTGGCAGTTTCCAGGCAATATCTACGTCAACTATTCGGAGCAATTAAACACCCGGCAGTTGAAACTATATTAAACGGCAATGATCAGTTTGTTTATGAAACAGGTTTATCAGCAGCAATGATCAGAACCGGCATTGAGATGCTGGATCAGCAGATTCCCGAAATGATCGAAAGCCATTTTTATAAAATCAAGTGCGAAGAGTTATTGTGTTATACTTTTGCGCTGTTATTGCAGCGGGAGGCTTCACCTACAAGCGATATGCACCTTGATGATATCAAAGCAATTTACGCTGTTAAAAGCCGCTTACAATCCTGTCTTAACGAACCGCCCAACATTGCTTCACTTGCGCGTGAATCCGGTATAGGTGAGCCAAAGCTGAGAAAACTGTTTAAGCAAACCTTCGGTAAAGGTGTCTTTGAATATTACCAGACTGCTCGAATGCAGGAAGCGGCCAGGTTGCTCCTGCAAGACAGTCTTACTGTTTCTGAAACAGGCTATCGTTTAGGATTTTCTAACCTAAGCCACTTTTCGAGGGTGTTTGAACAATATATTGGCGTAAAACCTAAAAAATATGTAATGGGCCATCGCAAATCACCGTGACCGCCCTGCCTTACTTAGTTGATATTTGGGGATTGGAAAGAGACTTTTTAGATTATTGTCAGGTTTAATTTTCATATAATCATCGTCACTGAGCAGAAAATAAACAGGACTAAGTTTAAAATGAGCCGCAAGCAGACTAAGGTGCTTAAGGCTATATTT
>NZ_JBEVDX010000086.1:0-26227 GCF_040513095.1 Pedobacter sp. | reverse complement strand
GAAGATTTCTGCAACTACTGTGATATCAATGGTAATACCATTTACCTGAATGCTGCCGGACTCAAACTGATCGGTATGGACAAAAAACGGATGACTTCCAGCAATCTATACCAGTACCATTCAGCAAAGTCTGCCGAAGCCATCAGGGAAGTGATTATGCCGCAGCTGCTCCTTACCGGCAAATGGTCTGGTCCCCTGGAGCTCGTACACCAGCAAACGGGCGAAATCATCCCCATCCACAAACAATTATTTATCATCCGCGAGGATATTACCAATACACCTGTTGCCATTGCGGGCATAGCACGCGATTTACGTCCCGAAGTAAAAGCCGGCAAAGCACTGGACTACAAAAATACTCAGCTGCAGATTGCTATCCGCGAACTTGAGTTTCTGGCCAACTCGGTACCTGTTGTGGTATGGACCAGCGACCCACAGGGGCAGCTGGACTACATTAACCAGCGCTGGCAGGAAAAAAGCCCGTTACCCATCCAAAGGGCCCTGGGTAACGGATGGGCAGAAACCATCCATCCTGATGATGAAAAACGTGCATGGGCGGCCTGGCGTACCAGCTTAAAAAGCGGCGTTCCTTACCAGATCGAATTCAGGCTACTGGATAAATTTGGTGCCTACCGCTGGTGGATGGTACGTGCCATAGCACTCAAAGACGAGCATGACCGTATCATCAAGTGGTATGGCTCCAATATCGATATTACAGATCAGAAAGAACTGGAGCAACAGAAAGACAACTTCCTTGGTGTAGCCAGTCATGAGCTCAAAACCCCGGTTACCAGCATCAAAGCCTATGCACAGGTCATGGAAATGATGTTCAGGCGTGCCGGCGACACAAAAAATGCCGGTCTGCTGGCCAAGATGGACAGCCAGGTGAACCGGCTGAATACCCTGATCGGCGACCTGCTCGAAGTAACCAAGATCAATACCGGGCGGCTGCAGCTCAGTAGTTCCAGATTCAGCTTTAACCAGATGGTTGAAGAAGTGACCGAAGAAGTACAGCGTACCGCCCTTCACCATGAGATCCGGAAAGAGCTGCATTTTGACCGGGAGATTACTGGCGATAAAGAACGGATATACCAGGTGATCATAAACCTGCTCACCAACGCCATCAAATATTCACCGGATTCCAGCTACATCATTATTTCTACTTCTGGAAATGACGATGAGGTGCAGCTTTGTGTCCAGGATTTTGGCATCGGGATCAAGGCTGATCAGCAGCACAGGATATTCGAACAGTTCTACCGAGTAAGCGGCTCCCGGGAGCATACTTTCCCCGGTCTGGGCTTGGGATTATATATCTCCTCACAAATCATTAAACATTTAAACGGAAACATCTGGGTAAACTCTGCAGAAGGCAAAGGATCAACATTTTGCTTTAGCCTGCCCCTGCATAATCAAGATAAAAATGGAAGTTAAAAAAATATTCATCGCAGACGATGATGAGGCAATTGTAGATGCCACCGCAATGATGCTCGAGATGGCTGGTTATGAAGTACGCCACACCCTCAACGGGGCTACTGTACAAAATGATGTACTGAACCGGCCCGACCTTGTTTTGCTGGATATATGGATGTCTGGTATTGATGGCAGGGATGTCTGCAGAATGCTGAAAGCCGATCCTGCCACCCTGGATATTCCGGTATTGATGATTTCTGCAGGCAGGGATATTAAAGAGTCTGCCCTGGCCAGCGGGGCAAACGATTTTTTGGCCAAACCATTTGATATGGACGATCTGCTTGAAAAAGTGGCTAAACTGATTGGTAACTGATCAATCCTTAAGCGTATCTGTTGATTACTGCAGTGAGTTCTTCCAGGTCAAACGGTTTTCTGATAAACCCATCGGCCCCTGCCTGTATAGAAAACTGTTCAACAGACATCAGTGCAGATAAAAGAATTACCGGTATTGTGGAGGTGCGGGGATCTGCTTTCAGCTTCCTGCACAGATCACTTCCTTTTTCGTTGCAGAGCCACTCATCAAGAAAAATGATATCAGGCTTAATGGTCTCCAGGTCGTCCAGGACGCTGCCATCCTTACCCATGACTACATCATACCCTTCATAAGTCAAAACGATGTTCAGCATCTCCCTGATGCCTTCATCATCTTCCACAACCAGTAGTTTTAAGCTCATAATAGTTGAAAATTAATTATCTGGTGTTTGAACAGCAGCCACTAAAGTTAAATAAAAATAACACATTAAACCAATATAAAACATTTAGAAAAACACTGATAGGTTTAATAATTAAGCCAGTATATTAGCAGGTAATTCACAATTTAAAGCCTCTTAAGATCGGATATATGGATAATACTTTTGGAAAGAACATCATTCCAGAAAATGAACAGGAACGTATTGAAGCGCTAAAACGATATAAGATTCTCGGCAGCCCGGCAGAACATGCTTTTGATCATGTTGCAAAATTAGCTGCCCGCATTTTTGGACTGCCAATTTCTTTAATCTCTTTAGTAGATAGCGAAGAAGTTTATTTCAAAGCCAATGTTGGCATGGGTAATGTCAAATCTGCATCAAGGGGCAAAAGCCTGTGCTCACTCGCCGTGCTTGATCCTGAAGTTACAGTTTTTGAGGATGCCCGGATAGAACCCTGCCTGCTTGCCAACCCATTGGTTGCAGGTGAATTTGGCCTGCAGTTTTATGCAGGTGCGCCAATCATTACACATGACGGTATGCTGATTGGCACCTTGTGTGTCATCGATAAAAATCCCAGAACTTTTACTGAACATGACAGGACTATCCTGGCTGGTCTGGCCAGAATTGTGATGGACGAGATTGAACTGCGCCTACTGGCCCTTGAAGAAACAGAAAAACATCTTGAGCAGACTGCCCTCTCCTCTCTTAATGCACAGCGTCTTCACAATATGGTCATGTCTGCCCCGGTGGGGATGACTATCCTTAAGGGCAAAGAACTGGTTATTGAGATTGCCAATGCACAGATGTACGAGATCTGGAACCGTGATGCCAGCCAGACACTTGGCAGGCGCATTCTGGATGTGTTTCCGGAACTGATCGACCAGCCTTTTCCTGAAATGCTGGCCGAGATATTCGTTACCGGCAAAACGATTGCCATGCCAGAAGTTGAAGTTGAAATCGCCTCGGCTGCTGGCAGCAGGAAATTATACGTAGGTTTCCAGTATGCCCCTCTCTTTGATGCAGCAAATAATGTTGATTCTGTTATGGCTACCGTAGCAGATATTACAGAAAGGGTAATCTCCCGCAAACTGCTTGAAGAGAGTGAAGAAGAACTGCAGACCCTCAACGAAGAGTTGAGCAGCACAGTGGAAGAACTTGCTGCAACCAATGAGGAGCTTGCAGCGGCAAATGAAGAAATGTTAACTACAAATGAGGAACTGACTGAAACTTACCATCACCTTCAGGTAGTATCCCTGGAGATGGAGATGAGCGAGCAGCGTTTCCGCAATATGATAGAACAATCTCCTGTAGCCATGATGGTCCTGCGTGGGGATGCCTTAGTATTTGATGTTGTGAATGCTGCAATGCATACACTGATAGACCGGGGCAAGGAAATCATCGGCATGCCTTTGCTCAGCGGGTTACCCGAAATTGCTGGTCAGGCCGTGTTTGATACCCTGTACAAAGTGTATTATTCCGGCAGGCCGTATTACGGATTTGAAGTTCCGGTTGAAGTTAAGCGGGAAGGTAAAAAAGCTACAGGATTTTTTAATATCACTTACACCCCATTACTTGAAAACGGGATCATAACAGGTGTTCTGCAGGTAGTTGCAGAGGTAACAGAGCAGATCAGAAGCCAACAGAAACTGCAGCGCGCAGAAGAAATGCTGCGTTTCTCAGTAGAATCTGCCCATATCGGCACCTGGTTTATTGATCTTAAAAAAGCAGAATTTAATCCTTCGGTTACGATGAAAGCTCTATTTGGCTACAGGGGCGATGAAACCATGAACTATGCGGCTATTCTGGAGAGGATCCACCCTGACAGTAAGGATGCTGTTATCGATGCCGTAGATAAAACGGTCACCAAAGGCGAACCTCTCAGTGTAGAATTTAAGGTTACCGGCCTGCACGATCAGAAAAACCGCTGGCTGAGGGCCATTGGCAAATTGGATCAGGACCAGAACGGAAAGCTGCACCACTTTTCCGGCGTAGTCATGGAGATCACCGAACAAAAGCAGGATGAAATCCGCAAGAATGATTTCATTGCCATGGTCAGCCATGAACTAAAAACACCACTAACGTCCTTAAAAGGATACATGCAGTTGCTGGGTGCAAAAAACAGGAATAATTCCGATGGTTTCACCGCCGGGGCTATTGCAAAGGGAAATATACAGATCACTAAGATGACCGCCATGATCAATGGCTTTCTGAATGTATCCCGCCTTGAATCAGGGAAGATACAGTTGCAGAAACAGGATTTTGTACTTAACCAGTTGCTCAGGGAAACTATTGAGGAAATTGAAATGATCAGTGCCGGGTACGAATTTATCTTTAATCCCAGCTGTGACATGAGCATCCATGCTGATCAGGAAAAGATCGGTCAGGTGCTCAATAACTTTCTTACCAATGCCGTAAAGTATTCTCCGCAGGGCAAAACTATTGAAATCGGCTGTAAAGAGGTAAATGGATGGGTACAGGTCAGCGTCAAAGATGAGGGCATGGGTATTAGCTCTGCTGATGCTGAAAGGCTGTTCGACCGCTTTTACAGGGTAGACAATGCCAGTGCACAGAACATTTCGGGCTTTGGTATAGGCTTATATCTTTGTGCGGAGATCATCCAGCGCCATAACGGTAAGATCTGGGTAGACAGTCAGCCAGGTGAGGGCGCAGTCTTTCATTTTAGCCTTCCCATAAACCATTCATCCCTGTAAAAACATAATATTATTTCAGATCAGCAGATTCTGGCACAATCTCTGTTTAGGGTAGAATATCTATCTGTGAAAAATATCAGGGGAGTATCTTAGGGGATGCTCCCTTTTTATTTGCCCCCTCTTTCAAACGCAGCCGCATAAGGCTTTCACCACTATCGGGGATTTTTCCCAGTTAGTTCTGAACGTAATTTTACCATGAACTAATTAACAGATCATGATCAACAAAATTTATTTCAGCTTCCTCTTTTCAGCAGTACTTTTGCTGGGTTTCAACGCGCAGTCACAAACCAAAAAAAAATGGACAGCACCCGTAATGGTTACCGAAATGAATGGGGGCAGAATCTATGTGAGTTACTGTAAAAACAGTACTGACAGTATTCATTACCACCTCACTTCCAAATGCCAGGGCCTAAAAAATATTTATACCTGCTTCGCATTTACTTATCTGGACAGGAATAATATTGAACGTACACAGTTTGTGCGCGACATTTCACTTGCTGGACACATTGACAAAGAATACAGCGTAAAAGCAGAAAACGGGATCAGTAAGATCGTATCCCCCTACCTGCCCGAAACCGTGGTAGCCTATGTAAATGACAGTTCAGATCAGGTAGATATCAGGGAAAATTAGTTAAACCTGCCTGCTTTTCTTTATTAAGGATTTAAAATTGCTCAGCTTTTGTATTGCAGGCAACACATAGGCATAAAAATTATTTAATACTGTTGCATAGTTACCAGGCAGCCCAAAGACCACCTGATGATCAGTCTCTCCAAAGTACAGGGGCCTGCCAGGCTTTTGGCGTACCTTGTTAAAAATCTGCCTGATTCCAGCCTGCTCTGCTGCGCTGATTACAAAGCCGTAACAGCCAACAGTCATACCACAGGTGAGGATTAATACATCATTTGCCTTTAAGGCTTCGCGCAGTACTGCTGTCATGCCTTCCACTGTGTCCTGGGCATTGTAAAAGTTGATTCTCGTGATGTTGTTCTGTTTTAAAGCAGCGGTAAGCGCATAGGAATTAGATTCCAGTACTTTGCCGTATGCTCCGGCCTTTCCTGGTGGAAGCAGGTCTTTGGCTGCTACAATGATACCTACAGTAGGCTGACGGAATACCTGTACTTCTGTGAGGCCCAATGTGGAAAGATACCCTATTGCATCATCCGTAAGTTCAGAACCCCGCGTATAACCAATGGTGGGGTGATGGGGATATAGATCCGTTGCCAGTGTAGATCCCAGTGCCATTGCCAGGGGAATTGGTTCAAAAGGAACTTTCCTTGAATGCTCCAGTATGATAAGTTTTGCTTCTTTAATTGAAATCATGACGTTTTGTGGTGTTAATCGGTCAACTGGTATAAATTTAAATTCCAGTTACTGAATAAAATTTCCAAATCGTTCAACAGGCATGATTCATCGTTAAACAAAACTTTTTAGGAGTTGTAAATTTTTTGAGCACAGCGCGGAGGTCCGTAAATAGGATTAAATTTACCCGGGCTGCTGTAAAACCCTTTGAATCACAATTTCCAGGTCATCCAGTTCAAATGGTTTGGCCAGATAGGCGTTTGCCCCTGCCTTGGCTGCCAGGCTTTCAATATCAGTATTTGCTGAAAAATAAATTACCGGTGTATTCTTAACATCAGCATTGCCTTTCAGTATTTGGGTAGCAACTATACCACCTTCATCGGGTATCCAGTTATCCATGAAAATGATTGCAGGCTTAAAGCTGGCAACACGTTCAACGATGTCTTTTGTATCCGTATAGGTTTGTACCTGCCAGTTCTGCTCCTCTAAAATGTAGGTACAGATCGAAAGGATATCTTCATCATCATCAAAAATGATTACTTTTTTATTAAGGCTTTCCATAGTGTAATTGCTAATTTGTTTAACTCTGCGATTTAAGATAAATTTTAAATTCTGTTCCTGATCCCTGCTCCCATTATCATTTATACTGTGGACCGTATATTCCAGCTCCTGCCGGCTGCCGATCTCAATGACCAAAGGAACAGTCAGATTTCGGCATTTGATTGCATTTGTAATTAAGTTGCTGAACAAACTATCAATATGAGCAGTAAAATACGGCATGCCGGCTGCTTTGCTAAAATCTGTTAATACCTTTCCTCCATCTTTTTCCAATAGCTTGTGATTTACCGCTAACATATAAACGAGAGCTGGACTGAAACAGATGCTCCTCGTATTTCAAATTGATAGCTTAATACGGTGCTAAATCAAATGTTTAGCAAAATATGTATTATATAGCCCTTTGCCAGTTAGCGTAACAAATGTTAAAATCAGATAGGCACTTGTATTTCTATTATGCTTCATAAGATCTGAATATGTTTAAACAAATAAGTGTATTTTTGCAGTAATTGGTACACAAAACTGTTTACATAGTAAAGCTCACAATTATAAGCTAATTAATCATATTAATAAACTGAACTTTAATGAATGTACTTGCAAGAAACAACATAACCATCAAAGGGAATGGCAAAACTCCTATGCTGTTTGCCCATGGTTTTGGCTGCGACCAGAATATGTGGAGGTTTTTACCCCAGCGTTTGAAGACTCTCATCAAATTATTTTATTTGATCATGTCGGCGCGGGAAAATCTGACTTGAAGGCTTATGATTCAGAAAAGTATAATGATTTAAATGGGTACGCAGACGATATTATCGGTATTGCAAATGAACTGAGTTTAGAAGATATCATTTTTGTTGGGCACTCAGTTAGTGCTATGATGGGACTGCTTGCAGCCGAACGGGCTCCGCATTTATTTAAAAAACTCATTTTAGTTGGTCCATCAGCATCTTACATCAATGACGGGGAGTATGTCGGCGGATTCAGTAAAAGCGAGGTTGAAGAACTTTTGGATTCGTTAAAAACAAATCATATGGGCTGGTCAATGACTATGGCTCCCATGATTATGGCCAATCCCGAAAGAGCTGAACTGACAGAGGAATTATCGGCGAGTTTTTGCCGTACTGACCCTGCCATTGCACAGCAGTTTGCCCGTGTCACATTTATGTCCGACAGCAGGAGCGTTTTGAGTGCATGTACTACACCCGCATTAATCATTCAATGTTCAAATGATATTATTGCTCCTGTTGAAGTTGGAGAATACATCCATAGGAAAATAGCCGGCAGTGAACTTGTGATTTTGGAAGCAACTGGCCATTGCCCCCATTTAAGTGCCCCTGAAGAAACTATATTAGCCATCAAAGCTTATTTATAATATGCCGACAGATTCAAAAAACCTGAATGACGCAAACCTGGAGCAAAATTTTGAAGACTTTCTTGAACATTCACTATCTGGCTATATCTCAACAAATCCGCGGGGTGAGATGATCAGAATAAACTCCAAATTACTGGAATGGTTGGGTTATAGTACCGAAGAACTCATTGGTAAACGTATCACCAGCTTACTGGCTGTGGGCAGCAGGATGTTTTATGAAACTCATTTATCGCCCTTATTAAAGCTGCACGGATCTTTTGAGGAAGTCGCTGCAGAACTGTTGTTAAAAGATGGAAGTAAACTGCAGGTTCTTCTAAATGGGTATGTTCGAAATGATGAGAACAACAATCCCCTGTTTATACGTTTGAATGTTTATAAGGCTACTGAGCGAAAGGTTTATGAAGAGAACTTACGTCTTGCTATTAATGACGCAGAACAAACCTTACAAAAGGAACGCGAATTTGCCACTTTAAGAGAGCAATTTATAGCGGTTTTAGGGCATGATTTAAGAAACCCTTTAGGGGCAATAAAATCCGGAGCCTCGCTCTTAACGCGCTCTGCTTTATCAGACCGTGATAAGTTGATCGTTGACATGATAAAAAACAGCAGCCTGAGGATGGAAGAACTGATAGCTAATGTAATGGATTTTGCAAGGGTTCGTTTAGGGGGCGGTTTATCACTTGATTTAAAAGAAGTCTTCTTAAAACCAGTAATTTTACATGTTACAGAAGAGCTACGGGCTATTTTTCCTGAAAGAGCCGTTACTGTAGATTTTGAGGTTAATGATGCCATCACCTGCGATCCAGACCGTATTTCACAATTGTTGTCAAACCTTGTCGCAAATGCATTAACACATGGTTCAGCGGACGAACCTGTAAAGGTTGCGGCAAAAATCGTGTCTAATTCTTTTGAGCTTACTGTTTTTAATGGTGGCAAGCCAATACCGGGCGATGCCCTGGAAACCTTATTTGAACCTTTTAAAAGAGAAACCAGTGCTCCAAGTCAGCAAGGTTTAGGTCTGGGATTATATATTGCATCTCAAATAGCCCGTGCACATAATGGAACTCTATCGGCGTATTCTACAGTAGATGAAACACGTTTCACTTTCCAAATGCCGCTTTTCTAAGATAATACCTTCTCAATACACTGTCATCCCACATTTAGCTGTAATTAATATAGCCTGAAGGAATAATTATTGCATTAAATCTCCCAGATTGACATATTACGTCACCAATTAAACCTGTAATGTTAAATAACGCCCTCCAGAATTACTATACCCTTTTTGAAGACTTGCACGTTGCTGCTGCGATTTTAGATTCCTCAAATCTGACCATAGACCTTGTAAATCAGTCAATGCTGGAACTCTGGCACAGACCTCCATCGATTAATGGTACTCCATTACTTGAAGTTTTGCCTGAGCTGGTTGATCAGGAATATCCCATGCTATTAAATAAAGTACTTACAACAGGAAAAGTTCATAAAGAATATGGGGCACGCGTGTTGCTCAACAGAAGGAAAAAAAATGAATCTGTTTTTATGGATTACAGTTACATACCCATTCACAGTTCAGACGGTACACGTTCAACCGCGGTTCTGGTGATTGCAACAGATGTGTGCGAACGCGAAATGAATAAACTTAATACCGTACAGTACAAGCGTGATCTTCGCGCACTTGTCATGTCAGCGCCTGTAGCAATGTGCATTTATCGCGATGCTGAATTCAAACTCGAAGCTGTCAATAAATGTATGCTCGATCTGTGGCAAGGCAGCAACAAAATGGATATAGCCGCACTGCAACATGTATTTCATAATGGGATTTCTTATTCCTGTAAACAAGATGATATTATGTACACTTATACTCCTTTACGTAACGGCACCCAAGTTGTAAATGCAGTTTGTGTTATTGCGGTGCGTTCTTAAAAAATCCTACATCAGCTTTGCAGACAGATCAATTTGGATTACTTATGCCTGATCGGCCATTTGTAAACTGATGATATTGAGCCTGGGCATTTTTATTTTAGTGATGTACTTCCTTTATAAAAAGCCACCAGGAAGTTATTTGGCGGGCATACTTCTCCAAATTAAAAACCGCTATCCGAATTGAATGAATTAGCGTTTGCCGTTGCACATTGCCTTGGGGCTTCGTCAGGTACACTTCCGCCGTTATTAAAAACTGATATTGTGTGTGTTTTTGATCTCGGCCATCACGAAAGTACTATGCGTACTTCCGATGCTCTCCACCGAACCTAGTTTATTAAACACAAAATCTTGATAGTGCTTCATGTCCCTGGCAAACACTTTTAAAAAAAAATCATAATCGCCAGAGATATTATAACACTCTACCACCTCATCGATCTTCAGAATATCCTCTACAAAGCGGTGACCTATTTTCCGGTCGTGCTGTTTAAGCCGGATATTACAAAACACAATAAAACCCTGGTTGAATTTCTCTGGGTCAAGCAAGGCGATGTATTTTCTGATATATCCGGCAGTTTCCAGGCGTTTGACACGCTGCACAACTGGAGATGGCGTCAAATTTACTTTCGCTGCGAGCTCTTTAATGGTATGACTTGAGTCATTGCCTAATATCTTTAATAGTTTCAGATCGATCTCATCCAATTTTTCCATAGCATAAATCACTTGTAATTGACGCTAAATTACTTGAAAACCGGATAAAAATTCAATAAAGTATGTATTAAAAGTGATTTCAGCCGAAGTTTCCATCTCATTACAGCTTTAATAACTGTTTATGTAACTTTGACCAGAGTTTAAAACTCATGGTTCTTTGCTTTTTTCAGCAATCGGGAAAGGTTTTACTTAATGGTGAATTAATAGGGAATCGTGTGCAAATCACGAGCTGTCGCGCAACTGTAAGTAACACACAAAGGCTTCACCAATAATGGTCACTGCGCAAGCGGGAAGGCCGGTATAAGCCGTTACAAAGTCAGGATACCTGCCTTAACTGAATTGACGATGCTTCCGCGTAAAGAGGTTATTGGTCAGATTGTATAGCTCAAAGGTGCGATCCCTCATGGGTCAATTGTGCCTAATTGTATACTATCTCCCCCTTAGATCTTTTTTACCTGACGTATCCGGAATAGCCAGGAACTTTTTTAATGATCATTTAACCATTTAAAAAGTTAACAACATACTAACCCAAAATCTGGATTACATGCGCATCGGTAGCCAAAGACAGCTAAAAAACTGAAGGCGATCAGATCAAAAGATTCTAGAGTAAACAAAAAGAAATACATGGAAAACACCCAAAACATAAACAAGATTGACTTTGTGTTCACACTAAAGTCCACTTGTTTAGATGAAAATTATCACCCTTCAAGTCAAACGCGTCTGACAACCAATTTTGCAAACTTGGCTAGAGGAGCTAATCGCCAACAAAACTTAAGGAATGCATTGAATATGATTAACAATCGATTCAATGCACTGGCTTATTTGGATAATCCAAAAAATGATCGTTACAGGGTAGAACTTGAAATCGTCACAGTAACGATGGGTATTGAGGGTGAAAATGGTATTAACAATCTGCCGATGATTGAAGTTTTAAAAACGAATATTTTTGATCGTAAGACTAACCAGCATATCGAAGGTATTGCCGGAAATAATTTCTCTTCTTATGTACGTGATTATGACTTTAGTATTTCATTGATCGAGTACAACAAGGATAAACCTACGTTTTGTATTCCTGACGATTTTGGTGATTTGCACGGACAACTTTATAAGTGCTTTGTGAGTTCAGTCACCTATAAAAAGCACTTCAAGATGTCACCAGTCATTTGCCTAAGCGTATCGAGTAATAAAACTTATACTCGCACTGAGTATCAGCATCCGGTTCTGGGTTTTGAGTATCTGCAGGATCAATATTCTATTACTGATGAATATTTCTCTAAGATGGGCTTAAAGGTTCGGTTTTTCATGCCTTTGAACAGTGCTGCACCGATGGCTTTTTATCATTCCGGAGATTTAATTGCTGATTATACTGATCTTGGACTAATCAGCTCAATCAGCACGATGGAGACTTTCCAGAAGATTTATCGACCCGAAATTTACAATGCAAATTCAGTGGCTGGGAAAATCTATAAACCTAGTCTTAAACACGAAGATTATTCATTGACTCGTGTGGATTATGACCGCGAAGAGCGCAGCCGGCTCGCTGTTGAACAAGGTAAGTTCGCCGATGAGAATTTTATTAAGCCCTATAAAAGAATATTAGAACAGTGGTCTGCCAATTTCGCTCTTTGATTATACAACACATTAAAACTATTTTATTATGAAAAAATTATTGCCTACCTCAATTGTGGGAAGCTTACCCAAACCTGCCTGGCTCGCAGCACCCGAAAAACTATGGTCACCCTGGAAACTAGAAGGTGATCAGTTAGTAGAAGGGAAACAAGATGCTTTGCGTATCTCATTGCAGGGTCAGCAATTGGCAGGGATAGATATCATTAGTGATGGTGAGCAAACACGCCAGCATTTCGTAACCACTTTTATTGAGCATTTAACTGGTGTAGATTTTGAAAACCGTAGGGTCGTAAAGATCCGTGACCGTTATGATGCAAGTGTGCCAATGGTCGTAGGTGAGCTTGCACGGGAAAAAGCAGTTTTTGTTGAGGATGCTAAATTTTTACGTAAACTGACAGATAAGCCCTTAAAATGGGCGTTACCAGGACCGATGACCATGGTTGATACCTTGTACGATGCCCATTACTTCAGCAGAGAAAAATTGGCTTGGGAATTTGCGAAACTACTGAATGAAGAAGCAAAAGAACTGCAAGAAGCTGGGATAGATATTATACAGTTCGATGAACCTGCGTTTAATGTTTTTTTCGATGAAGTGAACGATTGGGGAATGGCAGCCTTAGAAAGAGCCATTGAAGGCTTACACTGCGAAACCGCTGTACACGTTTGCTACGGTTATGGAATAAAAGCCAATAATGATTGGAAAAAGACATTGGGCTCAGAGTGGCGCCAGTACGAAGAAATTTTCCCTAAAATTCAAGCTTCTAATATTGATATCGTGTCCTTAGAATGCCACAACTCAAACGTGCCCTTAGATTTAATTGAACTCGTTCGCGGGAAAAAAGTAATGGTTGGTGCAATTGATGTGGCATCTAACACGATCGAAACACCCGAAGAAGTAGCTGATACCCTACGTAAAACGCTTGCGTTTGTAGATATCGAAAACCTTTACCCCAGCACAAATTGTGGTATGGCTCCTTTATCCCGAAACGTGGCAAGTAGTAAGTTAGATGCTTTAAGCGCAGGAGCAGAAATCATACGCAAAGAGTTTGCGGTTTAGTTCCAATTATAGCAATTCATCCTCGCTGCCATAGTGAAAGACGTGTGCTAACAAGGCCTTTTCGCATTCATTCATCTAAACGAAACAATTTTTTAAAAACCTCTATGGACCAGCCGTGTTAAAGCAATACACTAAACATAAAACCTATGTCAGACAGTAAGAATAAACAAGATGGAAGAGATGATAGTAAAATTGATAGCCATGATGCAAGTGAGGTAGAATATGCGGCTAAAGAATTTGGTGTATCACCGAAGGAAGTTCGCGATGCAATCGGCAAGGTTGGTTCTTCCAGAGCGGCTGTTAAAAAAGAATTAAATAAATAATCCTTTAATGGAGGATGCTTAAAAGGCCCTGACTGTCTACAGTCGGGGCCTTTTATTTTCGTAACTACCATTATCACGACGCCGCACGCTATCTTTAATGACAGGCTTACTTTTGAGTTTTTTGCTATTGCTATTGCTATTTGCGTAGCCATTGAGATTGCTCCAACCACAGCCAGAAGAAGCTAAAGTGAAAAATAACATTACAATTATTAGTTGTTTCATATCATATTTTTGAAATACCTGTTAAACATCATCCTCCCTGATTACTATCCAGTAAAATTTTACTACTCTCCAAATTCTGCATCAACAGATGATTTATCGTATCCGCTGGAATATAACTGCAGAAGGGATTGTCATTTAAGCACCTCCATTTGCCACCTGACATTTTCATCATCATGTATTCTGCAGTCTGGTGGCGGATAATAACAAAGTTGCTGATACAAGGATGATGGAGTACAGTATAATTATCACTCTGTACGGTAAGAGAAAATGTTGTCATAGCAAAATTTGGTTAGAGAATAGACACACGACAAGCTAAAGCACTATTTGTTTTGCTTAATAAGCCTGCAGGTAAAGTTCAGGTAGTTTATCCATTTTGCGGTATTCATACACTATAACTACCTATAAAAAACCGTACTAATCTTATAGTAAACACGTAGTGCCGGACAAACAGACTTTGCATTTACATGTTCTTTAAACCAGTACTGGCAGAACAGCACATTAAATCATATACGACCATGGGAATATTTAGAACACAGTTTGAAAAGAATAATTTGCTTACACATGTTACAGTGGAGGAAATTGAAAAGGATAAGTTTGGCTGTATTTTGAGCGACGAAGATTCTTTCGGTATTGGTGATTTACCAGTTGCAGATCTTGTATACGATATTGTTATAAAACACTCATCATTGGGAAGTTGGGAAACCGTAGGCGAGCCAAACATTAAACTGGATGGTGATGATCTTCAGCGTCTGGGAAATGCTATAGTCGGCGACAAAACGGTCGATCTGTTTGGCCCCGAAATGTATTGATAATAACCTAACAAACTTTCGCTGCCCCCCCTGCGCTTACAAGAAGGTAGCGAAAGTATTAACTAAGCAGGCCGCTGCGCATAGCCGACTTGACCAGAGACGCTGTATTTTTACTTCCTATCTTACTCATCAAAGACATTCTATGACCCTCAACTGTCCTCTTACTGATATACAGTCTGTCCGAAATCTCCTTATTTGATAAGCCTTCTGAAATCAATTCAAGGATCTCGGCTTCCCTGGAGTTCAGATTAAATTCTTTATTAGGTACGCTAACTGGAATGGCCAATAATAATGACCTCTCCAATAAATCAACTGTGATAGCAGAGCTGATATAATGCTCATTATGGAATACATGCTCAACTGCGAAATTCAGCTCCAGGGGTTTAACATCCTTCAGCAAAAAACCTACAGCACCATAACGAAAAGCCTCTGCAACGATATTTCTTTCCTCTACCATCGACAAAAAAATAACCTTGACACTTGGGTATTTGTCTCTCAGAATTTTGGTTAGTTCTATCCCGTCCATGTCTGGCATCAGATAATCTGTAATGATGATATCAGGCATTACCCCATCTAGCAGCAGATGAAGTACTTGTTTTCCTGAACTGGCCTCTCCAACAATATTAAACGTAGAATTTGACTCTAAAATCAGTTTCACACCGTGTCTAACAACGGCATGGTCATCCGCGATCAATAAGTTTATCATATTTCTTTCTTTTACGTTCTGTTAAGTTTGTACAACACCGCCGTAGGTACACTTGAGTGAACGTAATTGTTTCAGAATATTGGTTTGATAAGAATAAATCGCGCTTACTTAAAATAAACGAAGACCTGCTGGTGCTGCACCGCATAGTAGTAAGAAGCTCTATAGCTAATACCTATTTCAGAAAAGGTAATACCTTCTCACCAAACTCGCTTATAAAAAACTGCTGGCCCCTATTTACATTGTGCAAAAATATTTTATCGAAACCCAGCGATTGATATTCTCCAATCCAGTCCAAGTGTCGTTGCGGATCAGAAGAAATATTCACCATATTTTTCAAATCTTCAGGCTTTACAAACGAGGCAGCTGAGGTGAAATGACTTACCTTTTGCAGATCAGAAAGTAGGTTACTGGGAAGCACATTATTTTTCCATTGGTCATACGCTCCTGACAGAGCTTCCTCTTCAGTAGCGGCATAAGAAAGCTGCACCTTTAGATAAATAGGTTTTCCCTCGCCACCTCCAGCCCTGAAGGCATCTATAACCTCCTTCAACTCAGCATGTGACCTGCTAACAGTGATCAAACCATCTACCCAGCTGCCCATCCATCCCGCTGTTTCTTTTGTAACAGCTGCCCCAAATAGTTGCGGCTGAGTTTCGGGCAGCGTATATAACTTTGCGTTTTCCACATGAATGGTTTTGTGCTCAGTAACCGTCTCACCCTTAAGCAACTTGCGGATCACCTCAAAACTCGATTTAAGCCGGTCATTACGCTCTTGCTTACCAGGCCATTTTTCTCCGTTGATACATTCATTCACTGCTTCACCGCTCCCCAGGGAAATCGAATACCGCCCCGGAAACATATCTGCAAGTGTAGCGATAGCCTGTGCTACTATTGCAGGATGATAACGCTGGCCCGGAGCACATACAGATCCAAATGGCAGGCTTGTGGCTTGCATTGCGGCACCCAGCCAGGCAAAAGTAAAACCACTGTGCCCCTGCTCTTCGCTCCATGGATGAAAGTGATCTGAGCAGTTGATAGCTTCAAAACCGGCACTTTCTGCTTGCTTAACAAAGTCAATCAAAACTGAGGGACTAAACTGCTCATGGGATGCATGATAACCAATTTTACTGATAGCTTCCATATTAGTTTTTTTGTAAATCCGCAGATAATTTATAAAGCAGCGGAGGAATGGCTATAACTCCTCTAAGACATTTATGTTTATGTCCCATATACGCTATTTTGATTTTTCTGAGGATGTTTATTCGAAATATGTGTTATATAGATAAGTACTTATACTTGTAATTGATAGAAACATATAAAAAGGGTGCTGGTAAATGATTAATTTATTTACCAGCACAATTATTTATTCAAATCCTGCATTTGATTAATGTTTTGGTTAGGTTACAAATCCTGCTTTATTAGCATCCTATATTCACGCTGAAGATTTAGAGTATGTTAGGCTCAGTTTTCAGGCTTGCAAATCAGGTGAAAACATCCCAGATCTTCAGTGCCGGCTGTTGATCAATGAAGAAATCAGGTATTACAAGTTAAATGCTATTTTAGCGGTAACAGCCTCCGGACAGCACGTCATCGGTTGCGATGCAGAAAATCCGACTGCAATGAGGGATTACCTCAATGTTCTAAATGAGCATAATAAGAAAAAGAACTCCATTTTAAATATCATCTCGCATGATTTAATGGGTCCTATTGGTATTATTCAATCAGTTTCCAGTTTGCTTACTGATCCGGAAACATTTCCAGGTGAACAGAGGGTTCGACAATACTTAAGTCTGATCAATCGAACCAGCAAAAAGTGTATTGACCTCATCCGTAATTTTATCAATCAGGAATTTATAGAAAGCTTTGGTGTAAAGCTGGTTAAAAAAAGAATTGAGCTTGTCAGTAAAATGCAGGTCATGATGGATGAATATGACAACAGCGAGGTTGAGCTCAGGAAAAATTTCACTCTCAGTAGCAATATGGACAAGATTTAGATTGAAATTGACGAGGATAAGTTTTTCCAGATCCTGAATAACCTTCTTTCCAATTCTTTGAAATTTACTAATGATGGGGGAACTATAGCGCTGACGATAACCGATCAGGATACATCCCTACTCGTAACAGTTGCAGATAATGGAGAAAACACAGGCACTATATTTTACATTGAGCTCCCAAACGGGGAAATTTAAAAAAGTTTAAACAATGTAGTGCTTAGCTAGTTATAGGGGCCAGCAAGGAATTTATAAAACCTTGAGTTGTAAACCTAACTTCTATCTTATGTTTTATCATGTTCAAAGTTTAATCAATCCCATCGTTGACGATCAGCCAGATCCGTCGGCAGCAAATGCGTTACAGGAAGGCCTGGGCGGACAGTTTGGTGAGATGCGTACAATGATGCAGTATCTCTTCCAGAGTTTCAACTTTCGCGGTGATGGTATCCCCTACCTGGATCTTATTCAGGGTATTGGTATTGAAGAGATCAGTCACGTTGAGCTGATTACTAAAACCATTTCCCGTTTACTGGATGGTGCTCCGGAGTACCATGGTTCAAAATTTGACGTACCTGGCAAGGGCGGAGACCCGGTGATGGATATGGCCAAAGACCAGAAAAATCCACACCATTTTATTCACGGAGCACAGGGTGCATTACCCGTTGATGCAGCAGGAAATCCATGGAGCGGGTCTTACGTTCACAACCATGGTAATCTGGTACTTGACCTGATGGATAATCTTGTCCTTGAATCTACCGGAAGGCTGCAAAAATGCAGGATCTATCAAATGTCATCAAATAAGACATTGAGGGCAACTGTTGCATTTCTGATTGCAAGGGATGAAGCTCACGAAATGGCTTTTGCCAAAGCGCTGGAAACATTAGGCGTTAACTGGGGCAAAATCCTGCCAATTCCCAAATTTGATTCTTCGCAATATCCTGAAGTTAAAAAATTGATTGACGCGGGTATCAACCGTGAACAGTATACTTTCAGGCTGGATGGTTCAGAAATGGGTAAGATATTTCAGGGCAGCTCTCCATCTAACGATGGTACTGAACTGGTTACACTGAAAGAGCCAAAAAATTCTTATCCTATTCCTCCAGCGCCTGAAAGGCCAGAAGAATTTGCGCCGGGACTAGATCCGGATCTTCAGAAATTAGCTGACGCTTTTACAGAATTTAAGGATAAAACTTTAAAAGACATGGAAGCTAAGGCAGGTCCTAATCCACGCGCTAAAAAAAAGAAATAAAGTAATATTGAATGAGAACAGACCCTGAGGTAATCTTCAGGGTCTGCTTTGCTTTCTATCATGCTATATACTGCTCTGTCAAATGCCGGCATTTTTGAATCATCGATCATTACGTATGAGAAAAGCCAGTCAAGCAAGTATTGAAACCGGCCTTCCAGTAATTTTTCCGGCAAATCTTTCACCTGATTAAATCCCATCCACCAGGCATATGGAGCATTACCATCCATTTTTGCATTGAAGGTCCCCTTCTGTGGAATCAGAGGCATCTGCATCATGCCTTCACTTGGATGGGCACCGTCCATGATGATAAGTTTTGCTATTAGCTCCGGATAATTGAAAGCAAGACTCATAGCAACCATACCGCCAATATCGTGCCCCAGAACGTTCACACACCCCAGCCCAAGCAGGTTGATAAATTCGTAAATATCCTGCGCCATTGTCTTTTTGTCGTAACCAGATTCCGGCTTTGACGAACTGCCCATTCCGCGAATGTCAATTACAAAGACCCTGTAATGTTTGGCAAGGTCTGGCGCTACGGTAAGGAAAGAATACCACGTTTGCGGCCACCCTGGAAGGCAGATCAGCGGCTCGCCCTCTCCTCCTTCTACATAGTGCAATTTTATCCCATTTACTTGTGCATACTTGCTTTCAAAGCCCGGCCACTTTTTGATCAGCTCTTCATCACTATAATGATACAGATCGTTTTTATTTTAGATAGACATGATTGTAGAATTAGATGTTTTCTGTTACAACTGACCATTGTAAGCCTTCATATCTATCATTAGCAAGTGTCCCGTGATGAACAAAGAACATGCTATAAAGATATTGCGCCTGCTGCCATTTAGGGTAGAGAGTATTTTCTCCGGCAGGATCGGCAGCCCGAAGCAATTTGTTAGTAGCAGAAAATTCTTCCATAGTACCCATTTTCACAAGCTTAAATCTACTGCCTTTACTTTGTTCACTTATCTGAACCAGATCGTTCGGGCTCACACTGAAGCTCGCAATCTTCAGAGATCTCGGCGCTTTATCATCCAATGCCACTAACGCTGTAAAGGCTGCAGTATCATCCATCGTGGTAAAATCTATTTTCCAATCTGCTTTATCCCCGAAATACGCAATAGTTTGATCCCGTACGTTGAACAAAGGGGTATTGTAGCGGAGTATATCTGCAAAACATCCATTAAAGATGGAAGTAGCCATGATACGGCTTGAATCAATCTTTTCCATAAATTCTTTTCTGAGATCAAAGTTGCGGTTCTCCCCTTCTGGCATTGCTGTAAAGTCGGATGAGAAATCTGACGGAATAAAGTGTTGGACACCTGCAGCTATAGCTGCGTCCAATAATTCAGTCTGAACATCAATAATGACATCGCGAAGGCCTGCTAATGCAGAAACAACACAGGATACTCCAGTACATGCACTAATCAATTGCTGCTGGTTCGAGAAATCCAATTTCAAGATCTCCACCCCCATTTTTTCGAGCACTCCAAGATTTTCTGCATTGCCATTTTCGCGAACAATTGCTCTTACATTCACATTTCTCTTAATCAGTTCCCGGCAAATTTTCTGTCCAAGATTACCTGTAGCACCTGCTACCAGTATTAAGTTCTCCATATTTCATCATTTTTAGATATGACAAATGTAAATGAGAATGTTCAGGGCAAAACTACCAATTGGTAGATAATGGACTACCTGATATTTTTTCTGATTCTGCTCAATGCATTAGGCGTTATACCCAGGTAAGACGCGATTTGTTTAACGGGTATTCTCTTAACAAGCTCAGAATTAGCTAAAAAATCTAAATAGCGCTCTTCTGCGGATAGGGTTTGAAAGCTGATAATCTTATCAATTTTGCGGACGGCCATTGCTTCCCAGGTTATTCTTCCAAACTCCTGCCATAAGGGGAACTGTTTGTAAAGTTCATCCATATCAGATTTCGCAATGTATATCAGTTGGGTTTCTTCTATAGCCTCAATATTAAACCTTGTTGGGGTTTGAGTGCTCAGGCTGGATATTTCAGTGAAGAATTCATCCTGGAATACAATCCAGGCAGTGAGCTGTTCATCAAATTCGCCATAAAAAAAACGTAAACCGCCAGACTTTATATAGAAATATCGATTTGCAATCTGACCACGCTTTAGAATTAGCTGTCCTTTTTTAAGCGTTTTCTCTTTGAATCTGGAAAGGATCACTTCCAGATCAGCAGGATTAATGGCAATTCGGGATTGTACAAAATCTGAAAGCTCTTTCATTTGATCCAATATAGTTTAATCAACCGAAGAAAGACAAGAATTAACTGCACCAGGCGATACACCGAACTTTTTCTTAAACGAATATGAGAAGTGGGAAAGACTTTCAAAACCGAGATCAAGGTAAAAGGATGAGGGTTTTTGGCTTTTCATTTCTATAAGATATTTTGCTGCATTTAGCCGCTTCTCCAGCAGCCAATGGCGTGGCGGTAATCCAAATATTTTTTGGAAATCACGCTTAAAAGTTGCCAGGCTGCGACCTGTCAGCATTGCAAATTTTTCAATAGGAACATTGAACCGGAAATTGCTGAGCATGAATCTCTCCAGATCTATTTTATACGGTTCCGAAAAGTCGAACAAAAAGTTGCGAAGTTCTGGCATTGCCAACAATAGCAATTTAATACCTTCTTTCACCTTCAGTATCCCCATTTCATCTGTCATCTCAGATCCTGCGCTTCTTGCGTATGGAACAATGGACTGAAAATATCCCCGCAGAAATTCATTGGATGGAATTAAAATATTTGGCGGACCTATATATTTACGATCTGCCCCGTATTTTTCTTCCAGTATGATCTTACGCAACAGGTCTTCCTGCAGGGATATTACAATGGTCTCGTAGTTGCCCCCGGTTAAGGGCGTCTTGGTTATTGTACCCAGTTGATTTCGCCCGATCAGCAGCAATTCTCCTCCGGTCATCGATATGTTTTGCACCGAAGTCTCCAGTACAAGTTTTCCCGAAACTTGCAGGATCAAAGTATGGTGGTTCCATAAACAAACTTTCTCTTTCCGCTCTGTAGAGAAGTAAGAATAAAAGATTACGCCGGGAAGTATTTCTGCTGGGCTGTCCATTTAACGTTCCAAATAAGTGCCGCCAAGAATGGCGCCTACCGTAAAAGTAGTGTTTAAAGTGTTAATTTCTTCAGGCGTAAATACAATGTCCATTGCTGCTATATTTTCTGGTAAGCGCGACCTGCGGCTCATACTTACTAAGGGCATGATACTAGTGCCTTGTTCCTTTACCCATGCAATGGCAATTTGAGTTGGGCTGTAGCCTTTGTTGTTGGCTAATTGCTTTAAAACTTCTACTTTCGCCAGGTTATGTACCAGGTTTTCACCCTGAAAACGCGGGAAATGGTTACGGTAGTCATTTGCTTCAAGCGGGGCTTTCATTTCACCAGTTAACAAGCCTTCGGCTGTATTTGCGAATGCAACCACGCCAATGCCTAATTCCTTTGCTACAGGCAACAGCTCGTTCTCAATTTGACGCTCGGCAAGTGAATAGCCGATCTCAAGTGCAGTTATGGGATGGATGCTATTGGCCTTGCGGAGCTGGTCGGCCGTAATTTCAGATACACCTATGTGACGCACTTTACCTTCTTTAACCAGGTCTGCAATCGTTCCAATGATATCTTCAACCGGCACGCTATTGTCCATTCTGCTGGGCTGATAAAGATCTATTGTTTCGATGCCCAGACGAGTCAGAGAGTAGTTTATGAAATTCTTGATAGCTAAAGGCCGTAGTTCCATACCCAGCCATTGCCCATTATGGAAAATGGCACCGAATTTCACACTGATGAAGGCATCATCCCGCCTTCCTCTAATTGCTTCGCCTATCAGCATTTCATTGTGGCCGGCACCGTAAAAATCTCCGGTGTTTAAGAAATTGATACCACAATCAAGCGCTTCATGAATTGTAGCAATGCTTTCTGCCCTATCGGGTGTAGGGCCACCCCATATAGAAGACATTCTCATGCATCCTAAACCTAGTTTAGAAACGAGCGGACCATTTTGGCCCAATTGAATTTTGGTGATGTTTGTCATAGCACAAAGATGAACGAACTGAAGACATGATTGTTTCCTGTAAGGTTCAAATGTTTTGCTTATATGGCTCAAATAGATTTTATTCAGGTACAGACATACGTTCGATTAGGAGAGTTTGAGCGTAGCAGGAAAATGCATTAAAAAAATAATAATATACAATAATTTGTAAAAATACAACAAAACAGTATATAATTTACACTTTATAAACACTTTTTATGACATAAATTATGTCTATAAGAAATATATTGTACTTTAGCTTGAGCCCTATGTTTGGAGCGCGATACTGTATTTAACAATTACCTCGCTGGATGGCGAGGTAATTTGTTTTATCCTATCAGACAAAATACATTTTTAGTATATCATTAATTATGCGGTACTTAACCAAATATTTCTCTCGCTTTTTGTACTGCAACAGAAAGATCAATGCCCTTGCCTAAAACACCTCTAAAAAGATCACCTGTTTCTTTTAGACGGTCTACTGCATTATAGATCGTAAAATCCCGCATAGTTAACCCAGGCTTCAGTTCATCCCAGCTAAGGGGCATAGAAACAGTAGCTCCAGGCTTTGGACGAAGTGAGTAAGGCCCTGCAATAGTGGCACCTGCCCTGTTCTGCATAAAATCAAGATACATTTTGCCCTTACGGTTAGAGATCATGCGTTCCAGACTGGTAAAATCCGGCACCTGCTCATGGATAAGGTTTACAATAATCTTGGCAAACATTTGAGACTGCTCGTAAGTATATTGTGCATCCAAAGGAATATAAATATGTATCCCGGTAGATCCTGATGTTTTTGGGTAACAAGGTACATCGATCTGATCCAATATCGCTTTCACCATTTGTGCCACCTGGATAACCTGATCAAAAGTGTTTTTATCAGGATCAAGGTCAACCACACAGTAATCCGGATAATCCGGCGATTTGCTCCGGGAAAACCATGGGTTCATTTCAATACAGCCCAATGAGGCCATCCAAAGCAGAGCAGCCTCATCATTGCCTAACAAATACTCTTTACGCTCACCATCACTGTTTGTGTAAGGAAAGGTATCAGCCCATTCCGGCGCCTTATCCTTAACATCCTTTTGGTAAAAACTCTGCGAATGAATACCACCAGGGTAACGGTTCAAAGACATAGGTCTGTCTTTCAGATAAGGTAAAATAAAATCTGCTACCTGATCATAGTAATTAAACATCTCACGCTTGCTTATTTTATCCTCAGGCCAATATAGCTTGCTGAGGTGAGTAAACTTTAACTGACGGCCATTAACGGTACACAGCTGTGTATCTGCTTTGGAACTCAGTAACATTTTCTTAGCCTTTAGTGGTTCGCTAATTGCCTCCACAGTATCCTGCGCAGTAACATCTTTTGTCGCGTTCACGATATCGCCAACAGGGACAGCCCCTTCCCTTACTACTTCAGAAGCACTTTTATCGGTACGCATTCCTTTAAATGAAGGGTGACGAAAAACGCCGTCGCTGGTTACTTCAGTAAAGGCGACTTCACAGACAAGCTCGGGCCGCAGCCAGGTAGCTTTCGCTTTTGGAGGATGCGGCCTGAAACGTGAAGGTTTATTTACATCTGGCAAAGTTGAAAACGGACTGTCATCGATGATCAGTGGTTTAAACTGTTTCATCATGCTTCTCTGATCCTGATCATTGAAGCCTGTGCCCACCTTACCTACATAGTAAAGTACACCATCCTCGTAAACACCCAAAAGAAGAGAACTGAACATTTTTGATGTGTCCTCATTCCTGGTAAAGCCCGCAATAACTACTTCCTGCCTTTTATTGGCTTTTATCTTAAGCCATTCTGCAGAACGGTTATTTTTGCTGTAAAGACTATCCGCCTTTTTGGCAATAATACCTTCAAGCCCCATTTTGGAAGCTGCATTAAAAAACTCTATTCCCTCAGATTTATAAACCTTGCTCAATCTGATCCGGTCATCATCCAGAGGCAGCACCGACGCAAGAATTGATTGACGGTCTACAAGAGGGAGATCAGACAGATCCTTTCCATCGTACCAAATCATATCAAAAACATAGTAAACCAGTTCTCCATCTTTTTCGCTGTTCCAGTTCTGCAGATCACCAAAATTGGAACCTCCCTTGTCATTGATAACTATGATTTCGCCGTCGACTACGATATCCATTTTCCAGCTTTGGAGGATCTCATAAATGGGAAAGAATTTCTCATTGAATTGTTTGTTATTGCGGGAAAGCAGTTGTACATCTCCGTTGTGAAGACAAAATCCCAGGGCACGGTATCCATCCCATTTAATTTCATACACCCAGTCATCACTATCGAAGGGTTTATCCGTTAGTGTGGCAAGCATGGGCTTCATTCCTATAGGTATTTTGGAATCTGTTCCGTGATCCAAAAGCAATTGCAAATCACTCATAGAGAGCTTAGGTAACTGGCCATCATTTCTGGCTACCGCATAATCCCCGCTGCTTTCTGAAACGGAACTTTTCTCCATTTCATCAATGGTCTTTTGAGAAAGTACCGATCTGCCGTTTAAGGTAATATCATCGTTCGATGCATAATCATCATTGTGCTTGATCAGCAGCCAGCCGTTTTCACCCATTCCGTGAGTTTTGACTAAAGCAAATTCGCCATTGAGTTTTTGCCCATGCAAAATGATCTTCACCGATCCTGCATCCAGCTGTTCAAGTAAGTGTTTTTCCTGAGCTTTTTTCCCTTTGATCTTTGCAATAGGTTCGTATGTCCCCTCATCCCACACTATTACAGTGCCACCACCATATTCCCCTTTTGGGATAATGCCTTCAAATGTACGGTAATCATAAGGATGATCTTCTACCATCATTGCAAGCCGCTTTGTCTTGGGATCCGTAGAGGGCCCTTTGGGTACCGCCCAACTTTTCAGCACACCATCCATTTCTAGGCGAAAATCATAATGCAGGCGGGTAGCGTCATGTTTCTGGATAACAAAACGAAGCATCCCTTCATCGGCAGCCTTGCCCGCCTTGGGCTCAGCGGTCTTGTTAAAATCACGCTTCTTGTTATATTGTTTAAGGTTTTGTGAAGTCGCCGGATCTTTCGAATGATCTTTAGTGTTCTCCGTTACGTCGTCATCATCGTTCTCCTCTTCATCATTTAAGGTAATCCATACCGGCGCGTGATCACTGGAATGCTCCCAGCCACGAACATGTTTATCAACATCTCCAGCATCTAGCCTCTCTGCGGCAATATCATTTAAGAGGAAATGATCCAGTCGCAAGCCTGCGTTCCTGCCATAAGCATTCCTCAGATAATCCCAGAAAGTATATATAGGTTCATCGGGATAAAGCTTACGTATAGCATCAATATAACCTTCATCAAGCAAATCCTGGAACAGATGACGTGCATCTGGTCTGAAGAGTGCATTGTTTTTATATTTTTCCGGTTTATAAGTATCCAGATCGGTTGGCATGATATTGTAATCACCGAT
>NZ_JBEVDX010000085.1:0-18873 GCF_040513095.1 Pedobacter sp. | reverse complement strand
AAAAGGATTGATTTACGGTTTCTGGATGTTGCTTATTGCAGGTATCTCCGGTTTACTCTATGGCCTGGCTGCAGGAATACTGATCCAGCCGCTTATATTTGTAATTATATTCTCTACCCTGCTGATCATTGTCAATTTTTTTATATCAGCCCTGCTGATGTTGCTCAATACAGTTTTGCTGATGCCCTTCAAAAAAAGCTTCAGCAACATAACCCGGTATTTTAGCTGGTCTTTCGGTATTTTTATTGTCTTCTTTCTTACCTATACTTTGATAAACTATAGTGGTATACATGTTTTTTAAAAGACTTGCCCGGGTACTACCTGAGATTAATCCGCCGCGTTTCCTATTGTATTTTCTTTGTTAAAGAGGCTAAAACTTCTTAAAAAAATTAAAAACGATAGGTTTTGCAAGATCTTTTGATTTATTTAGAATGTCGTTTCGCCACCTGGCCAAAACTGCCCTAAATAATCAACCTGAACCTCAGAAGATATGCGAAAAATTCAAATTATTTTATTGCTAACCCTTTTTATTTCGGCCTCCGCGCTTCATTTAAAAGCTGCTGAACCACGCAGGGTACATTTAATACCCGAACCGGTATCCCTTACGGAACAGATAGGGGAATTTAGCCTGGATAACACTGTTTACCTGGAACTGAAAGCAAAGAACAAACAGCTTCAGCAAAGCCTCAAATGGTTTTCAGCGAAAATTCAGCGTGCCACAGGTATAGATGTCAGTAAAACAAAGGGGACAAAGAAAATTACAGTTGTACTCAACACAGAAAATGATGGGGAAATTGGTAATGAAGGCTACCGTTTAAAGGTAAGTCCGGAACAGATTACCCTGACTGCCAATACAGCTGCAGGTGCTTTCTACGGACTGCAGACCATCATACAGCTATTGCCATCAGCTATAGAAGCCAGGCAGCAAAAGACTGCAGTCAGCTGGACCATTCCTTCAGTTGAAGTGACGGATTACCCAAGATTCGGCTGGAGAGGTTTGATGCTCGATGTGAGCCGACATTTTTTTACAAAAGAAGAAGTAAAAGGTTTTATCGATGAAATGGTAAAATACAAATACAATACTTTCCACTGGCACCTGACAGATGATCAGGGCTGGAGAATTGAAATCAAAAGTTTGCCTGAGCTCACTAAAAAAGGAGCATACAGCGTGAAAAGAACAGGGCGATGGGGCACGTTTCTGCCTGCTCTTGCCAATGAGGAAGCGACATACGGAGGTTTTTATACCCAGGAGGATATAAAAGAAGTGGTCAAATATGCGCAGGATCGATATGTAACGATACTGCCTGAAATTGATGTTCCGGGACACAGTCTGGCAATGATCAGCACCTATCCCTCGCTAAGCAGCACAAAGAAACAATACAGCGTAAATTCTGGATGGAGAACGGATCCGCAGGACGATAACTCTCTGGATCCATCCAATGAGAATGTGTATAAGACGCTGGATAAGGTGTTTACCGAAGTAGCTAAACTTTTTCCCAATCCTTATATTCATATAGGGGGTGATGAAGCTTATAAAGGTTACTGGGAGAAAAATCCCGACTGCCAGAAGTTAATGGCTAAAGAGGGATTAAAAGATGTGGAAGAGCTGCAAAGTTATTTTATCAAGAGACTGGAGAAGATCCTGGAATCGAAAGGAAAAAAACTTATCGGCTGGGACGAAATTCTTCAGGGTGGACTGGCACAATCTGCGACGGTAATGAGCTGGAGGGGAATGAATGGTGGGATTGAAGCGGCAAAGATGAATCACCCTGTGGTGATGACACCATGGGATTATGTTTATCTTGACCTTTACCAGGGCGATCCGCTTGCAGAGCCAGATACGTATGGGCTGTGCAGATTAAGCGACAGTTACAATTATGAACCTGTTCCGGCCGGAATTGATGAGAAACTGATCCTGGGTGGCCAGGGAAATTTATGGACAGAATCAGTGCCTACCTACAGACATATGGAATATATGGTATGGCCCCGATCTATCGCCCTGTCAGAAGTATACTGGAGCCCAAAATCCAAAAAGAACTGGCCGGATTTTATGAGCCGACTGGAAAATGAATTTACCCGTCTGGATGCAGCCGATATCAACTATTCGAAAAGCTGTTATAATGTGATATTCAAACCGGTAAAAGAGGGACGTAATGATGTATCGCTGACCATGGGTACCGAGGTGCCGGGACTGGAAATCTACTATACATTTGACAACACATTCCCTGATCTTCATGCCCTAAAGTATGATGGTTCTGTACTGAATTTCCCGATGGGAGCATCACAGCTCAACGCGGTGACTTACCGTGACGGCAAGCCGATTGGCAAACAGATCAATATCAAAAAGGAAGAACTGATTAAAAGGAGCGAGGCTGCGCGCCATATCTATTAATCGCAGCAACCATTAAATCATTCGCATACATGAATATTTACCATTACCGTAAAGTGATCTGCCTTGCCTTTATTCTGGGCGGCAGTTTTATTCACGGTGCCCATGCACAGGAAGTTAATAATAAATTTCCTCTTATCCCTTACCCTTCAGTTTTGAATGAAGGCAAAGGCAATTTCACCATTACTGCGAAAACCCTGATTGTTTCGGCAGACCGTCGTTTTGAGAATGAAGCAGCTCAGCTGAACCTGCTGATGCAGCAATACCTCGGCAGCCCCTTGAAAAGGGCCAGCACAGGTGCGGCAGCACAATCAATTGTATTGAAGTATGATGCGGGCATTGCCGCTCCTGAAGGTTATCGCCTTGCTGTTACTGCAAATTCTGCTGTACTGTCTGCAAAGGAACCTGCAGGGGCTTTCAGAGGCATAGAAACACTGAGACAGCTGCTTCCTTCGGATGAACACAGCAAGACACTGCTGAAGTCGGTTTCAGTACCGGCAGTTACGATCGCAGATCAGCCTGCCTATGCCTGGCGAGGTATGCACCTGGATGTTTCGCGGCACTTTTTTTCTGTAGCCTATTTAAAGAAGTTTATCGACCTGCTGGCATTGTATAAGTTCAATAAACTGCACCTGCATCTTACCGATGATCAGGGCTGGAGGATTGAGATCAAAAAATATCCCAAACTAACTGAGGAGGGTGCCTGGCGAACATTCAACAACCAGGATTCGGCCGTGATGGTTAGGTCCAAAAATAATCCGGATTTTGTGATTGATCCCAAACACATCATCCAGAAAAATGGAAAGACTTTGTATGGTGGATTTTATACCCAGCAGCAAATGAAGGGTGTTGTGGCTTATGCACTGGCAAGACATATCGATATCATTCCTGAAATCGACATGCCCGGACACATGATGGCGGCAATAAACAGCTATCCTTTCCTGACTGCAAACGGGGAGAATAAATGGGGCAAGCTGTTTACGACGCCGATCTGTCCCTGCAAGGAAACAACGTTTGAATTTGCGCAGAACGTGTTTACAGAGGTCATGGAAATTTTCCCAGGTAAGTATATCCATATCGGAGGTGACGAAGTTGACCGCAGTTCCTGGGAGCAAGCCGAAAGCTGCAGGGAGCTAATGGCGAAAAACAATATTAAAACTACTGCCGAGCTGCAAAGCTATTTTATCAACCGCATGGAAAAATTCTTCAACTCCAAAGGCAGGAAGCTGATCGGCTGGGACGAGATCCTGGAAGATGGCATCAGTTCCACGGCAGTAGTAATGTACTGGCGCTCATGGGTGCCTGACGCACCGGTGAAAGCGGCTAAAAATGGCAACCAGGTAGTGATGTCGCCAGGAAACCCTTTGTATTTTGATAACGAGCCCGACCGCAACTCACTATATGAGGTTTATCACTTTAACCCTATCCCGGCTAAACTTCCAGCTGCTGAAGCCAAAGGCATCATCGGCGCACAGGCCAATACCTGGTCGGAGAAAATTCCTTCGGAAAACCGTGCCGACTATATGATTTTTCCAAGAATGACAGCACTGGCTGAAGTGTTATGGAGCAATAAGGATCGTTACGAAGGATATCTGCAGCGGTTGAAACTACAATTCCCCCGCCTGGATGCGCTGAACGTAAGCTATCGCCTGCCAGACGTCTCTGGATTAGTGGAACGTAATGTATTTACAGATGAGACCGTTTTAAATCCGGCAAAGCCACTGGCTGATCTGACTTTCCGTTACACAACGGACGGTAGTTTGCCTTCACTGAGTTCAGCAGCGCTGAATGCTCCCCTAAAGATCAGTAAAAATATGTCCATCCGTCTCGCTGCATTTACGTCTATGGGAAGAAGAAGCGACATCTATGATCTGCAGTATACGCAGCAGGATCTTGCAACGCCGGTGCAAACCTTTGTCTCGAACCCTGGCTTAAGCTGTAATTACTATCCGGGTGAATTTAAGAATGCGAAATCAATCACAGGTGAACCAAAGGCTGTCTTTACTGTTGAGGGTATCGTTGTACCCCAAAAGGCGGACGCCCCAAGTTTCTGCCTGAAATACCAGGGCTACCTGGACATTCCAGCTGACGGCATCTATAGTTTTTACCTGAACTGTGATGATGGCGGTATCCTGAAAATTGCCGGCAGGGAAGTAGTTGACAATGACGGACCGCACGGCCCTTTTGAAAAAAGCGGACAGGTGGCACTCCGTAAAGGTCTGCAGCCGATCGCCCTCGATTTCATTGAAGGCGGAGGAGGTTATACCTTAAAGCTGAAGTATAGTTTAAACGGATCTCAGCCTACGGAAATTCCCTCCAGCTGGTTAAAACACTAATCGCCTCTGCTCTTTATCCTTCCGGTTTATCCTTAATGTTTGCCCGCCCTGTTTATCCGCTTTGCCGGATGCGCGGGATAGGGGAGGATTACCTGGAGGATAATCTTTAAAAACAAAATCACTGTACTATTTGATGCCTTCGGGCGTATTTCCGCGCCCGGCAGCATCAAATAGTACAGTGATTTTGTTTCCAGCGAAGCAAGAAATCTCCCCTACAACTCGCGCAACCAGATATTGCGGAAACTTACGGGCTCACTCTTGTCTCCATGTGCCTGAAGCTTCACAGGAAGCGGGCCATGTGCCTGACGATACGCCGCAGGACCCACATATTGCGTTGGTCCCTTCAGTTCAAAATTATTCTGTACAAGCACGCCGTTAAACAATACCGTAACATTTGCAGGTGTATTTACAGAGCTGTCAGCTTTGAAAGTAGGAGCCGTCCAGATGATATCATAAGTCTGCCATTCGCCGGCTTTCTTTGATGGGTTTACCAGGGGAGTTGTCTGTTTGTAAATACTTCCCGCCATACCATTAGTATAAGTCTTGTTATCATAGTTGTCAAGAATCTGGAGTTCATATCCCAGATCGCCCTTGCCCATCGAAGCCAGGAACAAACCGCTGTTGCCTCTCAGTTGTCCGGTGCCGGAAATGTTCTGAGGCACACGCCATTCAATGTGCAGCTGGTAATTGCCAAAAGACTGTTTGGTTTCGATATTTCCCGTTTTTTTGTCCACTGTCAAAATACCGTCAGCTACAATCCATTTTGCGGGCTGTGACCTGTCGTCTGTCATCACCCACTGGTTTAGGTTTTTACCATCAAACAGGATGATCGCATCAGATGGGGCTTCAGAGTTGGTTTTTGCTGCGGTTACCTTCTTAGGCACCGGCGTATAAAATTCGGTATCCTCATGTTTGGCCTGTCCTTTCGCTGTTGATAATGCAAAGGCAGCCAGGCAGGCTGAGGCAATAATTGTTTTGTGTAGGTACATGTTCAAAGTATTAGTTTATACTGGGTTTTCAAGTTGAAGATAAGACTATAATTTCAAATAGCTATGTCTGGTAAACCGTTTTATTAAATTTTTACCCCGATCAGTTAAGCCTGCCGCTCATGGCTGATGATAAAGTCACTCAGATCCGAGTGGGTGTAAGCGGGACAAGCGCCTGGCTGACTGGCGATAAAAGCCCCCATAGCGAGTGCATAATCAAGTGTTTCCGGGATTGCACAGCCTGTAAGTTTTTTGTAAAGGAATGCCGCCAGAAAAGAATCTCCAGCACCAATGGTGTCGGCAACTTCTACTTTATAAGCTTCTCCGGAATAAGACAGGTTGCCGTAATAGTAACTGGCTCCCTCTCCGCCTTTCGTCACGATGATTTCGGCAATACCAAATTTTTCCTGCAGAAAGCTGATACAGTCAGGTTCTGCAGCTCCGCTTTTATAGAACCAGTCTGTTAAAATGCTGAGTTCATCACTGTTCAGTTTGAGCAGATCGGCCCTGGACAACAGTAAATCTGCTGTCTCTTTTGAGTAATGTGGTGCCCTTAGATTGATGTCCAGCACTTTGAACTTTGCTGACTCCAGCAATTCAAGCAGGGTGTGGCGCGATGTGTCATTCCGCGCTGCGAGACTTCCGAATACGAAGGCATCGGCTTTACCTGCCAGGTGTTTCAGCTGCTCTGAGCAGCTGATGTAATCCCAGGCTGCATCAGGTAATATATCATAAACAACTTCATGGTTCTCCCTGACCTTCGCGATGACTTCGCCGGTAGGATAGGTCGGATCAGTCTGTAAAAGATCAGTAGGAAGGCCTATCTTTTCAGAGAAATCAAACAGTTCCTTACCTGCCTTGTCATCACCCAAACGGCTGATCAGCTGGCTTTCTGCACCAGTTCTGTTGAGGTGATAGGCCACATTCATAGGTGCACCACCAGCTGTACGCCCGGTAGGAAGATTATCCCATAGGATTTCGCCAAAGCATATGATGCCGGGTTGAATTGATTCTTGTGTCATAGTGCCATCCAATGTAGAGAAATATTTTTTATATTTTAGAATACGCAGTATGAAATAGTTGTGTATATTTATATAATGATGATACTTTATTTGCAGGATAATCAGATATCCTGCCGATAAATATTTTTTATTATTTAACCTAACCAAATTTAACTATGAATGCGTTTATACCACAAAGGTGGTTTGCCTTTAAGGGCAGGCCCGAATCCACGTCATGGCAAAAATTATTTCTGTTTTGCTGCACACTCATTCTCCTTAATTTTTCTTCCTATGCTCAAACTATTTTGCGTGGAGTAGTATCTGACAACGAGAATAACCCCCTGCCCGGCGCGACCATAGCTGTTGTGGGGAGCCCGGTAAAGGTAATGACAGATGTAGATGGAAAGTACACCATTACCGTTCCCGCCACGGCAAAACAGTTGATCTTCAGTTTTGTAGGTCTCAAATCTCAGACGGTAGCTATCAATGGAAGAACTACAGTTAACGTTGTTTTAATTTCCGGAACAGACCTGGAAGTAGTTACTGTAGTTGGATATGGCTCCGTAAAAAAGAGTGATGCCACTGGCGCTGCAGCAACTTTATCTGCCAAAGATTTCAATAAGGGGCCGCTTACTGCGCCCGATCAGTTGATTCAGGGTAAGGTGGCCGGCGTTCAGATGATCAGTAACAGTGGCCAGCCCGGCGGTTCTACTACGGTGCGTATCCGTGGAAATACTGCTATGACCGGTACCGGCCAGCCGCTGTATATCGTGGATGGTGTGGCGCTTGATGGAAGATCTGCCAGGCCAAGTCCTACCGCAGGCGGCCAGGTGGGAACAACTAATCTCGGTACTGCCACCGGTGGTAACCCCCTTAACTTTATCAATCCTTCTGATATTGCCAGTATGGAAATACTTAAGGATGCTTCAGCCACTGCAATTTACGGTTCGCGAGCAGCTTATGGAGTCGTGCTTATTACCACCAAAAGAGGGCAGGCCGGAGAAACCAAGATAGATGTAAATGCAACTGCGGGTATCAGTAATTTGGCCCGTTCAATTGATGTGCTGAACGGGGATGAATACCGCGCCGCCCTCAAACAATATGGTTTAACATCGGGCGATTACGGCGGCAATGTAGATGCTATGAAAGCAATTACGCGTACAGGCTATAATCAAACATATAACATTGGTATAAGTGGTGGCAGCAATGGAAATACCTTCCGTGCATCTTTCGGTTACCAGAACCAGCAGGGTATTATCATTGGAACGGACTTTAAAAAATACAGTGGGGCTTTCAATGGCAATTTCAAATTCCTGGAAAGCAAAAAGCTGGGGCTTGATGTAAGCCTGATCACCAATCAGTACACTGAAAGCATCGCACCGATTACTACTGATGCCGGTTTTACAGGAAGTCTGATCAGTCAGGCTTTGAGCTGGAATCCTACCCGCTCCCTGTATAACCCCGATGGCTCTGTATTTATTGATAAGGCTTCTACAATTATCAATCCTATGGCGATGTCCACGGCTTCCAGCGACAAGTCAAAGGTGTCTACCATCCTGGGAAGTGTTTCTCCTTATTATAAGATTACGCCATGGCTGGAATACCGGATGCTGGCCAGTATTAACTATAGTACCGGTATCCGGAGACAGTCGCTGCGGAGCTTCCTCAATTTGCAGGGGGTGCTGGCTGACGGAGATTTTCTGGGCGGATACGCAAGCCGTTCAAACAGCGAGCTGATCACACAGCAGTTTACCAACACGCTGAACTTCAATAAAGAGATTGTCGGAAAGCTGAACCTGAATGCGATTGTGGGTTACGAGTATACCAATTACATAAACAAAGGACTGGTGAGCACCGGCAGGGGCTTTGGCGATATTCCTGTAGATTATACGGATGTGATGCAGGTTACAGCACCTGCCAACAGGGGTTTATATTCTTTCAATGATCCAAAAACCCAGTTACAGTCCTACTTTGCCAGGGCCATATTTAACTATGATAACAAGTACCTGCTTACAGCTACTGTGAGGGCCGATGGCTCTACCAAATTCGGGGCTGATAACCGCTATGGATATTTCCCTTCATTTGCGGCTGCATGGAATATCAAAAATGAGGATTTCATGAAAGATGTGGGTTGGATAGACCAACTGAAGTTCAGGGCAGGTTATGGACGCACCGGTAACCAGGAATTCCCATCCGGATCTTCTCAGCAACGCTACAACTACACTTATTCCAATGGGCAGCAGACCCTGGTTGGCGTGAACAACGAAAACCGCAGGTTAAAGTGGCAGTCGGACAAACAGACAAATATCGGGGTTGATTTTGGCCTTTTTAAAAACGTGCTGACAGGTTCGGTGGATTTCTTCGACAAGACCACCACAGGACTCTTATTTCCTCAGATACCTTTCGCCCCCGCAAATCCCGGGGTTACAGCAACATGGGTAAATCTGCCCGGAGAAATCTCCAACAGGGGAGTAGAGCTTACGCTGAATACCAGTGTAATCTCCAGAGAAGATTTTGCGGTTAATCTGGGTGGTAACGTCACATTCATCAAAAACGAAGCTAAAAATATTGAGGGGATTATCAAGACCGGTTCACTGAGCGGGCAGGGCCTGAGCGGGGTTACCCTTGAAGTGATTCAAAGCGGGCTGCCTTTATTCGGAATGGTTACGCGTGAATACAAAGGGCTGGATGCGCAGGGATTTTCTCAGTTTACAGATGACGGATTCACCTATTATTACCTGGGCAACCCTAATCCAAAAGTAGTGATGGGCTTCAATGCTGATCTGAGGTACAAAAAATTATCACTAAATGCCAGTTTCAACGGTTCATTTGGCCAGAAGATTTACAACAATACGCTGAACTCGGTATTACCACTTCCAAACCTTGGTACGCGTAATATCTATTCCGGTCTGATCGGGAATGAGATACAGGAATCGCTGGCTAATCCAATCGCGGCTTCATCGCGGTATATTGAAAATGGCAATTACGTGAAGCTCGCAAATGCTACGCTGGGCTACAATATCGGCAACGTCGGCAAGTCGATTAAAGCACTGAATATCTTCGTTAATGGGCAGAACCTGTTTGTGATTACCAAATACAAAGGCTTTGATCCTGAAGTCAACGTGGATAAAAGCGTGGGCGGAGTTCCATCAGCAGGTATAGAATATGTACCCTATCCAACTGCACGAACTTTCAACTTTGGCCTCAACTTTTCTTTATAACCTAATACTTGAACACGATGAAAAATATATATATCACAGCTTTTGTAGCCCTTGGCCTTTCATTATCAGGATGTACCAAGCTTGACGAAAGTTTAAACGGACAAATTGGCAACCAGGGCGTGTCTTCGGGCAATGTTGCCGGTCTGCTGAATGCAAGTTATACCGCAATGCGCAATCCATACCAGGGCCCCTGGGGATGGTGGTCTTTACAGGAATTTCCATCTGACGAGGCAATTGTGCCCACGAGAGGGGGCGATTGGGATGACAACGGTGCCTGGCGGGCCCTTCACTTACATCGCTGGGCAGCTGACCACAGCAGGATATCCGATGTATTCAGAGATCTGAACAGTGTAAGTTATGTAGCAACGAATGTGCTTCAGTTTAGCCCAAGCGCTTCACAAGCTGCGCAGGCAAGATTCCTTCGCGCCTTTGCGCAATTTTCGATCCTTGATGGCTGGGGAAAAGTACCTTACCGTGATGCGGGAGAGGATGTAACGCAGCCTTCACGTGTGCGGAACACCTCTGAGGAAATTGCTTACCTGATTTCTGAACTGACGGCTATATTACCGGATCTGCCTGACGGGCCTAATTACAGTGCTACAAAAGATGCTGCGAGGATGCTGCTTATGAAGGTATATTTGAACAAAGGCGCTTTTACTAACCGGACTGCCCCGACTTTCGACGCTGCAGATATGGCTCAGGTCATCACGCTGGCAGATCAGATCATCAATTCAGGTAAATATGCTTTAAGTCCATATTACGATAATTTTGCTCCAACCAACAATCTGCTGTCAAAAGAGAACATCTTCACCGCACAAAATATTGGAGGCTCTGACGCCGGCGGGGTGAGAGATATCTGGAATACGGGTTTGCACTACAACCAGAATCCCAGTGGGATCAATGGTTTTGCTACCCTGTCTGACTTTTACAGGAAATACGAAGCAGCTGATCAGCGTCTGGGTGGTGCCTATCCGGGCGTAACAAACGTTTCAGGTTTGAGAGTAGGATTTTTGGTAGGACAGCAGTTTGATCAGAATGGTGCCCTGCTCAAGGATCGCCGCGGGAACAATCTGATCTTTACGCCTGAAGTCAGTATCATTGAGCGTGATCCAAACCACCTTGAAGTTGCCGGTATCCGCATTGTTAAATATCCTGTTGATTTTGCAAATACGTCTACAAATCTTGCGGAGAACGACTGGGTGTATTACCGGTATGCAGACGTTTTGCTCATGAAAGCTGAAGCACAGCTGAGATCGGGACTGACAGCGGCCGCATTACCAATTGTCAACTCGCTGCGGACAGCGAGAAATGCAACTCCTTTTCCGGCGCTTACCCTGGATAATCTCCTTGATGAAAGAGGAAGGGAATTTATCTGGGAAGGAATAAGAAGGCAGGACCTGATCCGCTTTGGGAAATACCTTACGCCATGGCAGGAAAAACCAACGGATGATCCTAAATATCTCGTGTTTCCTATTCCAGATAACCAGCTGGGCAATACCAACCTCCCTCAGAATCCAGGTTACTAGATTGTTTTTTACCTGGGCCTCAATAGGCTTCTTTGCAAAGGTAAGCCGCTTCCCTCCGGGGGGCGGCTTACTTTATTTCATTAGCCATTTGCTGCGATAGATTTGATGGCTGTAATCATTTCCGAAGCCCTTGATTCTTTCCGCAGATATCCTCCGGCACCACTTTTCAGCATTTCAACAATAGAGTTGTCTTCATCGAATATGCTTAACGCCAGCACTTTTACAGAAGGATATGTCTTTCTTACCCATTTGGTAGTTGCATAACCATCCATCTGTGGCATATTGATGTCCATCAGGATCACTTCAGGCAGTCGATCCTTACTCATGATTTGCTTCAGTTCCAAACCGTTCGCGGCATCAAAAAGAATTTCCACCTCATCTGATTCATTGAGTAAGCTGACCAGGCCCTTACGGAACAAGGTATGGTCGTCAACGATAGCAATAGCCGTTCTTTCTTCTTCCATAGGCTAAAGATATGAACCAAATTGTCTGTTCTAACACCTGTAACAGAATGAATACTAAATTGCTGTCCATCGGGATATTGCAGTTTGGCTTAGTCTATTTCCTCGATTTTGGATATTTTGTCCCTGTTCAAGAGCTGAAAAATCTTTTATCTTGTTATTTATTTCATTTTTTTCATGGTTTAATGGTAATATCTTGTGTAATTTCTGATTAACGATTATTAATTTATATTATAATTTGATTTTTATTATCTTTTTCCTGAAAAATTGATAAAATCAGACCTATAAATGTATAAATAGTTGTAATTAAGTGAATTATTATTTGTTTTCTCTGTGTTATTTTCATTAAACTTCAGTTATAAATGTTTAAATTGTTTAAATGGCTGAAAATTTCAGTCTTAAACTAACAATTAACTATTAAAACCTTCCTATTATGAAAAAAATCTATGAAAAGATTGTTTTTTGCTCCGCTATTTTCTTGGGATTTCTGATTTTATCCTTTGATACTTCTGCACAGACTATTATTAGAGGTAAAGTGACTGATAATGAGAATAGCTTACTGCCAGGTGTTTCAATTGTTCCATCAAAAGGTGCCGGTACAGTGACTGCTTCTGATGGTGGATACACGCTAAATTTACCCGATGGCACTTATACCTTGTCTTTTTCTATGGTAGGTTATAAAAAGACAATAAAAAGTGTTGTTTTAAAAGGTGTTACTGTTGTTTTGGATGTCAGCATGGAAGATTCGGGCAACCAGCTGAATGAAGTTGTGGTTTCGACGGGTAGCAGGGCTTCTAAAAGAACCCTGACAGACAGCCCTGTTCCAATAGATATCATTGGAGCTGCCGATCTGAAAAGTACGGGGCAGTTAACCTTTGATAAGGCCTTGCAATCGAAAGTACCGTCGTTCAATACTGTGAATACGCCGGTAAACGATGCGACATCTCTGCTTGATCCGTATGAAATCAGGAATATGGGACCGAGCCGTACGCTGATCCTGATCAATGGAAAACGTAAAAACTCCAGTGCCCTGACCTATATCCAGACATCTCCCGGCAGAGGTGAAAGCGGCGCGGATATTTCTGCTATTCCTACTGACGCGATTAAACGTGTGGAAATCCTGCGCGATGGAGCATCGGCCCAGTATGGATCTGATGCAATTGCCGGGGTAATGAACGTTATCCTTAAGGACAGGTTTGACTACGGTTCGGTCACTGTGAATTCCGGCATCACCCACAAAGGTGATGGTGAAATGATAGGCTTCAGTGTAAACAACGGTGCTAATTTTGGCGATAAGGGATATGTAAATTATACCATTGATATGCAGCATACCAATATGGCAAATCGTCCGGGTAAGGTAGATGCAGCTGCAGAAGCTGATGCCAACCTGGGTTTTGGTGTACCGGTCAGTACGGTCAATGCATTTTTAGCAGCCTACCCTGACGCTAAAAATATCAATGCCTCTCCCGAAAATTCATCTGCAAAATTCCTGGTCAATGGAGCCATCCCTATATCAGAGAGTACAGAGTTTTATTATAACGCTGCCTATATCTATAAGAAAGTAAATAGTTTTGCCAATTACCGTACGCCATACTGGCGGGATACAGACTTTGGGTTGCTGCATGACGCAGGTACACCTTACCTGGGTTACGGACCAACTTTCGAAGGCGATCTAAAGGATTACAATGCTACTGTTGGTTTCCGATCCACCAGTAATGGCTGGAAAACCGATGTAAGTTTCACAACCGGCGGTAACAATCAGCTCTATACGGTAAACAATACCCTCAACAGGGGCCTGGGTGCTTCCAGCCCGATCAGCTTTAAACCGGGTGGTTTTGATTTTACCAATAACATAGGCAACATTGATATTTCCAAAGCTGTAAGTGATCAGCTGAACATTGCATTTGGATCCGAGTTCAGACAGGAAAACTTTACCATAATTGCCGGTGATACGGCTTCTTACGTAGCCGGAGGTGCCGATTCTTTTCCAGGGTATGGAGCCAACAATGCGCTTACTGCCACACGTTACAATATCGGGGGTTATGCCGATGTTAGTTATGATATTACCAAGCAGTTCCTGATTAACGGAACGGCGAGGGTAGAGAAATACAGTGATTTTGGAAATGCCTTTGTCTGGAAGGGCAGTACGCGCTACAAATTATTAAATGATAAGCTAACGCTGCGCGGTTCGTTGTCCACCGGATTCAGGGCGCCTTCATTACAACAGATTAATCTTCAGATTGCACAGGCAAGTTTTGTTCCGGGCGAAGGGATACAGACAAAAGGACTTGTAAATAACAACAGCCCTCAGTCGAGATTACTTGGCGTACCGAAACTAAAAGCAGAAAAATCGCTAAACTATACTGCCGGATTAGGTCTGAGCCCGACAGATAATTTCAGTGTCACGCTGGATTACTACAGCATCCGTGTTAAAAACCGGATTGTGTTGAGTTCGGAGATCGGGCATACCGATAATCCTGACGCCCCGGGACTGGATCAGGTGCTCAATGACAATGGAATTGTTGCCGTAAGTTTCTTTGTGAATGGGATTGATACCCGTACACAGGGACTTGATTTTGTTTCCAGCTACCGCAATATCAGGCTTGGAACAGGAGTACTCGGACTGAATGTGGCAGCAAACTATACGATGCAGAACAAAGCACTGGCTATCAAAAACCCACCTTTGATTGCTGCATCCGGACAAACGGTAGTTGACCAGACTCAGCTGGCTTTGCTGCTTTCCTCAAGACCAAAGTCAAAAGTGATCTTTGGTGGTGATTACCGCATTGGTAAAGTTTCTGTTAACCTCAATAATACTGTAGTTGGCCCAACTACTTTCCATCAGGCCGGCCTTAGTGATAACCTTGATACAAAATTCAGTACGAAAGTGTTAACAGATCTTGGTGGCACGGTTACGCTGCTGAAGAATGTAACACTTGCCGTAAATGCACAAAATATTTTTAATGTTCTGCCAAAATGGAAGTTCAAAGCCTTAAATCCGGCAGGAGAAGCTGAACTACAGGATCCTGCTGCTGTGTTTAACTATACAAATTTACTAACCTTCAATGGAAGGTATTCTACTACAACATATGATGGTTCTCAATTTAGTCAGCTGGGCGCTACGTTTGTAGCCAGTCTTAAGGTTACATTTTAGATCCCGCAATTCCAATCAGCATGTTCCATACCGGGCATGCTGATTTTTTTTGCTGACAAGTGCAGGTCTGACCAGCTGTCTGCGCGATTGAATTTAAGCTGAAAACAGTTATCTTAGCGCCGTAAACTCAATTAAATTGATTTACATAATTGAGTTTTCTATGATAAATACCAATGAACTTCAATTGCGTACTGTAAATGTGACCCGCTATGTAACCCCCTTGCGTGAAGGCGGTTCAATGCCGGCAATAGCAGAGGCAGACGATGATTTTTTATATGTATTAAAATTCCGTGGTGCCGGTCAGGGGCCGAAAGCGCTGATCGCTGAGATCATCGGCGGCGAGATAGCACGTGCACTCGGTTTCAGGATGCCGGAACTTGTTTTCGCAAATCTGGATGAAGCCTTTGGGCGTACCGAACCAGATGAAGAGATACAGGATCTGCTCAAAGCGAGCATAGGCCTGAACCTGGCAATACATTATCTTTCAGGGGCAATCACATTTGATCCTGCCGTAACAGTTATTGATCCGAAGCTGGCTTCACAGATTGTATGGCTGGACTGTCTGCTGATGAACATGGACCGTACCCCGAGGAATACCAATATGCTGATCTGGCATAAGGAATTATGGCTGATCGATCACGGGGCCTCTCTCTATTTCCATCACTCCTGGCAAAACTGGCAGGAGCAGGCAAAGCGTCCCTTTGCACTGATCAAAGATCACGTATTACTGCCATGGGCTACAGAGCTGGAGCAGGTAGATGAGGAGTTCAGGGTATTACTGCCAAAAGAATTGCTGCAGAATATTGTAGCGCTGGTCCCTGAAGAGTGGCTGTTGGCAGATGCAGCATTTGAATCTGCAGCCGCACACCGTGCCGCTTATGTCGAGTTTCTCGAAATCCGCATTGCTCATTCTGAAATTTTTGTAAAAGAAGCACAACATGCAAGAACTACACTTATTTGAGTATGCGGTCATCCGCGTGGTACCAAGGGTAGAACGTGATGAATTTCTAAATGTTGGTGTGATCTTGTACTGTGCCCGTAAAAAATACCTGACAGCGGCTTATATGCTTGATGAGGAACGCCTGAAGGCATTTTCGTCAAAGCTTGATGTAAATGAACTCAGAAATCATCTGGACAGCCTCATGCTGATCTGTACAGGATCAAAAGATAGCGGGCCGATTGGGCAGCTGGATGCGCCATCACGTTTCCGATGGCTTACTGCGATGCGCAGTACGGTGATACAAACTTCAAGGGTCCACCCTGGTTTTTGTAAAGACCCTGAATTGAAACTCCGGTTTCTGCTTGAGGAGCAGGTCCTCTAGAACACACTATTGCATAAAAAAGACCATGCCCTGTATCGGGGCTGCCTGCTGCTTTTTCAGCAACGGGCAGCCCCGATACAGGGCATGGTCTTTTTGCAATTAAGCCCGATCCCGAGACTATTTAATCTGATCTGGTCCGGCCTGGTCTCAGCTCGTTTGCCCTTTATAAATTATCTGGCATCATTGATTTGTTTGACAGCATCATCAGCCGCTTTTGCTGAAGCATTATCATTCATTTTATCACGCAACTGTTTGATCTGTTTCAGCACGTCAATCAGCTGAGGCGCAAAACCCATTGGTTTATATTTGATCGCAAGGTCTTTGATGATCGTGATACCCTGTTGTGCGTAAACAGGATTCTGCACATGTGCAGTCATGTAAATAAAGTCCTTCAGCATATCGTACTGCGCCTGTCCGCCGGCGTTGCTGAATTTCTGATAAACATACGGCCATTCTGCATCTGATCCGCGCTGCGAATAGATCGTGATCACAGCATCAGTTAAAGCACCTTCACTGTCTTTTTCGAAAGACTTTGCAAGTGTAAGTCCTTCTTCTGGTTTTACAGTTGCAAGCGCATTCAGCGATGCTCCCGCAACCGCATAAGACTGACTTTTCAAGCCTTCCTGATATAAGGCAGTCTGCAGCTCTGCACCTTTTGAGGAACCGACAACATTGATCGCTGCTGCTTTAACCAGGTTATTGTCGTCCGTTTTCGCAAGTTTAAGAATCGTTGGCAATGCAGCGTCACTTAATGCAGTGTTAGCCGGGTCAATTAAATTCAATGTTTTCAGGCGCAGACCGTAATATTTATCCTGCAGTGCTGCAAGAATAATTTTTTGCGCAGTCTGGTCTGCCGGTTTTGCTGACGCAGCTTCTATAGCTTCCAGACGGTCCATGTACAATGGTGCATTCTGATACTGGAACAAAAACTCCTCAAGTGATTTGTTATCGGTCTTTTTGCTCAGGATGATTTTTTCTGCATCAACATTGACCAGGCTTGGTTTGCCCGCAAGTTTGTAGGTTAAGGTATCCGATTTGCTGTCCATCCAGATTTGGTGGCGTTCCTTTTTCCCAGCTGTATAAACATCAACAGCTATAGGTAACAGAAAGGCTTTGCCTTCCTGCGTTTGCCTGATGTACACAGTTTGAGTTTTCGACTGCTCATCCCATTTGTAACTGATCTCCAGTAATGGATGGCCGGCACCGTAATACCATTGGTTAAAGAACCAGTTCAGGTCTTTACCACTGGCCTCTTCCATTGCCAGGCGTAATTGCTGCGCCTCGCCGTTTTTGAAGGCATTGGTTTTCAAATAAATATTCAGGCCTTTGAAAAAAGCCGGCGAACCAAGATAATGGCGCAGCATATTTAAGATTCTGCCACCTTTCTGGTAAGATACCCCGTCAAATACATCCTGCTGGTCGTGGTAGTGGAAACGTACCAGGTCTTTCCTGGCATTTTCGGGCATTCTGAGGTAGCTTTCAAGCGCTTCATGGTTATGCTCGTCACCTGCATCCTGTCCGTATTTGTGTTCTGCCCAGAGTGTTTCGCTGAAATCGGCAAAAGATTCATTTACAGTGATATTGCTCCAGCTTTCAGCGGTTACGTAGTCACCAAACCACTGGTGGAAAAGTTCATGAACAATTGTGCTTCTTCCGGCATCATAATATCTGTCGGCCAGCTCTCTTGCAGTTCCCTGTACATATGCACCATGCAAGGTAGCAGTGGTGTTTTCCATCGCCCCGCTTACGTAGTCGCGTACTACGATCTGAGCATATTTGTTCCATGGGTATTCGACACCCAGGATAGTGGAATAAAAGTCAAGCACTTCAGGCGTAAAACCGAAAATCTCTTTTGCATAAGGTGCATATTTTGGCTCCAGATAATAGCTTACTTCTTTGTCATGCCATTTGTCTTTATAGATTTTGAAATTCCCTACGGCCATCATAAACAAATAAGGGGAGTGGGGCAGTTCCATTTTCCAGGTATCCGTTCTTGTTCCGTCGGCGTTCTTTTTTTGTGAGGCCAGGCGGCCGTTGGACAGCGTCACATATTTCGCAGGTACGGTCATGCTGATCTCGTCGGTAGTTTTCTGGTTGGGCCTGTCGATCGTCGGGAACCATGCCGATGAGCTTTGCAGCTCGCCCTGCGTCCAGATCTGCACGGGTTTGTCCTTTTCGGTGCTGTCGGGATTGATGAAATAAAGTCCTTTGGCATCGGTAATAGCTGCGCTGCCCTTTACTTTCAGCTCATTGGGTTTCGCGGTGTATTCGATGTAAACCGTGTAGTTTTCTGTGCTTTTATATTCCTTATCCAGCTTGATGGCCAGGCTAAGGCTGTCATACTTGTACTTCAGCGGAACATTTTTTCCGTTTTTCACAATACTCAGGTTTTTAATGTCCATTCCCTGGGCATCCAGTCGCAGTGAGTCAGTAGGGTACAAATGAGGTTTGATAGTTACCCATTCCTTTCCATACAT
>NZ_JBEVDX010000084.1:0-4181 GCF_040513095.1 Pedobacter sp. | reverse complement strand
TGATATCCTTAGTGATACTCTGTACGGCGATGTTATGCGTTTTAGCTGCCTGATTGTCCTGATCAGACTGCCCCCCTGACTGGTCATTTGAAACAGGGCTCTTGACGTTCACTAACAAAAACGGGCCGGTCTTTCTATAATCCGCTGTACTGCCACCAATTTTTTTCAGGGAGTCCATAGCCCTCACTGAATCCCGCAGATTGTAAACTCTGCTTTGCAGCAGATCTATTTCATCTGCGAAGTAGGGGACATTGGAATTATTTTTACCTTCAGGCAGTTCGTTTGTCTGCTCTGATATTTTTTGGACATAAAGATTTTTGCCATCGCGATAACTGAATTTTGAAGTGACAAGCTTTAAGCCGGCGTTATTTTCAGCCCCTGTGTTATAGCATTGTTTTTCCTTCAGCCTGTCTGCTATAATCTCCTTATATGTCCTCGTTGTAGAATTGAATTTTTGACTTGATACTGTGCTAAGCGTCAGGCATTTCCTGAAGTAAGCATTAGAGCGTTCACAACTGCCTGCGTCATAATAGTATTTCCCAATCTGATAATAGGCCGGAAGCAGTTCTGCGGGGCTTAGGTTCCTGTTTAATGCAATACATTGCTCGTAATAATTTGCCGCATTACCTGAGGACTTCAACAGATCATCATATAAGTTCTTCCTGTAATTTTCTTTTAGCTTACTCTTCAGTTTCTGGATCTTTTCTGATTCCTTATCCAATGAGGAACAGGCATCCTGGCTATAGCATTGGATTGAAGAAATCACGCACATTAAAACAACTGCCAATGCTTTCATAAGCTATTGATTTGGTGTTGAATTTGTCGAGTCCTTCTCAGTAACGTCGTGTTTCTTCTTCTTTACAAATGCGGGTATTTCAGCATCTGTTGATGTATCTGTGATATCTTCCTTCCGTTCCTGAGTAGGTTCCTGCCCCTGAATTTCAAGCGGTGTCTGTAATTCTACATTATACTCGATCTTAATTTTTGCACAAACAATGATGATGACAGTTGCGCAAAGAATGGCAAAAATACCGGGCGACATCTTCGCCACTTTGAAACTGGTTGTTGGGAGCTGGGCGCTGCCTTCAAGATCTCCTTTGGCATCAATTATAAATAAGGCAAAGCCTATAAAACCGAAAGACATAGCAATTGAAAAGGCTGTTGAGATCAAGGCCATTCTCCTTTCAGAATTGTAGCTCACCATAGTTTCCAGCTTGATCTGATCCGGAGGGGGAGATTTAAACAGATAGTAGAAAAGGTAAAGTGCAGAGGATGTCAAACTCAAGCAGCCGATCAGAATTGCTCCCCGGTAGATGAATACAAGAAATTTATCTGATTTTCCTTCCATGATTAGTCTTACAATTTAACTAATCACAACGCGCTGAAAAATAGCAATTTATTGCTATTGATCTTGACTTCAATGTCCAGCAGTAGAAAATTTTGTCACCATCAACCAGCTCGATCAAAATGACAAGAAGTAACTATTTCCAACGCTACTCTGCTCATGTATCTTTAAATAATCCCTGCCAAATCATAATATTAATTGTCAATAAGAGTATCACTCAAAAGTATAAAACAAGCTTATAAAATGACATTTAGCACTAAATATAAATCTCATGTTTAATAATGTTGTACTGGATGTTGCCATCGGGGTTGTTTTCATATTTCTGTTATACAGTCTGCTTGCCACATCCATACAGGAGGCTATCGCTTCGGGATTAGCGCTGAGGGCACGAACGTTGAAGGATGGTATTATCAACGGAATGCTCTGCAATACTCCAAATTACTCTCGGATCGAGAGTTTAGCTGTCGGTACTATAGACTTCTTTAAAAGTTTTATTCATCTTTTCCATAAACCAGCAGTAACGAAGAAAAGGCTGGGTCATTACTTTTACGACCATCCAATGATCAAAAATTATGGTTCCAGCCGTATATATTCATTACCTTCTTACCTGCCGGGAGGTAATTTTTCAACAGTAATCATCGATATTCTCCGTGATGATTTCTTCAGAAAACTCGATGCCATTGCTGAAACGAAACTGGCAGATACTCCAGGACAAACAAAGGAACAGATTGCAGAACAACTTCGTAATAGCGCTGACGGGGTCAAAATAAAAGAACTCCTTAGTTTATATGCAAGTTACTACCTGACTAAAACGCCACTTATCAAAGAACCGGATCTGATTATTGAAAGGGATACATTGCAGATCCTACAGATGCATCTTCGTAACAGCTACTATAACCTCGATGACTTTGTAAAGAAAATAGAAACATGGTATGATGATAGTATGGACCGCATATCCGGATGGTATAAAAGGCGGGTACAGCTATTACTGTTCCTTATTGGTTTGTTTATCGCAATTGCATTCAATGTCGATATCATCAGGATTGCCGGAAAGCTTTCCTCAGACAAAGATGCTCGCGATCAGTTGGTACAAATTGCTATCAAAGAAGCAGATAACTATAAAGATGATCCAAGGGTTAATACGTTAAATCCATCAAGAGATTCAGACCTTGTACTTGCCCGGGAAAGGTACGATCGGGCCATCAAAGATGCGCGCAAAATCATTGATACAAGTATCGTAAAACCTAATCAAATCCTGGCCTTAGGATGGGGGGACTACGGTAGATCAAACGATAGCATTAAACTGTTTAAAAAGCTTTTCGAACCGGACAGCGTTAAAATTGTAACTGCTTATACTACACTGGAGAAGAAATTAAGAAAAGCACTCCCGATAGTAATTAAAGCAGCTCCAGCTAAGAAATCTAACATCCAAGGTATTATCCAAAATCAGGTCATGGCAAAAGTCAATGGTAAAAGCCTGAAAGACTCTTTGCGAATAGCAAAAGTACATGCGCAGTCAATAGCGTATCAATGTGCAACTGAAGATTATAGTGGCTTGAGGAGGATTAAAAACACCACAGCTCATGTTCTTCGCGAGAGTTGGGATGCAGCAAAAATCGCAGGTTTCTTACTCACAGCTTTGGCTATCTGCCTGGGTGCCCCTTTCTGGTTTGATTTGCTCAATAAGCTTGTGAATATACGTGCAACCGGAAAACGTGAAGAAAATAATAACAGCAGTGGCGTAAGCGCAGGCACTTCGCCAGAGCAGCAGCCTGTAACAGTCAACATTGGAAATCAGCAAGCTGGCGGGGAGGCCGTAGGATAATATGGCACAATTACTTGTAAAAGCACCCAAATTAAACAGAAGGAGCATTGTTCCTCCATTTCTTCCTTACACAAAGGGAATAGCCGGAACAGTAAACCAGGGCTATACCTTTGAAGGCGAGGAAGCACTACCAAGTGAAGTGCCGAACCCAGCATTGGGTAAATGGTATAAAGATTCCTCCGGCTATTATTATTGGGGAGGCGCACTGGAACTTCTCCCAAAAAGCATCGTCGCAAATACAGGTTCCCTTACCAATATCCTCACAGTAGAGCAGATACAGCATGGAACGAAATCTACCCTTCAAGCCGCCCAAAAATTCCTGCCTTATCTTACAGACACCTGCAGCATGTACGAAATCAATACAAAGAAACGCCAGCTTTGCTTTCTGGCCCAAATCGGTCATGAAAGTGCTGGTCTTTTATATACGGAGGAGCTGGCAAGTGGTGCAGCGTATGAAGGCCGGAAGAGCCTTGGAAATAACACGCCTGGTGATGGGGTCAGGTACAAAGGACGGGGGTTGATTCAAATTACCGGACGAGGTAATTATAAATGGCTGTCAAATGATTTGAATGTTGATTTTATCACCAATCCAAGCTTGCTTGGCGGCAAAGACGCAAACGCCTGCAGTCCCGAACAATTAAAATACGCCACACAAAGTGCTGGCTGGTACTGGAACAATCATACCCTAAATTCGATTGCTGATCAGATAGATCTTCATATAGCGATTGATGAAGAACCCAATCTGACACATTTTAAATTGATTACAAAGCGAATCAACGGTGGTTATCGTGGCTTAGAAGATCGTTTAGCCCGTTATCAATCAGGGCTTCCCTTTTTTAGAGATTAAAATTGATCTTCTCTAAAATAGCTATTTCTTGTTATTTTTTTCCTGATGGTATATGGCTACATTTCTGAAGTATGATGCGATAAATCAGTTTGTTATATTTCTGCATATCGATATGTAGTTATTGCCCCTTCATGGGTGATCTCAATATTAACCTCTCAAAGCTA
>NZ_JBEVDX010000083.1:0-11664 GCF_040513095.1 Pedobacter sp. | reverse complement strand
TTAATATTTAATTTCTATCTTTGCACCTCCTTAAACAAAGGGAATTGATTCCGTAGCTCAGCTGGTAGAGCATTACACTTTTAATGTAGTGGTCCTGGGTTCGAATCCCAGCGGGATCACGAAAAGCCTCAGATAAATCTGGGGCTTTTTGCGTTTACAGTAAAATCAGATTAATGTGTTTAGGGTAATTAATTGTACGGAAGCCATTATTTTGTGTGATATGACAAAAAATTTCTGTTTAAATTGCGCGCTATTTATCTGAAACATCATATGAAAACCTTATTCTTACTCATCTTTACTGCAGCTTTATCTCACCTGTGTTTAGCTCAGAAACCTTATCTGCCAGCCGCAGATTTGCCTTCCAGGAACTTAGCCATGTTTGGCAGAGGCTTATATCCGGGAAATGACACCACTTACAATTTACTAAAAAAAAGCGGGTTCAATACGTTGCTGTTGTCCAGTTTCTATATTCATGCAGATGGAGACCTGTACTCGGGAGACTCACATCAGCCCATTATACATAACGGGAAATGGGTTGGAGATGCCTCTTATGTGATAAGAGTAAAGAACCTCAAAAAGAAATCTTCCATATCACGTATTGAAATTTTATTGGAAGGCCGCTGGTACGGACAACCACCGAACACTTTTGATTTTATCCGCGACTGGTATGACCCATCCAAAAAGGTGCCGGGTATAGTCACTGGAATTTCTGAACAGAGCACGTTATATAACATCTGTAAAGTATTAAAGGAAGTACTGGGTGCCGATGCTATTTGTATTGATGATGAATCAGTGTATGACAGTCCTTCTATTATAGCGATGGGCAAGATCGCCGCAAGCCTGAATATGCACATGACATTGTGCCCTTTTAAAGGATATGCTTACTGGGGAGATATACTGAAGTCTTCAGACACAAAAGTAGTAGATGCGTTGTATTTACAATGTTATGATGGTGGCATCAGGAACGACATTAAAGACTGGGTAGCAGCGTTGAAGCCTGTGCAGCCGATATATCCGATATTCATGGTGCGTGGATCATTCAGTACCTGTAACACTTATAAAGGAAGTAAATCAGTAGCAGAAATAAAGAACCAGCTGCATGGCTTCAAAAGTGACTACAGTAAAATGAGTGGTGCTGCTATATGGCAGATGCAGGATCTGAAACAATTTGTTACAATGGGATGTGCCATTAAAGAGCCCGCCTCAGGCAGTGCCAAAAGTGTAGCCGAATTTTTAAATCAGCTACAGAAAACACTGAAAAGTGAATTGTAGTACAAACTTTAAGATTACAAAAAGCCTCATCGAAAGTTGAGGCTTTTTTTTTACCCCTACCCTTCAGGAACGCCCCCCGAATACATTAATGAGTAAACTGATAAGTTATATTACTACAATGATAATTGTTATTAGTATCATCAACAACTGATATCGAAGCCTTCCGGGAATACAAAATTGAACTTATCATTTTACTGATTACTCCCATCATGCCCGTGATGATCAAATGAACCTTGCCTTCTCTACTTTTGACTGCTGCATATGATTTATGGGGCAAACAAGTATCCTGAATTTTGAACCTTAATTATAAAAACATGAAAAATCAAACAACCTATCACTTTATTGAGATCAATGGGGTTAACATTTTTTACCGTGAAGCAGGACCGAAAAATGCGCCAACACTGGTCTTATTACATGGCTATCCTGCATCATCGCACATGTTCAGGAATTTGATAGACCAGCTTTCTGACAAGTATCATTTAATTGCAGCAGACTACCCGGGCTACGGAAGAAGTGAACAACCACCTATAGCAGACTTTGATTACACATTTGACAATTTTGCCTCTATCATTGAAACGCTGTTAGACAAATTGAATATCAGCAGATACAGTTTGTACCTTATGGATTATGGAGCACCTGTGGGCTGGCGGATCGCAGCAAAACATCCTGATCGGATTGACACCCTGATTGTGCAAAACGGTTGCGCCTATGTAGAAGGACTTGAAACATTCTGGGATCCTTTCAGGGCTTACTGGAAAGACAGGAATGACAAAGAAGCTGAAACTACATTGGCCACTTTTCATAATCCCGACGGGTTGAAATGGCAGTATACCCACGGAGTGCCTGATCCTTCAGTGGTGAGCCCGGATAATTGGGAAATCGATCTTCGCCATTTGGAGAGACCTGAGAACGGACAGATACAACTCGATCTCTTTTATGATTACGGCACCAATCCTCCCAAATACCCTGAATGGCAACAGTATTTTAGGGATTACAATCCAGAAATGCTGATCGTTTATGGTAAAAACGATTATATTTTTCCGCAGAGTGGTGCCGAAGCCTATAAGAAAGATGTGAAAAACCTTGAATACCATCTGTTTGATGCAGGACACTTTGCTCTGGAAAGTCACGGAGCTGAAATTGCTGCAACAATCAAGGACTTTCTGGACCGCAAGGTTAGTCAATAGCAATATGGTGTGTGCGCGTAGCAAAGGGCGGCGAAGGTATGCTGCCCTTGCTATTTAAGAACAAAATTTATCAATTTTTATGTAAATTAGAATGCCCGACATTGTATACAGTTGCCAATGAAAAAATATTGCCTGTTCCTCTTTTTGCTGCTTTTATCGAAGCTGGTACCGGCACAATCAAGCAGCCTTGAAGAGCTTCCACTGCCTGTGTTGAAACATAAACTTGCAGAAAGCAAAACTGATACCGGCAGGGTTCAGCTTCAACTGGCACTTGGGCGCGTTATTCTTGACAGACCGGGAAACGGAAAAGAACAACTGGATTCGGCTTTCCTACTTGCCGCCCAGGCTGCAAGACTCAGCAGAAAGGTAAATTATATTTATGGCACCATCAATGCAATGATACTTTCAGCACTTTGCTGGAATAAAAAAGGAAATCCTGAAAAAGGCTTTCAGACCGCCCAACAGACATTGGCCTTTGCTAAAAAAGTGAACAGCAGTTTCGGTATAGCAGAATCCTACATTGTCATGGGACATCATTACGATGTCTCAAAGTTAGACGGACTCAATAAAAGAAGGAAATATAATAACAAGGCCATCGCCATCTTCAGAAGGGACCGCATGATGCTGCGGCTCGCGTCCCTGCTAAAAGACGACGCAGAATTGCTGGTCCTGGCACAAAGGAAAACTGAAGCGGTAAAATTGTTGTTTGAGTCTTTGAATATCGCCAAATCAATTGGTTATAAGCGTATCCACAGTATCTACTGGCTGATCGGCAGAACTTCGAACGAAATGGGGGATTTTCCCAATGCTATCAAGTATAACCTTCTGGCCATCAGAACTGCAAAAGAAGTAAGCGATACCACATTACAGCTCTGCAGTATCTATCATACTATGGCAGTTACTTACAGTAGCATGAATGACTACAGCCGTGCTATCCCCTATTCATTGCTGGCATTAGGGATTGCAAGGCATTATAAAAACAAGGACTACATAGCAACGGTATCAATGGTCCTTGCAACAGCATACACCCACATTAAGAGACCTGATAAATCCCTGGCGTTATTATATGAGATCAGTAAAAACTGTAAAACTGATCTGGAAAAGCTCGGCGTCACCAACAATCTGCTTACCAATCTCAGCTATGCAAAACAATTCAGTATTGCTGAGAAATATGCACGAGAAGTAAGGAGATTATTAACTAAAATCTCTGCCAACAATTATGAACTTTTCAGGGCTTCTTATGCAGCCCTTGCTCAATATTGTTTAAAGACGGGGCAGTATGCCAAGGCCAGAAAATACAATGACCGTTATGCTGAGCTGGTGAAAAGCATAAATTCCGCCTCAGAAATCCGGGTCACAGAGCAAACATCGTACGAACTTGATTCCATCAATGGCAATTACAAATCGGCGATCGGTCATTACATGGCCGCACAGCGGATAAAAGACTCTGTTGACAATATAACCAAGGCCTATCAGGTAGCTGTACTGGAAATAGAAAATGAAACGAAAAAGAAAAATGAGCATATTGAAACACTGACCAAAGAGGCCCAGACAAAAGACAACCTGCTCAAACGGAACCAGCTCATCCAGAAAATGGTCGTTGCAGGTTCCCTTTTGCTGCTGATCATTACCATGCTCATCTACAGCCGGTACAGACTCAAACAAAAAACAAATTATAAACTTAAGCTCAGCCAGCGTGAACTGGATCAGAAAAACATCTACCTGGAGGCATTAAATATTGATCAGGTGAAGCTGATCAAAGAAAAAGAATGGCTGATTAAAGAAGTGCATCACCGGGTGAAGAACAACTTACAGCTCGTAACCAGCCTGCTTTACTCACAATCAGTTTATCTGAATGATCCCGCAGCGGTACTTGCTATACAGGATAGCCTCCGCCGGATGCAGGCTATGTCGCTGATCCATCAAAAGTTATACAAGGATGAAAATACGACTACCATTGCGATGGCTGAGTATATCACTGACCTTGTAAGGTATCTGCATGAAAGTTTTGATACCGATAACCGTATAATTTTTGAACAGACCGTAGAGGACATAGAACTGGATGTCTCACAGGCAATTCCGCTGGGGCTGATCTTCACAGAAAGTATTGTAAATGCGATAAAGTACGCCTTTTTAAATGGAAGAAAGGGACGTGTATTTATCAGTTTACAGCACGACGGGGACGATCATTTACTGCTTAAAATTTCAGATAACGGAATTGGACTACCTGAAGGATTTGAAACCCGGGAGCGCAATTCGCTGGGGCTCGACCTGATGGAGGGACTGGCATCACAATTAAGGGGCAGTTTTGATATCCAAAATGATAATGGAGTACATATAAAGATACGATTTGCTATTTTAAAGAAATGAAAAAAAACATATTGATTGTTGAGGATGAATTTATAGTAGCCAACGCGCTGCGCCTGACGCTCCTGCAGGCCGGTTATAAGGTGACAGGCATTGCTCCTTCGTCTGAAGCAGCAGAAGAGCACATAGAAAAGCTAAAACCTGACCTCGTCCTGCTGGATATCCGGTTAAACGGAGAGCTGTCCGGGATTGACCTCGCGAAAAAGCTGAGTGCTGCGAACATTGCTTTTATTTACCTCTCCGCCAATTCAAGCCAAAAAATACTGCTGGAAGCCAAGAAAACCGAGCCTTTCGGATTTCTGGTCAAACCATTCAGGGAAAAGGATTTACTGGTCGCACTGGATATTGCATGGTACCGTCAGAAAAACAGCCTCGAATCGAGATTACTACAGGAAACAGTTTTACAGAAACAGTTACTGGATATAAGTAATGAGACAGCAGAAGACAAAGTTAAGCTGCTGAAAATCGCACGTGCAGTACGGTCCTTTATTCCATTTGACCTTATTGTAGCAGGAGCAAGGCCTCTCCCTGCCGGACAATATACAGATTCCGGATATCTGCGTACAGGTTTTGATGAATACCAGTTTATTGGCGAAAATGAACTGATGACCATTGCAGGCCTGAATAGAAATACCCTTTCGGTTATCATTGAGAACAGCAGTACAGCAGCTCCGGACGGAATTTATGATAGTGGAACAATGAATGCTTTAGTTAGCCCACTGCAGAAGCTATGGCTGGAGTGTTTTAAAATAGAATCGTACCTGGTCTTTCATGTTACAACCGGTCGCGGACTGGATTATTATTATACCTTCTACAGCCGCCAGCGTGATATTTACATGCAAAAGCATTTGACTATACTGAACCTTTTCAGACCCTGCATGACCAGTGTCACGGAGAAAATGATAGTTTCTGAATCTATTTCAATTCCTGAAACATCATATGTTGCCGGTAAAGATGAGCTGGAGATAACAGGGCGACAGGAATTTGCTGGTATAATAGGAAAACATCCGCTTTTACTGGCCGCACTGGATCTTACAATACAAGTGTCACCCTACAATACTTCCGTCCTTATCCTGGGTGAAAGCGGGACGGGGAAAGAAAAAGTAGCAAGGTCAATTCACGCCCTGTCGGCTAGAAAAAGCGGGCCATTCATAGAGGTAAACTGTGGTGCAATACCAGCTTCCCTGATTGAGTCAGAATTGTTTGGCCATGAAAAAGGTGCATTTACCGGTGCCACCGAAAAAAGAAAAGGCAGGTTTGAACAAGCTGAGGGCGGTACCATTTTTTTAGATGAGATCGGAGAACTGCCCCTCGAAATGCAGGTTAAACTTTTACGTGTATTACAGGAAAAGGAAATAAACTATGTGGGCAGCAATTTACCGAAAAAGATAGATGTGCGGATCGTTGCAGCTACCAACCGGATACTGGAAAAGGAAGTTGCCGACGGACGGTTCAGGCTCGATCTGTATTACCGACTGAATGTTTTCCCCATTACCCTACCCCCACTGCGCGAACGGAAAAGCGACATAGCAGCATTGGCTTCCTTTTTTGCCAGCAAATTCTGTAAAGAATTTAATAAAACCTTTAAGGGTATAGCTGCATCAATGATGGATGATATGCTTGCTTATTACTGGCCCGGAAATATCCGTGAACTGGAGAATGTTCTTGAGCGCTCAGTAATTCTCTACGATGGGAAATCAGAATTGCAATTGAAACAAACGCTCACAGGCATTTTACCAGAAGCATCCGGAAGAGCAGAAATTGAAACAATGGACGATGTGAAACTCGTGCAGCAGGAAACTGAAAGGGCCTATATCATTTCTATGCTTAAAAAAGCAGAAGGCCGCATCCGCGGAACAGGTGGAGCAGCTGAACTGATGAATATCAAACCAACCACCCTCGAATCAAAAATGGCTAAACTCGGTATTACCAGGGGAGATATAACATACTCCTGAGAGAGCTGATAAATAACGGCAGCGGATAAATCACCGGGGAACCGGCAGCCTCCGATATTTTCAGAGTCGCGGGTAGCCGCATCCGAAAATATCGGAGAAGCCATTCATTCGACCCCAAAAATTCTTACTTGAACAAAAAAATATTCATTGATAATCAAACATTTGAGGAATAATCGGCTGATATCCATACATTCAATACTTGTGGCACGGCTTTGACTATAAGAGGTTTAAAGATAAACGAATGGAATGTACAATCGTTTATCCATTGAACAGATTACTCTCAAAATCAAAAAACAATGCTCAATTTGGAATGGTACAGGACTTTTAAAGTCATCTACGAAGCGGGTACATTATCAGCGGCAGCACAGGTATTATTTATTTCGCAACCCGGGGTTAGCTTGCACCTGAGTTCACTCGAATCCTATACTGGTTACCGACTTTTTGAACGGGATACCAGAAAAATGATGGCTACCGAAAGGGGTACGATGCTTTATAATTTCATTATAGATCATATGAATAAACTGGAAGAGGCCGAACAGATTTTTCACCGCAAATCCAGGATAGAAAAACCTACTGTCAGTGTGGGAATGAGCTTTGAGATTTTTCAGCATACGCTTGAACCCTATGTTTCGGAGCTTCCGTTTAAACTGGTGACCAGATTTGGCGAGTCTGCCCAGTTGCTGCAGGAACTCAACCACGGAGCATTGGATCTTATCCTGACCACACAGACAGGCCATCAGCAAAACTTAGCCTATAAACCCTTCAGTACAGAAAGAATGGTGCTCATTTGTGGTAGCCAGACTGATACAGGAACACTGGATGAACTTCTTTTGAAAAATGACAAGGCTGCTATTAAAGATTGGTTAGCCCTCCAGATCTGGTATTCTACGGCTGCTGATACAGACCACCTGAATAGATTTTGGGAAGTCAATTTCAATTCTTCGCCAAGGTTCAGGCCAACCTATGTCCTGCCCTACTTTGGTTCAATTTTGCGCTGTATGGCTAATGGTAATGGTTTTGCAGTTGTGCCCGATTTTCTCTGCCGCAAAGATATAGACGATCAGACAATAAAAATGGTTTGGGAAGGCAACCAGCCCATTGAGAATGTGCTTTATTTTGGAAAGCGTAAAAAAGCAGTGCATACCACTGAAATTGAACAGCTGGAAGATATTCTATCGAGAAACTGGCCGCCCTTAAAAACACTGGCAGAATTACAATAGTCCTGCATAACTAAAAACTCAAACACAATTTATGGAACAACATTACAAAACCCGATACCACAAAGTCCAGATCGAAGATACCGACATATTTTACCGTGAAGCCGGAGATCCCCAGCAGCCGGTTATTCTGCTGCTGCATGGTTTTCCTTCGTCATCTCATATGTTCCGTAACCTCATCGAAAGGCTGGCTCCTCATTATCATCTCATCGCCCCTGACTATCCAGGCTTTGGATTTAGCGGTTGCCCTTCTCCTGAGGTATTTACTTATTCCTTTGATCATCTTGCAGTGATCATGGAAAAGTTTATCGACCGGTTACATTTGAGCGCCATCAGTTTTTACATGCAGGATTACGGTGGGCCCATAGGTTTTAGAATCATCAGTAAGAGGCCGGAACTGGTGAAAGCATTGCTGATCCAGAATGCCAATGTGTACCTGGAAGGACTGGGACCAGATGTACAGAAAATCGGTGCCTTAGCTGAGGCAAACGATGTTACTGGGCTGAAAGCTGCGGCTAATTACATGATGTCATTTGAGGGAATAAAGGAACAGTAGGTTTATGGCGCTGCAAACCCGGATGTGATAAGTCCCGATAGCTACTATATGGATCATGCACTATTCGAACAGCCGGGCATCAGGATGATCCAGAACATCCTTTTTGATGACTACGGTTCTAATTTTCCTCATTATCCTCAATGGCAGGAATATCTCCGTACTCATCAGCCGCCTGTACTCCTCAGCTGGGGAAAGAATGATAAAATATTCCCGGGTTCAGGTGCCCTGGCCTACAAGAAAGATTTGCCTGCAGCAGAACTTCACTTATTTGATGGCGGCCATTTCCTTCTGGAAGAGTATGGAAATGAAATAGCCGCACTGATCCATAGCTTCCTGCAAAAGCTGCCGCCAGCAGGTCAATAACCTGCATTCTGACCAAATTCAGCACCATTGGTTAAAGCATTCAGTTCTACCTGCGGCACCGGACGTAAACGATGAAAGGGTTGTACATCTACAATGTCAGGATTATCGGTTTTGATCCGGTTCACAAACTGATCGCCTGTAAATACACGCTTCAGGTCGTACCAGCGCAAATGTTCTCCGCAGAGTTCACGGGCACGCTCATCGAGTATAAAGTTGATCCCGCCGCTCTGCACCTCAGCCGCAGTAGTCTGCATGGCAGCTGTTTGATTGACCGGGGTTTTGATGGCGGCACGTGTACGCAAAACGTTCAATTGAGCAGCAGAGGCAACATAATTGCCCAGTTGAAATTCAGCCTCGGCTGCAATAAGGTACATTTCTGCAAGACGGATTACCATAATATCTGCAAATCCCGGTTGTCCGTCAACTGCTGTACGGCTGCCATCCAGGAATTTCTTTAAAGGGACAAAATCGCTTAGCGACCTGATTGTACCGTTTGTATTGTAAAGATCATTGATGTCATACAGCACCCAGGGTTTGGTAGCTTTGTCGGGCACAACCTGTTTAGTTAATTCCATTGCCCTGCTGGTACCCGGTACGAGTGCCGTTCCTGCAATGGAAGCTGATTTTCCGTATGTTCCAGCAGTAGCAGCTGTCCAGGTAAATGCGGTGTTTGCCGTCCAAGTCTCCTGAAAAGAGGCTGGATAACGGCCGTCGAGCTGCTCATTGAAAAGGTTAAGAAGGAAACGGGTAGGTTGCAGGCGTTTTTGTCCGTCAAAGCCATAAGCAAGGCTTCTTACCAATCCTGGCCGGCCGCTATAGGTTGTAAGGTACCAGGCGTGCAGCCGGTTGGCGTTCAGATCATAATCCAGCTGTACATTTGTTGAATTGCTGATGATATACAAGGCCTCTTTGTTGTTTCTGTTGTTCTGAGGATTCCAAAGATCCGCAGGAGATGCCCATAAGTCAGTACCCAGCTCGCCTTTTCGCGTAATAACATCGTTGGCTGTGTTGCGGGCAAGTGTTAAATAATCCGTACGTTCCTGCCCGGTTCCGTAATAGGCTCTGGAAAGGTAGGCCCTGGCTAACATTCCCAAGGCAGATTTTTTAGAGGCCCTGCTGTATTCTGCGCCCCAGAAACTTGCGTTTGGAAGATTATCCACAGCAAATTTAAGGTCTGCTATGATCAGGTCGTAAAAGGCATTTACAGGGCTGCGGGTTGCAGTCAGCTCAGCTGTCTGTGTTTCTGTTGTCCGCAGGTTTACACCGCCAAATTGTTCCACAATGTGCCAGTAATAAAAAGCGCGTAGAAACCGAAGTTCTGCTAACCTGCGGTTCTTATCTGCCTGATCGGTAAATCCGGCGCCATCAATACGGTTGATACCGGCATTGCACAGGTTAATCGCCTGATAGAATAAACGGAATATGGTACCGGCGGAACCTGGGGCGGCTGCTGTTAAGCCGATGTATTTTGTGACCTGGTTGGCAAAACTCATTTTATTGGCAGTAAACCATAAATCAGTTCCCCCTTCCGAAATTAAGGTGCCATCCTCTTTTCCGTAGTAAGCGCGCTGCTCCCTGTAAGCACCATTCACGGCAGTCACAAAACCTTCAGGCGTGGTCCATGTAGCATCAGATGTAGCGCCACCGGGGTTGTATTCTTCCAGATTTTTAGTGCAGGACAACATTGACAAAACAAATATTCCGATACCTGCGATTTTATATAAATTCGTTCTCATACAGTTTCATTTAATCTTTAGAAGTCCACATTTACCCCAAATACCAATTGTCTGCTCAGTGGGGATGACTCTGCTCCTCCACGCTCAGGATCGTAATCGTTTAACAGGGAATTTTTTGAATAAGTAAATAAGTTAGATGCAGTTGCGTAGAACCTCAATGTGCCTATCTTTAATTTTTCGGTCATGCTTTTGGGCAAGGTGTAACCCAGCGATACGTTCTTGATCTTTAAAAACGACCCATCAATATAAAGCAGTGATGTATAGGTATTTGGATACAGATTGTTTATTGCGCCACGTCCCGGTGCAGGGAAGTCGTTGGAAGGATTATTCACTGTCCAGTAATTAAAATTTGCTGGGCCGTTTGCTACGCCCGATGGATTGTACCTGCCGATAAACTCGCCCTTAACTGTTTGCCCGTACCGTGCTATCAGAAAAATATTGAGATCAAAGCCTTTGTAGTTAAATGTATTCTGAAGACCGCCAAACCAATTAGGCTGCTGGTGTCCTACTACCATTCTATCGTTGTTAATGTCTATGATGCCATCCCCGTTTACATCTTCCACCTTGATATCGCCGGGCTTAAAAGCTACACCATTTAACGTAGTAGTGATTGGCATATCTGATAACTGCCATATGCCTGTCTTTTTATATACATAATAAGATTGCACCTGCGAACCAATCAGCAGTGAATTTTCTTCGGTATTAATGATATCGCGTCCATCAACCAGGCCGGTTATTTTCTCGCTGTTTTTTGAGAACGTTGCAGTGGTAGACCATTTAAAGTCCTTGCTTTGTATGTTTACAGTCGTTAGTATAATATTTACACCTTTATTTTGCGTAGCTGCTATATTCTGATAAACCGTTGTTTGTCCGGTGGATTGAGGCAGAGACCTTGGGTACAGCAGATCTGAGGTTTTAGTAAGGTACCAGTCAAATGCCAAAGTCAGCCTGTTTTTGAATGCTGTGACATCCGTACCTATGTCCAGGGTACGTGATTTCTCCCAGCCCAGG
>NZ_JBEVDX010000082.1:0-21611 GCF_040513095.1 Pedobacter sp. | reverse complement strand
AACCTGAACAGCTTAAACATTTAAAATATCAAAATACAATCAGTCAACTGATCAGCAGCGTAAGCAAAGGCCTAGCCGGAGTAAACAAAGCAAGGAAGTTGATTCGATACAGACATTTAGGTGCCTATATCGGTGGTGTCCACCTCTTCCCATTCCGAACAGAGAAGTTAAGCCCACCAGAGCCGATGGTACTGCGGTACCACGTGGGAGAGTAGGTCGGTGCCAAATCTTAAAGAAAGCCTTTCAGGAAACTGAGAGGCTTTTCTTGTATAGGCTAACCCAGTTCAATCTGTCTTCTGATGCTTTCCTCCAGGGAGATCAGTGTCTCAGTTCTCTGGATACCTGCTACTGCCTGAATCTCCTCATTCAATACATGCCTTAAATGATTCGTATCCCTGCAGATAATCTTTGCGAACATGCTGTAAGCACCTGTAGTATAATGAAGCTCAACAACCTCTTTAATTCTGCTCAGCTGAGCTACAGCATCCTTGTACTGAATTCCTTTTTCAAGGTATATGCCCAAAAATGCACAAATATCATATCCTGCTTTTTGCGGATCAATAATCAGATGCGAACCCTTGATAATGCCCATTTCCTGCAGTTTCTTCATCCGGACATGTATTGTACCCCCTGAAACGATCAGATCTTTAGCAATTTCCGTATAAGGTTTCGTTGCATCCTGCATTAATTGCTTTAAAATATCAATATCGAGGTTATCAATTTCTAAATTTTGGCTTTCTTTTTTCAGCATGATTTCAATTAATTCTAATGATGCTCTAATATAATTACAATAATCATAATAATAAAATTATATCATTAATATATTTGTAATGTATGGTAAGTCTTGTTACATTTGTATCAAGCAAGTAAGAAAAACGAGTTCTTTTTTACAATTGTTTACACTCTGTAGGGTGGCGAAACTGGCAGACGCACCTCCTTGTCTCGGTGGTGGAGAAAATGGGAAACCTGTAAAGGCTAACCACTCCTTGAAGGTTCGACTCCTTCTCCTACAGCTAAAGAACGGACGTTCTTTATTTAATGTTGGGTGGTGAAATTGGCAGACACACCTTCTTGTCTCGGTGGTGGGGATCATGGGATAAACACAGTTTATGGGTTGACCACAAATTAATTTTTTGAACTGAGGCTAACTTCCCCTTGAAGGTTCGACTCCTTCCCCAACAGCCAGTTTTTTTATTTAATAAGTTAGTTAATTAGGCAACCTGGAGGCGGGTTGCCTTTTTTATTGTTAAAGAAAACGGATTAGTTTGCAGCCTTCAATCCGTATTTCTCACTGAACTTTTTATCCAGCTGTTTATGAAGGTTATCAAGACTGATGTCCCTGCCCTGAATAAATGCTTTCTCAACATGATTTGTTCTCATATCGAGTGCGTCGCCTGAGGAGATAAACAGTGTTGCATCTTTTCCTGTTTCCAGACTACCTGTTGTTTTATCAATACCTAACACCTTTGCTGTATTGAGGGTGATAGCTGAAAGGGCTTTCTCTTTGTCCATTCCCCATGCTACAGCAGTACCAGCCATAAAGGGAAGGTTTCTCTGTTGCCAGTAACCTTCAATACTAATGACTACGTTAATTCCTGCATTAGCAAGTACAGCGGCATTTTTGTAGGGCATATTCACATCGTCATCTGTAGAGTTTGGAAGCGCATGTGGTTGTTTCACCACTACAGAGATCCCGTTCTCCTTAATGAAATCAGTAACCAGGTAAGCTTCGTCACCTCCAACAATCACAGGTTTAATATTGAACCGCTTAGCGAAGTTCACAGCTGCAACGATATCCTTCTGGGAATCTACGGTAATGAACAGTTGTTGTTTTCCATCAAACAGATGTTTCATCGCTGCAAAACGTGTATTGGTCACTGACGGTTTGCCGATAGAGGCATATCCTTTAGCTTCTGAAAAGAACTGTTCCAGTTCATTTATTGCATTTTGTCTGCGCTCGGCCATCGCTTCGGGCGATAACAACTGACGGCGGCCGCCAAACTCTCCCCTTGATGCAGGAATTGCTGGCCAGGTCATATGCATAGCATCATCTGTTTTGATAGCTGCATCTTCCCAGTTCCAGGCATCCAGCTGCACAACAGAAGAACTGCCGGAGATCGTTCCTCCTTCAGGCGTGATTTCAGCCATTAGAATACCATTGCTCCTTAAAGTAGCCGGTACCTTTGAATCTGTATTGTAAGCTACCAGAGAACGGATATGCGGATTGAAATTTCCGATTTCCGTAAAATCCAGAGAGGCTTTTACGGAGGAGAACTCTATCAGTCCCAAATTAGTGATCGGGGCAATCAAACCGGGATAGACATGTTTGCCATCCGCTTTGATCACCAGCACATCATCCTGTGGTGCCTGACCATTTGCAGCGACAGACAGAATCTTTCCTGCGCTAAAAACGATTGTACCATTGGAAATTACATTTCCATTGCCTACATGGATCGTAGCACCAGTAATTGCTATTGTTTTTGCCTGTTTTGCTGCAGGGACGATATTGGCTTGTCCAAAACAACTGATTGCGCCTGCTGCGCTAATTATCAGTGTAGATAAATACTTATTCATGTGCGTTTACTCCTTCCGTTTCATTTAGTTCTGCTGAATAATCTTCCAGCGATTCGCAGTTGTAGATGCGTGGTGCATCTGCTGAAGGACGTTGTGTTTTTGCGCCCTTACTTTTGCTTTCGATCATCTTTTGTACGATCCGGGCTTTTTCAGATTTCTGCTGCGCGCGCAGCTGTGCATCTTTCTCCATGTCCCAGTATGGGATACCATCTACATAAGTCTTTTCAGCCCTTGCATAGATCGATAAAGGATTGGCTGACCAGATCACTACATCTGCATCTTTACCCGCTTTAAGGCTGCCTACACGCTGATCTATATGCAGCATCTTTGCAGGGTTCAAGGTCACAAATTTTAAAGCATCTTCTTCCGGTACGTTACCATATAAAACGGATTTTCCCGCTTCCTGATTTAAGTGACGTGCCATTTCTGCATCATCAGAGTTGAAAGCGGTAGTGACCCCTACGTTGTGCATGATCTTTCCATTGTATGGGATGGCTTCGGCAACCTCCATTTTATATGCCCACCAATCTGAAAAGGTAGAACCTGCAATGCCGTGCGATTTCATTTTGTCAGCTACTTTATAACCTTCCAGGATATGGGTAAAAGTATTGATCTTAAAGCCCATGCTGTCAGCCGCATGGATCAGCATATTGATTTCTGACTGTACATAAGAGTGGCAGGTGATGAAACGTTTGTTATCAAGTATTTCTACTATGGCATCCAGTTCAAGGTCGCGGCGTACTGTATTGCCCTTTGTCGCTAATCCAGCCTTATATTCCTTGGCGCGGGTAAATTCATCAATGTAAGTTTGCTCAACGCCCATTCTTGTTACCGGGAAACGGAGTCCGGAGCCGAAGTTACTTTGTTTCACGTTTTCGCCCAGAGCGAATTTAATAAAGCCATCGTTTCCGCCGAATTTTAATTCTTCGGGTGATTTGCCCCAGCGTAATTTAATGAGCTGTGACTGCCCGCCGATTGGATTTGCGGAGCCATGCAGCAGGTGTGAGGTAGTTACACCACCTGCCAGTTGTCTGTAGATGTTTACATCTTCGGAGTTGACCACATCAGCAACGCGGACTTCGGCAGAGGATGATTGTGCACCTTCATTTACACCGCCGATAATAGCTATATGGGAGTGTTCATCAATAATACCGGCAGTAATATGTTTGCCTGTGGCATCTACGACTTTTGCATTTCCGGCAGAAAGCCCTTTGCCAACAGCTTTAATCTTGCCGTTTTCAAGGAGTACATCTGCGTTGAGCAGTACACCTTCTTTTTCATTGGTCCATACGGTCGCATTTTTCAGCAATACAGTTTCCTGTTTAGGCGCTGTTTCGCTACCAAAGGCTACAAAAGGATAGATAAGCTTGCCTGCCGGGCTGCTATTTTTTGGTTTATCTTTTTTAGGTGCTTCGGTATTTGCTGAAGTAAATTGTGCTGACCATTTGCCTTCCGTTCCTGATGAAAGAACAGCTTCGCCACGCAGCATAAGCGGATTTGCTGCAATGAGGTATCCGCTTAATCTTACCTCAGCGGATGGCGTTTTCTTAAGGTTGAAGCTTATTCCTACCCAGTCGCCATTGCGTGTTAAGCTGGCCGTAATCTTTGTAGTATCAGTACCTGGACGCTGGATTACTGCTGTTGTTCCGTTGATCTTAAGGTTTAGCAAGCCAATGCTGTCTACAGTTAAAGCATAATTACCTGTCAGGTCGTTCACATTCATCTTGCTGACCACAAAACGTTTGCCTTGAACCCAGTTTTCGAAAATCACATTACTGGTTTTAAAAAGATTATCAGAAGTAATCAGAAAATTGGCCAGTTTACCTTTTTCCAGTGTACCGGTCTGGTCAGAGATGCCGATCATTGCTGCCGGGATTTCTGTCAGGGACAGCAATGCCTGTTTCTCAGTCAGCCCGCTTTCAATCGCAGAGCGGATATTTGTCCAGAAATCTTTCATGTTCTCCAGTCCGTAGGCAGTAAGGGAAAATCTGATACCTGCTTTCTCCAATGCTGCAGGGTTTCCGGGAGCCATTTCCCAGTTTTTCATTTGTGCCAGGGTGATGTTCCTTGCCTCAGCAGGATCTTCCGCATCATAGGCTTTCACAAAATTTACCGGGATGATCAGGCTTGCGCCTGTTGCTTTCACAAGATCAATCCGCTGATATTCATCACCTGTGGATTTTATAATATATTGTTTGCCGAACTCTTTTGCTATTTTATCAGCGCGGAGTACGTTCTGCCAGCCATCGGCTTCGAAGATCTGGGGCAGGTTTTGTTGTTTATTGAACTGGTCCAGCGAGATATTATACTCTTCTTTTTGCTTGATGTACCATTGGGCATCGTAATACGTCTGTCTGAGCAAAGCAATGGAACCCATCAGTGAAGTTGGGTAGTCATTCTGCGAACTTCCTTTATTAAAGGAGTAGTTGGCAGCCGTCTGGTCTTTGAGTATAACTTTGTTTTCTCTTTCGTCACTGAGGCTGACTGCGGCAGAGGTTCCGCGTGCAATACCGTCGTGGTTGAGTGAATTTACACTTCCGAATCCTGCTTTGCGCAATTCTTCTGCTTTTTTTGTATCGATGGCAAACATTGTGCGTACCTCTGTTTCAGGACGGATAGCTTCGTTCCAGTTATAGGATCCTTTTTTTGTGGATACAAAAATGGACTGTCTGCCGCCAAAACCTCCGCCTGCCGTGCGGACAGCTTCCGGAAGTCCGTAAGAGCTAAAGGGATCAATCAGAGAGGGGTAAATAAATTTCCCTTTGAGGTCAATTACCACATATCCGGCCGGAACAGTGGTTCCTGTGCCTGCCGACTGGATGGTTTGACCTTTCACCAGCAAAGTTCCATTGCTGATCGTTTGGTTAGCATTCACTACAATAGTAGCATTGGTAAAAGCAAACAGGCCCGGCCTGGTATCGTATGATCCGTTTACGGGGTAAGTTTGCTGACCAAATAAAACTGTAGCTGAAAAAACTAACGCGAGCGTAAGTAGCGTTTTCATCATGAATTGTAAATATTTAGTTAATGATTTAAATTTAGAAAAAATAATCCTTCCCGGGATTGTCTATCAATCTTATTACCTGATTACATTGGGACATGTAGCGGAGGCAGCCATTTATAATGATTATAAATATCATTAAAAAAAAATGCCCCCGTAGAACAGGAAGTATTTTGTTATTTTTGAAGAAAAAAACTACAATGGGTATTTATGAAATCTTGAAGAGTGCACACTCCGGATGGCGTTATCTGGTCATCATTTTACTACTGGTGGCTTTTATCAATGCGTTAATGGGATATCTTGGCCGTAAGCCTTATACTGAAGGAAACCGTAAATTGAACGTATTTGCGCTGATCAGTGCACATATTCAACTGGTTTTAGGGTTGCTGTTATATTTTATGCACGACTGGTACAAAGGTGATATGTCTGTTGCGGTACAGCGTTACTGGAAAATGGAGCACATCGCTATGATGGTTGTTGCTATCATCCTGATCACTGTCGGGAATGCGAAATCCAAAAAAGTGGACAGCGCTTTAATGAAACATCGCACTATCTTTGTGTTTTTCGGACTGGGCCTTTTGCTGATCACCGGAGCTATCTTTGGAATGATCCATGCTGACCCGAGCCGCCATTTATTTGCGATGTAAATAAATTCATGATTTAATTTTGGTTTATTAGTTTTATTTCTATTTTTGCTACGCATGATTAACAATATACATACCTGGAAATGGCGTGGTTATTCTGAAAAGAGTATCGTCGTAGCCTTGTGTACCTTATAGTTTGTCAACCTAAACCAAACCACACATACTAACCCGACGTACCACGTCGGGTTTTTTTCGTTTTACAGCATATGGAAAGAGTTAAGATTAACACCATTTTTAAGAAGAGACTTGCAGATACCATTACCCCGGTAAGTATTTATCTGCGTTTGAGAGACGTTTTTCCGAATACGCTTTTACTGGAAAGCTCGGATTACCACAGCCGTGAAAACTCTGTGAGTTATGTCTGTGCAGATCCTGTAGCCGGTATTTCACTGCAGGGGGGCAAGCTGTCTACTTATTTTCCCGGAGGGGAGAAAGAAGTGAAGGATACGTTTGTCCTTACCGAAGAGATTGATGCGTTTAAGGCCAGGTTTGACATTGAGCCGGTTGAAGAAAAACGGTATCTGTCCACGGGCCTGTTTGGTTATTTTACCTGGAATACGGTACAGCATTTTGAGGATATCAGCCTTCATGCCAAAGCCCCTGAAAATGAGGAAATCCCCCTGATGCAGTACCATGTTTACCGGTATATTATTGCTGTAGATCACTTTAAAAATGAAGTTACGCTTTTCAGAAACTATTTCAATGGTGAGGAAAACGGGGGACTGGAAAAAATTGAATACCTGATCCAGAATAAAAATTTCCCGGAGTATAGTTTCAATACAGTGGGTGAAGAACATTCTAACCTTACCAATGAGGGTTTTATGGAGATCGTGGAAAAGATGAAGAAACATATCCTTCGTGGCGATGTTTTCCAGATCGTTCCGTCACGTGCCTATAAGCAGGGTTTCCTGGGGGATGAATTTAATGTATACCGCTGCCTGCGTTCGATCAATCCCTCACCATATCTGTTCTACTTCGACTACGGCAGTTTTAAACTGTTTGGTTCTTCGCCCGAGGCACAGATCACTATCAAAAACGGAGTAGCAAATATCTTCCCTATTGCGGGTACTTTCAAACGTACCGGAAATGATGAGGAGGATGCTCTGATTGCAAAGCAGCTGGAGGAGGATCCAAAGGAGAGTGCAGAACACGTGATGCTGGTAGATCTTGCACGAAACGACCTTAGCCGTCACTGTACTAACGTGGAAGTAAAATCGTTTAAAGAGGTACAGTATTATTCACACTTGATTCACCTGGTATCAAAGGTGAGCGGCAGGTTGCAAAAGGGTATTTCTGCATTTAAAATCGTTGCGGATACCTATCCCGCAGGTACTTTAAGCGGTGCACCAAAGTATAAGGCAATGCAGCTGATTGACGAATATGAAGGCCTGGGCAGAAACTTTTATGCGGGCGCAATCGGGTATATGGGATTTGGGGATGAATTTAACCATGCGATCATGATCAGGACTTTCATGAGTAAAAACAATCAGCTTCATTACCGTGCAGGTGCTGGTATTGTGGCCGACTCTATTGCGGTTAATGAAATGAACGAGGTAAATAACAAGATCGCTGCCTTGCGTAAAGCAGTGGAAATGGCTAAAGAAATTAATTTAATTTAAGACCAGGGATATGAAAAAAATATTGGTTATTGACAACTACGATTCATTCACGTACAATCTGGTACATCTGATCAACGAGCTTGGCGGAGAAGTGGAGGTTTGGAGAAATGACAAATTCGCCATTGAAGATGTTGCGCAATTTGACAAAATTTTACTGTCGCCGGGACCAGGTATTCCTGAAGAGGCCGGCCTGTTACTGGAAGTGATCCGTACTTATGCAACAGAGAAGAGCATCCTCGGCATCTGCCTGGGTCAGCAGGCGATTGCCGAAGCCTTTGGTGGTACACTTTTGAATTTAGGCAGGCCAATGCATGGGATCGCTACACCGGTAAACATATTGGATGCGGAAGAAATTTTATTTAAAGATTGTCCTGGAGTTATTAACGTTGGTCGTTATCACTCCTGGGTGGTCAACCAGAATGACCTGCCTTCCTGCCTGCAGATTACTGCTACAGATGCAGCCACGGAGATTATGGCGCTGAAGCATAAAACTTATGATGTGCGCGGTGTGCAGTTCCACCCTGAAAGTGTGTTGACTGAACATGGCAAACAAATGATGAAAAACTGGTTGGAGAGTTGAACCTTTATAAATTAGAAATGAACATTTTAGATAAAATCGTACTGCGTAAAACCGAGGAGGTAGAGCAGGCCAAAAAGCTGGTTTCAATCAAAGAACTGGAGAATGGTGCCTACTTTAGCAGGACTCCGTATTCGCTCAGGGACTTTATGCTGGCGGATGACCGTAATGGTATTATTGCAGAATTTAAACGCCGGTCGCCCTCAAAGGGAATTATCAACGACCATTCCAAAGTAGTAGAAGTAACCAATGGATATGCAGCAGCCGGCGCTTCCGCAATATCTGTCCTTACAGATATGGATTTCTTTGGAGGGCATCCCAATGACCTGCTGGAAGCACGTGAGGCAAACACTGTCCCGTTGTTGCGGAAAGATTTTATGATCGATGAATACCAGATTGTAGAAGCAAAGGCACTGGGTGCTGACATTATTTTACTGATTGCTGCCATCCTGACACCTTCACAGATTGATACTTTTGCGAAACTTGCAAAAAGTCTGGGCTTAAATGTACTGCTTGAAGTTCATAATCTGGAAGAATTGCAGCGCAGTATCAATCCTAATCTGGATGCGATAGGAGTCAATAACCGTAACCTGGCCGACTTTTCTGTGGATATCCAGACCTCGTTTGACCTTGTTAAGAAAATACCGGCGGATTTCCTTAAGGTTTCGGAAAGTGCAATCAGTGATCCGAAGATTATTAACCAGCTGAAAATTGCAGGATTCAATGGCTTTCTGATTGGTGAAAACTTTATGAAGACTTCCGATCCGGGAGCAGCGATGCGCACTTTTGCCGGGGAGATGATCTCGGTATAACTTTTGTATCTTTGTACGTTACATGGGAAAAGAAAAAACTTATGATACCGCGGTAAAACAGGAACGGGCTGTCCTTGTAGGCGTGGTTAGGCCGGGCGAAAAACCGGAAGAAACTAAAGAATATTTAGATGAGCTGGCCTTTCTGGTAGATACGGCTGGTGGTGTGGTGGATCAGGTATTTACACAAAAAATGCAAAAGCCCGAGCGTGCTACTTTTGTGGGTACAGGGAAACTCGAAGAAATAAAAGCCTACGTAAAATCTGAGGAAATAGACATGGTTGTGTTTGACGATGAATTGTCGCCTTCACAACTGCGGAATATAGAACGTGAACTGGAAGTAAAGATTCTGGACAGGAGTAACCTCATCCTGGATATCTTTGCCGGCAGGGCTCAGACTGCACAGGCTAAAACCCAGGTGGAGCTTGCCCAATTACAGTATCTATTACCAAGACTTACCCGCTTGTGGACTCACCTGGAACGCCAGAAGGGTGGTATTGGTATGCGTGGTCCGGGTGAAACCCAGATTGAGAGTGACAGGAGGATGATCCTTGAGAAGATCTCCCTGCTGAAAGGCCGTTTGAAACTGATAGATAAACAGAACGAAACACAGCGCAAGAACCGTGCAGCCCTGATCAGGGTGGCACTGGTGGGGTATACCAATGTTGGTAAATCTACGATCATGAACATGATCTCCAAATCGGAAGTTTTTGCAGAGAACAAACTTTTTGCTACGCTGGATACTACAGTCAGAAAAGTGGTGATTGAAAATCTGCCCTTTTTACTGTCAGATACTGTAGGATTTATCCGTAAGCTGCCCCATCATTTGGTGGAGTGCTTTAAGTCTACACTGGATGAAGTAAGGGAAGCGGATATCCTGATCCATGTAGTGGATGTATCGCATAGCAGTTTTGAGGACCAGATCAATGTAGTGAATGAAACGCTGAAGGATCTTGGTGCAAGGGACAAAGACACAATTGTGGTATTCAATAAAATTGATGCCTATGTGAGCCCTGAAGCCGATGAATTCAACGAAGAAGAAGAAAAGGCTCCTTTTACGCTTGAGGAATTCAAAAAAAGCTGGATGGCACAGCACAATACGCCATCGTTATTTATCTCAGCCCTGCATAAAGAAAACCTGGATGAATTCAAACAGCTTTTATACGATAAGATAGTTGCTTTACATGTAGAGCGCTATCCTTACGACAAATTATTATACTAATACAAACATCAAAAAATCATGGAAAGCAAACGTCAACAGAAATTTGCCGGTGTACTGCAAGAGGAATTAGCGACAATATTTCAGAGAGAAGGAGCAGAGTACCTACCCAATACACTGGTTACAATTACAAAAGTTCGTGTATCTCCGGATTTGGCTGTAGCAAAAGTATATCTCAGCTTTTTAAGCACTAATAACACAGGCTTATCCATCGCTACTGTAAATTCTCATGCAAGTGAGATCAGGTATAAGCTGGGTACCCGCATCCGTCACCAGGCAAGGGTTGTACCTTCGCTTACGTTTTTCCTTGACGATACCAACACTTATGTAGAGCATATGGATAAGATCTTTGATAAGATTTCAAGGGAGCGTAAGGAGCAGGGCGACGAGGAAGAGACTGAAGGTTAATCCTTATATAATTCAGCATGGAAGATCTTAAGGCATGGTTACTGCAGCATGCAGAGCACATCAGCCCTGTAGTAGATTTTGATACTGCTGGAGACCGACTGTATCCTTTTGATTTTACTGCACAAAACCAGGAGCTCAGTGATGATATCCTTGGGGATACATCAGCTTTTTCTGCCTGGGTTTCTGAGAAACTGGCTGAGTCCGGTTGCCGGTATGGCATTGGCGGATACGATGAGCACAGAACGATCTATACACGAAGCGCCCATTTTGATATGGATGAAGAGCCCCGGAGATTACATCTTGGTGTTGATATATGGGGAAAGGCAGGTACGGCAGTTTATAGTTTTTATGATGCGGTAGTGCATAGTTTCCAGAACAACAATCAGTTTGGAGACTATGGCGGTACCATTATCCTTAAATACGATCTGGACGGAATTGTACTTCATGTTTTATACGGACATCTCAGTGTGGCCTCTCTCGATGGTCTGTATGAGGGCAAGCCAATATCCGGCGGACAGCATTTTGCTTTTTTGGGTGTTCAGAAAGAGAACGGGCACTGGCCTCCGCACCTGCATATGCAGCTCATCCTGGATATGGAAGGGAAAAATGGAGATTATCCCGGAGTATGCCAGTTTTCAAAAAGGGCAGCGTACCTGGCAAACTGTCCCGATCCGGGTTTGATCCTTCAGTATACATTTGGCGCTGAAGAACATTTTTTTTAGTAAATTAGCATATGAACAAGATCCTCACTATACTTCTTCTTTTCTTAGGCGTTGGTTTAAAGGCGCAGCCAGTGTTTAAGGGAGGTTTGGATGCTTTTGTCAATGAAAATATCATTTATCCGGCATACTCTTATCAGAACTGTATTCAGGGAACTATACGTATCAGCTTTAAAATCAACAGACAGGGCGAAGTTTATTCCTCACAAATAAGCAGCGGACCGGGAATTGATCTGGATCAGGAAGCATTGCGCCTGATCAGGATGAGCAGCGGGAAGTGGAAGGTCCCTGCAGATTATGATTCCACTTATGTACTCGTGGCTCCTGTTAATTTCAGGCTTGCAAGTGAGGATTGCAACCGGGTTTCCCGGCAGGATATGAATAAGGCTATTGCGGTTTATAAAGCAAACCAGGGGCTTACAGATGCGATCACAAATTACTATCGTAATAAAACTCAGGGCAAATCCAATGAAGCCGAAGAGAAGAGAGTAACTGCTCTAAAAGCAGAACTGGGATATGATGATGATTATCTGAATAAAAAGATACAGGAAGGACAGAAAAAGCTGAAACAGAAGGACCGCCAGGGCGCCTGTGAAGATTTTCTTTTCGTGAAGTACATGGGCTCCAACCTTGCAGATGATCTTTTAGCAAAGTATTGCAGGTAAAAGGTCAGGCCGGTTTTACAATAACAGATATTGCAGCGGGTAGTAACTCTGCATTGATCTGGTTCACTTTTCCCATATACTCTCCGTCTACCTGGAAATGGGCTTTGTGGCGGGCTTTTATGCTCAGTTTTTTGGTGTGAAAAAGTTCAATCTTCTCCGGGTTAAAGGGAAGGTTGGTAAAACGGATTTTCAGTATTTCGGAGAAGGAATATTTTTTCACCAGGATTACTTCAAACACATCATCATCCAGCTTACCTTCAGGATTGATCTTTACACCTGTTCCGTACATCGTTGCATTTGCGATAACGACCATCGCAGCTTCAGAAGTAATGGTTTCTTCACCCAGATTGATCTCTACTTCCATTTTATGGTGGCTCCATAAAGCCTTCCATGTAGCTTTTGCGTAGCCCAGCATGCCTCTCTCTGCGAGGTCGTCAAACTTTTTAACTATGTAGGCATTGAAGCCGATGTCTGATAAGTGGATACACAGTTCGCCGTTTACAGATACAGCATGGATTTCTTTGGGTTCACCTGTTACTGTCAGATCAAGTGCTTCATTGATATCAGCAGGGATACCCAGTTCCTTTGCCATGCCATTTGCAGATCCTGCGGGTATGATGCCGATGGGGGTTTTTGTTCCCTGCAAGCACTCCGCTACCAGTTTCAATGTTCCATCACCGCCCACAGCAATAACGCGGTCTGGCTTAGCTTGCTGGATAGCTGCCTTGATCTGATCAAGGTTGCAGTCCTTTTGTAATTCGTAGATTTCGGCTGTATGTACAGCATCACTAAAAAAACTGTCAATCACTGATTTGAAATCCATGTCATCACTTCCTGAACCCGGATTAACTATAAAGAGTAATCTCATTCTTTTTTCTTCAACTGCCATTACTATTGTTTAATAACCAAACAACTTCTTCAATGCTCTGTTTGAATTATAATGAATAATAATTCTTTCAGCATCAAACTCTATCATGGCTATGGTCATACACACAATCTGGTGTTATATGGTCATGCTTTTAAGTACAGGGCAAAGAGCACACAGAATTATAGCAATAACCTGTTCGTAAATATCCGGTATCTCTTCAGGCTGTTCCTTTTAAAACCATATCCCTGGGCACAGGTGCAGCTTACATTTAAAGACAAGGTGATCCGGCAAAATACCGAATACGACGGGTTTTTTAAATTTGAATGGAATGCAGGTGAAAACATCAGCGCTGGCTGGCATGTAGTGAAGGCAGAGCTGATGGATGACCAGGGACTGGTAGTTGCAGAAAGTACGGGTGACATATACGTACCACATATTACTCAATATGCTTTTATCTCTGATATTGATGATACGGTAATGGTTTCGCATTCTGCTACGATAGGCAGGCGCTTAAGGGAACTGTTCATTAAAAATCCGCATACACGGAAAACATTTAAAGACGTAGCCCGGCATTACCAGCTGCTGGCCTTGTCGCATACCGATGCATCACATCCCAATCCATTTTTCTATGTGTCAAGCAGTGAGTGGAACCTGTACGACTATCTGGTAGAAACTTTTCGTTTTAACAAACTTCCTGAAGGCGTATTTCTGCTCAACCAGATTAAACGCTGGAAAAACCTGATCAAAACAGGAAAGACAGGTCATGAAGGTAAGCTGATCAGGGTGATGCGGATCCTGGATGCTTTTCCGAACCAGAAGTTTGTGTTTTTTGGCGATAATTCACAGCAGGATCCGGATATCTATTCCTCTATCGCGATTAAGTATCCGAAGAATATTGAGGCGATATACATCCGGAATATCCGACCTGAAAAAGCCTCCTATACGCAGGATTTACTGGCAAAGGTAGCAGAGGAGCAAATCCATACCTGCATGTTTACAGATAGCCAGGAAGCAATTGATCATTCTGTAAGCATCGGGCTGATCAGCCTGTAAGCGGAGGATTATATAAAATCCAATGTATTAAAGCGCTTATTGAGCACCTGTCCGTTATTTACGTCCATCCATTTATCCAGTATTGTACCATATACTTCACGAAAATCGATCTGGTATTTCAGGTCGCCATTTTCCAGGTTTGCCAGGTTGGGAGCGGCATTATAAATACCCTGTTTCTTTAGTTTTCCGCCAAATAAAAACATGTTATTTGCTGTACCGTGATCTGTACCGTTACTGGCATTTTGTGCTACCCGGCGGCCGAACTCAGAAAAAGTGATGACCAGTGTATCGTCCAGTTTGTTGTTCTGATGCAGGTCTTTTACAAATGCGTTGATACCTTCGGCATACTGCTGTAGTAAGCGGCCCTGCTGATTATTCTGGTTGACATGTGTATCGAATCCGCTCAAAGAAACATAATATACCCGTGTTTTGAGACCGGAGCATATAAACCTGGAAACCGTTTTCAGCTGGTTTGAAAATGCTGTTGTAGGATAAGTGTAGTTTGGCTGATAGATTTTTGAAGTATTCTGGATATAATTTGCTGATGAGGAAGTCTCGATCATTGTTTTATAGAGATATCCCAGGTTATCTTCATCGAGATGTTCTTTGTCGCCCCGGAGCATTTCCCTGAAAAACGGCTCATTTGTATTCCTGAATAAGGCTGCCGGGTCTTTCAGCGCTATCCCTTTCTTGCTGATGCCCTTCATTGCGAGTGAAAGGCTGTCATCAACTTCGATTGCGGTATATGGCGAATTGCAGGTTGTGCAGTTGGAGTCTAGATACCTGCCTATCCATCCTGTAGATAGATACTGATTGGCATCACTTGCGGTCTGCCAGATATCCATTGAACGGAAGTGGGAGCGATCCGGGTTGGGATAACCCACATCGTTGATGATCGACATCCAGCCCTGATCGTACAATTCCTTCAGGCAATTCAGATTTGGGTTCAGTCCCTGCATATCATCCAGTTTTATCACGTCATCCGTTTTGATTGCTATGCTTTTTCTCATCTGATAATAGATGTCATTTCCAAAAGGTACCACTGTATTCAGTCCGTCGTTACCCCCTGAAAGCTGTACCACTACCAGGTTTTTATACAAGCTGAGTTCATCAAGCGCCAGTGCTTCAAAGGGCTTCATGAAGGCAGGAACGAAAACTGTACCTGCTGCTGCGAATGCTGCATTTCTTAAAAAATCTCTTCTCTTCATATTAACACAATTGATATTCCGGCATGCTTGTTACGGCGATAGCGGTGTTCTTCAGATTTACATTCTGATCAACCAGGTTGCTAATCTTCTGACCGATAGCAGGCTGCAGGAGGAACGTGGCCAGTTCTGCCTGTTTCATGTCCTTTGGCAAATCTGCCAGGAACTTATCCCAGTCGGCTTTCGCATTCACGTAAGATTTTGCAGGTTTTGGTTTCGCCCGCCTGTTGAGTGCAATTACTGCTTCATCTTCAGGATCGGCCTTGCCGTTAAAATCCAGTATGCCGTCGTTTAAAACCAGTGAAGGGATCTTCATGCGCAGCATCAGCGAAGAGCTGTCAATCCAGTTCTTTCCCCCGGCCCAGCCGGCAACATTTGGCGGGTTAAAAAGGTATTGCCCCAGACTGGTTTGCAGCTGTATAAGCACCTGCGGTTTGTTATAACTTACATAAAACTCCCTGCTCATGTTCACGAGGAATTCTACGGGTGATTTAATCTTATTGCCTGTATTTTCTTTGGCGTAAAACCAGTCGGCATTAAACATTTTCTTCATCACAGCAGCAATATCATACTGCTGCGCGTAAAAATAACCGGCCAGTTCTTTCACATGGTTTTCATCAGGGGTATCATTCACAAAAAATATATACAGTTTGCGGCAAATAAAGGTTGCTGTTTCTGGTTTGGCCAGGATGAGGTCAATAATGGCCTCCCCATCATACATGCCGGTCTGGCCAAAAAACGTCTTTTGCTTTTCGTCGTGCACGCGCGGGTTGAATTCATATTCACCGTTCTTATTGTATGTCCAGCCTGTAAAAGCGCGCGCAGCTTCTTTGATGTCCGTTTCGGTATACTGGCCACGGCCAAGGGTGAAGAGCTCCATCAGTTCTCTGGAGAAGTTTTCATTCGGTTTACCTTTCCGGTTCTGCTGGTTATTGAGGTAGTCCAGCATGGCAGGAGATTTGGAAACTTCCATCAGCAGGGTTTTGAAACTTCCGAGTGCATTTGTCCGCTGGATGTTGTTAAGTTGCTGTGCGTAGAATGGTTGATTGGCGCGGCAGGCAAAATGTCCATGCCAAAAGAGCGTCATTTTCTCCAGAAAGGGACGCTGAGTAGCCATCATCTGCTGAATCCAGTTGATGTTCAGTTCACGGCTCTTTTCATTGCGCGCCTTCGTTATGTCTTCACGCTGTTGTTTTTCTTCGGGAGTTTGTTCTTTTTTTGCGCCGAGAGTGGCAAGTAGGGCTTGCTGGGCAAGAAAGTCTTCCTTACTCAGGACACTGAGATCTGCCGCAGGCTGCCTTGGCTCAAACAGTGTATCCACTACTTTACTGCGCCTTTTTTTACTCAGCTGATGCAGATCAGGGTAGGAGATCCCGAAGCCCGCCCTGTTGTAAAGATGTTTTATATTGAGAAAATTGTCTTTCCTGTCCATAATAATTGTCTTTTACACTGTTACTATGACTCTGCTGATGAGTATAAGTTTAATTCCTTTACTTTTGTTTATGATTTTTAGGCTCACTAAAGAATTGATATTTCCTGATCCCTCTCTGGCAGAGCCGGATGGTTTACTGGCAATCGGTGGCGACCTGGGCAGGGAAAGGTTGGTCCTGGCCTATCAGAATGGTATTTTCCCCTGGTTTAGCGAGGGTGATCCAGTTTGCTGGTATGCGCCTCATGAGCGTTGCGTGATCTTTCCTGATAAAGTAAAGATAAGTAAAAGTATGCGGAAAGTTCTTGCAGATGAGCTTTTTACTGTAACCATGGATACTGCTTTTGAGGAGGTAATTGTCAATTGTGCGCAATCACCAAGGAAAGGACAGGATGGTACCTGGATCACTACTGAAATGCAGGATGCCTATATTGATCTTCATGAAAATGGATGGGCCCACAGTGTGGAGGTATGGCATAATGGCGTGCTTGCAGGGGGATTGTATGGCCTGGAAATCAATGGCGTATTCTGTGGGGAAAGTATGTTCAGCAGGATGAGCAATGCGTCTAAAACTGCGCTGATCTGGCTGTGCCGCAATCCGGCGTATCATCTGATCGACTGCCAGTTGCCCAATGACCATCTGCTGAGCCTTGGAGCCGAGATGATTTCGCAGGAAGAGTACCTGACGATCCTTGAGAGTTGAACTACAGGATGCCACTGCTGATTGCTGTAATCTGAACGCGAAGCCTAATTCAGGATTTCCCTGATATCTTCTTTACTCAGGGATTTAAAGAAACTTTCTTCAGTGGTGATCAGCGAACTTGCTAAACGTTTCTTACGGTTCTGCAAAGCAAGAATCTTTTCTTCCACTGTATCTTTAGCAATGAATTTATAGATAAACACTTTCTTTTCCTGTCCGATACGGTGCGACCTGTCGATTGCCTGTTGTTCTACAGCAGGGTTCCACCATGGGTCAAGGATAAAGACATAGTCTGCCTGGGTAAGATTTAAACCTACGCCACCGGCTTTGATGGAGATCAGGAATACCTTGAGGTCTTTATTTTCCTGGAATTCGGCTACAATTTCACCCCGGTTTTTTGTTGCCCCGTCTAAATAGGCAAAAGGGATTTCCTCAGTTTCGAGGTGCTGCCTGAAGATTTGCAGGTGTTTTACAAACTGTGAGAATATCAGCACTTTGTGCCCGCCCTTGAGCACGTTATCCAGGGTATGAATCACATTTTCAAACTTGCCCGAATCGGAGCTGTAATCTTCATCGATCATCTTGGGATGGTTGGCCAGCTGACGTAAAGCCGTCAGGCCCTGCAATAGCTGAACCTGTTTTTTAGCATATGTGCCGTCATCCATACTGCTGAGCAAGTCGTTGCGGTAAGCGGATTTCGTTTTCTCGTAATATGCCGCCTGGTCTTCGCTCATATCACAATAAAATATCTGTTCCGTTTTTGCGGGTAGTTCTTCTGCTACCTGTTCTTTTGTGCGCCTCAAAACAAAAGGTTTGATGATTGCCTGTAGTTTTCTGGCTTTGTCTTCATCTTTTCTCTTTTCAATTGCCTGCACATACTCATCATTGAAAAAGGCCTGTGTACCAAGTAAACCCGGATTCAGGAAGGTAAGCTGTGTCCACAGATCTCCCACAGAATTTTCTACAGGTGTACCGCTGAGCACCAGTTTATGGCGTGATTTGAGTAGACGAACTGATTTGAACGACTTGGATGAAGGATTTTTAATATTCTGACTTTCATCAAGAATGATATAATTGAAATAGAAATCCTGGATCTCGTTTACATCAACCCGGGTGATCCCGTAAGTGGTGATCACAATATCATATTTGATAAAATGGCTGACATCTTTATTCCTGTTGCTGCCTGTATGTGCGAGGATCTTTAGCTTCGGTGTAAACTTTTTAGCTTCGTTCAGCCAGTTATAGATCAGTGAAGTGGGCATGATGATCAGCGAAGTGCTGTGCGTATTGTTGCTTTCATCCTCTTCTTTGAGCTTTTGCAGCATGGCCAGTGTCTGGATTGTTTTACCCAAGCCCATATCGTCCGCCAGGCATCCTCCAAAGTTGTATTCACGCAGGAAGCTGAACCAGTTGTATCCTGCTTTCTGGTAACTGCGCAGCTCGCCTTTGAAATGCACGGGCATCTGTGTATCGGCTATGTTTTCAAAGTCGTTGAGTTTTTGCAGTTTCCGCTGCAGGGTTATATTGGCAATGCCGTCACCCGCCAGGTCATTGATCAGGCCTATATGGTGTTTTTTAAGCTTCAGTGATTTGCCGCCGTCCGAAAGACTGAAAAGGCTGCCATATTGTGAAAACCATTTTTCGGGAATGATGGCTATAGTGCCATCTGGTAAGGTAAACTCTCTCTTTTTATGGAGTATATGCTGTTTTAATGCGATAAAGGGAACAGGATGAACGCCAAAATAAACGATGGCATTGATATCAAACCAGTCGTTATCTTCTTTGATCTCGAAGTCGATCTTACTGGAAGCAAAAAGGAATTTTTTACTGCTGGTAGACTGCTCTATAGTATATCCTTTTTCCTGCAGGATTTCTATGTGTTCATTTACCCAGTTCAGGAGCCCGTACGACTGATTTTCTCCTTCAATTACAGTGTTGAGTTCCAGGTTATAAAAAAGGGGGCTCACTTTTTTAAGACCCATCCTGATAAGCTCATTGTATTTACCTTTTTCCCAGACTGTATCTCTTTTAATCCGGGTGAATACATAATTGTTCTCCTGTTTATCTACGTGTACCGTAATTTTTTTTTCATTGCCAAGTGCAAATGCATGGTTGCCGTAACAAAAGCACAGTTGTATCTGCGAGATTCCCCCTTCTACATAAATTACCCTGATCATTGCAGTGGGGTCATGTTTTTCGGTCCTGATCTCGAAACCTTCTGCATAGACATGGTATTTCTCAATCAGCGGGGCCACAAACTTCTCAAAATAGGTTTCTTCCTTTGCTGTTGGAATTGAGATATAACGTTTGTTTAAAAATGGGACCAGCTTTTTCCCTTCTATGTCCTGTTCAAAAAAGTAGAGGACATCGTTCAGCAGCATCCATGAGGGCTGATTGCTGACGATCTGCGCGTCCTTAAACATAAATTCAATACGCAGGCCCTGGTATTTTATGGTAGGAAAGTAACGGGTTTCTTCTTCATTTCTTCTGAAATGGAAGAGTATAGTGGCAGGTTCTGTTGCCAGCTCTATCTTACGTTCTGCCGGCCAGCCGTCTTTATCCATCAGGTAGAGATCGTCCTTATCTTTTAACATCTCCAGTACCTCTGCCAGTTTCTTTTCAATTTTTGGGCGTACCGACTCATAAAAGCGGTCGTCATAAAACCTGCTGAAAAACTCAAAAGGCCTGATGGCTTTTTTGTGAAACTTCTTGATCACGTGGTCCTGCTCTGTTTCATCCAGTATTTTGATGATTCTGAGGTCTGATTCTGTGAGGTGTTTAGTAAATTCTTTTGCTGTATGACTGAACAGCCGCTGATAGGTCAGGGAAAAATCGCCCTGGGGATTGAGTTGAACGATATGTGGTTCAATCAAATAGCCCAGATATTCATGCTTACACAATGAATAAACGATTTTGCAGGGTTTTGAGCTATCTACGCGTAACATGAGCTAATTAATTAAAAAGGAAGGGCGTCTAATTTTATTAAATCTCTAAACATACATCAAATTTGTATTGCTGTCAACTAGAATGGAAATTAAACGTGATTTTTTGTAAAGTGTTGGTCGAAATTGAAGGGGAGTTTGTCGGATTATTACGCCCTGTGGTATAAAAACGGGTTTTTTTTGCAACGTTACTTAGGAGTCTGCGTCTTATTTGTGAACTATTTAGAAACAACGGTTTATAAAAGAACCCTAAAAACTTACAAATATGAAAACGTTAAAAACATTATTCGCATCAGCATTAACTGCTATCGTTTTATCAGCAACAGTATTCGCCTCTACTGCTGCGGCAAGAGGAACGATGATTGAGATCAGGTCTGCTAATCCGGACATTAAAAAAGTTATAGTGAAAGGTAATTTAAAAGTGTTTGTGGTACAGAGCAAGTCGGAATGGATTTCTCTTGATGAGGAGGACCGTGACCTGGTATCCATCAAACAGGTAGGAAACACATTGACCGTAGGAACGTTGGTGGACAGACCGATTAGTATTACTTTGTATGTGAAAGATATCTACCGCATAGATGCTGCTAACCAGGCTTGTGTTAAAACCATCGGCAAATTTAATGTGAAATATCTTCAGGTAATGCTGAAAGATAATGCAACGGCACGTATCAAGGCTGATACGCGTAGCATTTATACTGTGATTAATGATAAGGCTGATCTGGAATTACTTGGTACTTCTGAAAAGCATATTATCAGAGCACATAGTACTGCGACAATGAACACGGAAAGATTTGCTGCGGTTGTAACTAATCATGAGCAGGGAGAGACTGAAACAGCAATGATTAAAGCTGTGAAAAAATAGCTTACTTAAACAAGGACATCATATCTGCCTGGTCTTTTCTTAGAGATATTCTGGCTTCGCTAAACGATACCCCTTGCACTATTGATGCTGCCTGCTACTAAAGGGTATGAGGAGGCATAAATAGTGCAAGGGGTATCGTTTTTTAACGATGATCCAGTGGTTAATCCAAAGCAGGGTGGACAAACGTGGTGGATAAGCAAAGCGGTCAACATGATGGATAAGCAAGGTGGGCAAGCAGGGTGATAAACATGGTGTTTAAGACCGTTACAGATCAAACTTGATTCCCTGGGCTAATGGCAGGGTATCTGCGTAATTGA
>NZ_JBEVDX010000081.1:0-33273 GCF_040513095.1 Pedobacter sp. | reverse complement strand
TTGCACAATCACTGAACCAGTTTTTCTGACCTGAACAAATTATCTGTATTCTGCAGGATTTTAGCCTTTAACTTTGGATTGTAATCGGGATTTGCACTTAAAAAACCCCTGACAACATCGGCGGCCTCTTTACCCTGGTAAGATCCAAATGTGGCCTGCAGCCAGGATTGCGGGAAAAAGATATCACCGGTAGTCTGGATTTCCTGCAGAAGCTCAAGACTTTGCTGCAAATAACGGACGCTGGAAGCCTGGCGCAGAGGATGATGCAAGTAGTACAATCCGGCCAGTACATTGGATTCTTTAGCCCTGTTGGGCAATAATTTGAGACTGTTAAAAAAATCGTCGCGCTTGAGCTTGTCGCCCGAAACCGCCGGCATTATAAATTCAAAACGCCTTTTTCTGTCTGGGTTGCTGATGCGGCTATTCTGAACCGCGAGTATAGACTGGTCTGCGTCATCACGCAGGGCCAGCGCAAAAGCCAGACTGGTGTAATCGTCTTCTGAAAGCGCAACTCCTGCCGGTGGAACCTGGCTTTCCCAGACCTGGTGTAATCTTTTCCGGGCTTCGGCATTCATGAATACATCCTGATAAACCTTAAAAAGCTGCTTTTTATTGTTGCTGTTTTTTTGTTTCAGCAAGGCGGCCCAGATTTGTTTTTCCAGAATGGCGGATAAAGTTTTTCTTTGTCCGGCTGTGCTGAACTGCCAGTAAAGCGTACTAATATAACCGCTGAGCAATTTAATATTCAACTCTTCCTGTTCTGTTTGCAGGGCATTCGCAAATACACTGAGCAGGCGGTCGGGCTGGATGGCCTTTCCGCTGAGCATTTGTTCATACAATGATATATAGGCTGTGGCACGGTGCAGCGGTTTTTCTAACCTGGAAAGTTGTTCCGGCAATCGCGGGTCTACCGGCCATTCCCCATAACCCTCACCGGCAGAGTTAAAGAGGATCAGTTGCGGTTCCGGCAGTCCTTCCGCCTCTTTCAGTACCAGCTTTTCTCCCCTCAGATTTACCTGTATTACCTTAACTGATCCGGGATAAAAAAGGCTGATCTCAAAGGTTTGTGGCCACACGCGCTGCTGACCATATTCCGGATGCTGCTCCAGCTGTAAATGGGAGATCTTCGCATGATCGGTGGCCATCGTATAACTGATAACAGGCCGGCCGCTCTCGTTTACCCATACTTTATTCCAGGCTTTCAGGTTAGCCGGGGTATACCGGTCCAGTATATCTATGAGATCCGGCCATGATGCGTTTCCATTGGAGAATTGATGCAGGTACTCCCTTACCCCCTGCTGAAAGCGGTCTTTGCCCATCAGGTTTTCCAGCTGCTGCATCATCACCGGTGCCTTATGGTAAATGATATTTCCGTAAAGTGAGCCGGCGTCCTGCAGGTTATCCAGGGGCTGACGAATTGGGTTTGCCCCGGCTGTTCGGTCTACAGCATATGCTGCAGGAAAATGATCGATCAGGAATTTGAAAGCGTAGCTGTCTTTGCCGCCTGCTTCTCCATCATTTTTATCCGCCATAAAATTCGCGAATACCTCTTTCATCCAGACATCCGTAAACCAGTCCATGGTCACCAGATCGCCAAACCACATGTGTGCAGTTTCGTGTGCGATCAAAGTGTTGCGGGAATTGATCTGATCTTTTGTAGCACCCTCATCAAGGAACAGTGAAGAAGCTTTGTATTGAATCGCACCGGGATGTTCCATCCCTCCAAACTGGAAATCAGGAATGGCTGCGAAGCCAAACTTCTGGAAAGGATATGGAATGCCCGTCCATTTTTCATAGAATTTGAGTGCTGATGTATGGATTCCAAAGATGGCTGGCAGACTGGGCGTAATTTTGGATTTATCAGTCTCGCGGTACAGAAACTCTGCATTTTTACCGGCTAAAGTCCCGGTATACAGTTTAAAATCACCTGCGGCAAAAGCAAAATGATAAGTACTCAACAGGTTGGATGGCTTAAAATGATAGGTTTTATACTGCTGCCCAATCACCGAATCCTTTAGTTCTGCATTGGCAATTGCTTTCCAGTTTTGTGGAACGTGGAGCGTAAGGTTGTAAATGGCCTTGAGATCGGGCTGATCGAAACAGGGAAAAACAGTCCTTGCCCTGTCTGGTACAAATAGCGTGTAGAGATAGTCGGGATTTCTGTTCAGTGCGCCGTTGCCTGCAATGAAGTCTATCTGCAGGACATTGACACCCTTTTTCAGAAATTCAGGATGCAGCAGCAAGTGTTCTTTCTGATGATCTGTTTCGATGGGATGGCCATTAAGCGTCATCCTGCTGATTTTCGAAGGATCTTCCTTGAAATCAACCTGTACAGGCAGCCTGAGATTGCTCAGCGTAAAAGTTAAAGTTTCGTGCGCAGTTACAGGTTTGGTTTTCTGCGCAGGGATATCCAGGTCGAGCATATACTGAATGTTGCTTAGTACTGCCTTTCGGTAAATAGCGAGCGATCTGTCCACACCTTTTTCCAGGAGGGGATCATTGATAATCTTTCGCGATGAACAGGAGAGCACAATGCTCGAAAATGCAACACATACTATGGGTAATACCGCTTTATAACCACTTAACATGTGGCCAATTTAATTGATTTATTTTATATCTGATGGGGAATAAAGACAGGTGCGGAACATTTTATCGAATCCGTACAATTTAAGACCTTTGCCAATCACTACAATCTTTGTTTCCCGGATCTCATCGGGCAACCAGGTTTCGCCGACTGAGATTGCGAGCGACTTGCCGACTGTCTGCAGGACGATCCTGCTTTGGAAATGGTGACTGTAGATAATTCCTTTTACGCGGTAAACATTGGCCGACTGCGCGATGAGGAAAACCATCATCCGGTGCTCGAGCTCTTCGATGTTCATGCTGTCCTTATACTTCAGCAAAATAGTTTCAATATCACTGTGTTCGTGCCTGTTGTGCGAAGTACCAAACGCAACCAAAGGCTGTTTCTCCTTTTCCGCGTTGCCCAGGCTGAATATCCCTTTGGGCGTAACCACTGGTTTGGGATTGCTGTAAAAATTAGCGAAACGCTCCCTTTCGAAGAGTTTGCTGATCTGAAAATTCTGCCCTTCGGCAATCAGCGTTTCTGCAAAAGGATTAATTGATTTTAAAATTGCCTGCAGTTCCTTCACATATTCAGCAGCCACCTTTTCTACTTTATTGAGCAGGATGAGGTCACTGAAGGCTATCTGTTTAATGGCCTCGGGATGTTCTTTCAGCTGGTCCTCAATCAGCTCTGCATCAACTATACAGATTACCCTTTTCAAATCGAAACCCCTTTTTACGTTATCACTGGTAAGGAAAGGATGCGCGATATTTGCCGGATCGGCTATGCCTGTAGCCTCGATAATCAGGTGGTCCCAGGAATCCCTTCTGTCCCAGAGATTATTCAGTAATTCATAGATATTATCATTGAGGGTACAGCAGAGGCAGCCATTGTTCAGCTCCATGATGTCGTCTTCTCCTTTAAGGATCAGTCCGGCATCTATACTCTCCTCACCAATTTCATTTTCGATGATGGCAAAACGTGTATCTTTCTTTTTTGCGATTACCGCATTGAGTACTGTTGTTTTACCAGCCCCCAGAAAACCGGTCAGGAGTGTTACTTCTTTTGCTTTCATTCGCTTTTATATTTAAAAAAATTAACCCCACATGAAAGCTTCGTAAATTTCATGTTGCGCAACCCTCAAAATCCTTTCAATTTTTTCCCGCTTTCTGTAAAAAATGTAGATTGCCCCACAAAGATACACAAACGCAATTAGGTTGCAGAATTAAACACAAATATGACTACATCATTTATCAAGCCATTTTTCCTGGCTTCCGGACTACTTTTATCCTCAACTTTTGGCTTCGCCCAGGATAATCTGGTCAACTCTCTTAAAAACAACCAGTCGGCCAACAGCACTGCAGGCTTTAAATTTACTGACATCATCAACCTTGAAAACACGCCTGTACAAAACCAGGGCTCATCAGGTACCTGCTGGAGTTATTCTACAAATTCCTTCCTCGAATCAGAGATGATCAGAATGGGCAAAAAACCGGTTGTGCTCTCGCAAATTTTTTCAGCGCGTAATGCCTACGTTGAAAAAGGCATTAACTATGTACGTATGCACGGAGCAGTAACCCTTGGAGACGGCGGTGCTCTGCACGATGTAATTAACATGTACAAGAAATACGGCGCTGTGCCGCAAATCAATTATACCGGATTAAATTACGGAACCAGGAAGAACAAATTTGCGGAAATGGGCGCTATCACTTCGGGGATGCTGGAAGCGGTAGTTAAAAATGCAAACGGTACACTGACACCAAACTGGGAAAAGGCATATACGGGTATGATCGACTCCTATCTGGGAGCTGTACCGGAGAAATTTGACTACAAAGGCAAAAGTTATACTCCGCAGACTTTTGCAAAAGAGGTTGTTGGCATTAAGCCGGAAGACTACGTTGAACTTTCGTCCTTCAGCGATCATCCCTTCTACTCTAAATTTACGTTATTGGTACCAGACAACTGGTCCTTTGACCAGGTTTCCAATGTTCCTGTAAATGAAATCACTGAGATCATAGACAATGCATTGAAAAAAGGATATTCTGTGGCATGGGCTACCGATGTAAGTGAAAAGTTTTTCTCCTACAAAAACGGCGTAGCATATGTTCCGGCAAAACCTGTTGAAGAAATGACTGCAGAGGAAACTGCCACACTATTCAGCGAACCAAAACCGGAAATGGAAATCACCCAGGAGAACCGTCAGCAGGCATTTGACAACTACCAGACTACCGATGATCACGGTATGCACATCATAGGACTTGCCAAAGATCAGAACGGTAAGGAATACTACATAGTGAAAAACTCCTGGGGCGTAACCAACGATTACAAAGGCTATTTGTATGTAACTAAAAACTACGTGAAATACAAAACAACTGCTTTTCTCTTAAACAAAGGCGGTATCCCTGCAGCAATCAGCAAGAAACTGGGATTGTAATTGCAATTGATTTTTCTCTGGTAATATAAAGGTTGCTACAGCTGTCAGGAGAAAACTGTGATCGGGACCTCAATAGATGTTTTCTCCGGTAATTGTATTAAACTGCAGGCTGAGATGATATTTTAAAATTGTAATGTGCTGATTCAAACCCTGCGTTTTTTATTTGATTTAGATGCCAATCGAAATCAAATAAACATCGGGTTTGAATCAGCACATCACAATTTTATAGACAAAGCCGGAAAACTCTTACTTAATTATCGGAGTAGGCTTCTTATACTCATCCATGGCAACAAAAGAAAAACTGCCACTAACCGCTTTCTCCCGCAGTTCAGAATACATCTGCTCCACAAATATATCTACGTTGACCTTCATACTCGTATTCCCGACATGGCTAACCGTTGCCACAAGTTCAACGATTGTACCTGCAGGAATCGGATGCGTAAAATCTATTCTGTCGCTGCTCACTGTCACCATTTTTTGCCTGCAGAACCGCGTTGCACAGATAAATGCCACTTCATCCATCATCATCATTGCCGATCCGCCAAACAGCGTGTCATAATGGTTCGTTGTATTCGGAAATACAGCTTTAAAAATCCTTGTCTCTGAGGCTTTGATCTTTTCTTCTATTGTCATTTATTGTATAGTATTCGTAGCAGGCTAATCCTGCGGTGTGTGTTTAATCTGCTAAGATATGTTCAATATGCTGTAATTCCTGCGCTGTGAAGTCAAGGTTCTCCAGACATTTAAGGGAATCCTGCAACTGCTCAGGCCTGCTTGCGCCTACCAGTACCGAAGTAATTCTTTCATCGCGTAATATCCAGGACAAGGCCATCTGTGCCAGTGTTTGTCCGCGTTCAGCAGCAAGCGCATTTAAGGCATTCAGCTGCTTTAAAACCTCCGGAGTAATCTGTGCCTGCTGCAGCGCACCAGTTGATTTCGCCGCTCTTGAATCTTCGGGAATGCCATGCAGGTATTTGTTTGTGAGCAGACCTTGTGCAAGCGGGGAAAATGGAATACAGCCAACCCCTTCCTTACCAAGCAGATCCAGTAAATCTTTCTCGATCCACCTTTCAAACATGGAATATTTAGGTTGGTGAATCAGGCATGGGGTACCCATTTCGCGTAGTATTTTGATTGCTGCTGCAGCTTCCGGGGCCTTGTAATTGGAAATTCCTACGTACAGCGCTTTCCCCTGACGAACAAAGAGGTCCAGCGTAGCCATCGTTTCTTCCAGCGGCGTTTCAGGATCCGGGCGGTGGTGGTAAAATATATCCACATAATCCAGTCCCATGCGCTTCAGGCTCTGATCCATACTGGAAACCAGGTATTTTTTGGAACCCCAGTCGCCATACGGTCCGTCCCACATCGTATACCCTGCTTTTGAGGAGATTACCATTTCATCACGGTAGGATGCGAAGTTGTGTTTAAGGATGGCCCCAAAGTTTTCTTCGGCAGAACCCGGAGGCGGGCCGTAATTATTGGCCAGGTCAAAATGGGTGATCCCGCTGTCGAAGGCCAGCTTGATGATATTTGTAGAATTTTGTAACTGATCAACATGACCGAAATTGTGCCATAGTCCCAGGGACAGGGTAGATAATTTCAGTCCGCTTTTACCACAACGGCGGTATTGCATATTTGTATAACGGTCTGGATGCGCGATATAGGGCATAATCTTGAAAATGAAAAGAGGGAATACCAAAGCAGGGTTCATCAACCCATAAGATTGCGTTAGACCTTGTTTTGATATACCCTCTTCAGGTTAGGTTGAGCTAATTTTACTTAGCCGAATTTTTTTTCTCTGTTACTTCAGCACGAATGTCCTGAGCAAGAACTTTCAAATCCTGCATTGCTTTACGTACTCTTGTACCTGCAGCACTGTTTCCAGCATTGTAAAACTTCTCTGCGTCAGCTTCAACCGAAGCAAGCAGTTCTTTTAATTTTGTAAATTTTTCCATGTTTTAATCTTTAATATGGCCAAATATATAACTTTTACGAAATAAATACATATTCCGCCATTTTTATTAAGTTTTTATTTCAAACCAAGATACCTAATCCCTTTTACATCGTATTACCAGATATAAAAGTTAAACTAATAGATGTATATGGGGAAACGGATACTTATTGTTGAGGACGACGAAGATATCAGGTATATTATTTGTTACCTGCTCGTTGAAATGGGATACGAGGTTAGACTTGCAGATAGTATCTCAGATTACAGACAGCAGCAGTCCGAAAACCCTGAGCCGGATCTGCTCCTGCTGGATGTTAAACTTCCTGATGGGAACGGTCTTGACTTATGTCTTGAGATAAAGAAGTCCCCTGCAACACGACATATACCTGTCCTCATCATGTCGGCCCACGCTACTGAACATCAGGTGGTTAAACAAGCCTGCGCCGATGAATTTCTCGGAAAGCCATTTGACCTGGATGACCTTACAGATCTGGTCAAAAAGCATTTGGCCTGACAAATTTTTCCTAGCGGATTACTATTTTTCTATATATATTTGTTCTGCAGGATTTCCCCCTCCTATTGTTATCCTGGCTGACTTTGATCATATGAAGAAAAAGATATTAGTGTTGGAAAAAAACAAAGATATACTTGAATTAATTGATATCATTCTGACCGAGGAGGGGTATGACCTGGACCTGATCAACTCCGATAAAGAAGTTTTTGATCACATTAAAGACTTTGGCCCGGATGCCATCTTACTGGATATTATCCATCCAACGGCCGAAGGGACAGCATTGTGTGAAGCGATAAAATCTTCGGGTAATACTAGTCACATCCCTGTTATAGTGCTTTCTACGCATCCAAAAGCCGAGATTGTGAAGGAAATATGTGCGGATGAGGTAGTGCACAAACCTTTTGACGTTTCCTTCCTGGTATCTGTAATAGAGCAGCAGCTACTGATTGCATAGCCGCTGCTATCATTTGATTATAAATCGTGATGTTTCTTCAGGAATTTCAGATATTTCTTATCATCATCAAAAAGCTGCGCACCTTCCAGCTGATAGGCTTTCAATAAAAATTCAAGCGCCATCTGCTCATCGCCAAGCTCAAAACAAGCCTCGCCTAAACGCAACAACACAAAGGGATTATTTTCTTCGGCACTGTAAAATTCGTAAGCGATCAGCAATTGCTCCTTCGCTTCTGCAAATTTGCCTTCACTAAACAAGGCGTCACCCAGTGAAGCTGTGATATAACCGGTTGCCTCCCAATCTTCTTTTGGCTCGGGTAAAACAGCGTAAGCCTTTTTAAACCATTCTGCAGCTGCAGCATAGTTCTCTTCATCCATTTCTGCATTTCCCTTTTCACAATACTCGTCCATCAGGTCCTGCTGTTCGTCTGTCAGTTCTTCTTCATCATCAGCTCCTTCTTCTGCCGGAACAAAGTTTCTTTTGAAATCTTCGAAGTCCTCATCAGCAGCCAGTGCGATAAAGAGGAAATCAGGATGTGAATCAGCAAAGACTTTCTTTTTACCCAGGTCAAATGCAATCTTAAAGTATACCCTTGCCTGGTCTAAATCCTGAAGTGTATAGTAAATATTGCCTACAGTTATAAAATGAACTATATTCTTTACTTCTTCGGTTTGCATCTTCTCCTGCAGGTATGCTGTTTCTTTCAGGAAATAGGGCAAAGCTTTTTCAAGCTGCCCGATCTGCTCATAAAAAGCATAGATGCTATCCAGCATGATGGCGCCGACGCTGCAATTCTCTTTTGGATCAGGGATCCCGCTTTCGATCTCCAGCAATAAAGCTTCGGCTTCTTCGGTTTGGTCTGACTCTGCCAGTACATACACCTGATCGATCTGATCAAAAAATTCTTCTTCTTCTTCTGCGCTGTAAACTAACATATCTTTATTTTTAAACGAAGGTAGTTATAAGGGTTGGTTTTCCATCTGCTTTATAATTTTGTTGACCTCTGTTTCGGTAGATCTTAATTTTGTCTGGCAGAAAGCGATCAGCAGGGATGCCCGTTTTACCTTTTCTGCAAGCACATCAACAGATACTGCTTCGGTCTCGATCTCAGCGGCAATCTCTGCCAGTTCCCGGTAAGCTTCCTCATAGTTCAAATTCTTTTCCATTACGTGATGTTTTAGCTAATACTTTTGTGTTGATTTCTGCTGTGGCGAGCGTCACAGTCATTTCTGTCCCTTCCTCTATCAAAGCAGCATCGCCCACAATTACACCATTGACCTTTACAATGGCAAATCCTTTGTTCAATATATTCTGCGGACTCATCAGCCGCACTACAGACTCAAAATGAGCGATGTACCTGGACTGATTGATGAAATACATCCTGTTGAACGACCGCAGGTTGGCCAGCAGGTTATTCAGGTCTTTTCTCTTGTTGGACAGGATGATCTTTGGATTAGTCAGGATCATGCCAGAAAGATTCAGGATGTCTCGGTGTTTTTCGTGAATCAGGTTCCTGGAAGAATTGATGGTCACCTGATTGAGCCGGTTTAACTGTTCCTTATGGTGGGTCATCATCTGGAAGGTCCTGATGATGATCTGTTGCTGTAAGGATAGTAACGCATCCTCAAAACCTCTGTTGTGTGCAATCAGCATCTCCGCCACTTTTGTTGGTGTCTTGGTTGATGTATGTGCCATGAGGTCAGCTATGGTTTCATTCTTTTGATGTCCGATCCCTGTAATTATAGGTATAGGGAACTTGGCAATGGCGCGGTTAAGTTCATAGTTGTCAAAAATCAGGAAATCCATCTGCGAACCTCCGCCCCTGATGATCACCAGTGCATCATAGGATTTGCCTGACCCAAAGACCGCGATCAGCTGTGCCAGTACCTGCTTTGCGTTCCCTTCTCCCTGTACCAGGGCAAAATAATCATCTATTTCAAATCGATAACCGAAAGTGTTATTCTCCAGCGTATGCTTAAAATCATGGTATCCCGCGGAAGTGTCAGAGGATATTACCGCAATATGCTGTAATACACGGTTCAGCTGCAGGTCACTATTGCGTGTACGGTACTGCCCATCCTCTAAGCGGATAAATGTAGGATTATCCCTCAGCAGTCTTTCCAGCGTTTCCTTTCGCTGCTGTTCAAACCTCCCCAGGGTGAAACTGGTGTCAATATCCAGCAGATTGAGCTGCAGTCCGAAGGCAGGGTTATACTGCACGGCCACCTGAACCAGTACGTTGATATCATTTTTGAACTGCTGCCCGGTAGCTTTTTCAAAGTTGGAAATATTTACAGCGGCATTTCCCCATGCCCTGCCGCCTATCTTGGCGAGGATCTTTGCAGATGATTTATCTTTCTCTACGAGTTCGAAATAATGAAAGTTGCTCTGGGGCTTATAGGTATAATTGGTGATGTCTGCAATTACCCAAAACGTCTTTGAGCCAAAAACACCATTAATGGTATCATGGATCTGTGCGGTCAGTTCAGATAGTCTGATGGAGGGTAGTGCTGCCAATGTCGTTCTTGTGGTTAAAGCACTAATTTAGGGAATTCTAAGCGATAACTACGCGCATTTTTTCTACGAAGGTGCCGAGTGCTGTACGTTTCAGCAGCAGGTTAAACAGGTTGATCCCTATTATGGCACAGGTGATGCCTGCCAGTACATCCAATACGTAATGGTGACTTGCATAGACTGCTGTGAACCAAATACCTACCATGACTATCCCAAAAACCACATTCATGGCACCCATTTTATTCTTCAGGCCGTAATACAGTACGATTACAGGATAGGAAGAATGGAGCGATGGCATGGCAGCAAATACATTGGATCCCTGTCTGTAAATCGACTGGAAAATTGTGGTATGCAGCAGGTGATCAAACCTGATCAGTCCGGCCGGATTGGAATGGGTATGTGCAAGGAAGACGAATCCGTGGTATTGAACATACCATGGAGGTGCTGCAGGGTAAATATAGTAGATCACAAACCCTATCATATTTACCAGTACAAAGGTAAGTGCAAACCGGAGAAACAGTTCTTTTTTAACAAAAAACAGATATGCTGCAAAAGCGAGCGGTACAGGTATCCACATCAGGTAAAAGATACCACCAATGAAATCTATGAAAGCTGCGTGGTGGTTCCTGAGAAATTCATTAGGCGTTAATATTCTTCCACCGGAAAAGATCCCGAAGATATGTTTCTCCAGATGATAGAGATCTGCAATGTGTACATCGCTGAATAAGTAATTCGGGAATGCCTTCATGTAATCAAACAGGATCCAGTAGACAATAAAAATCGAGAACCCGAGGATAAACTTCCTGCTTACCGCCGATGTATAATACAGGATATTGAAAAGCAATACCAATACCAGCTGGTTTGAATTAAACCCTACCAACACATAGGATAGGCAAAGGTAAAATAAAGATATCACTGTAATGATGGCGACATCTTTTATGGCATAGAATGGTTTGTTAGACCCTAACTGTTCTGACATTTATTTTTTATTAAAATCTGAACCGAGAATCTTGTCCCATAGAGCAGAACTTACCCCGTAACCTTTGGTAGAGTCAGAGTAGTGGTGTAACATGTGGTGCTGCTTCAGTTTCTTCCAGAAAGAACTTTTGAAGTTGGCATGATGTAATGCATAGTGCGTCATATCATAAACCAGGTAACCAATGAGAAAGCCGGTAAAGAAAGCATAGATCGTTCCTGACGGCAACAGATAAAGAAACAGGAAGTATAATGCAAGTGCCATAGGGATACTTGCCGAAGGTGGTAAAACCAATCGTTTTGAATCATTCGGATAATCGTGGTGTACCCCATGGAAGATAAAATGGATCCGCTGTCCGAATTCAGACTTGGGATAAAAGTGAAATACCCAGCGGTGCAGAACGTATTCGGTGATAGTCCATAAAAATAAACCGGTCAGCATCCATCCTATAAATGACAGCACACCCATATGTACGTCTGTAAATGATTTCCAACCAAGGAGAGAAATCACCGGAATATAAACGATCAGGGGTACGTAATAATGAACCTTCGACAGATTTTCAAAAAGATCATTTTTAAAAATTCTGATGGAGTCTGAGGAGTTCGAAATAAAATTCTTCTTCATGGCAATTAGATTTTTATCCGTTCAGTAATAGCAGCATTATTCGAAGCGTTCATTCCTTTGATCTCCACGTACTTTACATTCGGTAACCAGAAGGAACCTCCTTCTATCCGCAAAAATATGCGTTCTATTTGAATCTTCTTGTTATTTACTGTCACATAAACATGATATTTCTTATCCTCATCAGATTTTACAAGATACATCGGCAATTTCTTATGTGATACAAAGCGAAGTTCGTACTGGTCTTTACCTAGAAACTTTGATTCGATGCCATAGGCAAATTTGCGCTGTACATAACCCAGTTCCTTTTTCTCGCTATTTTCTTCGTAGCGGAGCCAGTACACATGTACAGGATCATCCTGTACGACCTGTCCGCTAGCACTTGTGTTCAGTTCACAGATAATTGTGTTGGTATTTGGGTCACGCTGCAGATAAAACAGTTGGTTGGTAATCCCTTTTGGAACCGGAAATTTTAACGGCGATGGGTTACCCTGTTCTGTTGTCTGAGACAGAACTGACTGCACATTTCCGAAATTAAATACGGCCGACAGGATAATCAGTCCTGCAATAACCACGGGCACAGCCTGCTCTTTCAGGCTTTTATTTTCAGTTTTTTTTTCTAAGGTCTCACGCTCCAGTAATTCTGCAGCATCCATTACCTTTTTGGCATCCCGCAGTCTGTTGATTGCAGTAATGTTGGTCATGAATGCCATGATCGTAATCGGAATAGTGAAAATCGACATGGTTTCGAAGATATGGAAGGAGATGCCCGGCACATAAATTTTGTAACCTCCACCAATATAATGTCCTGTAATACCACAGGCAAGCGCACATATACCTATTGTTACTACTCTTTCGGGACGCTGCATTAAGCCACCTTTGCTCTGGATACCCAGACCTTCTGCCCTGGCCCTGGTATAACTAACCATCATAGAACCGATAAGTGCTATGAATGCGAACAGGGAACTTAAAAAATAATGATGGGATACCAGATAATAGCAGATACCGAGGAACATGATCAGCTCACTGTAACGGTCCAGTACAGAATCGTACAATGCACCGAATTTGGAGCTCATATTGCCCAGGCGTGCAACCTGTCCGTCAAGCATATCGAACAAACCGGCGAAAAGTACGAGTGCACCACCCCAGCCCACAAAAGACAGATCGCCCCTGTTGCTTTCTTCGGCACCAAATACAAAGATCACAGCTACGCCAATATTCAGGATCAGGCCAATGGTCGTTACCGCATTTGGAGTCAGACCAATCCGGATGAGGCCCTTCACAAAAGGATTGATGACCTTGTAGATCGTTTGCTGTAAACGATCACGAAATGATATTGCTTGCATAACTATTTATTTATACTTGTCTTTTAAAAATCAAATTTAACTCTTGCCCTGATACCATATTCGGAAACTTCAGGATTGTTAAGGTAATTAAAACGTTTCACCATATCTACACGTAACACTTTAAAAATGTTACCGATACCTACACTACCCTCCATGTATGGTTGTCTGCCCAGTTCAAAAGTACGGGTTTCTCCAAACTCGTTTTTCGGAAACTGCAGCAGTGAGGGATCATTGTTTGGATTGTTCTCTGAGCGCAATCCACCCATCAGTGCTTTGAAAGAGATTGCTTCTCTCAGTTTCAGTTTTTTAATCAGCGGAATCTTATTGAAAAAGAAGCCATTGAAGCTATGGTCAATATTTACACTGGCGTAATGGTCACTCACGAACTCCAGGAAGTTCATCAGGTTATAGGAATCCAGCTGGTACGAATAGGTTTGGTTGGCACGGTGAATCGTCAGCAATGGAAAAGGAACTTTTCCAAAGGTATTTCCCCCCTCGATAGTTACATCAGAATAACCCAACTGCGAAAGATAAAAACGTTTGTCAACCCTTGCAATAATGTTCTGGTAATTGTACTGTCCGCCAACTACGCCTTTCAGGCCAGCTGTATATTTTAGCGTAAAAATAGGGAATTTATCAATGATTGGCACCCTGTATATTTTACCCTGGTAGAACTTTTCATTCGGTGCATAACGCAGGTTCAGGCTAAGTTCAGCAGTTGTAAGTGCATCAACCGCATTAACCGTACTGTTCTCAAAATTATTGAAATATAAAGAACCTCCCGGGCGCTGCGTCCATTTACGGGCAATCACCTGGTAAGAGAAATGGCTCTCAAATTCATGTACATAGTCGATTTTGTAAAAATCGTTATACAGTAAAGTATTGTTCTGCCCCCTCTTGAAGGATAGCAGGAAGTTATCCTCCTGTACAAACTGAAGATCCTGTCCCGGGATTTTAGTATCCCGCTGGAAACTTCCCCTGATATAATTCTGAGGGAATGCGTAAATCGACTTGTTGTTGAGGGAATAGGTACCGCTCAGGAAATACTTCCATTTCTCGTCTTTGATACCATAGGCACCATAGGTTTCAAAATAATAACGTTTGCTAAGCTCCGGCGTAGTACGGCCGCCGAGTCTCAGGCGCAGTCCTTCAACATTGTTGAAACTGTAGAAAGTATTAACAGGACCAACTTCAAACGGTCCAAAGTTTTTGTATCCTGCAAAGAACAGGGTCAGCAAATCAGCCGTTCTTTTGAAGGAAGGGATTGTTTGCAGGGTATCAATATTCTTATAAATGTTCAGGTTGGTTTTCAGCGTGGTATCTGTACGCTGACTTGTCCAGAACTGATCAGACTGGCTTTCTGCATTGGGCGCAGTGGCCAGTGCCGGTCCTTCGTAAACACTTGCAGGCTGTGGCTTATTGATCTGGTAATCTTTGATGATCACAGTGCGCTGCCCTGTAAAACCTCCGCCCTTAGATTTGTTGATCCCAAAATCAACTACAAGGTTGGTTTTTGATAAATGGTAGCGGCCATCAGGATTCTTTTCGAAATCGAGTTTGGCTTCGAGCGCACGAACAAAGTTGAGGTTGATGTTTTTGTTCACCGTCAGGTAAGCATCCTGTACAGCATAATTTCCATCCATCGTCACATACATCTTACCCTCAAATAAAAGGTCGGTGTTATTACGCGGAATGAATGATAACTCAATCAGGTTGGGAACACTTGTTTTGATTGTATCTGTGATGAAAAACTTATAAAATGTAGGAGAAGCATCTGCAATAGGACTCAGGAACTGGTTGCTCATCAACGAAATGTTGCTTTCGTAGATATTCACATCAGCGTACATCCTTTCAAAATACTTACTTAATCCTTTGGTGTCAATAAACTTGGCATCATAGTTCACATGCTTATCACCTGTATAAATGGTTTTCTTTTTTTCAGGTGATTTTTGCAGGTAGTTCTGCGAAACCTTTTCTTCCAAGAACACGGGAAGAATATTCTTACCTCCTATTTTTGTGGAATCCTGGTTCTGAAAAAGGAACTGGTAGTTTTTGAAGATACGTTTTGTTTTAAATTTATCAGACAGGTTACTGAGTGAGAACAGCATTTGTTCGTACTGCTGATATTCTACGTGGTCGTAGTTCTTATTCTGGTTTTTGGCCTTATTTTCAATAACTTTTCTGATCAGTTCCACTGCAGGGTTATTTTTGTTTCTGTAGGCAGGGCGCTTGTTCGAAGTGATGGTAACTTCTTTCAGATTTTCGGATTCATTGACCAGTTTGACATTCACCGTTTGTGTTTCACCAGTCTTGACAGGAATGAAAGCTGTTTTATACCCTACATAGCTGATCTGTAGCTGATCATGTGATTCACTTGTTGAAATTACAAATTTACCGTCGGCATCAGTTTTGGTGATGATCTGGGTTCCTTTGAAAAGGACAGTAGCATATGGCACAGGGTCTTTATCTGCGGCGTCTGTGACTACTCCTGTAACTACAGTTCTCGAAGATACCTGGGCTGCTGCAGGAGTTTGGGCTGATGCGTTAAATGCCTGGAACGGAAGAACTAAAGAAAGAGTGAATATAATTTTATAAAAGCGATTTAAGCTCATGGCATTCTCATTTAAATAAATACGAATTTCTTTTGCATCAGGAAGTTATAACCCGTTCCAACTGTACCAGATACAATGATTTTTGATAAGATATAATTTACGTGCAGGTAATGTGTAACAAGAAAGACCCCTGCGGTGGTCAGCAATAGATTTCCTGCCCAGACTAAAACGTATTTGAAGATCTGGACATTGATATTACGCTCCTTTGTACCGAACACCCAGTTGCGTCCCATCATAAAGTTCACAGCGCCTCCTGCCGTTGTACCTATCACACTGCCAGCCACATACCAGATATGAAAAACCTGCGTACAGACTAATGTGGTAAGAAAGTCAATAATTGAGGCCGATAATGACGCGACCTGAGCTTTTACGAAAGTCGCCATATCAGTTAGGAATAAATCTTAAAATAACCTGCAGCACTATATTCGCATAAACTCCTGCAAGTATATCATCAAACATCACTCCCCATCCGCCGGGCAAAGCTTCCAGGCGCCTGATAAAAAGCGGTTTTAAAATATCAAAAAATCGAAACAGGATGAGTCCTATAAGGATATTAAGTGGTGTAACGGGAATCCACAGGAGTGCTATGCACATGCCTGCCACTTCATCAATTACAACCCTGTTATGGTCTTTGCCCCAAATGGCTTCCACTACGTTTCCAGACCAGATTCCCAGTGCTGTTATGAGCACGGTTACTATCAGTGCGGGTATAAAATTATTTCCGTCGGGATGCAAAGCATACCAAACCAGGCAGGTTACAGCAGCAGCAGCAGTCCCTGCTCCTTTGCCGATGTAGCCTATGCCTAAGCTTGTGGATGTAATTTTATGAAAAAGCATTTATAAAATTTTCAATCACCAACGTGCCATTATCGGCAGTTAAGTGTATCATATACTTACCTTTGCAGGCATCAGCTGCACTTCCTGGAAAGCAGCATACATTTTTTCAACCGCTTCCTCAATCTGTGCAAAAGTATGTGTCGCCATCAGTGAAAATCTGAGCAGCGATGAATCTGATGGTACAGCAGGTGAAACAACAGGGTTAACGAAAATTCCGTTCTTGTGCAGGATATTGGTGATCAGGAAAGTTTTCTCGTTATCTCTTATATAAACAGGAATGATCGGACTGTCTGTGTGTCCTATATCAAATCCGGCATCTGTTAGTAGTTTTTTTGCATAGTTTGTATTATCCCAAAGTTTATCAATACGTTCCGGTTCTGATTCAATGATATCCAGTGCTGCTATTACGCTCGCTACAGAAGAAGGAGGCATACTGGCGCTGAACATCAGTGACCGTGCCCGGTGTTTGATGAATTCTATTGTTTCTTCGCTGGCAGCGATAAATCCGCCCAGTGAAGCCAGCGATTTGCTGAATGTTCCCATGATCAGGTCTACTTTATCCGTAAGATTAAAGTGAGATGATACGCCTGCACCATTAAAGCCGATTACACCTAAACTGTGTGCATCATCCATCATGATATTTGCACCAAACTCCTCTGCAAGGGCAACAATTTCAGGAAGTTTAACAATGTCACCTTCCATACTAAAGATACCGTCAGCTACGATCAGTTTGGCAGAATCTTCCGGCAACCTGCTTAATTTCTTACGCAGATCATCCATATCATTGTGTGCATATTTTATCGAACGGGAGAATGAGAGACGACTGCCGTCAATAATTGAGGCGTGGTCATATTCATCCAGAATGAGATAGTCATTTCTGTCCAGCAGGCAGGAGATGACTCCTAAATTTACCTGGAATCCTGTGCTGAACAGGACTGCTGCTTCCTTACCTACATAGGCAGCCAGCTTTCTTTCCAGTTCAAGGTGGATATCCAATGTTCCGTTTAAAAACCTTGATCCGGCACAACCAGTTCCATATTTCTGGATAGCAGCTTTGGAAGCTTCCTTAATCTTCGGGTGATTTGTTAATCCTAAATAAGAATTTGACCCGAACATTAAAACTTTCTTACCATCAATGATGACCTCAGTGTCTTGTGCTGACTCTATCGATCTGAAATACGGGTATAATCCTTTTTCCTTTATTGCATTTGCATCCTGAAATGCTGCAATCCTATCGCCCAATTTTTTACGCATGCCTGAATTGTATAATGTTTACTTCAGCTATATTCATAAGTTTATTTCATTCATATACAGATTGATACTAAAAATACCGCAATGAACCATGTACTAATATATTAAAAATATGTTAATTTTAAGATAGACAAAAGTAAATTATTCTTAGACCATAACCGTATTTTAGTCTATAATATTATTGTCAAATAATCAAATTAACGTTTTTTCCTGTGTTTTTAACCGTTATCTAAGGTTATACTTTGATAAATATGACCCCATACTAACGATTGTATTTTATTCAATTTTCTTCTTTAAAGTATCATTTCCTATGCCCGCTATCAGCATATCTATCATTTCATCGAAATATTCATTTGTCTGTAATTCAGATAACTCTATGGACAATGGAAAGTGAAGGCCCCTGAAAGCTGTGACCATAACGAATGACATTTTGTTCATCCGGTCTGCTGACATTTCCTTGAATTCCCCCGACTGGCATCCACCCAGCAGAATCTCTTTGATCATGTCAATCTGGATCTGTTCATATCTCGACTTGATCCAGATCAGCATGCGCATACTGGCCAGTAAATCATCAAAAAGAACTTCCCTAAAACTATGAAAACCAATGATAGATGTAATCTGTGCCTGCAAAAAAGCTTTCAATTTATCCTTTGCAGTCAGTGAAGCGTTTACAGCCTCCCGTATACGCTTCACTACATTTTTCATTTCGTCCTCCACAACAGCCTCAAAAATCTCATTTTTGCTTGGAAAATAGTAATAGAGCGTGCTCTTCCCTTTACCGGCAGCAGTAGCTATCTCCTCCATGGTTGTTTTCTTCAAGCCATGTTTTCCGAATAGTTTTTTTGCTCCCGATAGTATCTCCTCTATTACAATCTCATCCTTTTCCATTCACCATCATAATAAATCATTAGACCGAAATTCAATTATGGTCCAAAAGTATTATAAAAGTTATTAAATAAAAAGTGTCGGATTGAAATTCGACACTCATATGATAATAACGTTAATTTAACATGAATTTTTTGTGGGGAAATAATAAGTTAATTCTCCCTGGATGTTCTCAATCCCGCCTGGTTCTCTGGTCTTCCCTGTCATAAAGATCAATAAGTTTGCTCTGCAGGCGGATAACGCTGGATTCCAGTTCCAGTACCCGCTGCCTGAGACGTTCAATCTCCCCCTCCTGCTCACTCTTCTCGTCTTCACCTGTACTAAGCAATTGCCTGATGTCGATTTGATGGACAGTTGCAATCTGGTGTATCCTGCTGAAGTTCGGGTCGGTAATACCCGTTTCCAGTTTAGAATAAGCCGGAATCGAAATGTCCAGTAATTCCGCCATCGCCATTTGGTTCAATCCCTTTTTCTGGCGGAGAATTTTAAATTTTTGTCCGAGTGTTTTCATCTCATTTTTTTTAGTGGTGTTTGTTTTGAAAATAAAAATAGCAATAAATTAACATAAATATTACAAAAAGAAATTGAAATTTATTGCAAAACTGTTGAAATTAATCTTATAGCCAAAAAGAACGCACATAACTGTGCATTCAGGGATTAAAGATACCGGCAAAATATCTAATTAGAAAGAAAGCTGAAACTTGACTCCGCTGTTCATCAAATTAAGATCTTGCGCTGAAAGTTTTCCTATTGGCACTTTGATGAAAGGTTCGATCTGAATATTGTATTGTCTGAAGATGTTCTGCCGGCGACCTACGGAAAAGTTAAAAAAGCCGAGATAACCATTTCCTTTTAGAGGCTTGTCTGTAGTTGGCTCATCAACCTGCTGCGTTTCGAGGGCACTGTAGCTTTGCACGGCTCCTGTAACCGGATCAGTACTCATTCTGCTCACAGGTACCGTTTCGGAATAGGTATTATTTCTCTTTTCGCTGAGCACATTAAAATAGGAAACTCCCGCACTCGTGTAGTAATGCTTGTTTACCCTATATACCAATCCCAGGGGTATATCTATTGCCTTAATATTGGCAGCTACAGTGAGCAGTTCTTTGCTGCCCTGTCCGGTTGCTTTGCCATTGGAAAATGAAGCTGCCTCAGCAGACATTAGTGACGAAGTTTGCGCAACATGCTCATTGGAACCAAGCTGCACCAGGTTAATGCCTGAACTCAGGGACAATTTATCAGAAATATGGTAGGCAGTAACCAGTCCGCCGCCAAAATTCATGGTCGAGCGTGTAGCAGTAGGAACTACCTCCAGACCAAAATCCCATTTAGAAAGCACTGTTTTTTTCCTGTCTTTCTGCGGAGCTTTTTTAGATTCTGCAATGAGGAATTCTGAAGTACTTAATTTTGCCCTTGCCGGAACAGCAATACTGTCCTTCAGAGGCACATCAGTATGAGCTGCTTTCACCTGATTTTGGGCAAGTATCTGGTTTGCAGTGCTGAAATCAGCCTCGCCGGCATTGGTTGGGGATGAAACAATGCCATTTGATCCCTGGCTGACAGGATCAGCTGCAGCCGCGATTTGCAGGTTGCCGGATCTGTTGGTCTGCAGAGCTGCTGCCTTTTTCTCATGGTATACGTTTGCCTTGTTTTTATCTCCGCTTACTTTTTCTTCTTTTTGCAGGGTAGCTGATAATGCCTGTTCATTTAAACGTCTTTCTTCAGTGAGCACTGGCAGTACAGTTTGCTGTTCAGGAGATTTTTGAAGTTTTTTCACACCAAATGGAAGTACAGAAGCGATCAGCAATAACACCGCGGCAACTTTGAGCCATGGGGTTAAAAATGGGTATTTCTTTTTCTTTTGTTTCTGAAAAGCTTCCCATTCGCCCGGAACATAGGATTCCTCATAATCTTCGAAAAGATCAGCTATCTCCTTAATTAATTCTTTATTAGACTGTTCCATCTGTAATTTTTATACTTTTTTTATAAAGCTCTCTTAATTTATGTTTTGCCCGCGTAAGATAGGTACGGCTGGAGCTGGCCGGTATATTGAGCATTGCGCCAATTTCATCATGGCTGAAACCTTCTATCTCATAAAGATTGAACACTGCCCGGTGAAGATCAGGAAGTTCATCCATTAACTTCAGTATATCCTCCGCATACAGTTTGTGCTCCACCTCTACATGGCCGCTCTGTACATCTTCGTATTCCTCAACATAGGTCAGGGTGGTTTTACCAGCGCGTATTTTATCCAGCGCGGTACGCACGGTGATGGTAGACAGCCATGATTTAAATGTTTTCTGGAACTCCAGGAGATCACCACCATGTCTGAAATCGTACATTGTCTTGAACGCTTTCATAAAACTATCGTTCACCACTTCCCTGGCAATATTCCGGTCTTTGAAATACCGGGTAGCTATCCCCATGAGATAACCCCAGTACTGCACATAGACACGTTCTTGTATGCGTTCATCACGGGTACTCAGACCCGCAATGATCTCCCGGAACATTGTATCTTTTTTATCCACGCTACGCTAAGCCTATCTTTACTGACAATATTTCTAATTTTTCTTTTGCGTTCAACGCAGCATTCGACAGTTAAACGTATACCGCAACAAGAACGCTACAAATCAAACATTTTATAAAATTACCAAAAAACCCTGTAGCGTTATGCAAAGACCGTTCGTTTTACATTGCAAACACATATTGAAAATTAAACTTTTTAAACATGAAATTTAATCTTACTCTTCTTTCTGAAACATCCAGAAAAGCCTGCATCTTTATCAGTTTGCTATCCGGAGCAGCATTCATCAGCTCCTGTACCCACAATGATCCGGAACCTATTCCGGACAGGGCAGCTTTTACAGTTATCAATGCAGCACCCTCAAGGCCCTCAGTAGATTTTTATCTGAACAATACGATCCTGCCGATCAACACTCCGCTTGTTTACGGGAACAATACAAAATATTTTGTGGTTATTCCTCCGGGAAGCAAAACAGGAAAAGTTACAGTTGCCGGTAATACTGCCAATATCGGTACCCAAAAGATCGATCTTGAAAATGACCGTTACCACTCTGTTTTTATTACCAATTCGGCGGATACAGTATCACTGCTTAAAATCAGGGACGACTGGGGCAACGATAAAGCAGGCAGCGCGCAGGTACGTTTTGTGAACCTTTCACCTGATGCGCCAAACTACAGCCTGGAATATGCAAATGATCCCACTACTTTCAGCAACAGGGCCTACAGAGAATATACTGAATTTAAGTATGTGCCGGCAAAAACCGGAATCACGCTGAACCTCAGAAATACAGCTACCAATACAATTGTGGCAACGCTGGCTGATATCGAACTGAAAGACAGAGTAATTTATACTGTATGGGCCAAAGGCTTCGCCAATCAGCTTCCAACTGACACAGCCAGACGTATTAAGATTACACGTCATGATCCAAGAATTTATTAGAAAACCATTACGCTGTTAGTTCTGTTTATTTCAACCGAACCATCTGAATTGTGCTTTCAGGTGGTTCATTTTTTTTAGCGGCTTCCCTGTTTGAGAATAAAGGTAGCCAGCATTACGGTCACTACAATACCTGAAATGCCGGGAAAAAGAATGAAGAGGTACAGAACTCCGCTAACTGCTATTACAGTAAGCACAAATAAAAGACCTTTGAGAGGAGTCTCCATTTTAAATGCAGCAATAATAGTAAAAAGATAGAAAGCGCCTGCGAGTATTTGTAAGAACATATGCAAATATGGCTATCCTAATGTTAATTTAATGTTAAGCCCAAGCCATAATTATATTCACATGACAATCTGCTGCATTATGTTGCTGCATTCAGCAAATCCGGACGCTCCTGATAAGTCTTCCATAGAAACTCCCCAAACAATGCGTTTACCCATGGGAAAGCTGCACGGGTATACTGGCGAGGGTTATCTACATGAAAAGATTCATGCATAAATCCTGTATCACCGTGGCTTTTCTGCAGCATGGCCAGACATTGTTTAATTTCTGCATCATCTGTACTAGTGAGGCCTCTTGCGATGATACTCATCGGCCAGACCATATTCTTACCAATATGAGGGCCGCCTACCCCTTCGGCAACTTTTCCTTTGTAAAAAAAAGGGTTATCTGCTGACAGTACCATTTTCCTTGTATTCAGATAAACAGGATCACTCATAGACATTGCACCAAGATAAGGCATGGCGAGCAGGCTTGGTATGCTGGCATCATCCATCAGATGATAACTTCCCAGACCGTTGATTTCGTAGGCCAATACCTTGCCATAGGTTTCATGTTCAATGATCGCATATTTTTGTAAGGCCTGCCGTACTTCCATAGCCAACGCTTCCATTTCGGCCGCTACTTTCTCATCCGCCTTGATCACCCTGAAAAGCTCCGCCGCCTGCCGAAGACTGACAACGGCAAAGAAATTGGAAGGAATTAAAAATGAAAATACTGTAGCGTCCTCCCCTGGCCTGAATGCAGAACAAATCAACCCTACCGGTTTCACCGGATAACCAAATCCCTGCATCGGCAGGCTGTCTGTAGCCCAGGCAGTAGCGCGCTGAAAATGATACGGCCCATCGTTCTCTTTCCGCTGCTGTTCTTTGAAGGTTCTGAGGATGACCTTCATTGCCTCCTGCCAGTTGGCATCAAAATGACTGGTATCTTTAGTCTGCTGCCAGTAGCGGTAGGCCAGCCGGATAGGATAACAAAGGGAATCGATCTCCCACTTGCGTTCGTGCACGCCGGGAATCATATTGGTGAGGTCTTCTTTAAACTCCGAAGTTTTGGTGGGGTCGTTGAAGAAAGAACTTGCGTAAGGATCCTTCAGAATATATTTTACCTGCCTGTTGATCACGCCAGCAACAAGATCTTTTAATGATTTGTCTTTTCTCATGAGCGGCAGATAAGCCCAAACCTGAGCGGAGCTGTCGCGCAGCCACATTGCATCCATATCACCGCAGCTCAGAAAGGTATCCGGCCTGCCTTCAAAATCGGTAAAGGTTACCGAGATATCCAGTGTATTGGGAAAACAATTGCTGAATAACCAGGCAAACTCCTTATTTTTTACTTTCGAAGTAAACTCATTGATCACATTTTCTACCGCCTTACTGTTAAAACGGCGCAAAGCCTGAACCCTTCTGACAACGGGAAATTCAGCCTGTGCTGCAAAGGATAACATCTTTCCGGAAAATAAAGCGGCAGTTAGTAACCCCGCTTTCTGTACAAAAGATCTTCTTTCCATTAATTATATATAAGGTGACAATATTGTATGACTTTAAAGCGCCTTCAATATTATGTAAATTTTCAAACTTTACCTATTCACTAAGTATCATTCCACTCCTCTAGTACGCATGGGAATGGTATAGATTGCAGTCGATGCGGTGATAAACAGCTCACTGCGATTTTTACCGCCAAAACAAACATTTCCTGTCCAGGGCTCTTTTATTTCTATATGGCCGATCAGTTTAGCGGCGGGACTGTAGATAGACACACCCTTCCCTGTCAGATATAAATTTCCCTGCACATCGATCGTCATGCCGTCTGATCCCTGATTAATGAATAAAGTCTGATCGCTGAGGTTTCCGTTTGCTGCAATTGTATAACGGAAAACCTTGTTCTGCTCAATATCTGCAATATAAAGATACTTGCCATCGGCCGAGCCAACAATTCCGTTTGGTTTAACCAGATCCTCTGCTACTACGCGTGCTTTCGCTCCTTTTTTGGATGGCAGGTAGTATACTTTTTGTCCATTTATTTCTCCTCTTTGTCTTGTCCAGTAAAATCGCTGATAGTAGGGATCTGTAAAATAAATACCTCCCTGACGGTCGGCCCAAAGATCATTGGGACCATTGAGTTTTTTACCTCCAACATCAGACAGCAGAACTTTTACCTTACCATCGCTGCTGATCGACCAGAGTTCGTTACGCTCATCGGCGCAGGTAAGCAATTGTCCGTTGCGGTCAAAATACATACCATTAGAACGGCCTGCGGCATCCTTAAACAATGACAAGCTGCCTTCGGCGCTATACTTCCAAATTTTGTTGTTGGACTGATCAGTAAAGTACACATCTCCCCTTTTGTTTACAGCCGGTCCCTCGGTAAAAGAGAAATCCCTGGAGATCAATTTCAGTTTGCCCTGATCAAAGAGCTGGGCACTGGTATTCAAAGCAGAAAAGATCAGTGGCAGGATTAAGATAGCAGGGAAAGAAAACTTACGGTAATCAAATGAAAAGGACATAGCTGAATTTAAAGTTCAAAACTATCTTTTAAACCCCAAAAATCAAACCATAATAAACAAAAATCTATAAACATTTAAACCGTATAACATTTGCCTTAAATATTAAATCCAGGTTTTTAAGATTATCTTCGCTATATGAACAGCTTTTACACGAACTATAAGGGGATTATCTGGCTGCTGGCAGGTATTATAGCCGGAAGTATAGCCGGGCTGATATTTGGTCAGCGCGTGAGCATATTAAAACCCATCGGCGAGATATTTCTGAATCTGCTTTTTACAGCTGTAATCCCGCTGGTATTTTTCTCTATTGCATCGGCTATTGGCGGGTTGAAAGAAACAAGTAAACTCAGTAAAATGATGGCTGTGATGGCACTAGTCTTTCTTGCTACAGTTCTTATTTCTGCCTCCCTTACGATTCTTGCGGTAAGGATTTTCCCTATACACGAACATATGGTGGCTGCCACACTGAAAGAAACCATTGTGAAAAAACCGTTTGGGGACCAGATCACGCAACTGCTGACTACAGGCGAATTCTTTGAGCTGCTGTCGCGTAAAAGCATGCTGGCCATGATCATCTTCTCGGTGCTGACCGGTTTTGCTACCTTACGGGCCGGTACAGCGGGCACTGCATTTTCTGCTTTCCTGCAGGCAGGGAATGAGGTTTTCAAGCATGTGTTTGTCATTATCATGAAGCTGGCACCAGTGGGACTTGGAGCTTATTTCGCTTATCAGGTGGGTGTTTTTGGTCCGCAGCTTTTTGGAACCTATGCGCGTTCCTTAGGTATATATTATGGTGTAGGCGCATTTTACTTTGTCTTTCTGTTTAGCTTTTACGCTTTTGTTGCCGGCGGAATAAAGGGCATTAAGAAATACTGGAAAAATAATATTGTTCCATCAGCTACGGCGGTAGGTACATGCAGCAGTATTGCCAATATTCCGGCCAACCTGGAGGCCGCAGAAAAGATGGGAGTTCCTGAATATATTTCAAATGTAACTATCCCCTTAGGGGCCACGCTCCATAAAGATGGCTCCAGTATTTCTTCCATAATAAAAATGGCCGTGGTATTTGCCCTGTTTGGGAAAGGATTCGACAGTGTGGAAACCATTGTCCTTGCCCTGGGTATGACAGTGCTGGTAAGCATAGTAGAAGGAGGAATTCCGAACGGAGGATATGTAGGCGAGCTTCTGTTTATCTCTGCCTATGGTTTTCCACCCGAAGCACTTCCACCGGCAATGATCATTGGAACACTGGTAGACCCTATGGCTACCCTGCTGAATTCAACAGGAGATACAGTAGCCGCAATGCTGGTTACACGTTTTACCGAAGGCAAACACTGGTTATCAGTAAAAAAACAGAAGGAATCTGAGATCCCTAAAGAGGCATAAAGCCATTTTCTACATGACTCTCGTCTAAACCGACAACCGAATAGTGCCTTGGCAAATACCAGGTTACTGTCTGCATCATGTTTCTGTAATGTTCTTCTGATTCGAATATTTCGGGTGTGATATTAAATGCCAGATCCTGATTCAGGTCCTCCCCGTTTTTACGCATCATCAGCATTACTTTCGGATCCTGTATACCATTGAGCTCAAAGAAGTCTCTCAGTAGTTTTCTCGTTTGTGCAGGAAGAATAGTTTCAGAAGGCTGGCCAATCATAATTTCTTCGCCCTGCGCTACTTCTTCTTCTGTATTGCTGCTGTTGCTAAAGAGGCTGTCAAGCGTAAAGAAGCTGCCGCTGAGGTGAAAATTAAGAATGTCCCCGTAGGTTAAAACCCAGTCGGGCTGGCCGGCACCAGGGTTAAGCACTACGCCATATCCTCTTTCAACAAGGAAACCACTGATCATTTCCTGGATGACATAAGATTGAAATTCTTCTCCCGGTGCAGGGATAAACAGCTGAAAGTATGGGAAACCGTCGGGTCCCGCTATCAGTTGAGGCGTTCCGCAACGAAATGCAGCCAAAGGCAGTGCAGCTAAAAATTGGCTTACCCAGTTTTCTGTTCTTTCTTCTCTTGGAACTTCAAGCAGTGTTGCAATAAGCTGTGTTTTTTCAAGGTCTCCGGGGTTGAATTGAGGGACGGTTTTAGTGGTCTGCTGAACAGGTGTGCTGACTTCAGTGGCTTTTACAGCTTCAGCTGGTTTTGCAGTATCTATTGGTTTAGCCGCTGGTGCGGGTTTTGCTGTCTCAGTCTTTTTGAAAATATCGAATAGTCCCATGTAATATATTTTGCTCCCCGTCAGATTTATCCTTCTTCCGCAAGTCAAATTTAGCAATTTATGGAGAGATCACGTTAGTTTTTTTTCTACCTTTAAGCAATGAATAACTTTTATTTATCAGAGCTTCATATCTACCCCATTAAATCGCTGGGCGGTATCAGTTTACAGGAAGCTGAAATCGTCGGTACCGGTCTGAAATATGACCGCAAATGGATGCTTATTGATGAAAAAGGTACTTTTGTTACCCAGCGGAAATACTTTGAACTGGCTCTGCTGCAGGTAAGTATTGATAACCTTAAACTCAGGGTAAGCCATAAAAAAGACCCTGCCAGGCAAATCTCTTTTTCCCTGGAAGAAAATACGGGTTTAAGGGTTCCGGTTAGCATTTGGGATGATGAATCGACAGGGCTTGAGGTAAGTAAAGAGGTAAATGCCTGGTTCAGCGATTTTATGCAGATGAACCTGAGATTGGTCCAAATGCCGGCTGATGCCAGAAGATTGGTGGATCCGCGTTATGCAGATCAAAACGAAATTGTGAGTTTTGCCGATGGTTATCCCTGTCTGCTGATCAGCCAGGCTTCGCTTGACGGTCTGAATGAAAAACTTGAAGCTGCAGTAAAGATGGACCGCTTCCGTCCTAACTTTGTGTTTACAGGCGGGGATGCACATATTGAAGATACTTTTGCTAAATTTTCTTTGGGAGAAGTCCAGTTTTCGGCTGTTAAACCCTGCGCAAGATGTGTGCTGACTACAATTGATCAGCAAACAGGCGAAAAAGGCCAGGAACCTTTAAAGACGCTGGCAGGCTATCGGACTATCAATAAAAAAGTGATGTTTGGACAGAACCTGATCCATCAGGGCAGTGGAAGTATCCGGGTTGGAGACGAGATCAGGGTGCTGAGCTGGAAAGCGCCAATTTAAAAACCTCACCCATTCCCACTTTGATGGAAAAAGAGTCCTTAAGAGGTATCCCGCTGTATCTGGCCAGCAGAATGCGGATAACCCCACCGTGGGTAACCACACATACAGTTTGATAAGATTGCTGGATCAGCCTCTCCATAAACTGAATAACCCGCTGCTCCATTTCCAGCATGGTTTCGCCATTGGGAGGCGCAAGATGAACAAAATCATTCATCCATATCTCAGAATCTTTACGATTCACCGTATCCCAGGTTTTTCCTTCCCAGTCGCCAAAATTGAGTTCATATAATGCTTCGTCTGTGTAACAGGAAGCTACTTCAGCCTGATCAGAAAAACGCCGGAATGTATTTGTGCCTAAATTATAATTTACCGCAATAGCTTTGGCAAGCTGCGTACAGCGCGATGAAGGACTGGAGAATACGGCATCACATTTCGCCGGGAGCTGTTCGATGATTAAATCTTTTTCCTCCGCAAAACTCTCTGCCAGGGCAACGTCTGTCCTGCCGTAGATCTGCCCTTTCTCTGTCAGGGGTGTTGTATGCCTGATCAGATAAATTTCCATATCAGGAACAATGACAAGTAAATAACCACTTCGCAGAGCTGTTGCACGGCACCTAAACAATCTCCGGTATACCCACCAATCCATTTGTTGAAGTAATGACCCAGGTAATAGCTCAACAGGACTACCGGAATGAGTATGAAGGCAATGGATGATCCGCCGGTATAAAAGATCAGTCCTGCCATAGGCAACAGTGTAAAGACAGCAGCGATGATCAGGTTTACTGCCCTGCCTTTATCGACTACCGCATTCCCCGCCTTACTCGCTGAACTGCGTGCATAACTGTGATTGAAAGCGACAACTATGGCAGCAAAACGACTTAGTGCATGCGCGATAATGAATGTACCAAGAATAACTATAGCATTCACATCAGCGGTAACCTGTATGACGGCAATGAATTTAACAGCAAGCAACAGGATAAGCCCTGTTACTCCGTATGTGCCCAGCCGGCTGTCTTTCATGATATCCAGGATCTTCTCTTTGGTCCATCCCCCGCCAAAACCATCACATACATCCGCAAACCCATCTTCATGAAAGGCCCCCGTCAGCAACAAGGTAGACACCATTGAAAAGAGGACAGCCAGGGCATTACCAAACAGAAAGTTTGCCAGCAGGTAAACTGCCGCAGCAACAAAACCTGCTATCCAGCCAATCAGGGGAAGATAGCGGATTGCATCCGGCAGCAATTGCGCGCTGTCCTTATGTGCAGATGCAGGTGCGGGCAGCCTTGTGTAAAATGACAAGGCAGTAAAAAAAAGTTTCAGTTCCCTCTTGATCATTAGCTAGAGTGCAGGCATCTGCGCTGGTTATATATCTATTTCTTCAAAAACAAAGGTAATCCGGAAACCATAAAGATAGCTTCTTCTGCTTTGGCTGCCACATACTGATTGGCCCAGCCCTGCAGGTCAGCAAATTTACGGCCGGTTTCTGTATCTGCATGCATACCCATTCCCAGTTCATTGGAAATAATGATAAAGGTGGCCTCTACAGTGCATAACTGATCAATTTCTTTTTTGAACGCTGCCAATGCAAGACTGATATCATTGGTGTAATCCATAAAAAAGTTGGTGAGCCATAGGGTTATACAATCTATGACAACAATTCTTCCCTCAAGCGGCAGCAGATGCAGGTCACTGTAGGCTTCAAAAGTTGTCCACTCCGGTCCGCGTTCATCCTGGTGGCGCTGTACCCGTTCCCGGAAATCTTCATCCCAGATCTTTGCTGTTGCAATATACACAGGCTCTTTAGTCAGTTCCAGTGCCCGTTGCTGTGCATAGGCACTTTTACCGCTTCTCACCCCCCCACTTACATAAATGAACATAACTTAAGGCTGAGGTGCAGGATCGGTATTTTTAAACCTTTTGTACAGAAACAGCTGCCATTTCTCCTCTGCCACACCTGCCTTGTCCATTTCTGAGCGCGAAAGCGTAAAAAAAAGATCAGATAAACGGTTGATATAAGCCGGGATCGTTTCATCAACTTCATCGGTTTGGATCAGACTTACCAGCCGCCTTTCGCCCCTCCGCATCTGTGTCCTGATCATGTGGCATAAAGCCGATATTTCATTCCCTCCGGGAAGGATAAAGTAGTCAGAAGGATGCGTCATTGCCCCTTCCAGTTCATCTATCCAGGCTTCGCAAAACCCTGGACCGTCTGCCGGCATAGGATTGGTGTTGATCTTTTTGGTGTCTGAGGGACGTGCCAGGTGAGACATCATATCCATCATATCTTTCTGGATCTTATGCAGGTTGGGCTGCCATTCATGTGTATTTCCCAGTTTTACCCTTAGTAAACCGATAGTGGAATTGACTTCATCAAGTGTCCCTATACATTCTACACGTACATCATCTTTGCTTACCCTTTTACCGCCAAAGAGACCGGTAGTTCCTTTGTCTCCCTTTTTTGTATATATCTTCATCGAATAGATTTTAGCGCTTCATCAGTTTCGATGAAGCTAAGGTTTAAATTTAAAAATTAAAAGCTCAGTCCGTATCTGAGGGTGAAATTTCTTCCCGCCAGATTATAGCCCCGTTTTTCGTAGTAATTTTCATCTGTAATATTGTTCATGAGGAAACTGAGCGTATGTTTCTTTTTGTAGGTATACGCTGCTGCAAAATCCATGGTCATAAATTCGGGATAAACAATTTCCGGTGAGAGCGGATCATTGAAATCAGTATCCTTACGTTTCCCTACATATCTGCTGCTCAGCCGCAGATCCAGTCCTTTCAGATTGTTGTATTCAAGTCCTGCGCTGGCTGTGTACACAGGAACATTATAGATATCTTTGATGGCCTCGGTACCATCTGCAGCAATGGTGATCTCCTGTGCTTTTAAAGATCTGGTTCCATTGACAAAATACTTAAGTGAATACCGGTTACCGGCCAGGGCCCCGAAATCCATGGCTATCTCTGCTTCAAAGCCGTTGATATTTGCTTTATTGGCATTTACATAGGTGGTAATGCTATTTATCTGAAGACCATCCGGTGTAAGCTCTGTAGCAGGAGGAATTGTCCGCTGGGTAGTGATCCTGTCCTTAACCGAAGTACTGTAGTAGGTAAAATCGGCACTAAGACCTATTTCATCTTCAGCAAATCTCAGCCCTGCATCCCATGAAAAACTATTTTCGTTTTTAAGATCAGGATTTCCGCGCGTAACGGTAGCTTTTCCTCCGGCAATTATTTCTGAATAACCAGCTACGTTGTAGGCATCAGGTGTTACAAACGCACGGCCGGTACTTGCATGTGCTGTGAATGACTTTAACAGGGTATATTGGGCAGCTAAACTGGGACTCACAAATGGATTGGTTTGTTTTCCGCCTGCGTAGGTAGTTAAAAGTGGAGTTTGTTTAACATCATAAGTGATGAAATCCATACGGACACCGGGATTAACCACCAGACGTTTGTTCAGAAAGTTGAGCTGTCCCTGTATGTAGGCAGCGGCAGAGTTCAGACTGTAATTTGGCGAAAAGGGTGCTCTCTCTGCACCGGTGGCCAGGAACGACTGGGAACTGGTGGCCGCAGTGCTGTAGTCAATGCCAAATATCACAGTTTGTTCGCCTAATGTCAAGGCATCCTTAGCCTGAAGCCCTTTCCAGCTGGTTTCGCTTTTATAAGAAGCATAGGGAGCGATCTTGACTCCGGAGGCAATCAATGTATAATTGAGATTGTTCTCCTCAGCAGTATAAGCCCTGAGGGACAATTTATGGTTAATTATATTTCCGGAAAGCACTGCTTCTTCATTGTGACGCTCAATATCCTTTGTACTTGGCTGTGCGTTACCGTAAAAGATATCACTTGGCGCTTCAACATTTTTTGCTGCAAAACGTTCTGCCCTAACATCTACTCTCCAGTTGTCAGCAAGCTGGTACCCCAGGCGCAAACTTCCGGTATTGTAATTCAATCTTGTATAATCACGTCTTAGTCCATCAGACCGGTCGTCATCAACTTCTACCGGACCGGTTGCATAGTTTTTTACTGCTTTGTTAGCATCCAAAAGATCCCGGAACAGATTTCCCTTACCCAGTTTCATGTTTTTGTTCCTGTCATAAGTCAGGAAGGACAAATTGAAATCCAGTTTCTTTGTGATATTTCCACCCGCATCGGCTCCCAGTTTTGACGTTTCGTATGAACCGTACTCTGCGAAAACATTTCCATGTACATCACCCGAAGATTTTTTGGTGATGATATTTACCACTCCGCCCATCGCCGATGATCCGTACAATGCTGAAGCAGGGCCTTTCAATACTTCGATCCTTTCAATATCAGCGGGATTAATGGTTGCAATACTGACAGTACCCGCCGGACGGCCATCAACCAGTAACAGGGAACGCTGATTTAAACCACTGATCTGCGGCCTGAAACCACGGATACCTATCCCTGCAGATAGCCCCGGATACTGGATAATACTGACAGATGAGTTCTTTTTAAGCAGATCGGTTACCTCTCCTGAAGAGGTAAGCGCCATTGTCTGACTGCTAATCACTGTAATGTTCCTTGGTACATCGCGCCTTTTGGTTTCTGTCCGCAGGGATGTGACTACCACTTCGTCCAGCGCATTTGTCTTTGTGCTATCAGGTTTCTTTTCCTGGGCCAAAGCCGGAGCGCTGATTAAAGCACCGGCGAGCAGCAGGGTTTTAAAAGATAAAATTTGTAGATTTTTATTCATTTGCTTGTTTAATTATTGAGGAGGCTTAAAGAGCAGCAAGAAATTCGCTGAGCGAAATAAACGACTGCTTCTGCCCTTGTTTTTCTATTGTCCATTGGGTAATTCCGCGGGTTTCTACGATTGTAACCACATTTGATTGAAGCTGATCATCCATTGACACTACATAGCCTTTTCTCGTCAGTGCCTTCCTTGTCCAGAACGC
>NZ_JBEVDX010000080.1:0-4812 GCF_040513095.1 Pedobacter sp. | reverse complement strand
GATGCGGTGATCCACCTCGCTGCGGAGTCACATGTTGACCGCTCAATTACAGATCCTACTGCATTTGTTATGACTAACGTGATCGGAACTGTCAACCTGCTGAACTCAGCACGTGAGTTCTGGAAAGGTGATTATGACAAAAAGAGATTCTATCATGTTTCCACGGATGAAGTATATGGCGCACTGGGTGATACTGGCATGTTTACAGAAACTACCGCTTATGATCCGCATAGCCCTTACTCGGCTTCCAAAGCCTCTTCAGATCATTTTGTAAGGGCATACCATGATACATACGGAATTGATGTGGTGATCTCTAACTGTTCAAACAATTACGGTTCTCATCACTTCCCTGAAAAACTGATCCCCTTAGCGATTAACAATATCAAGAACAGCCTTCCAGTACCGGTTTACGGTAAAGGTGAGAATATCCGCGACTGGTTGTGGGTAGAGGATCATGCGCGTGCGATTGATGTGATTTTCCACGAAGCTAAAACAGGGGAGACTTATAATATCGGTGGGCACAATGAATGGAAAAATATTGACCTGATCCATCTGCTCTGCAAAATCATGGATAAAAAACTGGGACGTACAGATGGGGAGTCGGCAAGCCTGATTACTTTTGTAACTGACCGTGCAGGACATGATCTGCGTTACGCAATTGATTCTACCAAACTACAGGAGAAATTGAACTGGGTGCCAAGCCTGCAGTTTGAAGAAGGACTGGAGAAAACGGTAGAGTGGTACCTGGAGAATGAAGAGTGGTTGACAAATGTAACCTCGGGTAATTATCAGAAGTACTACGAAACACAATACAGCGAGAGATAATCGATCTCATTTTTACTATTAAAGAGGGAGTTTTCTCTCGATAAAGCCGCACATTATTCCTTCAAAACAATGTGCGGCTTCTTATAAACTTTCCATAGTTTGAATTTGCTTTGGTGGATGAAGTTAATTTCATAACTTTCCTCCTTACTAACCAAATAATAAATACGCTTGTAACGTGGAAAATATTTTTGACCAAGACATTCAGTTCCTGATTGACGGACATGATCCTGTTGTCAAAATAATTTATTCAAAATATCACAACAAAGTATACAACCTTGCACTGCGTTTTTTAAAAGACAAAGATCTGGCAAGTGAGATAGTGCAGGAAACCTTTATCAAACTCTGGATCAATCGCAGTAAACTTGATCCCTCAGGAAATCTTTGGTTATATCTCTTTGTTATTGCCAAGCGCTTGTCTCTAAACAAACTTAGGGAGATCAACCGATCCCAAAACCTTTTCGATAAACTCGTAAGCCGGATAGAGCAGATGCATAATCCTACAGAAGATACTGTTATGGAAAAAGATCTGCTGAGTTATACAGAAAAGATCGTGAGCACCCTTCCCAAACAGCAACAAAAAGTGTATCGGTTAAGCCGTCAGGAAGGGTTTACCCATAAGGAAATCGCATCCCAGATGCAGATATCTTCCAGCACCGTTAACAATCAGCTTACTGAAGCACTCAAAAAACTGCGTACAGAACTCAAATATTGCGATCTGTTTTACCTGGTAATTGTGTTTCTCTACAATTGACCAGAATCTTTGAAATAATTTTCACCTGACTAGTTAACTCCATCCCTCTGCGGTGTTCTATTTTAAACGGCCTTTTTAAGGGCATATTGAAGCAGAACAATGACAAAGGAAAAGTTAAGGGAACTGTTGCAGCAATACTTCGATAATTCCATCAGCAAAGCTGATTGTAAAGAACTGCTGGACTATCTGGATACAGATGATTTGCAGGAGATCGCGCCGCTGATGGACGAGATCTTATTTTTGTTGCCTGATACGGCAGAATTAGATCAGTCAGAATCTGTTGCAGTTTATAACGCAATACGGGCTAACCACCACTTACCCCAAACCGACCATATCCTGAAAAGTTCCCGGGGGATAGCAAATAAGTGGTATTATATTGCTGCGATGGTGCTGATCGCTTTATCAGTGTCCTTGCATTTTATAAAAACACCAGGGCGCATTTCAGAAAATAAATTTGCAGCAAGCAAGTCTGGCGGCAAGTCAAGTATCCAGCCTGGTAGCAAAAAAGCAACACTCACATTGTCTAACGGTCAGATAATCGATCTTGAGGCGCAACAGGAGGGAATCCTACAGGGTACGGGCAATTCAGCTATCCGTAAAGTCAGGTCAGGCCAGATCGTTTATCAGGCGACTCAACCATATGGCAAAGCAACCCAGAGCGTACAGGACGTTGCCCTCAATGATTTGAAAACGCCAAAGGGAGGCGAATATCAGATTACGCTGGCCGATGGCACAAAGGTATGGCTGAATTCTGCATCATCTCTTCGTTTTCCTGCAGCATTCAGAGGAAACAGACGCCAGGTTGTGCTTAACGGTGAAGCTTATTTTGAAGTTGCAAAAAACGCAGCAAAGCCCTTTGTGGTGATGATCGGCGCAACAGAAATCAAAGTTCTCGGAACACACTTCAACGTATCGGGTTACCAGGATGACGATGAGGCCACTACAACATTGCTTGAAGGTTCCGTTCAACTTACCAGTGGCGGTAATACCCGCAGGTTAAGTCCCGGACAGCAAGCCGCCGTCAGCAAAAACTCCGGTGATATTTTAATTTCCCAGGGTGATATCGCACAAGCTATGGCCTGGAAAAATGGCTATTTCCGCTTTGATGATCAGAATATCAGGGGCATCATGAAGCAAGTTTCCCGCTGGTATGATGTGGAAGTAGAATTTAAACAAAATGTCATTAACAATAAACAGTTCGGGGGCACATTCTACCGCAATAAAAGCATAGCAGAATTGCTTAGGCATCTCGAAGAACTAGATCACCATATACATTTTAAGATCAATGGAAGGAGGATAGAAATCATGGAATAATTAGACTATTCCAAACGATTTTTCGAAGAACCAGAAGCGTTGGACCGCTTCTGGACTCGGGCAATAGCCACGAAAGATCCGTTTGTTTTAACTGCATAGCATACAATCTTAAACATTAAATCTAACATTCAAATGTACAAAAAATTTACTGCTCTAACAGGCGGCAGGCAACGCTGCTGCTGTTTAAAAACCATACTGATCATGAAGTTAACGTTTGTCATGCTCGCTCTCACCTTTATGCAGGTGTCCGCAGCTACATATGCACAGCGAGTTTCCCTCAACGTAAAAACAGCTACCCTGAAAGAAGTTTTCGAACAGGTGCAGGCTCAGAGCAAGTATGACTTTTTATATAAAAGCGATGAGCTCAAAATGGCTAAGAAAGTATCTTTAAAAATCAAAGATGCTACACTCCAGGAAGTGCTGGACCTCTGCTTCGCTGATCAGCCGCTCACATATAAGATACAAAACACCACTATCCTTATTACTTCCAGGCCAATACCTAAAGCGGCACAAATTGTAATTACAGGTAAGGTAACAGATACCAATGGCGGAGCACTTCCTGGTGTTACTGTAAAGGAAAAGAACCGGCAGGGGACAGCTATAACTGATGGCAATGGGGTTTACAGGATTAGTGTGGATGAAAATTCGACATTGGTATTCTCCTACATTGGATTTAGTACCCTTGAAGTTCCTGTAGCAGGCAAAACGACGGTCAATGCAGTTCTGCAGGACAGTAACCAGGGCTTAAACGAAGTAGTAGTTATTGGCTACGGCAGCCGCGAAAAGAAAGACCTTACAGGGTCTGTGGCAACAATTACAGCGGCACAGGTAAGAGACCTGCCGGTTGCGTCTATTGACCAGAAACTTGTTGGACAAATGCCCGGCGTACGTATCAGTCAGACTACCGGTACACCAGGGGGCGGAACAACAGTGCGTGTACGGGGTTCAGGCTCCATCGGAGCAGGAGATAACCCACTCTATGTAATTGATGGTTTTGCTATTTCCAACACTACCGGACAAGTTTACAATCCATTGAATGTATTAAGTCCTGATGATATAGAATCAGTGAGCGTACTTAAAGACGCTTCGTCTACTGCAATCTATGGCTCCAGGGGATCCAATGGCGTAGTGATCATCACTACTAAAAAAGGAAAGAAAGGTACGCCTGTTGTAAATGTCAATTCATATATCGGTGTACAGCAGGTACCCCAAAAGGGCAGGCAGGAAGTGTTAAACGGAACTGAATATGCGCAGTTCCGAAGAGATATCATTACGGATTTAGCCGCTTCGCAGGGACGCACGGTTACAGATGCAGATATCCCGGCAGAGTTTCGTAACCCTGCACAATATGGCGAAGGCACAGATTGGTACGATGCTGTACTACAATCGGGCATGCAGCACAATATTGATGCAAGTTTGCGCGGTGGATCTGATAGTACCCAATACTCGTTTTCACTGGGCCGGCTTAAACAGGACGGTACAGTAAAATATACGGATTATACCCGCTATACTTTACAGGCAAACGTTCAATCGCAGTTGAGTAAAAGGCTGAAGGTAACCCTGAACATAGCGCCAAGCGGAGGTATTCAGAACAGGAATTCCTTTGAAACCGGTCAGCGCGACGTACTTACCCGTACGCTATGGTTAAGCCCTATTGTTCCTGTAACTGCTGCAGATGGCAGCCGCACATTGTTTATCACTTCACCAGGTGCTATAGGTGCCGGAAATCCATTGAATACGCTTGAATTTGCAGGAACCAATTCAAAATACTTTAGAGGGCTTGCCTCGGCAACTGCTGAACTGGAAATTGTGACGGGCCTTAAGGCTAAATATGCCTATAATGTAGACTACACTAACAATAAAGCATTTTATTTCAGCCCGTCCTTCGTTTACGGAGAAACCAGTAACCCGAATCCTAATCC
>NZ_JBEVDX010000079.1:0-4014 GCF_040513095.1 Pedobacter sp. | reverse complement strand
GTTCACGAATGTCCAGTAGTTCCTCCAATGAAACATCTACATCTGCCATCTGAACGAATTCACTTTCATAGATTTCAGCAATGTCCTTTCTATTTGGGTTGAGGAGCTCAGACATTGGCCGGAAATGACTTACTAAGAAAAGCAGGAAAGTTTTACGCAGATCGTCCGTAAGGCCTTCATTTTGATATAACAGCAATACATCAAACAGGTCTCTGGGATGTTGGCGATCCAAAGCGGCACAAAGTTTACCTGCATATAGATCCGGATGAGAAGCGACCATAATTTCGGCATAACCAAACTCCTTTTCGACCAGTTCATGCACCTCCATACGCTGAGGAGCAAACACAGTACCTCTAATTACTGGAGAAAGCTCTATTTTTACCTTAACATCCCCAAGGCTCACAATGAGTCTCAAGGAATTTTTCTGGTGATGAGTCGTATTCTGAACGTGTACTCCCGATATCGTAGCTTTGATATCCGCTGTAATTCGCTCAAACGCTGCCAGTATGTTGTCCCTAGCTGTTTCCCGATCATCCATGGGAAGATAAAGCAGATCGATGTCCACGGAGAGTCGGGGAAAGGGTCTGTAGAAAAGGTTAATTGCTGTGCCGCCTTTCAATGCGAAACAATCTTCCTTATCAATTATGGGCAATAAGCGGATTAATAACCTTACTTGTTCGGTGTACTCTTCTTTTTTACTCATAACTTACTGGTACGGTAATCTGATATTTTTTATTTAGATGGCCACCTTTGGCTACGACACGATTCCCTGATCCAAAATCTAATGTTGTCTTGTTCAGCTTGGCTAACCAAGGATGGTTTTGTCTTTCAGCGAAATAGAAAAACAAACGCCTTACTTTAACATTATTGAAGATTTCTAGTAACTGCTGTAAAGCGCGCGGAGCAAGCGTTGTCAGACCCTGCATCAATTCATCAGCATGTTCAAAGGATATTTTCGCAGGCACTTCGTTTAGCACTTCCAAGATGGCTCGTTCAGGCGTAGACATTCTTAACCCTTCTTTAGTGCTCTTCCAGCTAAATGCCTTGGTGAAATTGTATAATTGATCCTGGGTTACTTGCTGCCCCAATAAGTCACCTAAACTATGTTTTATAAAATTGGCACTATCCGTTGCCCTATTGAGCCAGCCAGGTACAGCGTCTCTTCCATATAAATGCACTGTTCTCTTGTTAGACAAAGCAAGATAATGAGATAGCTTTTGAAGTTCTAAAGCTGTTATTCCACCAATAGTTAAGTCTGTTTCCTGAGCTCTTTGCAAAAAGTAGACGACATCACCCCAATCTACGATTGAACCTTCACGCTTATATATGCCGTTCTTAACCGTTATTAGCTGCTTACTTTTAAGCAGATTGTCGATCGCATGATTAGACAACTCATGATCCAGCAGCCAATCTCGGCTGACTAATGCCCCTTCTGGCACCAGGCGAAATACATTCTTACGTCTTTGCGAATCTATGGGCATGTTTACAGTTTTAATATTTTTCGGCGATCATCGCCGAAAATTCAAATATACATAAACATCTTTATTTATCAAAGCACTAGTTTTCGGCGATCATCGCCGAAAACTAAGAATTACATAAATACCATAAGGCTGTCGGCAATCAAATTTTCGGTGTCTGGGCCAAAAACATCACTTCTGTTTATAAAATTGAAAGTTTTCGGCGATGATCGCCGAAAAATAAGACATATATAAACCAATCATTAAAAAGTGTCTGCTTTCAAAATATCTCCGTATTTCACTTTTAGGGTTATTGTCCGTCCGGAGATCTGCTTTTCGGTAAGCTCAATATTCAGCAGCTTATTCTCCGGAAAGGTCATCTTTTTGAATACAAAAACATTCCTATAGTTTCGTTTAAAGGAGGTTAAAGGGTAGAGCTGCCATACAGGCACAATCTCCACAGACTGCACATTAGTAGCCTTGGTGATTTTTTTATCCTCAATCTTGAAACGAAGTTCGTCAATGCTATATCTAAGACCAGTCGTGTTTTCAAAAGACAGATCCAGGAAAATGTAATCACCCAGCGAATAAACTTGGTTAAGCCTAGTGCGGAATCCATACCCACCGGCCTTCCGGATAGCAGAGGTCGATCTGTTTTTAAGTAGGCTTAACGCATGGACTTTCATCGCTGGGGTAGACAACCCTACACCAGAAACTTCCAGAGGCTGACAATCTTCAGGACTGATGTTCAGCAGCGTGGGCGTCAAACCCAAGCCCGGCGGGCTAAAGCAGAGCTGGTATTGGGCAATAAAGGTTTCACCAATTATTGTCACAACAACCAAAGCATCCGGAGTACGGGGTAAAAGATAAACGGAATCGGGAACAATTTTCAACCGTAACACATTTGACTCCAGCAGATCGCCCACCAAAGCGTGACTGGATACATCCACTTTCTGAATAGGTTCCGGAGACACAATGTGCAAGGAGATCCCGCCTGTAATTTCTATCCTCGGCAAATTGTTGAGCGTATTAATAGCTCGCTGCTGAGCTAAAGAATCAAAAGCCAAAAAAAACAAGGAAAATAAAAATGCCGGCACAAGGAATACCTGCCGGCGCATGAAAAAGAGTGACATAAGCTTAATAATTATTTTGATTTTTTCTGAGTTCTTCCGGGTCAATGAGGTAGACCAGGGTATTGTACTTTACTTTGGCCTTGTTCTGCCGGATTAGCTTACCTACAGCGGTTGTGGTTGACTGAAATATTTTCTGAAGCAAACCCATGACCAGTTGATTATTGTTTTCTGCCTGCTGCTGCAGGGTCAGCCCCTGGGTAGTATTATTGCCAAGCTCCCGCGAAAATTCCCGAAAGGCCGAAGCTGGAACATACAAGCCCGGAGATCCATCATTATCATAGACCTCCAGCCGTACCGGAAGGATATGCCCATCCTGCATAATGGAACTAATGACCATGTTCACACGCTGTCCGCTGAAGCCATTGATCTGGGCAAAAAGATAAGTTCCTTTCTTGATGAGAAAACGACCAGCCATCATATCCTCCAGTAAACGGATACGCAGCCTGGATCCGGCATATCCGGTAATGTTCTGATCAACAATGCCAGTGATAAAATTCTCCTGTGAGGCCGCTGTAATGGTATTGAATGCAGATGATCCCGACAGGGATCTACTCACAGGCAGCTTTCTTTCAGACAGCTTACCGGTTTTCATTTCTTCCAACTGTCGCTTTTTTTCCTGCTCGGCCTTGAAATCCGGATCTGCGGCTTTACCCATACTGTCAACCAAAGCCATCTGCTGACGAAATAACTGCATGGCATCCGGCTCGGCATTCCTTCTGGGAACGGAACCAATCAAGGGAGCAGGTCTGCTCATCTTCGCCAATGCCTCAGCGAGTGCCCTATCCTGAGTAAAAGAAGAAGAATGTCCCGCAGCATTTCCAGCAGGAGAATAGGTCCTACTTCGTCCAGGATTTACTGTAATACCTGTTCCACCATATCTGGACTTCATGACCTGGTCGACGGAATCCAGCATCCGCTTTTCACGCTCATTGTACAAGGAACCCGGTTCTGGCGCCGCCGCTTGTTCTTCCTGAATGGCACCAATTGCCGTGTAGCCATCTGATTGCTTAAAACGATCACGATAGGCATCAAGCTTCCCGCTCAACGCAGAATTCCGTACCTGGTCGGACACTCCGGCAACATTCATTTGTAACGAATCTCTTCCGGGCCCCTCCTGCTTCTGAGGATCCGCTACCCCTTGATAAATATAAAAAAAAATAAAGAGGAAGGGTAACAGGATCAGCGGCAGGATATATCTGGGCTGTTTAAAATTCATTTTCATATATCGCTGTTTAATGGGCTACCGCCCGTTTGTAAATGGAATCGATCTTCTTCAACTTAAATTTCAGCAGTATACTATCCGCATCCGACAACTTCTTTTTCTTGATCATTTTCCTGACATGATCACCGAGTACTTCCAGCTGCTCCAGATCCTGGTAAATAGACAAAGTCCGGTTTAATCCGGCATCAGAGTTAAAATTCAT
>NZ_JBEVDX010000078.1:0-73134 GCF_040513095.1 Pedobacter sp. | reverse complement strand
ATTTTAAAGTTTTGCGCACACTGGAGGGAATTAAGGATGCCAAGGCAGAACGCCTTCCTGAGATAAATGCAGAAGGTGAGTATTCAAAGATCACCAACCTGCCGATTTATACGCATGGCTTATTTCATACGCCTGACCAGTATGAGCTCCCGGTGCACACCTCATACAGTTTTGGTGGTGACGCCTATTTCAATTTGTACAGTGGCGGAAAGGTAACTACAAAAATCGCAGAAGAAAAAAAGGAAAATGAAATTGCAGTAGCGCAGAAAAACCTCACGACTGAGGAAATCAAACTCAGGGCTACAGCTTACTACCTAGATTTGGAACGTAGCCGTATTTTTAAAGCATTGCTCCTGAAAGATATCAGCACCCAGGAAAAACAGCTTGCAGAAATCAACCAGCTCCTTAAAAACGGAGTGGTATTGAAAAGTGATGTGCTCAGGGGCACACTGAAGTTATCAAGACAAAAGATGTCGCTCGTACAACTGGACAATGATATCCTCATTGCCAATCAGAAACTGAACATCCTGACCGGCTTGCCAGATCATACTGTTATTGAACCTGAAGACGGAGACAATGCCGAGTTGCCGGTATTAAAATCTTACACGGCTTACCTCGATGATGCGATGGCTAATTCACCAGCCTACAGGATTTCTGAAAAGGAAACACAATTGAGCAAACTAAATATCAAAGCTATAAAGGCAAATGGGGCAATTAAACTCGGACTTTTCAGCAACTACAAATACAGCTACCCGCAGATCCTGATCTATCCTTACTCCATCGCAATGTACGGATTGGGTTTCAGTGGTATCAAAGCCAGTTATTCTATCTCTTCCCTGTACCAGAACAGGCATAAGGTAAAAGCGGCAGAAATACAATACAGACAGCAGGAAGTAGAACATGCCGATACAGAAGATAAGATCAGACAGGAAGTGAATGAAGCATTTCTAAGATATAAAGAAGCACTAACCCGCATCGATGTTGCCAAAGAAAATATCAGTCAGGCTACAGAAAATCTCAGGATAGTAAATAATACATATTTCAATCAGCTGTCACTGATCACCGATCTGCTTGATGCGGATACGCAGTTACTGCAAACCCGATTCGACTACGCTGCAGCCAGAATTGCAGCACAATTACAATATTATCAATTACAAAAGGCCATAGGTAACCTCTAAAATGGAAACGAACACTAAATATACGCAGACCGATCATTTAATAACAAGAATCACAGCATGGGTTGCTGGAGTGATAGCTTTAGCATTGGCTGTCTGGGGTGTAATCACCCTTCTTGATCTCTATAAATATGAGGATACCAATGATGCCCAGGTAGAAGAATACATTAACCCCGTTACTTCACGTGTAACTGGGTTTATCAGAGAAATCAGATACGAGGAAAATCAGGATGTCAGGAAAGGGGATACGCTGCTGATCATTGACAACAGCGAGTACCAGTTGCAGCAGGAAGAAGGGGAAGCTGCGCTGACGAATGCCGAAGCACAGATTGGAGTGATGGAAAGTAATATCGAAACCACAGCAAGGATGTCTCAGGCCAGTCAGTCGCAAATTGCTGCTGCCGAGGCCAAACTCAAGAGGGCACAGCAGGACTATGACCGCTATTCTAAATTGTTCAATGTAGAATCTGCAACGCAGCAACAGCTGGAAAACAGCAGGGCGGCGCTGGACGTAGCTACTTCTGAATTTCATTCTGCAAAGGAAAACTATCAGGCTTCTTTATCAAAGGTAAATGATATCAGGGCACAGAAAGGGGTATACCAGGCGGAAATCAAACGTCGTAAGGCACTGCTGAACAGAAGTAAACTCGATGTCGGTTATACTGTTATCCGCGCTCCTTACAATGGAAAGATGGGCAGAAGAACTATCCAGCAGGGACAGCTGATCCAGGCAGGACAAACACTGGCATATATTGTTGACCAGGATGCAGGTAAGTGGGTGATCGCTAATTTTAAAGAAACGCAGATCTCTCACATGCATATTGGTGGAGCTGCTGAAGTTACTGCAGATGCTTTTCCGGATAAAAAATTCAAAGGAACAATCGTTTCCCTGTCGCCTGCCACGGGCGCACGTTTTTCACTACTGCCACCGGATAATTCCACAGGTAACTTTGTGAAAATCGTACAGCGTATCCCGGTGAAGATAAAGCTGACTGAAAGTCCGCAGGTACTGGCGCAGTTGCGTGCAGGTATGAATGCCAATATCAGTATTAAAAAAGATTAAAATGAGCCCGGTATTACCAGTATTCAGATCATGGGTTCCTGTCTGGCTGATCAGGGTTACTATTTTCATAGTAATTGTGCCTGGTCTGCTTTTATTTGGACTTTCTACTGCAAGCGCCCCGGGTGCCGCAGGGTATTACGGTATTGAGCCTGCTGATGTACAGTATTCGATGATCGCTTATTATGCTGCGGTGGCAGGATTTTTTGCTCTGGAGCGAAGGTTTTTTGTTTTTACCGCGACCAGGGAATATTTTCTGATCTGCGTGATCCTGACGGTAATTACATCTTATGTATGTTTACATACGCATAGCTTGCCGGTTTTGTTCACCTTCAGGTTTTTGCAGGGGATGTGCAACTGTATGTCCACCAGTATTTGTATCACGCTTATTTTTGGCAGTCTGCATAGCGAAAGGGCAAGGGAAATTGGCTATTCTGTTTTTTACGGGATGCTGCTTTGCATTACACCCGTTTCCACGATCATCACGGCACCCATCCTGGATGCCTGGGATTTTAACGTCTTATACAAATTTATCATTTTTGCTTATTTGCCTGGCACTGCAATGCTGCTGATCATTATGAATAATGTAAGGCTCAGCAAAAAAGTACCACTATACAGGCTGGACTTTTACAGTTTTTTCCTGTATTCGTGTCTGCTCTGCAGTTTAGGATATATCCTGCTGTATGGTGAACAATATTACTGGTTCCAGGATCAGCGGATAATCTGGAATACAATTGCCTGTACGGCGCTGATGGCATTACTCATTTTCCGGCAACTGCACCTGAAACGTCCATATCTGGATATAGCCGTATTCAAGTCGCGCAATTTCAATATTGGTGTATTGCTGATTGTGACGCTGTATATAGTAAGAGGTGCTTTGGGTATGACCAGTCAGTATTTTGCTTCGGTGCTGGGCCTGGACCCACGGAATATCGGCTATCTGATGATCGCTAATATCGGCGGCATCGCGCTTGGTGTGCTGGTATCATCAAGGCTGATCCTCCTCAGGCGACCGATGAGATTGATCTGGATGTACGGGTTTTTCCTGCTGCTGGTATTTCATACCTGGATGTGGTTCCTCTTTAGTACACAAGCTGATTCTTCTACCTTCGTTATACCTCTGATCATACAGGGATTGGGAACTGGAATGCTGATGGCACCTATAATTATTTATATGATTTCTTCAGTGCCACCTGCCATGGCAGGATCAGCATCTGCTATGGGGGTATTCTTTCGTTTCACCGGGTTCTGTGGAAGTATATCTTTGATCAACTACTTTCAGCTGCGTCATAAGACAATACATATCAACAGATTTCAGGATCAGCTAAGCGGAGTTGACGGTATTGCGGGCGACAGGTTAGCTACTTATGCAAAAGCGCTGACAGCAAAGGGAGTGGCGCCGGATCAAAGTGCGAAGATTGCAAGGGGTTTGCTCAGCAGAACGATCGATGCGCAGGCATCGTTACGTACAATGATGGATTATTATCTTTTTATAAGTATTATCCTGATTGTGATCTTACTTGTGATTGCCCTGTTCCCTTATCTGAACAGAACAAGGATCAATCTCATGTCAAGCCAGCCTTCACCTATAGGAATATAGCGCTGCGACGCTATATTCCTATAGAAGACTGTTTATATTGAAGAGATTACCTTCTGATAATTCTTTCCTTATCGGCTTCATCTTCATCCCTCTGGCCATCGCCAAGATCTGTTTGAGAGCCCGTACCGTTCAATGAATCGTCATTTACGGGCTCTTTAGTCTCTGAATTGTTGCTTTCTTTCTCCTTTTTCAGATTATTTTCATCGTTATTTTGATTTAAGTTTTCCACAGCAGGTACTTTTGCACCCTCTCTGTGCGTACTTGTACTATTAAATTGAGGCTGCGTAAGATTTTGTGGATTGTTTACGTCATACTGCTCATTATCAGGCGCTTTGCCTTTTTGTTCTTCCTTTTGATCTTCCATGGTATTTGTTGATTTATTGGTTGCTATTCTAACAAACCCGCCTGCAAATGGTTTTAAATATACTTGTGCAGATATTAAAACCGCATATTCATGCGTTAATGATTTGGAAGAAAACCAATAATTATTACCTTTAAGGCCATAAATCAAATTTAATTAACAAAATATCATGGAAAAATTCGCAAAATTAAAAGAACTAATTGCCGGAGTTGAGGCTGATGCAGACAAGTTTTACAATTCAGGTAACGGTGCTGCTGGAACAAGAGTTCGTAAAGCAATGCAAGATTTGAAAACACTAGCTCAGGACATCCGTACTGAAGTGACTGAAAAGAAAAACACTGCTAAATAAAATACTTTAGTTTCGCGAATAGCAAGCTATTACAGAAATCCCGGCTGGTACCAACCAACCGGGATTTTTGATTTAATGATTGAAATCTATTCTATATTTGTGAAAACATTCAATATTATATTTGAGTTTCACTCCATATGGTCAATACTTTTAAAAGAAACATTCGCCTCGGGCTGGGCATTTCATTAGCCGCGCTCATCATCAGTTCTGCCGCTTCCTACCTGAGCATCCGTAAATTACTGGAAAGCGACCGCTGGGTAGACCATACCTTTAAGGTCATTCAAAATCTGGATAATATCATTTCAAGACTGAAAGATGCCGAAACCGGGCAGCGTGGATATCTGCTTACTGCTGATCCTGTTTTTCTGGAACCATACACAGGCTCAAAAGATGATGTGATGGAATTGATTGACCATGTGCAGCTGCTTACTTCAGATAATGCATCACAGCAGAAAGATATACCATACCTGCAGCAATTGATAGAAAAAAAATATGTATTTATCACCCGTACTATAGCTAACAGGAGAAGAGGAATTCCTGTAACTGAAGCTGAGCTTTTGTCTGGCAAGGCTATTATGGATCAGATCAGGAAACAAATTCAGACTATGGAAAAGCGGGAAAATACCTTGCTGGCAGCGAGGATCTCAAAAATGGATAGGTTTGCTATGTTTACGCCAATACTGATTCTTCTGGCATCTGTAGTAGCCCTGGTTGTAACCTATGCGTTTTACCGCAGAATGAAAAACAATCTGGCGGATAATGAGCGCTTGCAGGAACTTCTGGAACAACGGGAAGAGAGCACAGAGAAAAATATTAAAGTTATCAGTGACCTTGCCGAACAAATTGCCAAAGGAAATTACGAAGTCAGGATCAAAGATTCGGATTTGGAATAAGTATTTAGTTACGCTAAATTATATAAGAATTAACTATAATTCCATAAACAGAGCAGGCCCTTTGCTTTATATCTTTATCGATAGTATTTGATAGGATATAAAGGCATAATAATGAGTCTGAACAGCATAAAATTCTTTACCACAGCGCTTTTAATTTTTACAGCGCTGCTATGCAGCGGGCAGATTGCGCCCGCAGCAAAACCGAAAAAAATCAGGTACGATTTAACTATAGGTCATAAAATGGCCAGTTATACAGGAAAGCCGCGCATGGCGATGGCGATAAATGGCACTATACCAGGTCCGGTGCTTGAATTTACGGAAGGTGACACAGCAGAAATTTATGTCCATAATACTTTAAAGGAAGAAAGCTCCATTCACTGGCATGGATTAATCCTGCCAAACCGGTATGATGGCGTTCCTTACCTCACTACGCAGCCAATCAAAGCGGGCGAAACTCACGTTTTTAAGTTTCCCCTGGTGCAGAACGGTACCTATTGGTACCATTCACATACCTCTATGCAGGAGCAAATGGGCCTGTATGGAGCTTTTGTTATCCACAAGAGAATACCCGGGGCGCTGAAAGAATATACCATGGTGCTGAGCGATTGGGCTGATATGGATGCCATGGAAATTGACCGCAGTTTACACAATGGGTCCGATTGGTTTGCCATTCAAAAAAAATCTGTTCAGAGCTACGCCGAGGCAATTGGTCAGGGCCAGGTGGGTACCAAGCTTAAGAATGAGTGGAAACGCATGACTGCAATGGATGTAAGTGATGTAGCTTATGACCGGTTTCTGATCAATGGCAAACCTGTAGATGAGCAGCCTCAGTATAAGGCAGGAGATAAAGTGCGGCTCAGGATTGTAAACGGGGGTTCCTCAACCTATTTCTGGCTCAATTACGGAGGCGGAAAAATCACTGTAGTAGCCAATGATGGAATGGATGTCGTCCCGGTTGAAGTAGACCGGCTGATCATTGCTGTGGCAGAAACATACGATGTTATTGTTACCATTCCTGACAATAAGAATTCTGAGTTCCGTGCTACCTCAGAGGACAGGACTAGGTTTACCTCACTCTGGCTGGGCAAGGGAATAAAGGCCAATGCTCCTGTGCTGCCGGCACTAAAATACTTTGAGGGAATGAAAATGATGAACGGCATGATGACGGCAGGTGGTAAGATGAAGATGATGGAAGGTATGAAAATGACTAACCAGCAGATGGATATGAACAATGTCATGTATCCTGAAATTACCGGTGATACCAGGGGGAAAGTTCCTGAAGGTGATATCGTTACGCTGAATTACGGCATGCTCAGGTCGCCCTCAAAAACAACGCTGCCCGCAGGCCCGGTGAAAGTCATGAATTTTAATCTTACCGGCAACATGAACCGCTATGTGTGGTCTATTGACAACAAAACTGTATCAGAAGCTGATAAAATCCTGATCAAAAAAGGTGAGAATATCAGGATCATCCTTACTAACCGCACGATGATGAGGCATCCTATGCACCTGCATGGACATTTTTTCAGGGTGCTCAATGGGAATGGCGACTATTCGCCATTAAAGAACACGATAGACATTATGCCCATGGAAACAGATACGATTGAGTTTGCTGCAACAGAGAGCGGGGATTGGTTTTTCCATTGCCATATCCTTTATCATATGATGAGCGGTATGGGCAGGATCTTCGCATATGAAAATTCTCCTCCCAACCCTGAAGTACCTGACCCGCGTTATGCAATGCGACAGGTCTACAAAGATGACCGTAAGTTCCACGCAACCGCGAACTTAGGGCTGGAAAGCAATGGATCAGATGGTATGGCAGCGCTGGCTAACACCCGCTGGAAGTTCAGTACACTATGGCATTTGGGAACCAGCGACAGCAAAGGTTATGAGACTGAGACCATGCTGGGAAGATACATAGGCGAGATGCAGTGGTTCATGCCTTATGCCGGTTTCGACTACCATTACCGAAATACAGATGAAGCCGAAAAGAATCTGTTTGGGCAGCGTAGCAATAAGAACGACAGGAAAACTGTAGTTGCTGGCTTCGCTTATACTTTACCCATGCTCGTCGTTGCAGATGCGCGTATTGACGGGGATGGTAAGTACAGGTTTCAGCTGAGCAGGGAAGATATTGCGGTTGCCAGAAAAATCCGGGCCAACTTTATGGCCAATACCGACAAGGAGTATGCTGTGGGGCTAAAATATACCTTAACCAAGTATTTCTTGCTCTCCAGCCACTATGACAGCGATATGGGCTGGGGTGGAGGTTTAACACTTACATATTAAACAGAACCGGTTGCAATGTCATGGAGCGGGGCTGCCGGGCAGGCGCTTTCACATTTAGGTTTGCCTGCGGATAAGAATTTAAATTCTAAAGACTTTGTAAGTGTTGCTACACTGGGAAGTGTAAAACTATCTGATTTCTAATCAGATATGGAAAGTATGCAGTATTTCATTTGCTGAATAAAATGTATCTTTGCATGATAAAAATATATCATTTGATATTAGTTAAGCAGCCTGTTATGGGATTCTATGCTTATGCGGCCGGCATCTTAAATTATGGACCAGAAATTTTTTAGCTTCCCTGTACGGATTGTTGCTGTGCTTATAGCATTGGCAATGCTTTTTATTGCGGATGCTTCTGCCCAGGAGGCCGAGCCGTTTTTTAAAACGATAAAAACTGAAAACGGACTATCACATAATAAAGTAAACTGCATCCTTAAAGATAGGAGAGGTTTTGTATGGTTTGGAACTGAGGACGGTCTTACCCGTTATGATGGTAAATATTATGTTGTTTATAAAAGTAAACCAAATGACACCCATGTCTTATCCGGCAATATCATCAATGACCTGTATGAAGACCGGGATGGGATACTGTGGATAGCCACGGCCGATGGAGGTATTACCAAATATGACTATCATTTAAGTGTTTCAAAGCAATTCAGGCAGTTCAGGTACAATGCCCACGACCCGAAAAGTATCCCTGAGGATGCAATCAAAAAAATAGTGGAAGACCGCAGGGGCAATTTATGGCTGGCCACCAGCAACAGCTATGTGGTGCGGCTCAATAAAAAAACTGAAAGGTTTGATACCCCTGTAAGAACCGGTACTTCTGGTATCCTTACTTTATTGATGGATAGCCACGATACGCTGCGTGTGGGCAGGGCAGGCGGTGGCTTGCTGAGTATCAACACCCGGACACTTCGGTACAGAGAAGATCCGCGGTACAAAAACCTGTATGCGAAATTACCACATGCCAGTATTGCTGCGATCTACAGGGATAATGAGTACGACCTATGGTTCGGATCCTGGGATAACAAAATCTATTACCAGCAGGCTGGCAGCAACCACTTGGAAGCCATGATCCCTTCTGCTGGGATGAAGGGTGTGTTACCGGACGACTTTGTTTCTTTTGCAGAAGATGATCACCAGCAGATCTGGATGGCCGGAAAGAACTCGGGAGTGATGGTTTACAATAAAGATAGCGGTTTGTTCACCAGCTACAGACATAATGCTGTAAAGGCAGGTTCATTGAGCGACGATCAGGTGAACGTCATCTACAAAGACAGGCAGGGGATCATCTGGATAGGAACAAATAATGGAGTGAGCATACTCAATTCCCTTTTTTCTCCTTTCGGACTGCATTACCTTCCGGATACCGGAAAACCCATAAAGATTTACGATTTCTATAAAGATAAAGACGAGCGTTTATGGATCGGGACAAACGACGGCATATATATCCAGTCGCGCGATGCATTGAGCTTTGAACACCGTAAGATCGTATATGAAGGGCAGGAACTGGCAGCAACCAAATTCTTCAAAGACCATGATGGCTCTTTTTATCTGGGCACGGACTATACGCTGTTCCGCTATGATCAGAAAGCAAATAAGCTCAACCTGCTGCCCGGTACACTTGAAGATCCGGTGATGAAAAAATTAATCAGCTCCAGGATTGTTTCCATCGTGCGTGATACCATTGCGCAGCATCCTGTATTACTGGTATCTCCATTTGGGCATTATTTAACATATTATGACCTGTCGGATCAGAAATGGGTATCCAGAAAATCGAAGGTTAAGGATATTGTTAAAGAATATAATATCAAAGATAACCTGATCAGAAAAATTTACAGGGACAAAAGCGGTGTTACCTGGCTGGCTACTACCAGGCGCGGTTTGGGCGATTGGAAGAAGGAATCTGCACCGATCCGCTACCATACTTATGATCTTCAGAACAAAACGACAATCAGCAATAACGATGTGTACGATCTGCAGGAGGATCACAGGGGCAACTATTGGGTGAGCACTTATGGCGGTGGATTAAATTATTATGATCGCCGCTCGGGAAAATTCCTGCATGTCAGCGAGTCGAGCAATCTCACCGAAGGCCTGGTGTCGGATACGCATGGCCATGTATGGATGATCTGTAATGGCCACTTTCACAAATATGATCCCCAGAGGAAAAGTTACAGTTGTTATGATCTGCCTGACTTACGTGTGTCTGATGGCGTAAAAGGATACCTTTATGAAGATCATCAGCATAACCTGTATGCTGCCGGTGATAACTACTATGTCACTTTTAATCCGGAGGCTGTAGCGCCGATTGATAACGAACCAAGGATTTTCTTTACTGACTTTAAGATCTTTAACATCTCCTATAATCAGCTGCTTGCTGATTCAGTTATTGAACTGGATCATGAGCAGAATTACTTTTCATTCGAATTTTCTGCCCCTGAATTTACCGGCGAGACCCTGCAATATGAATACATGCTGGAAGGTGTTGATAAACAATGGATCAGTGCCGGTAAACAAAATGTTGCCAGCTATTCAAATCTACAGAGCGGTAAGTACAGGTTTAAAGTACGCGCGAGCAACTGGAAAGATAGTCCCATGAGTAAATTTACTTCGGTAATGGTTGCTATTCATCCTCCTTTCTGGTTAACGTGGTGGTTTTTTCTTTTGATGGCGGCGGTCACTGCACTTATCATCTATGCCATTTACAGTTACAGGATACGGGAGATTTTCAGGCAGCAGAAGGTGCGCAATCAGATTGCACAGGACCTGCATGACAATATTGGCTCTACGCTCAGCAGTATTTCCGTTTACAGCGAAGTAGCGAAAATCTATCAGGAACAGGAGAAGGCAACACAGTTGGTCAAGGTATTACAAACCATCGGCACTACTGCTATTGAAATGATCAGTGAGATGGGGGATACTGTCTGGGCGGTAAATTCCAAGAATGATAACCTGGGAAGTATTGTTCAGCGTACAAATTCTTATGCAAGGCCTCTATGTGCAGCCAGCGATATTTTGTTTAAACTGAATGCTCATGAGCGGCTAATGGATATCAGTTTAGAAATGAGGGTGCGTAAAAACCTGTACCTGATTCTTAAAGAGGCCATCAATAATGCTGTTAAACATTCCGGCTGCAAAACCATTGTCGTGGACATCAAACTTAAAAAAAATGTGTTTGATATCTCCGTTCAGGATGACGGAATCGGATTTGCAGCTGCTGAGGCGGCATTCGACCAGTCAGATTCGCTGTCAGGAAACGGGCTCAACAATATGAAAAGCCGGGCAGAGGAATTAATGGGCGAGCTGACAACAGACAGTACGCCCGGAGGAGGATGCACCGTTAGACTGAAGTTTAAGATTTAACCGTCAATCAGTGCTTTCAGTTGTTCCCCGGTTTCAAGGTATCTTCTGAGCAGGGTAAGCTGGTTCTCTGCACGGTTGAGATTATGGCCCTCATATCCCGATCCATAGTAAACATCGTTCTGCAGGTAATCTGCAAGAAAACGAAGGGCCTGCATATAGATCAGGAACTTACCGGCATAGATAAAATATGATTTTTCCAGCGCTGTCAGCGTTGTTCCCATTTCCAGCATATAACCATCGTAGATCGCCTTAAAATAGTCTTTCCGTATTTCGATTTTGCTCATATCTGTTTCTTCTTCGCTAACCGGACAGACATAGGTACGGATCATGTCACCAATGTCGCTGATGAAATATCCGGGCATCACCGTGTCCAGGTCTATTACGCAGATGCCTTTATTCTGCGCATCAAATAGTACATTACTGATCTTGGTATCATGGTGGATTACCCTGAGCGGTATCTCTTTTCTATCAGTGATACGTTCAAAAGTTTCTACAATGTCTTTGTTTGCAAGCAGGTAAGCAATCAATTCTGATGATTTGTCTTTTCTCTCAGCTGATGCGTGCTCACATGCATATAGAAACTGATGGTAACGGAGGCTAAGGTTGTGGAAGTCGGGCAGGGTAGCACGCAAATGCTGTACTTCAAAGTTATTCAGCAGTCTGCTGAATTTTCCGAATTGCTGTGCAGCTTCAAAAGCTTCATCTTTATGTTCCGCAACGTTAAAGGAATGAGAGTTTGCAACAAAACGGAACATCCTGAAATAGCCTTCTTCAGTATGTATCAGAGAATTTCCTGTCAGGTCCTTTACAGGGGCTACAAACAGATAGTCAGGGTATTCAGTATCGAGATAGTCTTTAAGCAGGGAAATATTGTGATCTATGTCAAATGGATGCTTAAATACATTCTGGTTAACCTGCTGTAAAATGTAACGGTCAGATCCGGTAATTACGCTCCAGGTATAGTTAATCAGGCCATCACCAAATGCTTTTACATCACAGACCACAGGATCGATTCCATAGAGAGGTAATATCTTTTTGAACATAAAGCGCCTGAAATTTAATTGTGTGCGGTAAACGTAAACAATCTTTAGCAAAAGCAGTAGTCCCGGCGGCTAAAATTTTTTCCAGTTTCCAGTTTTTGTCCTTAACTGATTGACTTGCCAAATGGGGTAAATGCCAGGTTCATCAGTTTGAAATGCTGTCTTCCAAAGGGAATACCAATAACTGTCAAACACAGCAGTATACCGAAGAACAAGTGGGTCAGGGCTATCCAAATACCGCCACACAACAGCCAGATGATATTCATGATGGTAGAAAGGCAGCCGGTGTTGGATGAGGTGTCAGTGATCTGAACGCCAAAAGGAGCAAGGCCTACAAAGGCAAATTTAAAGCATTGCAGGCCAAAAGGAATACCTACAATGGTAAGGCATAAGATAAATCCTCCTATCAGATATTCAAAAAAGATAAATATTCCGCCGAAAATAATCCAAAGTATATTGCCTATAAAGTTCATTGTTGCTTTTTATTTTAAGACGGGAAATGAGCAGATTAGTTACATCTTTATGCTATTGATTTTTTTATAAATTGTTTGTAGCTTTAATAGACAAATTTATAAACAGGAGGGATTATCATGACTGTTATACAAAAAATTGAGCGGTGGGGCGATCTGCACACTACTAAAGCGCTCGACATCGTCCGTATCGGATTGGGAATTCTGATCTTTAGCAAAGGAATTGCAATTGTAAGTAACACTGCGGCTCTGCAGGAACTGCTGCTGGAAAAGAGTGTCTTTGGTTTTTCTGGCATGATGGCCAGCGTTGCTATTCATATTGCAGGCTTTGTACACCTGGTGGGTGGAATTTTAATCGCTATAGGACTGCTTACACGTTTCGCTGCAGTAATGCAGATCCCAATTCTGTTGGTAGCCGTGTTCTTCGTGAATATTTCCAGGGGATTCAGTATGCTGAATTCAGAATTATGGCTCTCCCTGATCGTACTGTTGTTACTGGTTCTTTTCTGGGTAACCGGATCCGGCCCGTATTCTGTTGATCATGCCATGAAGAAAGGGTCAGACAAGGTCGATAATCCTATCTCATAATCCACAGGTGATAGCATCAAATTCGCCACTATTAAGGTAGTTTTGCATTATTTCTTTCTTATATTGAGAGCCATAATCAAATCATAAACTACTAATGAATAGTTCTAACATAAGAATTTTTATCCTTTTGGCGGGAATGCTGATGTTCTCTTCATGTATGCTGAAAAAAGGTGCTGTACCCAATAATGCATCGGCGTTTGTCAAAGGTGCGGATATAGGTTGGCTGCCTCAAATGGAAGCTACAGGTTATAAGTTTTATAATGATAAGGGACAGGCAGAAGACTGCTTTAAAATATTGAAGGATCACGGGATAAATACCATCAGGCTGCGGGCCTGGGTAAACCCTTCGGATGATAAAGTGAGCGGTCATTGCAGTACAGAAGAAACTGTGGCAATGGCTGTCCGCGCAAAAAAATGGGGTATGCGGGTAATGATCGACCTGCATTACAGTGACAGCTGGGCAGACCCAAGCAAGCAAAAGAAACCAAAAGCCTGGGAAGGGCACGATTTCCCAACGCTGATGACAGATGTTTATGACTATACGCTGGGCGTAATGAAGGCCCTGAAAAATGCGGGTATTACCCCGGAATGGGTGCAGGTAGGGAATGAAACTGCTGAAGGCATGATCTATCCCGAAGGAAGTACTAAAAACTGGGGTACACTGGCGCAGCTGATCAATAAGGGGTATCAGGCTGTAAAAGATGTAAGCCCGTCTACCAAAGTGATTCTGCATGTAGATCAGGGGAATAACAATCAGCGTTTCCGCACCTGGTTTGACGATGCCACCTCACACGGGGCGAAATATGACGTCATCGGACTTTCCTATTATCCTTACTGGCTTGAAGGCAAACCTGATTACACACTTTCTATCGATGACCTGGGCAAGAACCTGAACGATTTGGCTGCCAGGTATCATAAAGAAGTAATGGTTGTAGAAGTGGGAAATGAAGATAATAAAGTACAGAATACCTATGATATGCTTTTAGCGGTGATGCAGAAAGTCAAAGCTGTTCCCCAACATAAGGGCTTGGGTTTGCTTTACTGGGAGCCTGAGGGAGCGAGAAGCTGGAGCCATTATGACCTGAGCGCCTGGGGAACTGATGGTAAGCCTTCAAAAGCACTGGATGCATTTCTGAAATAGTTGTGTGAGTACATCCCCAATCTTTGTATCGCAGTTGTATTACGAAGATGTTATATTCGATTGACAAAGCGGGACAAAGGCGTAAAGATCAGTGCCGGGACCGATCAGATTGCAGACCTGACCAGAGCGTATCCACGATTAATTGATGAATTTGGATATTTTGTGAACGACTGCGGCTTTACCACTATTGATGCTATACGCTCTGCCACTATCATCGCCGCGGAACCTATTGGTGAGCAAGAGCGTATAGGGACGATCAGCAAGGTTAAAAAGCAGACCTGCTGATTTTGAAGGGCAACCCCTGATCGATATCAATCAACTCAAAAATATTGAGAGAGTTATCAAATCAGGCAGGGTTGTAGTGGATGATAAATAACTATTTCAGTACTTTTTCAAAGGCTTTCCTGGCACTGCCCCTGAAGTAGACCTCGCCACAATATACATAACCCATTTTTTCAAAAATTTTCAGCATGGCGGCATTGTCATGATTGGTATCTGCTTTTATACTGTATATTCCATTGCTCAAGGCAAAATCCTCGATATACTGCATGATGATTTTGGATAAACCCCTGCCAACAAAATCTTCTGAAAGGGCCACACGGTGAACTACTACAAAGTCTCCCGTGCTGAGCCATTCACCTTCAATCTCCATATAGGCAGGTTCGTCATTCATCACTACAGCTGCGTATCCGGCAATGGTATCCCCATCTGTCAGTACATAACCCTGCTCTTTTTCAATATCTGCTTTGACAACTTCCTTGTTAGGATAGCCATCCTGCCATTGGTTGCTGCCATCGTTTTTTCTGCGCTGGATGCCTTGCTGCAGGATTTCCCAGATTTGATCCTGCTCAGTTGCTATTGCTTTTCTGAATCTGTATTCCATTTTGCAAGTATAAAGATAAAACCTAAAAATCTCTATACTGAAACCTCTCAACGGCTGGCAATTACCAAACTGAATTTTTTTTCTGGAAACAATGACTTCCTTAGCCTGTTAAACTTGCTTTGAAACCCTATCTATTTAAATCTATACTTATGAATGAACAAGATCAGAAACCACTCGTAAATCCAGCAACTAAATATCCGCAACCACCATTTGACAAACAGCCTCAGGAAGCACCAGGACTTGCTTCAAAAATGCAGCCTGTACCAGATCACGGGGAAACCAGTTATAAAGGATCGGGACGTCTGAAAGGCAGGAAGGCTTTAATAACAGGAGGCGACTCAGGTATTGGCCGCGCTGCTGCTATCGCATATGCAAGAGAAGGTGCCGATGTAGTGATCAATTATTTACCCGAGGAGCAACCTGATGCCGATGAGGTGATTGCATTGATTACTGCAGAAGGACGCATCGGGTACGCAATTCCCGGAGATATCACAAACGAAGCGTTCTGTCAGTCTTTAGTAGAACAAGCAGCCGAAAAACTTGGCGGAATTGATATACTGATAAACAATGCTGGCCGTCAGCAAGCTGTAGATTCACTTTTGGATCTGTCTTCTGCTGGTTTTGATGCAACGATCAAGACCAATATTTACGCGCCATTCTGGATCACCAAGGCTGCATTGCCACACCTGCCTGCAGGTGCTGTGATTATTTCTACGACATCTGTACAGGCCTATGATCCTTCAGAAAACCTGTTCGATTATGCGCAGACCAAGGCTGCCAATGTTGCTTTTGTGAAGTCGCTGGCCAAACAGCTTGGCCCAAAAGGTATACGCGTAAACGGCGTTGCACCGGGGCCTGTATGGACACCGCTACAAACCAGTGGAGGTCAGCCTCAGGATGCTATTGTTGAATTTGGGGGCAAAACCCCGCTTGGACGCCCGGGACAGCCTGCAGAACTGGCTTCTATATTTGTTCAGCTTGCTGACAGTGAATCCAGTTATACTACCGGACAGGTTTACGGAGCAGCAGGGGGTAGTGGGAATCCCTAGAAAATCAAAAAATTGTTTTGTAAACAAAAGGAGCTTCCAATCAAATTAGAAGCTCCTTTTTACTTTTGTACACCCAATAGGATTCGAACCTATGACCTACGGTTTAGAAAACCGTTGCTCTATCCAGCTGAGCTATGGATGCGTGTTTCCCTGTTAGGAGCGCCAAAGATAGGATTTCTGTACAATACCAGCAAATCTTTTTTTCTAATTATGCTTCTTTGAGACTCAGTATTTTCTTGCCGGGGTTCATTTCTGCATAGTCTAAAACCATATTCAAAATATAATCATTTGATGGATAAGGTTCTATACATGACTTGAGGGTATCCATATCATTTACATCAGTATCAAAAGAAATATAACCCATTCCATAAAACTTGCCTTCTTCAACCCATAAACAGCTTTGTTCATCCTCATTTCTGCCGTTATCGATCAGTGCAAAAGATGGGAGGGTTGATTTTAAGTGTGCGACGGCAGCTTTTACACGCGTGTTGTAACTGTATGGATGCTCAAGTCCCTGACATGCCCCGTGGCAATCGCCCTTTTCCACGGCCGTGCAGGAAGACCTGTTTTTTTGGATAAAGCATAGTTTTTCACAAAGCTCATGCTCAGTGATCATCCCGCGCAGCATGCTTTGGCCGGCCAGGATACTGTTAAATGTAAACAGGGCATTGGTGTTCTTCTTATATTTATCTATCCCAAGCCTGATATAGCCCTTCTGATCTTCAAAGGAATACAGGGCATACTTTTGTTCAAAACGCTTTAATGCCCGGTTATTTTCAGGCCAGTGCTTCTGTATTTCTGCGGCTTCAAGAATGAGTGCCATCAACTCTGTTCCGCAGATCGTAAAATCAATTGTATGGATATTCTTAAGAAATTCCTGTCGTTGTTTCTTGATGCTGTTTCCGGAAAAGTGTGAGCAGACCCGTTTTTTAATGTTTATAGCTTTCCCTATATAGATAATTTTACCTTTATTGTCCTTAAAATAATATACCCCCGGGTTAGAAGGCAATGCATCTATTGAGGCTCTTGACAGGTTTGGGGGCAATACCTGTTCCTTTGATGCCTTGTGTAATGAAAGTGAAATGAGTCCTTCCGTATCATTTTCCAGCAGCAGGCTCAGCAAAAGTGCCGTTGCTGCAGCATCGCCCCCAGCCCTGTGGCGGTGGTTCAGAGGGATACGCAATGCCTGGCATAATTTACCCAGGCTGTAAGAGCTCTGGCCAGGGATGATCTTCCTGCTCATGCGTACTGTACAAAGTTTCTTAGAAATGAGATTAAAGCCGCTCTGTGCCAGCTGGTGTCTTACAAATGAGAAATCGAAATTCACATTATGTGCAACAAAAACTTTATCAAAAAGCATTTCATAGATCTTTGGTGCAACCTCTGCAAACAAAGGCGCATCTCTCACCATATCATTGCTAATGCCGGTTAAACTTTCTATATAGAAGGGAATTTCCTGTTCCGGGTTGATCAATGTTTCAAAAGCATCTATAACTTTTGAACCATCATGAACCAGGATGGAAATTTCGGTAATCCCATTACCCGAGGCAAAGCCCCCGGTGGTTTCAATATCTACTACTGCGTATAACATTTATCAAATGATGTTCTAATACAAATGTGCTAATAAATTTAGTAAAAAAAACGAATATTAAATTTATTCTCAAATGGCATGTAAATAGCATAGATGAAAATGAAATGGGGATAAGTAATGTCTAAGAAAATATTGGCGGTGGATGATGATAACGACATCCTTGACGTTATCAGAATTATATTGGAGGATGAGGGCTATGAAGTCTTTACACTGGCAAACGGAAAATATGTGTTTGATTCTGTGGAGGAAAATATCCCTGATCTGATCCTGCTTGACGTTATGCTGGGCGGATTAGACGGGAGAGATATATGCAGGGCACTCAAGGAACATGAGGAATATAAAAAAATACCTGTAGTGATGATCTCTGCAAGCCATAATTTAAACAACCTTTTGCTGATGCCAGGCGCGCCTGATAACTTTCTGGCCAAACCTTTTGATATTGATCGTTTGATCGACATGGTAAAAGCTCAGCTTGCAGCTTAATTTTAACTGTACTAATTAGTATATAAAATCGTACTAAATTCTATATAATTAAAACCGGTCAGAGTGTTTATTCTTATAAGATTGCTCAATGATCTGAGGATAGCGGAATGCAGGCGTTTTCTATCATCCGGTTTTACGAATTCATCCAGTTCCTGGAAAAAGGCCTCAATTGTTAATAGATCCGGGCAATTATTAAATGTTGAAAAATAAATTAATTTGCTAAAATGTTATAGCATTACAGATTCAATATTTGTTAACAATTACATGTTGCACACTTAAGAATTACTGAACATTTAATACCCATATTTGTTATGATAAATGAACTAACCAGATATGAATATGTTAAGTAATTATCTCAACTTTCAGTTTGATGTACAGGGCAAACCTGTAACAGGTTTTTGTATGAGAATCCAGGACGATTTTCATGAAACCTATGCTGTAATAATGGATGGATACCATTCATTTTGTGTTTGGCTGGATAAGCCTTCCTCTACCTGGAGGTCGTCCAAATATGTGAATGTTGAGCCTGGTGTTCTGGAGAAGATCATCGACCATTTAAACGTTCACCAGTTAGCCTAGCTAAACAAAATAATGGAAAAGCCTCTGTTGAATTCAATTCTCCAGAGGCTTTTACGTTAATAAACAATTATTTGTGGAAGAATAAATAGGATACGAGCACGGCTGCGATGATCCCGGCAAGATCTGCAATTAATCCAAAGGGTATGGCGTAACGGGTTCGCTTGATGCCTACAGAACCAAAATACAGGGCAACGATATAAAAAGTGGTATCTGCTGAGCCATTAAAAACACATGACAGCCTGCCAACAAAAGAATCAGGTCCGTACGTTTTCATCGTATCTACCATCATGGCCTTTGCACCACTTCCGCTAAGTGGTTTGATCAATGCTGTAGGCAATGCCGGAGTGAAATCAGTATTGATGCCCATGTGTACAAAACACCAGGTAAAACCATCGACAATATACCCCAATACACCGGAATTTCTGAGTACGCCAATTGCCACCAGCATGCCCACGAGATAGGGGATAATAGTAATGCAAGTGGTAAAGCCCTCTTTTGCACCTTCAATAAAGACTTCATATACATTTACTTTTTTGCGTAATGCGCCGAGGATAAATGCGATAATGATTGAAAAAAGAATCACATTCGAAGCTACTTTTGATACCGCCTGAATTTCTTCTTTGCTCAGGTAATTGGTAAAATAATAGACCAGAGCAGCAATACCTAAAGTAATACCTCCCAGCCAGGATATGACCACTGCATTGAGCAGGTTAATCTTCTGTTTCAGCGCAACAGCTATCAGGCCAACCACAGTTGCTACATAAGTGGCAATCATGCAGGGAATAAATATATCCGAGGGATCTGCTGCACCCAGGATAGCCCGCTGTGCCATGATCGCAAGGGGAATCAGTGTAAGTCCGGAAGTATGCAGCACCAGAAACATGATCTGCGCATTGCTGGCCGTTTCTTTATTGGGATTTATTTCCTGTAAACTCTGCATGGCTTTTAAGCCGAAGGGTGTTGCGGCATTATCCAGGCCCAGCAGATTTGCAGAGAAGTTCATCACCATGTGCCCAGTTGCCGGATGATTTTTCGGGACCTCCGGAAAGATGCGGCTGAAAAAAGGGCCGATGATCCTTGACAGGAAGCTGATCGCTCCGGCCTTCTCGCCAATGTTCATGATACCCAGCCAGAGGGTCATGATACCTGCCAGCGGAAGGGCAATATCCATCACCCCGGTTTTTGCCGATTCAAAAGTACCGTCTACAATCAGTTTAAAGATTTCTGTATCCCCAAAAAAGATCAGCCTGATCAGCGCCACAACAAAAGCAATCAGGAAAAATGCAACCCAAAGATAATTTAAAGCCATTAATTTTTGTTTGAAAGTATGAATGTAAAAAAAAGGATCTGTATTCCTGAGAATACAGATCCTTTTCAGTGGAAATCCTTTGATTATAGCTGTAGTTGTTCATGAAGGCTTAATTGATTGCCAGCTTAGGGTTTGTCATCTGTCAACTCAAAACCCCATGTTTTCCCTTTCTCAGTAGCCGGTATACCACCAGTCATCCATACCGGAGCTTTTGCACCTTTCAGGTAATAATCAAAAAACTGCTGTTCACGAATCTGAATGTCTTTCCTGTTCTGACGCAGCACCAGATTATGCGCTTCGTTATTATAGTTCAATAACCATGCAGGTTTTCCTAATCTTTTTAACGCAGTAAACATTTCTATTCCCTGGTACCATGGCACTGCTCCGTCTGCGTCGTTTGACATGATCACTACGGGTGTGCTTACCTTTGGGATAGAGAACAATGGTGAGTTTTCGATATAAAGTTCTGGTTTTTCCCAAAGCGTTGCGCCAATTCGGCTCTGTGTTTTCTCATACTGAAACTGTCTGTTCATACCGGTTTCCCAGCGGATACCACCGTAAGCGGAGGTCATGTTCACTACAGGTGCGCCAGCCCATGCTGCGGCATACATATTTGTTCTGGTGATCAGGTAAGCTACCTGATACCCGCCCCAGCTTTGTCCCTGGATACCGATTTTAGTGCCGTCAACCCAGCTGTTTTTCTTTAATGCCTCTACGCCGGAATTGATAAATTCCTCGGCAGATTTTCCCGGATAACCTCTTTCATAGCTGATATCCGGTGCAAACACAAGGTACCCGTTGCTTACAAAGTAGGAGATATTTAACCTTGATGGGGTAGGAGCAGGAGGGATATAATTGTATAATCCTTCCGATAACTTCTCATAAAAATAAACGATCATCGGATATTTTTTAGCAGGATCAAAGTTTTCTGGTTTGTACAGTATACCTTCCGACTGATATCCTTTTGGGGTAGTCCATTTTACCAGTTCTGAAGTTCCCCAGTTGTAAGCAGACTGCTGAGGATTGGTATTGCTGAGTTTGGTTTCAGTTTTGAGATCGGTAGAAACATATACATTTGGGGAAGTACTATAATTGCCTTTGTCATAAATATAGCGTTCTGCACCTTTGGCTTTCACTAAGTTTGAATATTTAAACTTTGCCATAACCGCCAGTTCAGGATTTTTACTGTCGCCGGCATGCGTTCTGTAAAATCCATATTCTTTAGTATCATTGTTAAATGCAGATAACCAGATATCGTCTTTCCGGGTAATGAACCGTTCTTCAGCATCCAGTTTCTCATAACGGAATGTAATCTTGTTTTGTCTTCCAAAACCATTGGTAATCATTTTTGGTGCTGATTTACCATCTGGTGTAAAACTCCAGATATCGTACCTGTCATAGATCAGTACCTGTTTGTCTTCTTCTGTCCAGCCGGCAACACCATAGGCTGAGGGATCGTCAGGCACATCATTGTCTTCATCGGCAAATTTAACTTTGCTGTCAGTATTGAGAACGGTAACTTTTCCAGTGGCAACGGTATAGGTGGACCAGAGGGATGTTTTCTTATCAAAATATAAGATGTAGTTCCCGGCAGGGGATGGGAATGCGTCACCGTCGAGAGCAGTAATGATCTTTTTTCTTGCACCTGTTTTTACATCTGCAAGATAGTAATCACGGATGCGGGCGCCTGTCCATTGCGACTGTATCCGGTTTCCGTAATCAGTTGAAGTAAGAACAAAGCTCGCGTCCCCTTCTTTTACAATGCTGGACTCAGGCATTTTCAAATCTGTTAATGGAATAACTTTAGGATCACTGCTAAAGATATCAATCACACTCAGGTAACTTCTTTTTAGTTCTTTATCCGAATTTTTTAACTGCATGGGCTGCAGATAATCATCTTTATATCCCCATACATCTACTTTAGCATTTTCAAAATCAACAAGCGTGGTATCTTTTGCTTTTTTTAGGGGTGCTATACCAAAGAATAATTTGGTGCCTTCTTTGCTGAAAGATAATTTTCCATCGCCGCTTACTGTCCATTTCGCGGGCAAACCATCAATTTCATTGTCTACTAAAACCTGTGCGGTATCCAGGGTCAGCGAGTTGTAATAGATTCCATAATCCTTCACTTCTGTTTTCTCCGGACTGGTTTCTCCTAAAAAAGCAACCTGTTCGCCGTCCTGGTCAAATACAAACCCATTAAAATTGCCTTTAATACCCACTAAGGTCTTAACAGTTCCTTTCTCTGTATTATAAACGAATACTCCTGCTTTTGCGGTGTTGTCTTTTTTTGATCCGGGAGAGGTAAAGATCAGCTGTTTGCCATTCTTACTGATTTCATAGTCGGTCACATATTTAAAAGTCCTTTCAACACCTGTCAGCAGGTTTCTCAGGACCAGCTCTGAGCTTTCTTTTTTATCCTTATTTTTACTGGTATCTAAAACAGCCTCTTTCTGGTAGGCCAGGAAGTCGCCCGCATCTTCAGGAATCTTGAATGATTTCACGCGTGCTACTTTAGTAACAGCATTTGTAGTCAGATTCACGAAGCCAAGGGTATCTTTCGACATTTCTTCGGGTTTTTTCTTTTTAATCTTTTCCTGCCTTGTAGCTGCAAAAAGCGGTTTGATTAGAAAAGCCGCAAACTTAGCATCAGCGGTAAATTTAAGCAGATCGCCTCTTGGTATAGTTATTTTTGTACTTGCAGACAGGCTGTTTAGATATAAATTTGCATCTCCTTCCTGTTTTACGATAGAATATCCTGCCCATTGTCCGTTGGCAGACAATTGTTTAATACCAATACTCTCCCAGGAATCATAAACCGAATGGTTGAGCGGCTTTTTCTGTGCAAAGACTGATGATGCAAAGAAGAGTAGGACAATAGTGAGTTTTTTGTGCATGATTTCAAGTAAATTTAGATAGTAATATTGTTCAGGCTTAAAAATTGCAAATTATTATCAATAAATCCTATAGGTATATCAATTTTTACATTTTTGGGTCATGAATGCCTCAAAAAGCAAAGGGGCTGTATCATTGCTTTATGTTGCAATAATACAGCCCCCGGGTTCGGTAAAGAAATAACTTATTTATTCTTTTTTTCCTGCGTTTTAACCTGATTCTGCTGACGCATATAATCATCCAAACGGGTCTGGAACTTTGATTTTTTCTTTTGCTCTTCAGGTTTCTTTTTGTTTTCCTTCAGAATATTGTGAATTTTTTCATCGTTAACCATTGATTTAATCAGGAACTGCTGACCAAATGTCATCATGTTCGCAAGGAAATAATAGTAGTTTAATCCTGCAGGGTATTTGTTCAGTACCCCAAGGAAAACGATCGGCATGATATAACCGATATATTTCATTTGTCCGGTAGCACCAGAAACCTGGTTGTTAAAATAAGTGTAGATCAGCGTTGAAATGGTCATCAGCACACACATTAAACTCAGGTGATCACCAATAAAGGGAACAGTAAAACCGAATTTGATAAAATCATCATAGGTGGAAAGGTCATGCATCCATAAGAAACTCTGTCCTCTCAGCTCAAATAGATTCGGGAAGAAGAAGAAAAAAGCCATTACGATTGGCAACTGCAGCAGCATCGGTAAACATCCGCCCAGGGGATTCACACCAACCTGTTTATAGAGTTTAAGGTATTCCTGCTGAAGAAGCGTAGCATTGTCTTCACCTACTTTGGCTTTGATCTCATCCATCTCCGGCTTTAAAATCCTCATTTTAGCCATTGATATATAAGACTTGTATGTCAGCGGTGATAAAACAAGTTTTAAAGCAATAGTAAGGACCAGAATAATTAAACCATAATTCCATCCGAATCCTTCAAGGAAGTTAAATACCGGAAGTACTATAAACCTGTTGATGTATTTCAACGGCCAGTAGCCCATTTCAACCAATTTTTCCAGTTCATGTCCCTGTGCTTTTAATACTTTAAACTGGTTGGTTCCGAAATAGAACTTCATTTTATAGTTTTGAGCGGCAAGCTGACTGAAAGGAAGGTTTACGTTTGCGCTGTAACCCTTTACTTCGCCCGGTGTAGTTAATATTCTAACGCTTGCATTTGCTTTCACAAAAGGATCAGCAGGAATCAGCACAGCCGAAAAGAAATGCTGTTTGAAAGCAATCCATTCAATCTTGGCTTTATTGATCTCTACGCTCTCCTCTTTTGCAAAGCTGAGGTGATCAGGGTTTTCGTCAACGTACTTATAATAAGGGGCAGAAGATTGCTGCTCGGCCTGTAAAGATTTCTCCTGCTGCATCAGGATAGTTTGCCAGTTAAGGGCAATGCTGTCCTTTTGGATTACCTGGTTCATCCCGCTCAGGTTGATATTGAAATCAACATCATGAGAATCGCTGCTTCCCAAAGCATACACATATTCAATGTACTTATCCGCGCTGTAATTGGCACGCATTACCAGAGCATTTGCAGTTTGAGTAGAGGTAAAATAAAGATCATTGGTATTGATCAGTTTACCACCAATATTTAAGCTTAAGCCAAAGGTATTTTGATCACCATCGAAAAGCACTACCGGTTTGCCCAGGTAATTTTTTTCCCCCTTAACTTCTACCGATTTGATTTTTCCTCCTTTATTGGTGAAAGTCAGTTTCAGGGCAGCGTTTTCAAGTACAGTTGTAGTAGCAGTACCAGCTAAATTTCCACCGAATGGGCCTTTTAAAGCAGATGAATCTACTGCCGGAACAGCAGCGGGCACATTTGCAGAAGCTGGTTTTACACCAGCTTTTGCTGCAGAGTCCAGTGAGATCCGCTCGCGTTCTTTCTTCATCTCAGCCTCGCTGGGCTTGAAAAAATAGAATGAACCTGCCAAAACGATCATAATCAGGAATAATCCTGTAAATGTATTTCTATACATTATTGTTAATTTAACGCGTATTAGTTTGTTTTTTTCTTCGCGTACTCCATTGCAGCGGCGACAAATTTAACAAAAAGTGGGTGAGGATTAGCAACTGTTGACTTTAATTCGGGATGAAATTGTCCACCAACAAAAAACGGGTGGTTTTTCAGCTCAATAATTTCTACCAGTTTGCTGTCAGGATTTATCCCTGAAGCAATCATTCCAGCTTCTTCATATTGTTTAAGGTAGGCATTGTTAAACTCATAACGATGTCTGTGACGCTCATTGATGTGTGCTTTTCCGTAAGCATGGAATGCTTTTGTGCCTTTTTTAAGGTCGCATGGATATGAACCCAAACGCATTGTTCCGCCTTTGTTTGTTACCGTTTTTTGATCTTCCATCATATTGATTACAGGATCAACTGTTTCCTGATCAATTTCTGTAGTATTTGCTGTTGTTAGTCCCAGTACGTTACGGCCGTATTCAATCACAGCACACTGCATACCCAGGCAAATACCAAAGAAAGGCACTTCATTTTCACGTACATATTTGATGGAATCAATTTTCCCTTCAATACCGCGGCTTCCGAAGCCCGGAGCAACAAGTACACCATCCAGGTGGCCCAATTTTTCTGCTGCATTGTCAGGATAGATCTCCTCAGAATGGATATATTCAATTCTTACCTTACATTCATTTTTCGCACCGGCGTGGATGAAAGATTCGATAATAGACTTGTACGCATCAGGTAACTCTACATATTTACCGATCAGACCGATCCTTACATCGGCAGTAGGATTTTTAAGACGGCCCAGAAAGTCTTTCCAGCTTTCCATATCCGGCTCGTTTTTCTGCGGCAGTTTCAATTTGCTCAATACCGTTTTATCCAGCTGCTCTTTCATCATCAGCAGGGGAACTGAATAAATTGAAGAAGCATCCATAGATTCGATTACCGCATTTACGTTTACATTACAAAACAGGGCGATCTTTTTACGGATATCCATATTTATGTGGTGTTCTGTACGGCATACCAGGATATCCGGCTGAATACCGTATTCCAGTAACATTTTAACAGAGTGCTGTGTAGGTTTTGTTTTTAATTCACCGGCCGCAGCAAGGTAAGGCACAAGGGTCAGGTGAATCACAATAGCGTTGTTGGCTCCCGCTTCCCACTTGAATTGTCTTACAGCTTCAACGAAGGGCAGGGATTCGATATCACCTACAGTTCCTCCAAGCTCAGTAATCACGATATCAAATTCTCCTGTATCGCCCAGGATACGCATGTTGCGTTTAATTTCGTCAGTAATATGCGGCACTACCTGTACCGTTTTCCCAAGGTATTCTCCCTGGCGTTCTTTATTGATTACATTCTGATAGATCCTTCCGGTGGTAATATTGTTGGCCTGAGAAGTAGGCACATTCAAAAAGCGTTCATAGTGGCCCAGATCCAGATCTGTTTCTGCACCATCTTCTGTTACGTAACATTCGCCATGCTCATAGGGATTTAATGTTCCGGGATCAATATTGATATAAGGATCGAATTTCTGAATGGTTACACGGTAACCTCTTGCTTGTAAAAGTTTGGCTAATGAAGCGGAGATGATGCCCTTCCCTAATGAGGAAGTAACACCGCCCGTAACAAAAATATACTTAGTCATGTTTGTGAGTTTGTGAAATAAGAAGAGTTTTTTATACCTCTCTTATTGTTTTTGTACGGGATACAAAGCTACGGAAATATTGTCAGAATTCACTCTAAATATTCGAATTCGAATAATTTCAACAGGATAAAAATGGGCGTAAACGAAAAAAGACCTGGTAAATTACCTGGCCTTTTTTAATTTTATATTTGGTTAGAATATGCTTGATTGGTTGAATGTTAAAGTTGTAAACCGTAACACTAAGGTAAATCTAATGTAATTTTTATAATATTGCATATCTAATGTAAAAAAAAAGAGTTGCTATTTATAATACGCTGATTATCAATGATAAAATTTATAGTCATGACACACGTTTTGTCATCATTTTATCAAAACTTAAGTTATTTTGGTGTGTATTTATAATCGTATGTATGACGCTTATTCAATACGCTTAGTGTTTTATATACACTAACTATCCATTTTACTTACAGCATTCATAGTACGGTTTTACTTTTCCGGCGGAGGGAGACCATGCGATATAAACATTGCTTTCTTTACCCAGCCGGTATTTGAATCCGTTCAGTCCTGATTTTTTTAATTCAGCAAAAAATATTTTGTCGGGAGTATTTTTATCCGGCAGTTCATCATCCGTTACTGCTGGTTCAAGAAAATTCTCTTCATCCAAAAATAAACCCAGTTCGTCCTGCATAAACTTGACCTGTTTTTTCTCTTTCCCTAAATCTACATTGTCTTTATAATTGTCAAGAAGGGAAGTGGCTTTTAATATCTTGGTATAGATACGCTGACCTGATGGGCTGGTAATTGTGAAAACGAGTTCCATTTCTTTAGGGCGTTCGCCACTCAGCACAATCTTAAAGGTGTCAACTGTGGCAGTATCACTGAAAGATCTTAAGACTACTTTTGTTCGGGCTGCGGTGTCGATTTGAACTGGTTTTTCCTGGCGGCAGGCCGTGAAGAATAAAAAGAAAACAGCAATGGTTGAAAAAGCGTATCTCATGAAGCATTAAATTAATTGCCTAATATAGCTAATTAATTGCCCTTCATCTTCATGATTTTTTCAAGATCTTCAGGTGTATCCACGGCAATGGACTCCATATCGGTTACCCTTGTTTGTATTTCGTAGCCATTCTCTATCCAGCGCAGCTGCTCCAGGCTTTCTGCAAGTTCCAGGGATGATGGCTTCAACCTGGTGATCTGCAGCAGCGTTTCTACCGTGTAACCGTAGATCCCGATATGTTTGTAGAACTGGTGTGTTTCGAGCCAGTTTGCCTGCTCAGTATTCCTCAGGAAGGGAATGGTGTGCCTGCTGAAATAAATAGCCTGCTGACGGTGGTTGAGCACTACCTTGGGGATATTCTGGTTAAACAGTTCTTCTTCATCCCGGATGCGCTTAACCAAAGTTGCCAGTTTCACTGCAGGATCTGTAAAGCAGGAGCCCAGCAGATCAATCTGGACAGGGTCGATATAAGGTTCATCGCCCTGTATATTGATGATCACTTCAAAGCCCGGAAATTTCTCGGCAACTTCTGCACAGCGGTCTGTGCCACTCTGATGATCATTTCGGGTCAGCGCAAATTCTCCTCCAAACCTTTTCACCTCTGTGATTATTCTTTCGTCATCGGTAGCGATTACTACTTTATCGAGACTGGATGAACTGCATGCCTGTTCATATACCCGCTGGATCATGCTTTTACCTGCAATATCAATCAGGGGCTTGCCCGGAAAGCGGGTAGAGGCGTACCGGGCGGGGATTATTCCAAGCTTTGCCATCTTAAAAAAGTCCGTGTATTTCTGCCTCGATAGACTGGATTACGGTACCCAGGTCTTCCGGGTTATTGGTAAAATCCAATTTATCCTTATCCAGGATCAGCAGTTTGCCCAGCTGGTAATTCTTGATCCAGGCCTCATACTTTTCGTTCAGTTTAGACAGGTAATCCAAACGGATGCCCGCCTCATAATCACGTCCCCTGCGCTGTATGTTGTCTACAAGTGTAGGAACGGAAGCACGAAGGTAAACCAGCAGATCCGGTGGTTTGATAAATGATGTGATATTATCAAAGATATCCTGGTAATTTTTATGGTCTCTGGTGGTCATCAGACCCATCTCGTGCAGGTTTTCTGCAAAGATGTGTGCATCTTCATAGATAGTTCTGTCCTGGATAACATTTCTCTGGTTCTTTTCAATGTCTACAATCTGCTGAAAACGGCTGTTCAGAAAGTAGATCTGCAGGTTAAAACTCCAGCGTTTCATATCACTGTAAAAGTCTTCAAGATAAGGGTTGTTGTCTACGGCTTCGTATAAAGCTTCCCATCCATAATTTTTAGCCAGTAAACTTGTTAAAGTAGTTTTACCGGCGCCTATATTTCCAACTATTGCTATATGCATATGATCAATCTGATGCGCTTAAGGTAGTAATTTTTATTTATTGATATTTAAAATGGTTTGAAACCTATCAGTTCCCTAACCTCCCTGATAGTCCTTCTTGCGCTTTCCCTCGCTTTCTCTGCACCATGATTTGCTATTTTACGCAGATAATCGTCGTCTTTTGCTATCTCTTCGATGCGTTCCCTGATGGGCGTATTAAAGATGATCATATCTTCGGCCAGCTGCTTTTTTAAGTCGCCGTAACGGATTGCACACTTATTGTAAAGTTCATCAAAATGCGTAATTGTATCCTCCGCAGAAACGATCTTCATCAGGTCGAACAAATTCTGTATAGGCTCGGGTTTGGGCTGGTTTTCTACAGTTGGGCCACCATCAGAAACCGCTTTCAGTACTTTCTTACGGATAACATCAGGTGCATCGGCCAGATAAATGCAGTTGGCGTCTCCTTCTGATTTTCCCATTTTTCCTTTTCCGTCAAGCCCCGGAACTTTCACCAGGTTTGCCGAATAGTTAAAGGCAAAAGCCTCAGGGAAATACTCATTGTTGTATAATCTGTTAAACCTGTTACCAAAAGTACGTGTCATTTCAAGATGCTGTTCCTGATCTTTCCCCACAGGTACTTTTGTAGCCTTATGAAGCAGGATGTCTGCTGCCATCAGAGATGGATAGGTTAACAGTCCGGCATTCACGTTATCTGGCTGAGAGCGGATTTTATCCTTGAAAGAAGTGCTCCTTTCAAGTTCTCCCATGTAGGCATTCATGTTCAGGTAAAGGTACAGTTCGGTTACCTCCGGAACATCTGACTGAATGTATATTGTGCTGGCTTCAGGATCTATGCCGCAGGCCAGGTATTCTACCAATACGTTTTTCACATTTCCATGCAGGTCGCCCGGCGTAGGATGTGTAGTTAATGAATGAAAATCAGCAATGAAAAAATAACAATTATATTCATGCTGCATCTTTACGAAATTACTTACAGCACCAAAGTAATTGCCTAAATGTAATTTGCCTGTGGGACGAATGCCGCTTACTACTGTTTCTTTCATGATCTGATTTTTGTGGTCCCCTGAAGGGTTTCAAGAGGCCGAAATTAAGAAAAAACAGTTACACAGACTTGTACTAATTGTCTTTTATGTTTAAAATCTTTGGTTATTAGCGCTTTCTTTTTTAACAAAGCCGCTTTGTTGAGATTTTTTGTAGTTTTGATTGCAATGATCAATCTATTAAAGCGGGTACACTATTATTATTTTCTGTTGATCGTCCTGCTTTTCTTTGTGTTTTTTTATCCTTTTTATTATTTGGCGGCGCGGAAGCCGGCCTGGTATGGCTTCCTGAACCAGCTAAGGGCGCTGAACAGTCTGGCCTGCAGTATTTTTACGGGTGTGTTTTTTCGCTTTACCTATGAAGAGAAGCCCGCCCGCAGTCAGCACTACATCTATTGCGGAAACCATACTTCCAATCTAGATATCATGATCTTTTGCCTGCTGGCTAAAGGGAAATTCAGTTTTATGGGGAAAGACGAACTGCTGAAAAACCCTGTACTGAAAATTTTTTTCAACACCATCGATATTCCAGTAAACAGGGACAGTAAAATGTCTTCATTCAGGGCATTTAAGCGCGCAGGCGACAATCTGAGACAAGGCATGAGCCTGATTATCTTTCCTGAGGGAAGAATTGATATGGGGCAGTATCCCCCGGTGATGGCTGCTTTTAAAAACGGACCATTCAGGCTGGCGATTGAAACCGGTACGCCCATCGTACCGGTGAGTGTAACCGATGCCTGGAAAAAGTTATGGGATGACGGTGCACGCTATGGCAGCAGACCTGGAATCTGCGATATTTACGTCCACAAGCCGGTTTATACAGAAAATATGAAAGCAGATGATGCGGATCAGCTAAAAGACACTATTTTTGATCTGATTAACAGTAAAGTGATTAAGAAATGAACATAGATAAACAGACTATTTATAAAGTTGCAGATCTGGCTAGAATTGAGATTGGAGATCATGAGGTAGCTCAGCTGCAGGAAGATATGAATAAGATCCTTACCTTTATGGAGAAACTAAATGAACTGGATACTACTGCTGTTGAACCTTTGGTATACATGAATCCTGAGGTGAATGTGTGGAGGGAAGATGTAGTCATTCAGGAGCTTACGGTTGCCGAGGGACTACAAAATGCTGCAGTACATAATGAGGATTTTTTCTTTGTGCCGAAAATACTGGATAAATAATTTCTTTTGTAACAATCACAGGGAGGCTGGTGTCTAAACCGAAAGCTTGTATTAGCTTTATTATTTGTAAAATATATAGGCGAAAATGGAGAACCCGTTAATTAATATTAAGGAAATAGGTCGTAAATATGTGATTGGAACAGAAACAATCCATGCACTGAAATCAGTTTCACTGGAAATCTTTAAAGGTGAATTTGTAGCCTTAATGGGACCTTCAGGTTCCGGGAAATCTACATTGATGAATATACTGGGTTGTCTGGATACCCCGAATAAAGGCGACTATATCTTAAACGGGATCAACGTCAGCCAGATGTCAGATGATGCACTAGCCGAAGTAAGAAACAAAGAAATCGGCTTCGTCTTCCAGACCTTTAACCTTCTACCACGATCCACTTCTCTCGATAACGTAGCTCTACCGCTGATTTATGCGGGAGCGAGTAAAAAGGACCGCGACGAGCGTGCTAAACTGGCCCTCGAAAATGTAGGTCTCGGCAACAGGATTACCCATAAGCCGAATGAGCTTTCCGGTGGACAGCGCCAGCGTGTAGCGGTGGCAAGAGCACTGATCAACAATCCTTCTATTATACTTGCAGACGAACCAACAGGTAACCTTGATACAAAAACCTCTATTGAGATCATGGGGCTGCTGGAAGAAATCCACAGTAAAGGGAATACAATCATCCTGGTTACCCATGAGGAAGATATCGCACAGCATGCCCACCGGATTGTAAGGATGCGGGACGGTTTGATTGAAAATGATTACCTTAATACGGATGTGAAGACAGTTTCTCCGCGACTGACCAAATTAAAGGAGAGTGGGGATGATTTTGAACAAATTGGTAAACAATGAAGATCTATACCAAGACCGGTGACGGGGGGGAGACCTCGCTTATCGGGGGGACAAGAGTCCCGAAATACCACCTGAGGATAGAAAGTTATGGTACGGTGGATGAACTCAATTCCTATATCGGACTCATCCAGTGCCAGGATATTGATGCCCATTCAAAACGGATCCTGAAGGAAATTCAGGACCGGCTGTTCACCATCGGTTCATCCCTGGCGGCCGATCCGGACAAATCGAGCATGAAAATTCCTGACCTGCATGCAGCTGATATTACGCTGCTGGAAGAGGAAATGGACCGGATGAATGAGTTCCTGCCTGAATTGAAACATTTTATTTTGCCGGGCGGAAATACAATTGTTTCGCATTGTCATATCGCAAGATGCATCTGCAGAAGGGCCGAAAGACTCATAGTACACCTGGCTTCGGAGAGTAATGTGGATAACCAGGTGACTGTTTATCTGAACCGCCTGAGTGATTATCTGTTTGTTCTAGGCAGAAAACTGAGTTTCGACCAGAACGCTGAGGAAAACCTCTGGTTACCAAGGTTATAAAAAGTGGAAAAAAAAGTTTGTTTTCATCAACTTTTTTAATATACTTTTGCAAATTAAATAAGAACAATAAAATAGTATAGAATATGTATTGGACATTAGAATTAGCATCGCACTTGGAGGACGCTCCATGGCCTGCAACAAAAGACGAATTGATTGATTATGGTATCAGATCCGGAGCTCCTGTAGAGGTGATTGAAAATCTTCAGGCTTTGGAAGACGACGGAGAACCGTATGAAACAATTGAAGAGATTTGGCCGGATTATCCGACTAAAGATGACTTCTTCTTTAATGAAGATGAATACTAAAGACTCATAATTTAAAGGCCCCGGTAATGGGGCCTTTCTTTTTTTGGAACGAAGATTGTTTATGAATTGTCAGGAGAGTGTACTTTAACTTTTAAATTCATTTAATTAACAAACTTTATTTTAAAAACTACAACTATGGGAAATTTACTTTATTTAATCGCAGTAGTATTAATTATACTTTGGGTGATTGGCTTTTTCTTTCACGGCTTTGGTGACGTGGGCGGACTGATTCACGTATTGCTGGTTATCGCCGTAATTGCAATCCTCCTGAAAATAATCAACAGAGCCGCTTAATCATAAACAGGGCTTTTGAGAAATCAAAAGCCTTTACTTTTGCAATCTATTTACTGCAGGAATTTTCTGTTTCCAAAGAAAATGGTTTTATTTCCTCAGCATGAAGGAAGCAAGTTCCAGGTCCTGTGCATAGGTAATCTTGATATTACTTCTTTCTCCCGGCAGGATATTGATCACGAATCCCGCCTTCTCCACCACTGATGCATCGTCTGTAAATTCTGTTTTGTATGGTTGCTCGTAAGCCGTTTTCAATTGCTGCGTCACAAAGGTCTGGGGAGTTTGGATCAGGTATAGTTCATCCCTGTTAAGGGCAACAGATTCCTGTCCATCCTTTTTTATTCTTACGGAATCCACCGGCTTTATAGCCGCAATGGCATTCCCTTTTTCGAGGGCCATCTGATAGGACGCCAGAACCAGTTCTGTGCTTACCAGCGGGCGCACAGCGTCATGTATAGCAACAACTCCGTCATCATTGATAAACTTCAATCCGTTTTTCACGGAATCGAACCTTTCCTGTCCGCCTTCGATCACCTGATGCGGGATGCTGAATTGGTGTTTTTCACACAAGCCCTGCCAAAACTGATGCTGCCGGATATTGAGGACTAAAATGATTTCAGGATTTAGAACACAGTTGTGGAATGCTTCAATTGTATGCATGAGTACAGGTTTTCCATCCAGTGCTAAAAACTGTTTGGGAATGTCCTGGTTCATTCTGTTCCCTTTTCCTCCGGCAACAATAATTGCGTAATATTTCATTTTGGGGGCAAGCTATTTTGATTCAAAAAAAAATAGGAGAGACCTAAAGATCCTCCTATTCATTTAAAGGGTTGTTCATTAAAATTAGATGATCAGCATTGCATCACCATAACTGTAGAAACGGTATTTTTCTTTCAATGCCACTTCATATGCATGTCTTACATAATCGTAACCACCAAATGCACTGATCATCATCAGCAACGTTGACTCTGGCGTGTGGAAATTAGTGATCATTGAATTGGCAATACTGAAATCATATGGAGGAAAAATGAATTTGCTTGTCCAGTCATTTGCCGGCTTCAGCATTTTACCGGAAGAAACAGCTGATTCAATAGCACGCATTGACGTAGTACCTACAGCACAGATACGTTTTTTGTTTTCAAGTGCCTTGTTTACAATTGCTGCCTGTTTTTCCTCAATAATGAACTGCTCAGAGTCCATTTTGTGTTTTGTCAGGTCTTCAACTTCAACAGTTCTGAATGTACCTAAACCGATATGTAATGTAACTTCTGCAAAGTTGATACCTTTCAGCTCAAGACGTTTCATCAGTTCACGGCTAAAGTGCATTCCCGCAGTTGGAGCTGCAACGGCACCTTCATGTTTGGCAAAAATCGTTTGGTAACGTTCTTTATCCATGGCAGTAGCCTTACGTTTAATATATTTCGGAAGCGGTGTTTCTCCAAGGATCTCGATGTTCTTTCTGAATTCCTCATCAGTACCGTCAAAAAGGAAACGGATAGTACGTCCTCTTGATGTAGTATTGTCTACAACCTCTGCAACCAGCAGGTCGTCATCACCAAAGTAAAGTTTGTTACCAACGCGGATTTTACGTGCAGGATCTACTAAAACATCCCATAAACGCAGTTCTCTGTTAAGTTCGCGTAATAAAAATACTTCAATGGTTGCACCGGTTTTCTCTTTGTTACCATATAAACGGGCAGGGAAAACTTTGGTGTTATTTAATATCATGACATCCTGATCATCAAAATATTCCAAGACATCTTTGAATATTTTATGTTCAATTTCACCAGTGTCTTTGTGTAGTACCATTAAACGGGCTTCGTCCCTTTGATCTGAAGGATTACTGGCAACTAATGATTCAGGTAAATTAAACTTAAATTGAGATAACTTCATGTTTTTTATAAAATAATTGAGGGCGCAAATTTACAAAATATAATAGAAATATTGCGTATAATGGAATTTTATTTGTACCAAAGCCTTGCAGTATCCTGTTATGCTATTGTAATTAATCGCAGACTGTTCGTATACTGGTCGTACAGTGCTTTATATTGCTGGCCCCCTGAGCGCATCTTCTTAGCAGGTCGAGAGGGGGTTGGGAGCATTTTTTGTGCTTCCAACATGCCGACAACGTGGGTCCAATACGCCGCCAAGGTGGTACCAAGGTGCCGTCAATATGCCTTCAATACAAAGCGACATACGAACAGTGCACGAACAGTATAAGAACATTGTATCTGACTGATACAGAATTGCTGAGGCTACATAAGATTTAAGCAGTAACAAATACCATGAAAGATGATATACGCTGTAACGTTTTTCCTTATTTTTGGTCTAACCATCAATTATGATCATATTCAGACTTATAGGAGAAAGCTTCAGGTTCGCTGCCGATGCGCTCCGCCAGAATAAGCTTCGTACCATGCTCTCCCTGTTAGGGATCACGATAGGTATATTTACTATTATCGCCGTCTTCTCCGGCGTGGATACACTGAGGAATAAACTTCAGGCAAGTGTGGATAAGCTGGGTTCGAAAACCCTGTTCGTACAGAAATGGCCCTGGGGCTTTGGTGGCGATTACCCATGGTGGAAGTATGTGAACAGGCCTGAGCCTTCGCTGCGCGACTATGAAGCATTGAAATCACGTCTCGAACATGTTGACGGGATATCATATGAAGCTACTTCTGGCAACAGAACGGTTAAATACAGGAGCAGTTCTGTTGAAGGTGCTGTGTTGCACGCGGCTACGCAGGATTATGATAAAACCTGGAACCTTGATTATGAAGAAGGACGGTATTTTACAGACAATGAAGGTAAGACAGGTTCTCCTGTTGTGATTCTTGGCGCTGAGATAGCCAATGGATTATTCTCCGGTCAGTCTGCAGTAGGGAAACAGATCAAGGTCATGGGACGCAGGCTTACTGTAGTGGGTGTTTACAAGAAGGAAGGCGAGGATATGCTGGGAATGTCTCAGGATAATAACATCCTGATCCCCCTGAATTTTGCCAAAGGTTTATTTGATGTTCAGAGCAGCAATTACGATCCGCAAATTAATATCAGGGGGAAGGAAAATATAGCACTTGAGGAAGTAGAAAGTGAGTTGCAGGGCGCTATGCGCTCGGTGCACAGGATCAGGCCAGGCACTGAGGATGATTTTGCACTGAACAAAACTACAATGATCACTAATCAGCTGGATACGATGTTCAAAATGGTGAATATTGCGGGATGGGTAATTGGCGGTTTTTCTATTCTGGTAGGAGGTTTTGGTATAGCCAATATCATGTTTGTATCAGTGAAGGAACGAACAAATATTATAGGGATTCAGAAATCGCTGGGTGCGAAGAATTATTTTATACTGCTGCAGTTTATGTTTGAGGCGATTGCGCTTTGTCTTTTGGGAGGTATGCTTGGTTTGACCTTTGTATATGCCCTTACGCTGGTTGCCAAGTATGGATTTGATACGGAGGTTGTGCTGTATATGAAGAATATTGTCATGGGGGTGGGGATTTCGCTGGTTATCGGTACGATTTCCGGTTTCTGGCCGGCTTATTCTGCTTCGCGGTTGGATCCTGTAGAAGCCATAAGGTCTTAGGTTTATCGGGGGGTATTCAAAATGTTTTTGTTATTTCGCTGCTGCCTGCCGCTGAAAGGCGCCAGAAGGCAGCGAAATAGCAAAAACATTTTGAATTAACCACCAGATATAACACGGGGTTATCCGACTCGCCTAGCTCAATAACCCACAGTAAAAACCACCATCAAGTCCCGTAGCATAAAGCTATCTTAAACCCACAATCAAAACCACCGTTTAATCCCATAGCATAAAGCATCGTATAAATCTACAGCTTATACCCAACTCAAAAATCCATATCGTACAGATCATAGTATAAAGCCTGCGGCATAAAAAAAGCGTGTTAGCTGCAATAATCATTGCCACTAACACGCTCTTTATTGATATCTGTTTAGATTAGCTTATTTTAGATAAAGCTTCTTTGATTCTCGATACGGCTTTAACCAATTGATCTTCGGCAGCAGCGTAAGAAATACGGATACAGTCTTCGTTACCGAAAGCTTCGCCAGTTACAGTTGATACGTGCGCTTCGTTTAACAGGTAGAGGCAAAGGTCTTCAGCATTGCTGATTACGTTACCGTTTACGCTTTTTCCGAAATAGTCTTTTACGGTAGGGAAGAAGTAAAAGGCTCCGTCCGGAAGATTAACCTGGATACCAGGAACTTCTTTCAGTAAGGCATAAACTATGTCCCTGCGTTTTTTGAACTCGTCTTTCATTGCAGTTACAGTTTCCAGTCCGTTTTGGTAAGCGGCTAATGCTGCGCGCTGTGAGATGGACGAGGTACCTGAGGTGATTTGTCCCTGTAATTTATCGCAGGCGTTAGCGATTTCTTTGTTGGAAGCCATATAACCAACTCTCCAGCCTGTCATTGCGTAGGCTTTGGAGAAACCGTTGATGATGATTACGCGGTCTTTGATGGAATCAAAAGCAGCTATGGAAGCATGTTTGTCAACAAAGTTGATGTGCTCATAGATCTCATCAGAGATGATGTAGATATTTGGATATTTCTCAAACACGGCAGCAAGGCTTGCCAGTTCTTCATGTGAGTAAACCGAACCTGTGGGGTTACACGGAGAGGAGAACATGAAGAGTTTGGTTTTAGGCGTGATAGCCGCTTCCAGCTGCTCTGCAGTGATTTTGAAATCATGCTCTACAGTAGCGTTGATGAATACCGTTTCACCTTCAGCAAGTTTGATCATTTCTGAGTACGATACCCAGTATGGAGTTGGTACAATTACTTCTTCTCCCGGGTTTACCAGGCATAGCACGGCATTGGCAAGAGATTGTTTTGCACCTGTAGATACAACGATCTGGTCAAAAGTATAAGTAAGGTCGTTCTCATTTTTTAACTTTTCAACAATAGCCTTACGCAGTTCAGGGTATCCGGAAACAGGAGTATAGTAAGAATAATTTTCGTCAACAGCCTTCTTTGCTGCTTCCTTTACGTGCTCCGGCGTAAAAAAGTCTGGCTCTCCAAAGCTCAGGTTAATTACGTCAATTCCTTTAGCGGTGAGTTCTCTCCCCAGCTTTGCCATTTTAATGGTCTGTGATTCTGATAGATTATTGATCCTGTTAGATAAAAATGTCATGATTCTCTTATAAGGTAGCAAATATAAAAACCTGATCCAACATGTGACTAATAAAAAATACTTTTTAGCGTATTATCATCGTGAAAGCGTATTTTTGGGGGCTAAATCATTCCCCTTGCTGCCCAAAAAGAAAGCGATACTTGTCTCCCTCTGCATTAGCATTGTCCTGATGCTGGCCAAATTCGGTGCTTATTTTCTTACACATTCCAATGCGATCCTCACTGATGCAGCGGAGAGTATTGTGAACGTACTTGCCAGTGGCTTTGCCTTTTACAGTATCTACCTGGCTACGCTGCCTAAAGATGAAAACCATCCCTACGGCCATGGTAAAGTAGAGTTTTTTTCAGCCTTTGTAGAGGGCGCTCTGATCAGCATCGCAGGCCTTATCATTATTTTTAAATCCAGTTACGACCTGATTTTTCCGAAGGAAATTTTCCAGCTGCTGGAAGGTGCGGTCATCATTGGCAGTACCGGCGTTGTAAACCTCATAGTGGGATATTACCTGATCCGGACAGGAAAAAAACACAGGTCGCTCACACTCGAAGCAGATGGTAAACACCTGCTGACAGACGCTGTAACCAGTGCAGGACTGGTAGCAGGAATTATCCTGATTAAAATTACCCAGGTTTTCTGGCTGGACAGCGTGATCTCCATTCTACTTGGAATTTACATCGTTTACAGCGGGTATAAGTTAACCAGAACGTCAGTGGGCGGATTGATGGACGAAAGTAACATTGGACTCGTAAAAACTATTGTAGATATTATGCAGGAAAACCGTCAGGATGCCTGGATTGACGTACATAACCTCCGCGCACAGCAATATGGTTCGGATCTTCATATCGACTGCCACATAACCCTTCCTTATTATTACGACCTCAATCAGGTACATACAGAGATTTCAGACATAGACAAGCTGATCAATGGGAGCGGAGAACACGATACAGAATTATTTATACATGCAGACCCCTGTTTACCGGAATGCTGTACTTATTGCAGGATGAAAAATTGTCCTGTACGGCAGGAAGCTTTCCATGGTGAAATCACCTGGACAGTAGACAATGCCACTAAAAACAAAAAACATTTCCAATGAGTTATTTTAATGTAAGAGTATACGGCCTGCTGATTAACGATGCCAACCAGCTGCTCGTAAGTGATGAACAGTCAGGTGACAGAAGTTTCAGCAAATTTCCCGGCGGGGGAGTAGAGTATGGCGAAGGACTGATCGATGCCCTCAAACGTGAGTTTATGGAAGAATGCGAGGCAGAGATTGAAGTGATCAGCCATTTCTATACCACAGATTTCTACGAGAAATCTTCCTTCAATGACAGTCAGATCCTGAGTGTTTACTACCTGGTAAGAGAAGCTGGTCCTATGAAGCTGAATTACAAGACCAAAGTGTTTGACTTTGATCCGGATACCCTTCAATCCTTCAGGTGGGTAAACCTGACTGAACTTACAGAAGATGATGTTACTTTCAGAACTGATAAGACAGCTGTTTCCTTACTGCTTTCGCTAATCGCACAAGGAGCGGAGTAAATACTATAACTGACTTCCCGGGTCCGGGTAACTTAAACCGCTACTACTTTTTCGGGGGTGATCGCATAGAACTGGTCGCCCTCCTCAGCCTTGATTTTACTTAGTCCGGTAAAGAGGCTGAATGCGGGCAGAATCGCACAGGTGCTCCCAAAGTAAAAACATGGCAGTTTGATTTGCTGGCGTGCTTTACCATAGATGGTGATGCCCGGATGGATATGACCTGTAATATTGTAATATTCATCGAACACCTTTGGCTGGTCGTGCACAAACCTGAAGGGAAAACTCAGCAGCTCCCGGGGGCAGATCTCTATTGAGAGATCCCCATAGTCGTCATTTGACAACAGATCATGATTCCCCTTGATCAGGATAATCCTGAGGTCAGGAAATGAAGCCCGCCATGTGCTGAAAACCTGCACTTCTGTATTCATATCAGAATGAAACATGTCGCCCGTTACAAGTAATATTTCCGGACTGTACTTAGAGATCAGCCGCCCCAGTTTTTCCAGGTCGGTTTCTGTTACTGTTGCCGGAACCTGTATCCCGGCTTTCCTGAAATGAGCGGCCTTACCCATGTGGAGGTCGCTGATGATCAGCATTTTTTTAGATTCCCAGTAAATTGCCCTATCCTTATCTAATACTAAACTTTCCCCTTTACAATTGATGGTCATTCTTTTTCCTTCGTTGTGCCTGTGCGTTCTTTTTATCCGCTTCGGCAGTCATTCTTGCAATTCTTTCTCCAAGTTCCTCAGAACTCATATTTTCCCTTAAGCTGTCCACCTTGATTGGGAAGCAAAGCGGGGTATAACTTTCGGCTTTCACGATGATCACCCTGCTGGTCTGGATCCTGTGCAGGGCAGCGGCCAGTCGTGGTTCTTCAATCTGCTGATAAAAGGCTTCATCGTATGCCTGCCGCAATAATAGGTTATGTTTATCATAATCGCTAAAAACATTAAAAAATAATGCTGCTGAGGATTGCAGGTGTTTGTTTGCCACATACTTTCCTGGAAAACCCTGAAATACCAGTCCGGAGATACAGGCAATATCCCTGAACTTACGCCTTGCCATTTCTGTAGAATTGATACTGGCCACAATGTCTTCACTCAGATTGGCGGGACTAAACAGCAGTTTAATATTGTCTTCATCCAGGGGAATGGGCTTTTCACTCAGCAGCTCAAAACCATAATCATTCATCGCAATAGAAAAACTGATAGGTTTGGATTTGGATAAGCGATAGGCAATCAGTGCGGCCAGGATTTCGTGAACCTGCCTTCCCTCAAAAGGATAGGCAAAAAAGTGGTAGCCATCCCGGGTCTTAATCAGTTCAATCAGGAATTCATCATCCTTGGGCACATGTGATACTTTTGCCTGGCGTTCAAACAGAGGGAGAATAATATCAAGTTCTTCATCCTCGTGGGTTTTATCCAGAGTCTGGTTATACTTTTTTCGCAATATAGCACCCAGGTTGGCAGTCAGCGACATCCTGCCACCCATCCAGCTTGGGGTAATAGCAGTTTTCAGCCTGCTTTTCCGCACCAGTGCAGTCATTTCTTTCACCATGATAAACTCCAATACGCGGCCGGCCAGCGTAAAACTGTTGCCGGGTTTGATTTTTGAAAGGAATGATTCTTCCACCATTCCCACATACCCGCCGGTCATGTATTTTACCTTGATCATAGCATCACTAACAATAGTACCGATATGCAGCCGGTGCCTCATTGCCATTTGCCGGCTCTTCACCTTCCAGAGGCCGTCTTCTTTTTCAACTTTGCTGAATTCGGTGTATGCCGTTAAGCTTTCCCCGCCGGTTGTGATAAACTGCATCATCCAGCTCCATTCATCCGGTTCAAGTTCCCTGAAGGCAAAAGTCTGCTTCACCTCCTCAAATAATTTCCTGTCGTCAAAACCGTCTCCAACGGCGAGTGTAACCATGTACTGGATCAGCACATCAAAAGACATTACCACCGGCTCACGGCTTTCGATATCATTGGTTTTAGCTGCCTCCTTGATTGCTGCGGCTTCTACCAGTTCCAGCGCATGTGTTGGAAGGAAGAAGATCTTTGAAGTTTCGTAAGGGGAGTGCCCGCTGCGACCAGCGCGTTGTAGAAAACGGGCAACACCCTTGGGTGATCCAATCTGTACTACAGTGTCTACTGGTTTAAAATCCACACCAAGATCCAGTGATGAAGTACTGATTACAGCTTTGAGTGCCCCGGTATGTATGGCCTCTTCAATCCAGTTGCGCAGTTCATGATCAATCGATCCGTGGTGTATGGCTATCTGGCCTGCAAGATTTTCATCGAGTTTCAGCAAGTTCTGGTACCAAAGCTCAGCCTGTCCGCGGGTATTGCAGAAAATGAGTGTGGTTTTGCTTTTTTCGATGATGGGCAGCAGCTTGTGTGCAAGTTTATGACCAAGATGTCCGGCCCAGGGCAACATGTCGATATGATCCGGCAGTATAGATTTAATTTCAATCTTTTTTTCCAGATCGGCAACCACGATAGTTTTAAGTACCTCATCATAGGGCACCAGAACATCAAGAGCCTGTTCCAGATTTCCTATAGTTGCAGAGATGCCCCAGATTCTGAGCAATTTTTCAGGATGTTTTTCAAGCAGGAGGCCCCTGATACGGGAGATAGCCAGCTCAGCCATCACGCCACGTTTGCTGCCCAGGAGTTCGTGCCATTCGTCGGCCACGATACACTGCAGTTCGTCAAAGTATCGGGATGTATCTTTTTGCGCCAGCAGCAGGTGCATACTTTCGGGAGTGATGATCAGCACCTCTGGCATCTGTTTCTTCTGTTTTAGTTTTTCGCTCTGTGCTGTATCTCCGTTGCGCACACCAACGTGCCAGTCGAGTTCAAGCGCAGTGCAGACCTCAGTCATTGCCCTCGCCAGATCTTTCGCAAGCGAGCGCAGCGGAGTAATCCAGATCAGTTTTAAACCCTGGGGCTGGTATTTCTTTGTTTTCGTTTCCCGTGTGGTTTTTGCTTTCGCATCGCTCATTACCACAGCTTTGCGTGATTCCTGGTCATTCAGCTCATCAATCACAACTGCAAGAAACATGGAAAATGTCTTTCCGAAACCTGTAGGTGCATTGACCAGTCCGCTGTAACCTTCGGCGTAATACTGCCAGGCATCGGTCTGAAATTTAAACGGTTTCCTTTTGCTGTCTTTCAGCCATTTAATTACCTTTTTATAACCAGGACTTTTTTCCAGCGTCATAGTGTAGAAGCTAAGAGTTGTCTTAAATCATCCAGCGTATTGATCTCTGCCGCTACTTTATCTTTTCGCCAGCGGGCGATGCGGGGAAAGCGAAGTGCCAGTCCGGCCTTATGCCTTTTACTTTCTGCAATCCCTTCAAAGGCAATTTCAAATACAAGTTCCGGCTTCACCGTTCTTACCGGGCCAAATTTTTCTATCGCATTTTTCTTCACAAAAGAATCCACCTCCTTGATTTCTTTATCGGTTAAGCCGGAATAAGCTTTTGCAATGGTGATCAGGTTTTCGCCATCGCGCACCGCAAAGGTGTAATCTGTAAAGTGATTGGCGCGCCTGCCACTTCCTTTTTGTGCATAAATCATCACGGTATCTACGGTATAGGGGTTGATCTTCCATTTCCACCAGTCGCCACGTTTACGTCCGCTATGGTAAAAGGAGCTCAGTTTCTTGAGCATGATACCCTCACTGTTGTTTTCTCTCGAACCTTTCCTGATCTCAGCGAGCTCATCCCAGTCGCTGAATGTAATAACCGGAGAAAGTACGGCCACATCAGTGTTGCTGATCTCAGCTACAATTTCTTCCAGTAACCTTCGTCTTTCTGACAGAGGTTCCGTGCGTATATCGCCGCCTTTGTATTCCAGCAGGTCGTAAATGAAAAATCCTACAGGTGCATCCTTTAACTGTGATTTGTTGATGGTTTTTCTGTTCAGCCTTTGCTGAAGGATACTGAATGCCTGTACCTGTCCATCCTTTACAGAAAGGATCTCTCCGTCCAGCACTGTACCGTCCGGCAACTCATCCCTCAGGAAATGCAGTTCCGGAAACTGGTCAGTAACGAGTTCTTCGCCGCGCGACCAGATAAAGAGCTCTCCGTTTCTTTTGACGATCTGTCCGCGGATGCCGTCCCATTTCCACTCGGCCTGCCATTCTCCGCTGCCACCCAGGCTTGCGGGCTCGGCTTCAAGTGCATAGGCCAGACAAAACGGATAAGGCCATGAGTTATCTGTATTTACATGTGCTCCTTCAATCAGCTCCTGGTAAGTGATTTCCCCGGGATTCCATTTACCCATGATACTGTGCATGATCTTGTTGCTGTCGGTATCACTTTGTTTGGAAATGGCATTCACCAGCATTTTGTTGGATACACCAATTCTGAAATTTCCTGAGATCAGTTTATTGAAGATAAAACGTTCCTGGGTATCCAGGTTATCCCATGCGTAAAGTATAAATTCTTTTTTGGCTTCATCACTTTTGCCGTTCAGCGCAGCCAGATCGTTGATCCATTCATGCAGCTTCCGGTCTGTGGTGTGTGCCGCAGGTGGAAGTACCAGCGCAATTGTTTCACTCAGGTCGCCCACACTGTGGTAACTTTCAGCAAATAGCCATGCGGGAATATCGCTCAGTTCTGTTGCCCAGGCCCTGATCAGCGCAGTAGGAACAGGCCGTTTTGGCTTTTTACCGGTGAACATAGCAATCACAAAAGGTTTATCCTTTTCGTCGGCTGTGCTGAAATAGCTAACCAGCGCAGCGATCTTATCGTTGGTCTTGTTGCTTGTTTCCAGCTGCTGTATCAGTTGTGTGAACCTTCTCAAATTAAGCTTCTTTTAAAATTTCTTCTTCCTCGTCATCTTCATTTCCATAACGCGTTACCACCTCTGCTGAGGGTATACCAATTTCGTTAAGGTATTTGGAGAATGTAGAGACAAAACCGTGGGTAACATATACTTTTTCTGCTTCAGTAGCCTTAATCGCTGACAACAAACCCGGCCAGTCGGCATGGTCACTCAATGCAAATCCTGCATCGGCTGCCCGCCACCTGCGGCCGGCCCTTACCTGCATCCAGCCGGAACAAACACCCGTAGCAGCATGGTGGAGGCTTTTCATCCATTTTCCTTCTGCCAGTGCAGGAGGGACGATGACTATGCCTTTTTGCAGGTCATCTTTTTTGGTGTCCGGCGTAATTCTTATTGTTTCAGGAAGATCTACTCCAGCTTTGATAAAGCCTTCATTCAGGTTAGCGATGGAATTGTGAACATATATGGGTACATCGCCTGCGAGGTTTTTGATCAGCCGCTGTGCTTTGCCCAGGCTGTAAGCTACCAGTACACTGGTTTTCATCTGGTCATGGTTATCCGAAACCCAGTTTCTGATCTGCCCGAAAACAGTTTCCTGTGGCAGCCACTTATAAATGGGCAGCCCAAATGTGCTCTCAGAAACGAAAGTATGGCATTTCACCGGTTCGAACGCGGTGCTGATGCCATCGAATTCCACTTTGTAATCGCCTGAGACCACGCAGATTTCGCCTTTGTATTCCAGCCTGACCTGCGAAGAACCGATCACATGACCTGCCGGGAAAAAACTGACCTTAACGCCATTGATACTGATTTCCTCATTGTAAGGTAGTGTCTGAACGGGCAGATCAAATCCGAGACGCTGTAACAATACGGGTTTTGTCAGCTCCTGGCAGAGGTATCCCTTATTGCCCCATTTTACGTGGTCAGCATGGCCATGCGTAGTTACTGCAAGATCTACAGGTTTCCAGGGGTCGATATAAAAATCACCCTGTTTGCAATATATTCCCTTATTTGTGAATGTGATTAATGCCATTGCAGGATACAACAACGTGTTTACTGCAAAAGTTTTAAGCGCATTAACCGCTTTTTTCAAACGCTAAATCATCCAGCCGGCAGACGATTTTAAAACATAAAAACGATTACATGGTTTATTAAGGGTGAAAAAATCCCCAGCATATCTACCCATAGAAAACTACGGCATTATCGGAAATATGAAAACGATCGCTCTTGTATCCCTTGATGGCAATATCGATTTTATGTGTTTCCCTGATTTTGATTCACCCACTATCTTTGCCAGCCTGCTGGACCAGAAGGAGGGTGGAAGTTTCTCTGTGACTCCCCAGTTTGATTCATTCAAAACCAAACAGCTTTACATTCCGGGAACCGCAGTATTGCTGACCAGGTTTTTCTCAGATGACGGAATTGTGGAAGTAACCGACTATATGCCGCTGGAAGAAGGGGATGATAAAAAGATCTGTGCCATTGTCAGGAAAATTAAAACGATACGCGGAAATATCGATTATACAATAAATTGTGCACCCAGGTTTGATTACGCTAAAGCAAGCCACCAGATTGAAAAGACAGGTAAAAATGAACTGACATTTACCGCTGTAAATGATGGAGATACCATGGTACGGCTGGTCGCGGATTTTCCATTGAAATTTAAAGGTAAGGACGGCTATGCCGAATTTAACCTTGCGCAGGGTGAAGAAGCCTGGGTGGTACTGGAGTCGGCCGAAAAAGACGACGCCAGGGAGCTGCGTAATATAGATTATTATAAAAACGCGACCTATCAGAAGACGGTGACTTTCTGGCGCAACTGGATCAGTAAATCGACCTATAAAGGCAGGTGGACGGATCTGGTACTGAGATCAGCCATCACGCTTAAATTGCTTACCTCTGCTACATACGGATCAATGGTTGCAGCGCCTACGTTTAGTCTTCCTGAATCTGTAGGCAATGACAGGAACTGGGATTACCGCTTTACCTGGATCCGTGATGCAGCTTTTACTATGTACGCGTTTCTGCGTTTAGGTTACTGGGAAGAAGCTTCGGGATTTCTGAAATGGATCCACGAGCGCTCGGGGGATGATGTGCTGAACCTGATGTATAACATAGATGGTTCGCCGGTGATGGAAGAAGTGGTGCTCGACAATATGGAAGGATACATGGGCTCCGGTCCTGTGCGGATTGGTAATGCCGCCAAAGACCAGCACCAGCTGGACATTTATGGTGAACTGATCGATACCATTTACCTTTACAATAAAAACCACAGTAAGATCAACTACGAATTCTGGCAGACAGTACAAAAACACATTGCCTGCGTAGTAGAAGACTGGAAGAAGCCGGACCACGGCATGTGGGAAGTAAGGAGTGGAAAAAAACAATTTCTGCATACGCGCCTGATGTGCTGGGTGGCCATGGACAGGGCAATAAAAATAGCTGTGGACCGCTCATTTCCCTACCCGGAAAAGCAATGGAAGGAAGTGCGGGATGCCATCTATGTTGATATCTATGAAAGCTTCTGGAATAAAAAGCTGGGAGCATGGGTTCAATACAAGGGGGCGGATGTAGTTGATGCTTCGGTATTGCTGATGCCCCTGGTGCATTTTATTACGCCGGATGAACCGCGCTGGTTATCTACACTCAAGGTGGTCGAAGAAAAACTGAGTACCGATGTCCTCATCTACAGATATGATAATAAAGGAGGTTCTGATGGTCTTGAAGGGGAAGAGGGCACCTTTAATATGTGCTCATTCTGGTTCATAGAGGTACTTGCCAAGAATAAAGAAATAGACAAAGCCCTGGAGAGCTTCGAAAAGATGACCGGTTATGCCAATCATCTGGGGCTCTTCGCAGAGCAGATCGGCAAACGTGGTGAGCACCTCGGTAATTTTCCCCAGGCATTTACCCACCTTGCTTTGATCAGCGCAGCACTGGAACTTGATAAACAACTGGACAGGTTATAAAATAGACAGATACTGAAATGAAAAAACTTGAAAATAAAGTAGCGCTCGTAACGGGATCAGATTCCGGCATCGGGCTGGCCATAGCCGTAGAATATGCAAAAAACGGAGCTAAAGTAATAGTTTGCTACCACAGCCATGAAGACCGCGCTAAAGAAGCGCTGAAACTTGTACAGGTACAACAGGAGGATGCTCAGCTGATCCAGTTTGATGTCAGTGATGAAAAGGATGTAGAGAAGAAAATGGAAACAATCATCAAAGACTTTGGTGGTATCGATATCCTGGTGAATAACTCGGGCGTAAACGGATCCGGTATCCCTATCGATGAAATGGATACAAAAACATTTGATACAACTATCCGTACAAATCTGTACGGTACATTCTTTTGCAGCAGGAAATTTATCCAGCACCGTAAAGGTTTGAAAAAACCGGGCAAAATCATTAACATTTCATCCGTACATGAAGAAATCACCGCTCCCGGCAATTGCGATTACAATGCCTCGAAAGCAGGAGTGAGAAACCTGATGCGGACGACAGCGCTGGAAGTTGCTCCATTTGGCATCACAGTGAATGACATTGCACCTGGAATGATCCTGACAGCAATGAACCAGAAAGCCATGGATGATCCGGAAGTGCGTAAAAAAGCAGAAAAGAACATCCCTTTGGGCAGGGCCGGAAAACCGGAGGAGATCGCCTATCTGGCATTATTCCTGGCATCGGACGAGGCCGATTATATCACTGGCAGTACTTATCTGATGGATGGTGGCTTATCGATTAACGTTGGTCAGGGTGCCTGATGTTCTTTAGTACCGTGGGTGCAGTATAGGCTACCTGCTACAGGACCATCTTTTTAAAACAATGCGTTTATTTTTCAATGCCTTCTGCTGCTTTTCAGCAGCAGAAGGCATTGAAAAATAAACGCATTGTTTTAAGCGAAGCCGGAAAATCTCCCTAACCCGCAGGCAAAGCCAACTTATCTCCCTCCCGGAGGGCAATTTTGCTGCAGAAACTTAGTATAAGTCCTCGCAAGATGCTCTCTCGTACCAGCACCTTCGCTGATACTGTGCGTGCGGTTAGGATAAGACATCAGCTGAAATACCTTTTGGTTCTTAATCAGCTCATTGATCAGCATTTCTGCATTCTGATAGTGTACATTATCATCGCCGGTACCATGAATATATAAAAGATTACCCTCCAGGTTTTTCGCATATGTAACTGGCGAACCTTTAATATACGCCTCTTTAGATTTCAACGGAGAACCCATATACCGTTCCTGGTAGATGTTATCATACGTAAGCTGATTACCTACTGCCGCAATGGCAATCCCCGTTTTATAAATCTCAGGGTGCTGGAACATCAGGTTCAGCGTTGATGAACCGCCACCGCTCCATCCCCATACTGCAACACGTTCTTTATCAATAAAAGGCCATTCCAATATCTTTTTAGCTGCCGAAGCCTGGTCGCTGATATTCAGGATACCAATATTTTTATAGATGCTCTTACGGAACTCACGCCCTTTTGGCGCCGGAGCACCGCGGTTCTCAATAGATATATAAACATAACCATCCTGAGGCATATCACCTGCATATAAGAAGTTGCGCCCCACCCCGTAAGTATCCGTTACAGTTTGCGAAGCCGGTTCGCCATATACATAAAAAACAACCGGATATTTCTTCGTCTGGTCAAAATTATCTGGTTTTTTCATCCAGCCATCCAGTTCAGTTCCGTCATCGGTTTTGATTTTAAAGAACTCCAATTTATTTTTAGGCTGCTGCATCCTGCCCAGCTGGTTGGTTAAGCTGCCTTCCATAGTGAAAGGATTACCAGTATCTATGCGCATCCATTCTGTGATAGGGCTGATGTTGGCACTTTCATAAGTATGGTTGGCAAAGCTGCCGTTGGGAGAGATATCATATTCATGAGTTCCCGGGAAAATGGAAGGTGTAACCCGTTCCAGTTTGCCACTCCCGTCAAGCTTTGTTTTGTAAAGGTATTTTTGTGTAGCGTTAGTGGGCGAAGCTGTGAAATAAAAAGTGTTGGTTTTCTCGTCCACCAGGCTACTTTCAATCACATCGTATGCACCTTTATTAATCAGCGTCTGTTTTTTACCATCCCTGCTGATGCGGTAGTAATGGCGCCAGCCGTCTTTCTCGCTGATCCAGATAAACTCCTTGCCGCCGTTGATCCATTGCCATTCCTGTCCGGCGTCTACCCATGCCTTATCAGTCTCAGTATAAATATTCTTTACAGCACCGGTTTGTGTATTGGCAACAAACAGATTTGTGGTATTTTGCTCTCTGTTAATTTGCTGAAGAATGATATCGCTTGTGTTTGGTACCCAGTCCATCCTTGGAATATAGTTCTGGACATTATCCCCCGGTACATTTACCCAGGTAGTTTTTGCAGAAGCAATATTCACAATCCCAACTCTGCAGGCCGAAGGATTTTCTCCTACGATAGGATATTCAACCGGCACAGCAAAAGGATAGATGGAATCTGTATTGTTCAGCATCAGGAAGTTTTTGATCTTTCTTGCATCAATCTGCCAGTAAGCCACCGAAGTACCGTCCGGGCTCCACTTGAAACCATCCCTGCAATCAAATTCCTCTTCGTATACCCAATCGAAAGTTCCATTGATCAGTCTGTCGTTGCCATCGGTAGTTAGTGCTGTGGTGGTCCTGGAGGCAAGATCGTCCACATAAAGGTTATGTCCGCTTACGTAAGCTACCTTGCCTGCATCCGGAGACATTTTTGCAAACATCAGGGAAGAGGCTGGTTTGTCCTTTCCTATCTGCGTCAGTGTATTGGCTTTGAGATCAGCCAGCCAGTAATCGCCCCTGGTTTCGTAACGCCATACTTTTTTTGCATTGGTGTAGATCAGTACTTTTGCGCCATCTGCTGAGATCACGAAACTTTTGATCCTGAGGGGCTGGTTCATTCCCTGGGGTGTCAGCTGAGTTCTGCTGAGGATAGTTTTTCGCTCCCTTTTGGGTAAAGTAATATCAACAATCTCACCGTCGGAGATTTCATAGTAGCCATTGCCGTCCTTCGTCCAGTTGATCTGACGTTTACCCTGTGCATAGGTGTTTACACAGAAAAAACTGATCAGCAGCACCAGGCTTAGCTTTAAGATTAGTTTTTGATTCATTGGTTTCAATATTTTTATTTCAGTTAGTTTTGAGCTGTATGCTCTGCAGGTTTTTTAATCAGAGGGCCAGAAAATGGTGGTAGGCCGACTGCATGTAAGATTGGGCGTTCTTCAGCAGCTGCTTTGTGTTTCTGGCATCCTGGGGATGGTCATTGTATAAAACCATCTTACCTACATTGTCAAATGTAACACATTGTTTGTTATCGATAAAACCCATTCCGTTGTCCCAGCTGAAAAAAGCGAAAGAGCGGGTGCCTGGATTGAGCAGATTTTTACTCCATTTGAACCCCCTGGAGCTGATACCCAGCTGATGGAGCAGGGTAGAGGGCACATCTATCTGGCTGCCTACACCGCTCATTATTTTTCCGCGGTACTCATCTTTGATCACATCACCAAAAAATAACAGTGGAATATGGTACCGCTGAGGAATGAAAACTTCGTTACGGCCCTTTGGCATGATGTGGCCATGGTCAGCCACAAAGATGAAAAGTGTATTGGCATACCAGGGCTGTTTCTTTGCCCGGGCAAGGAAATCGTTGAGGCAGGAATCCGTATAAAAGGCCGTACTTTTAAATTTATGGACATTGTCACTGTTCCCAAATTTATAGTTGCCGGGCACCTCAAAAGGTTCATGGTTTGTGAGCGTCATCTGTGTGGAGAAGAACGGCTGTCTAGCCTGGTTAAGGTGCCTCAGGTGGGCATTGAAAACAGTACCATCATAAGCACCCCACTTGGAGTTCATGTCCTTACTACTGAATTTAGATTTATCTACCAGCAGCTGGTAACCATGACTCAGCACAAAGGCTTTGTAATTATCGAATTCTGACTGCCCGCCATAGAAAAAAGAGGTTTGATAGCCATTTCTGAGCAGTTCCCTGGAAAGTGCAGATATCCGCTCCATTTTTTCGGGAAATTTAACAATGCTTTCTGCTGCCAGACTTGGATAACCCGCAAGCGTACCTACAATTCCTTTATCAGTTCTGTTGCCGGTAGAATAAATCCTGCTAAAAAGTACACCTTGCCTGGCCAGGCTGTCAAACTTAGGGGTGATCCCGTTTTCGTTGCCAAGTGTTTTGGTCAGGTCAGCAGTGAAGCTCTCCATAATGACCACTACAACATTTGGCCTTTTGGCTTTGAGAATTTGCAGCGTTGTATCTTTTTTCACGGCGTACAGCTCTTTAACCATCAGTTCAGCATCCTTCTCCGAAACATAGTTGTAGGGGTTGCGTTCGGTATGTCTTGATTTCAGCAAGTCAGCTATAAGATTCCACTCCGTGTTGACTGCCGCGTGGTTGAGCATTTGCTGATCGCTGTAGTAAGCCATGCTCTGGTTATTTGGCGAAACTCCCCATCCACCGCGTATCATTAAAAAGGTTAATCCGGCAAGCAGCACACAAAATGGTATTTTAACCCATAAAGAGATCCTTCTAAGCGTTAATTCCTGCGGGATGATCCATTTACTCAGGACAAATCCTGAGGCGATCAGAATGGCTAAAATGCCAAGACTGAAAAATATTGGTGATGACGCACTGGATGCAAGTGCTTCGTTGGGTGATGAAAAGGCAAAGCCAACAGCTTTGGCATTTATTTTAGAACCCCATTCGCGGTAGATATTCAGATTGATTACAGCAATGATGCTGAAAAGAATGATATAGGCTTTGTTCAGTTTTCTGAGCCAGTGCATTTCCTTCTTCCGTCCGGAAATGAGATAGGAAATAATAAAGTAGAGCAGAGGCAGGCTGATCATATATGCTGCCGCAGCAAGGTCCAGACGGATTCCATGCCAGGAAACGGCTACAATTTCCAGTACTGCAGCATGCGGTATGTCTTTCAGGAAATTGCATACGAAAATGATTCTGTCCAGCAGAAAGAACAGTAACCAGAATATAAAAAACCGGGCAAAAAAAATCAGGACTTTTAACATTATCGCAAACTTAGTTAAATGCACGATGTTAAAAATCCTGATTTTGTAAAATTATTTCAATTTTACTGACCGCCCATAGCTTTTAAAGCATCCATGGTTGTGATCTCATACGCTGGTGGAACTTCCAGTGAAATAGGCCCAACCTTTTCTTCTACAAGAGTTTTGATCAGGATATTGGCTTTTACACCATTCTGTACTCTGGTAAATTTTACCGGAGTAGCGCCAAGAGCTTTAAATTCCGAACCCGAAATGCCTTCAGGCAATTGGATGTCATTTGTTGCCCACACTTCATAAGCCGTACCGCTCTCGTCTTTGTAAGTGTATTTTTCAGTGTTGTAGTTTCCGATTTTCTGTTTTTCGCCTGTAGCTTTGAAGTCGCTCAATACAGGAGTTTTTCCCATCATCTGCTCATTGTCTTCTTTGGAAGTTTTTACTGCATATTGTTTCTGCGCAATAGGTACATCAACCAATACTAATCCTGTTTTTGCAACTGCATCATTGATTACAGTGATTTTTGCAGGTCCCTGCTCCATTTCAAGCTTAATCAGGCTTCCGTTGAACTTAAACTTTGTTTCTGGTGGCAGCTGTGAGGCCATAGATTTCTGGTCAGCACTAAGATCATAAGTGATACCATACGTAAGTGTACCTTCATTCACCTTTTTTTGTGCGTGTGCAATGGCAGCAGTGCTGATCAGTATTGCAGCTAGTACACTCGTTTTAATCGACTTTAACATATTGTTTTAATTTATAGTTTACCATTTAATATTTTCTTTGCTGATAAAGGCAGCAATACCTTTTTTGAAATCATCACTCTCCCGTACCCTGGCGTTGATCTGTACTGCTAAGTTAAGCGCAGTTTCCAATGCCGTATTGGTCGTTTGTCCGATTAACTGTTTAGTCACCATCAGGGAATTGGAAGAAGTCTCTTCACAAAGCTTTAACGCAAAGTCCTGAACTGTTTGACTCATGTTTTCCTTATTTGTTACATAAGTAATCAAATTATACGCCAATGCCTGCTCTGCGGAGAATAAATCTCCCGTCAGCAGGATCTTTTTAGCAATGGTTTCTCCGGTTTTGCGCATCAGAAAACAAGATACTATGGCCGGAACAAAACCCAGTTTGACTTCTGTATAGCCGAAATTGGCTTCGGGCACGGCAAATGTAATGTCGCATACTGTCGCGAGCCCGCATCCCCCGGCAATCGCATGTCCCTCAACCTGTGCAATAACCACTTTTGGCAGATAGTAGATGGTAGTGAAAAGTGTTTTCAGGTTTTCACTGTCCTTCACATTCTCCTCATGGGAGTTCTGCTGTAGTTGCTGTAAGTATTCCAGATCTGCTCCTGCACTGAACGCAGGGCCTTCAGCTTTGAGGACAATTACTTTTACATCATCATCATCTGAGGCTTCGAGCAGTGCTTCGGTCAGTGAGCTGACCAGTTCAGGGTTAAAGGCATTGCGTTTTTCAGGACGGTTCAGTGATATCGTAGCAATGCGGTTTGCTACCGAATATAAGACCAAAGGTGATGTCATGCGAATACTGATAGGTTTATATTTATTTTAGGTTAACCAAAGATGCTTTATTTTGTTTGAAAACCAGAGTTGAGTTTTCAAAATAAAGGGTGTCGCTTTCAAATTTGATTTTAAAATGCCGGAACCAGAGCTGATGATCCCTGATGTGAAACTCTTGTTTTTTCTTGTACTTCTCGGGGCGGTTGATGAAATCCCAGGGTATACAAGTTATACTGCTGATCTTTCGCTGATCGAGCGAGGGCTGAATATGAAATTTAAAGAGTTTATCTTTAGGTGAGAGATCAGTAAGCACAATTGCTTTGTCTGACCGTAGAAACGCGGTGGCATAATTCCTGCGCAATGCATATGTGATAGTCGTCATTTGCTGCCTGGCCACAGTTTTGTCCCTGAGTAACATACCCTGAAAAATAATGCACAGGAATAACCCGGCAATAAGCTGTTGCTTCTTTCTGTCACAAATCCCATTCATCATGAAAAGCATGGCGGCGCAAAGCACTGCCAGTTCTGTTTTTGTGATCCAGATTTGCTGAATGGCCGAGTAGGGGAGGCTGGCAATGCACTCTAATCCATGATTCATAAAATTAAGGAGCCATTCAAAGGCAGGAGCGAGAAAGTAACAGCGGAAAAGAAGGATGGCCAGGCCGCCATACATCAATACCGCAACAGGCACTGCGATAAACAGATTGCTTAGCAGAAAATACACCGGGAACTGGTGGAAGTAGTAAATGCTGAGCGGAAACGTGAACAAAGTTGCGGCAATCGATACGGAGGTAATGCTCCATGTCTGTTGCAGGAGCCACCACCGGAAAGAAATGAGTTTACAGATCTTCGGATGCAGATAAATCAATCCGCATACAGCAAGGTAAGAAAGCTGAAAGCCTGCGTCCCAAAGGAGGTTTGGGTTGCTAAAAAGCAGGCAAAAGGCAGAGAGGGCGAGGATATGAAAACCTCCGGTGTTTTTGTGAAGGGATTTTGTAAGGATCAGCATTGTAATCATAATGGCTGATCTCAGTACAGAAGCTGAACATCCGGTAACCAATGTATAGTACCAGATCAGCGCGAGGATGACAGTCATCTTTAGCCATTTCAAAACTTTTTTCCTGTTCATCCATCCTAGTGCAAACTCAAGAACCATGTATACCATTGCCACATGCATACCAGATACAGACAGTGCATGAATGGTTCCCGTCTTCGAATAGGCTGCTATAGTTTCTGCATCAAGGTCTGCCCGGTACCCCAAAATCAGGGTTGCTGCAACGGCAAATGCTTCATCAGAACTGATCAGTTTACGGTACCGCTCAACCTGCTGTTTTCTGAATGCAAGTACAAACCTGGTTACAGCTGATCCCCGATGTTCCTGAAGAGGGATCAGCTCGCCGGAGGAAAGCAAAACCTGGTGGTAAATCTGCTGATTGGCCAACCAGGATCTACTGTCAAACTCAGCAGGATTAGCGGGGGGCTGTACCCTGTGCCAGCGGGCAGGAATGAGATATACCCTGCCATAATTCACACCCGTAAAATGGAGGCTGTCCAGCCGCTGGCTGACCATCAGCAGACCTGAAGATTTCTTCATTTTCCTGCCAGTGCCGGCAGCAATAACCCTTGCTTTAAATCTCAAATACCCGGCTCTTTCAGTCGGTTCATCCGCAACATAAATTTTTAAATATGCTGCCTTACCTGCTGAAAAATGACTCTGATTCAGCGCGTCAGGCTGAGCTATTACGGAAAGTGCTCCGAGTAAAAAGAACAGCAGGTATAATAGAACAGCAAGTTTATGTTTGTGATGGTAAACTTTAATTGAACGGTATAAGTAATTGAATGTGAACAATAAAATTAAATCTGTAAATAGTAGAATACAAACTGGCAAATTTAATTTGGCAAAAACGGCATACCGCAGAACCCCTATTCCTGCACAAAATGGAACGAGTATCCGTACGAATACAGTCGGTTTCGGGTACATAACTTTACTAAAATTGGTAGCGTAACTGCAACTTGATTTCAGGCTTGCTGCTTCCTGTAATCTCATCAAGTCCGGAGCCTGTATGTTCTTCGCCGGGGTAGAAATAAAGAGCATATCTCAGCCATGCTTTCAGTCGCCCGGTAAGCCTGAAATTCATGTTCAGAAAACTGCGAAAGCCACGACCGTTATACAGGCCCGAACCTGCTCCGTACAGCACGTCATCTTCGTAGGCGTAGATCCTGTTTTCGTAACTGGCTGTACTGAAAAAGGCCAGCCTGATATTGGCAGAAAATCTGGAGGAAAGCGGGCTGTAATCTGCATCCTGAAAGATCATGCAGCCATATGTTGAAGCGGCATTTCCTTTCCTGAACTGAGTGATTTCAACCCGGTTTTCCATCTTCATTTTGCTGTTCAGCCGCCAGCTGGCCCCCAGTCTGCAGTTCTCTTTGTATAGCTTGGCAAGAGGATTAACGGGAAGAGAGGAACTTAGATTTTGCTCACTAACCTTAATGCTGATCCTGAAATTCAGCTTTAGATTTTTTCTGGGTAAATAGCTGATCTGTCCCATCAGATCAGCTCCGTCCGAAGCGCTGTCTATCCTGTACTTAGCCCATGGAAAATGAAACAGATCGGCATAAACGGAGATATCCCAGCGCGTACCGCGGTTCCAGTGTATGCCCCCGTACCAGCCCTGCTCATTTGCAGCATCCGATCCAGCGCCTAATCCCTGGCTATAAAATGTATGATAATCCTTTGCGTAATTCCTGTAAAGGATGACAGCGGAAAAAGAGCGGGAGATGCTCGTCATTGCACCCTGAAGAAGTGCGAAGCCACCCGGGACACTTTTTGCTGTTTCGCCGAATAAGTAGATATTTCTGAGGTTACAACTATACCAGAAGCCAAGGTTGCTGAGTTCTTTTCCCTCAAAGGCATATTGCCTGTATCTTGCGCTACCTTTTGTAAACTGATGTTCGTATGAACTGTGGTAGGCTAGGAGTCCTGCTTCAAGGCTGGTTTTTCTCAGCTCAAGTGCTGTGCCATAAGCCGTTTGCCGGAGACTGCCTTTGTTTCTGATTTCGGATGCTGTGCGGTGCAAACCACTGATGCCTATGGTTGTAAGGCTGTACTCAGCTTCAGAGCTTTTGCTCAGGCTGGCATCTAAATTCCTGAATGAAATAAATGAAGTAATATCAATATCTTTTGATACACTTACTGTGGATCCTGCACCCCTGAAAAAAGCAAATTCATCAGCCGAGGTGTAAGGTTTTAGTCCCGTATCCTTTTTTGCTACTCCAGCCACATCTGCCCCTTTACCAAATGATGATCCTGTCCAGAGGCTCAGGCCCTGTCCAAACTGCAGACTGTAATCTCCGATTACAATCTTTTTAAAGCGGCCATTTTTGTAGAGGCCCAGACTTGCCGAGAGGAAATCGAAACCAGCTTGAGAATGACTCCCCAGAAAGCTTTCTCCGGCATCCTTATCACCTGTTAGAGCAAACGATAGCTGGTCGCCAAGGTAATATTTATATTTCAGCCGGAATTTCTGCGGGCTGCCAAGGTACCTGCTTCCGGGAAGCTCGTCAAAGCCTTTTTGCCTTTTCAGTACCTGTCCGTACCTCAGGATCAATTCGTTATTCCCGTTATGCAGCAGGTTTCTGAGATTAAGCAAGCCTCTGTAACTCTGCCCGGGTCTAACTGTTACATAGGGCAGTATTCTCCTGATCGTTTCGGTATCGAAATCATCTATTCCCTGCAGCTCAAGAATATCCTTTAGCTTTCCATTGACACGGATATGTCTCAACAGATTGCTGATCTGTAACGCAGAGAGAAATACCAGTTCCTTCAGCTGATCAGGTTTTGCCTGATTCAGGTCGATAGGCTGGTCTTTGTAAAAAGACAGACGTTCGGTGAGAGCGGAGAGGTCTTCTTCCTCAGGCAGGCTTTCTGCAAGATGAGAAGTTATATTTTTGAGAACTGCATCTTCCTGTGCAATGGCGGTCTGCCTGCAACAGCAACAGCAGATGAGTGCTGTCAGCAGGCCGCATAGCGGTGGACTGAACAGCGGGAAATGGAGAATGGTATACTTTGACATGATGACAAAGTAATACCAATAAAGAAATTATGTTAATTTATTATTTAAATCTCTTCGTTTAACTTCAATAAGAAATCCTTCAGGCGTTCCAGCGAAGCAATGATCTTCTGGTTTTCCTTTACATCCCCGCTATTGTTCTTCAGGTGGTCCTTTGCACCTTTAAGGGTAAAACCCTTGTCATCTACCAGGTGAAAGATCATCTTCAGATTCTCAACGTCCTCAGGGGTAAACAGGCGGTTTCCCTTCTTGTTTTTCTTGGGCTGGAGGATGTCAAACTCTTTCTCATAAAAACGGATCTGAGAAGCATTTACGCCAAACATTTCCGTTACCTCACCCATCGTATAATACATTTTATTAATTTCCCGTTCCTTGTAAGGCATACTTTTATGTTGATAGTTAGTGTTTTACAGCATTTATATGAAGCATTCAAATGTAAAGGGATTTTAGTAGAATACCGCAATAAAATTTTAATTTTGTTGAATAATTTTCAAGCAAAGAATGACAGCAAAAGAAATCAGACAGGCCTACCTAAAATTTTTTGAATCGAAACAGCACCATATTGTTTCATCAGCGCCGATCGTGGTTAAAAACGATCCTACCCTGATGTTTACCAATGCGGGGATGAACCAGTTCAAAGACATATTTCTAGGGGAAGCTCCTGCCAAATATCCGAGGGTAACCGATACACAACGTTGTTTAAGGGTTTCAGGTAAACACAATGACCTGGAAGAAGTGGGGATTGATACGTATCACCATACCATGTTCGAAATGCTGGGCAACTGGAGTTTTGGAGATTATTTTAAAAAAGAAGCCATCGCCTGGAGCTGGGAACTGCTCACCGTAGTGTATGGCATTCCTAAGGATAAGTTATATGTTTCGATCTTCGAAGGAGATGAGAAAGAAGGGCTGCCCAGAGATACCGAAGCTTATGAACTGTGGAAGCAGTTTGTACCTGAAGACAGGATCATTTTGGGAAATAAAAAAGATAACTTCTGGGAGATGGGCGATATGGGGCCCTGTGGTCCCTGTTCAGAAATCCATGTAGATTGCCGTCCTGATGAGGAGCGTGCAGCAGTTTCCGGTAAGGAGCTTGTCAACGCAGACCATCCTCAGGTAATAGAGATCTGGAATAACGTTTTTATGCAGTTTAACAGATTGAAAGATGGTTCTTTACAACCTTTACCTGCACAGCACGTTGATACAGGAATGGGCTTTGAACGTTTGGTGCGTGTCCTGCAGAATAAGGCTTCCAATTACGACACTGATGTGTTTCAGCCACTGATCCAGTTCATCTCGCAAAAGGCCGGCATCGCCTATGGCACTGACGAAAAAACAGACATCGCTATGCGTGTGATGGCGGATCATATCCGTGCAATTTCATTTGTCATTGCCGATGGACAACTTCCTGCAAACAACAAAGCAGGATACGTGATCCGAAGGATCCTCAGAAGGGCGGTGCGCTATGCATATACCTTCCTGAACCTGAAAGATCCATTCCTGAACCAGTTGGTGCCTGTACTTGCAGAACAATTCAAAGGCGTTTTTGATGAACTGTCCCTGCAACAGGATTTTGTACAGAAAGTTGTGCTGGAAGAAGAAGTATCTTTCCTGAGGACACTGGCGACAGGAATCCAGCGTTTTGAAAGCTATACGAAGAAACAGGCAGAGTTCCTGATGTCAGAAAACGCAATTGACCCGGAAAAGCCATTTGAAGATGCATGGGTATACAGCATTCTGAAGGATCAGATGGTGATCTCGGGAGAGTTTGCATTTGAATTACAGGATACCTATGGTTTCCCGATAGATCTGACCGAACTGATGGCCAGGGAGAAGAAATGGAATGTAGATATGGATGAATACCACATCAGTCTTCAGAAACAAAAATCGAGATCAAGAGCTGCAACAGCGGTGGATACGGGGGACTGGATTACAGTACATCCGGATCCTGAAACCGAATTTGTTGGTTATGACGACCTGGAGATCGAAACAAAAATCCTGAAGTACAGACAGGTTACTGCCAAAGGAAAGGAGCAATACCAGATTGTATTGCAGAAAACACCTTTCTACGGTGAAAGCGGGGGGCAGGTAGGAGATACCGGGCGACTGGAAGACCACAGCAGGATGTTTTTTGTGGAGATCACAGATACCAAAAAAGAAAATGGGGTAATTGTTCACTATACCGATACATTACCGGAAGATATTGATGGCCAGTTCTGGGCTGTTGTAAACGAAGATAAGAGGGCTCAGACGAATAACAACCACTCGGCGACCCATTTACTGCACGCGGCATTAAAAAGCGTCCTGGGCGAGCATGTGAACCAGAAGGGATCACTGGTAAATCCGGAGTATCTGCGCTTCGACTTTTCTCATTTTGCCAAGATCACTGATGCTGAGCTGACATCCATTGAGCATATCGTCAATAAAAAGATCAGGGAGAACATTCCGCTGAAAGAGCAACGCCAGGTTCCTTATGCAGAGGCATTGTCAAGCGGTGTTACAGCTTTGTTCGGCGAGAAGTATGGCGAGGTGGTAAGGATAATCACTTTTGATGATAATTATTCAAAGGAACTTTGCGGTGGTACGCATGTACAGGCTACAGGTCAGATTGGCTATTTTAAAATCCTGTCTGAAAGTGCAGTAGCAGCCGGGGTAAGGCGTATTGAAGCAATCACTGCTGATGCAGCAGAAGCATTTATTGTGAATCAGAATCAGGAAATCAGTCAGTTAAGGGCGCTACTTAAAGGAAATAAAGATCTTGCCGGAGCTGTTACCGCCCTGATAGATGAGAACGCCAAGCTGAAAAAGGATGCTGAAAAAGCCGTTATCGAACGTTCAGGCAACCTTAAACATGAAATTGTTCATCATATGAAGACGGTAAGCGGTATCAATGTAATTGCAGTGCAGGTTGACCTGCCCAATGCTGATGCCATAAAGAATCTTGCTTTTTCGGTGAAGGATCTTGTTGATAATCTGTTTCTTGTGTTTACTACTTTAATTGATGATAAACCAGGTATTACAGTCATGTTATCAGAAAATCTTGTAGCTGAAAGGGGAATGAATGCTTCAAATATCGTTCGTGAACTGGCTAAAGATATCCAGGGCGGAGGAGGCGGACAGCCATTTTATGCAACAGCCGGTGGAAAGAATAAAGAAGGGTTGCCAAAAGTCCTCGAAAAGGTAATCAGCCTGGTGCCAGCAGGAGAATAAAAAATTATGTTCTGACAGGACGATCCTGTCAGAACATTCTTAATTACCAAATTTGTAACGCGCAAGCGGTACAGCCGAGAAGATCCCGCGGGGATCTACTTTTTCTCTAAACATCCATTTTCTGGATTCTTACAGCGTTCAATATAGCCAGTAAGGCTACACCGACATCAGCAATTACGGCCTCCCATAATGTCGCTACACCACCAGCACCCAGCGTAAGCACAATGATTTTTATGCCCATGGCCAGGGCTATATTTTGCCAAACGATATTGCGGGTTAGTTTGCCTATTTTGATGGCAGTAACGATTTTTGAAGGCTGATCATTCTGGATCACGATATCTGCAGTTTCAATTGTTGCGTCGCTGCCTAATCCACCCATGGCAATTCCTGCGTCTGCAAGTGCCACAACCGGTGCATCATTAATTCCGTCGCCCACAAAAGCAAGTTTCCTGCCTTCGTTTTTTAAGGCTTCTACTTGCTCAACTTTATTTTCAGGCAGCAAATCGCCGAATGCCTGATCTATGCCCAGTATTTTTGCAATCTTATTTACCACAGCCTGTTTATCGCCGCTAAGCATCACGGTTTTCAGGTTCAGGTTGTGCATTTGTCTGATCGCCTCCAGGGCATCTTCCTTCAGTTCATCAGCAATGGTGACATAACCGGCGTATTTTCCGTCCAGTGCAATAACCACAACTGTATCTTCTTCCTCAGCGGCAGCCTTGTCATATCCAATCTTAAACTGATCGAGTAATCTGGTATTTCCGGCGAGGATTTCTTTGCCATTCACTGTGCCTTTCAATCCCCTGCCTGCAACTTCCTCTACATTTTCGGTTACATAAGTGGATCTATTATCCGCCGTTGGCTGTAGCAAATCTTCATTTGGCAGTGATGCATAGTCTTTTTCATTTGCCGCCAGTTTATTCGAATATGCGGTAATAGCGAGCGCAATCGGATGGGTGGATTTACTTTCGATCGCTGCCGCCAGATTGATAAGTTCCTTTTTATCGCCATTGGCAGCTACCACTTTCTGTACATTGAAAACCCCTTTGGTCAGCGTACCGGTTTTATCCATCACAATGGTATTAATGGTGGTGACCACATCCAAAAAATTTGAGCCTTTAAAAAGGATTCCGTTCTTGGAGGCCAGGCCGATCCCGCCGAAATACCCGAGCGGAATAGAAACCACGAGGGCACATGGACAGCTGATCACCAGGAATACCAGACCGCGGTACAACCATTCGGTAAATACATAATGGTCTGTAATGAAATAAGGTAGTCCCACTACCAGTACGGCAAGCGCAAATACTGCAGGGGTGTAGATCTTTGCGAACCTGGAGATGAACAGTTGTGTTTTAGATTTTCTTGCCGTGGCATCCTGTACCATTTCCAGTATTTTACTCAGCTTGCTGTCTTTGAATAAGGCAAGGACTTTCACCTCGGTGACGGTGTTGAGGTTGATCATTCCCGCAAGTACAGTATCACCTTTTACTTTAGTATCCGGTTTGCTTTCGCCGGTCATTGCCGCAGTATTGAATGTGCCTTTGTCTGATAACAGTTCACCGTCCAGTGCCACTTTTTCACCCGCTTTGATCTGGATGATCTCTCCGGTTTTTACTTCAGAAGAATGGACAGTCTCCGAATTTCCATTCCTGAGTACGGTCACTTTATCGGGGCGGATATCCAGCAAAGCTTTGATGCTGCGTTTTGCATTGGAAACAGCGCTGTCCTGAAACCATTCGCCGATAGAGTAAAAAACCATTACCGCAACACCTTCGCTATAAGAACCGATCGCAAACGCACCTATGGTAGCTACACTCATCAGGAAAAACTCATTGAAAAAATCCAGGTGCATTGCTTTTTTGAAAGAGAGCCGCAGTACTTCCCATCCCGCCAGCAGATAGGCTGCACCAAAAATCAGAAGCTGAATGATTTTGGATGGCTGGTAATGGAAACCGAAATCAAGCACAAGCATCACAGCAAGGATGAGCAGAGCAGATAAGAGAGGGAGTTGTCCCCTCCAGCTTGCATCATGATCGCCCCCATGGTTATGGTCATCATCATCACCGTCTTCATGGCTTTCATGATTGTGGCCTTCATGTTCATGTCCTTCGTGACTATGATTTACTGCTTTTTTTATTGGTTTCGGTTCTGTCGAACAGCATTCGCATGCGTGTGGTCTACTCATTTCTCTACTTTAACAGCCCCAGGAACTGATGTGTTCCTGTCTGTATGTACTGTAAAAGTACTGAAAAGAGGCTTGCAATGGCATTGCAAACTTTAGGATCCGCCTGGATTTCAGGAGAAACACTTACGGCAGGTTCCTTTGACCGTCAGGTTTACTTCTTCAGATGCAAAACCTTCGGGCAGGATCACCTGTGGTATTTTAGATTTAGGCAGACAGGAGGTTTCACGGCAGGCATTACAAAAGAAATGTACATGCAGGTCATGGTGGTGGCCGGCTACGCAGTCTTCTGCGCAAAGTGCGTACTTAGGCACCCCGGAACCATCGTCAATACTGTGTGCAAGTCCCTTTTCCTCAAATTTCTTGAGTACACGGTAAAGCGTTACCCTGTCTGCAGGCTCAAGGCCTTTCTCTACGTCGCTTAAACTGATTGCTGAAGACTGTTTGAGCAGAAATTCAAGTACAAGAAGCCGCATCGCCGTTGGGCTGATGTCTTTTTGAACGAGAATCTGTTCTGCTTCTTTAATCATGATTTTATTTTCCTGCAGCAGCAGGATACAGTGTAAAAATAAAAAAAGTTGTAGAGTATATGGCCATTCTGACCATATACTTTACAACTCAGTGATAATTATATTGAAAAAGATTAACCTCTTTGTCCACCTCTTCCGCCACCGTGATTGCCACCACCATGATTGCCGCCGCCTCCGCCATGGTTGTTTCCACCACCGTGGTTATCGCCTCTGCCTGGTCCGCCGTGGTTATTGCCGCCACCGTGGTCATTTCCACCTCTTGGACCGCCATGATTGAAACCGCCTCGTGGTCCGCCACCGTGGTTGTTATATCCGCCTCTTGGGCCACCATGGTTGCTGTATCCGCCTCTCGGGCCAAAATAGTTATTTCTGTGGATCACAGTTGTTCTGCCGCCCCTGTATCCGCCTCCGCGGTAATTGGTTACGTATCTGGTCCGGTAATCATTGTGGCGCAACCATGGGTCACGTGAATTGATCACTATTTTCCTTCCGCCATAAAGATCATAACCTCTGTAGCGGGATGGCAAATACCTTCTGTGAACCCAGCTTCCGCCTTCTAAATATACGTATTGTCTGGTTGGAACATCATAGTAACTATCTACATCTGGCAGGTAGTAGTAGTCTACATGGTTATAGCCCCTCGGCCCCCAGTCGGGCTGTAAGCCGATGTTTACACTTAAACTCACCTGGGCTTTTGCAGGTACAGCTGCCAGAGATCCAATCCCGATTGCTGCAATTAAAAGTAGTTTTTTCATAATGGTTTCATTTGTGTGTGATAACATTTGTTCAAAGTCTGTGCCAATGATTATAATTTTTCTAACCGCCATTGGCATTAACTTATTTGGTTATATTTGTGAGACAGTAATTCCCGACATTAGTTTAATTTATTGCCCTTAAATGATTACGAAAACTGCAATTTCTGCCACAGAATTTGAATTGGTATCAGGCTTAGAGATTCACGTTCAGTTAAATACGGCTTCCAAAATATTTTCTTCAGACAGTGCTGCATTTGGTGCCAAACCGAATGAAAATATATCTACAGTCTCTCTTGCACTGCCAGGAGCACTGCCTAAACTCAATAAAGAAGTGGTGGCCAAAGCCATCAGAATGGGCCTTGCCCTCAATTGTACGATCAACCAGACCAACTTTTTTGACAGAAAAAATTACTTCTATGCTGATCTTCCGAAGGGATATCAGATCACGCAGGATAACCGCCCCATCTGCCAGAACGGATATATAGACCTTAGCCTCAGTGACGGTACTGAAAAAAGAATAGGCATCAACCGCATCCATCTTGAAGAAGATGCAGGTAAAAGCATGCATGATCAGAACGATCAATACTCTTATGTAGACCTGAACAGGGCCGGAGTACCTTTGATAGAGATTGTAACTGAGCCCGACATCCGGTCGGCTGAAGAAGCTTCGGCACTGCTTACCGAAATGCGAAAGCTGGTAAGGCACCTTGACGTAAGTGACGGAAATATGGAAGAAGGCAGTTTACGCTGCGACGCAAATATTTCCATTCGCGAACTGGGCACAACGGAGTTTGGAACACGCTGTGAAGTAAAAAACCTCAATTCAATCCGGAATGTGCGCAGGGCGATGGATTTTGAATTTAAACGCCAGCAGGAACTGGTTTCGGCAGGAGGGGTGATTGTTCAGAGTACTTTAACTTTTGATGCTGATCATGGTACTACTGCACCAATGCGAACTAAGGAGGAGGCCAACGATTACCGTTACTTCCCTGATCCTGATCTTCCTCCGGTACAGATCTCAGATGAATGGCTGGCACAGTTAAAAGCCGCGATGCCTGCCCTGCCCAAAGAAATTACAGCAAAACTGATCAGCAATTTCGGCATCGGCAACTCCGAAGCAGTGATTTTCGCCGAGGACGCAGAGCTGCTGGATTACCTGAATAAGGGTTTGGCGGAAGTGAGGAATCCCAAAAGCCTGATCAACTGGCTTACAGGGCCAGTTAGGGCAATGCTCAACGAACAGCAGCTCAGTATCAGTTCATTTGGGATTGATCCCCTGCAGTTTGCTGCAGTGATTAACCTTGTTGATGAAAAGAAGATTACACAGCAGATTGCCCTGCAGCAGCTCTTACCTGCTATGCAGCAGAAAGCCGGAACAGATGCCCTGGCACTGGCTGCAGAAATGAATATCCTGATCGTTGAAAACAATGACGAGCTGGCGGGCTTTGCTGATCAGGTGCTGGAAAAATTCAAGCCCCAGGTGCAGGCCTATAAAAACGGTAAAAAAGGAGTTCTTGGTCTGTTTGTTGGTGAAATAATGAAACTCGCAAAAGGTAAAGCAGATCCGCAGAAGATCAATGCGCTGCTCGAAGAAAAATTAAAATGAAAAGGCTCATTTAATGAGGACAAAATGAAAACATACACTATAGCTATACAAATGAAAAGAATCTTCTTCTTCCTTGCTTTATGCATCACTTTTGCAGCCTGCAAAGACAAGAGTAAATTTGAGATCGGGGGCAAGTTTGAGCATGCCACACCCAAAGCCAAAGTTTATTTGTATTCGATTGTGAAAAACGTAGAGACAGCGACAGACTCTACAGTGCTGTCAGATAAGGGAGAATTCAAATTTGCGGGTGACGCACCGGACGTAGATTTTTTCAAAGTTAAAATTGACCACAGCGAATATGTACTGATCGCGAAGAATGGCGATGTGATTAAACTGGAGGCCGATCTTTCCAGTCCTACGCTTGATTATAAACTATCAGGTGCTGATGAAGCAGATAAACTGGAAGAACTGAACAAAAACAGAAACGAATACGTAGCCAAACTTACAGCGCTCGAAACACAATTTCAGGAGAACGTGGCTAAAAATCCGGAAAGCAGACAGGCCATCATCGCGCAGATGAGCCCTGAGCTGATTAAAGTAAAACAGGAGATGGTGGATTACATCCTGAAGTTCGCGATGGACAATACTTCTTCACTGGCAAGTTTCTATGCCATCAATTCTTTAAATCCCAGTGATTATGAGCAGGAAATGCTGGCTTATGCCGAAAAGATCAAAAGCAACTTCAATAAAAATGATGCAGTAACGGATTTCCTTGTAAGGATGGCCAAACTGAGATCAGTACAGGTAGGGCAGCCGGCACCGCAATTCACCATGCCTACCATTGATGGGAAAACAATCAGCCTGAGCAGCTTAAAAGGTAAATACGTGATGCTTGATTTCTGGGCCTCATGGTGCCAGCCATGCAGACAGGAAAACCCTAACGTAGTAAAAGCATACAATAAATATAAAAGCAGGAACTTTACCATCGTAGGTATTTCCCTGGATAAGGATGCTGAAGCCTGGAAACAGGCCGTGATACAGGACGGATTAACCTGGACACATGGCAGTGAACTGAACGATTTTGCAAGTGCTACTGTGAGGGCATATCAGGTAGATCAGATCCCTGCATCTTTCATTCTTGATCCGGAAGGCAAGATCATCGCTAAGAACCTTCATGGAGAAGAACTGGACTCCTTTTTAAATAAGACTTTACGTTAACCCTAAATCCATGTTAAACTAAGGGATGCTATTAACAATTTGTTAACTTGCATTTAACCTCTTAGTATAATTGATTACTTAATTTCGTAACAAATATTTAAAGCCATGAGCACCGTAAAACAAAAGATCCTGATAGTAGATGATGAACCTGATATTTTAGAGTTAATTGAATACAACCTTAAGAAAGAAGGATACCAGGTATACCTTGCAAGCAATGGACAAGACGGTATAACGGTAGCGAAGAAGGTTCATCCTGATTTGATCATTCTGGATATCATGATGCCAAAGATGGATGGGATAGAGGCCTGCCGTATTATGCGCGCTATTCCTGAGTTTAAAAATACCTTTATGGTATTTCTTACTGCAAGGAGCGAAGAATATTCTGAGATCGCGGGTTTTAATGTTGGAGCGGATGATTATATCGCCAAACCTATTAAACCACGTGCGCTGGTAAGCAGGATCAATGCCATTCTGCGACGTAATGTAAGTAACGACGAAGTATCTGATAATAAAGTGGAGATTGGTGACCTGGTAATTGACAGGGAAGCCTACCTTGTTTACCAGAACGGACAAAAGGTTGTTCTGGCCAAAAAAGAATTTGAACTGCTGTACCTGCTGGCCTCTAAACCAGGTAAAGTATACACAAGGGAGTCTATACTGAAGAACATATGGGAAGATTCTGTAGTGGTTACCAACAGGACTATCGATGTGCATATTCGTAAACTGAGGGAGAAATTAGGTGAAACTTATGTGGCAACAGTGAAGGGTGTAGGGTATAAGTTCGAACTTTCTTAGTACTTTTGTGCTTTAGAAAAACCACACCATTGAAATATCCTGTATTTAAAGATCTTATTCTATTCGAAGACGATAACCATATCGTTGTAAACAAGCCGCCATTTGTTGCCTCATTAGACGAACGTGGCGGCTCGGGCGAAGTAAATATTCTTCGTCTCGCTAAACAATATTCAGAAGATGCCCAGGTTTGTCACCGTCTGGACAAAGAAACCTCCGGTGCAATCATCATTGCAAAAAATCCCGAAGCCTACCGTTCTGTTTCCATGCAGTTCGAAAAACGCAAAGTCAAAAAGACTTACCATGCTGTGGTAGACGGTCAGTACACTTTCAATGAACTTTTTATTGACCTTCCCATTCTCAATGACGGTAACAGGAGCGTAACGATCGACCGGAAGGAAGGTAAGCGTGCCGAGACCATTTTCAACTCTATCAAATTTTATAAACACTATACCCTGGTTGAATGCAGGCCGATTACCGGAAGGATGCACCAGATCAGGATTCACCTTGCTACGCAGCGCGCTGCAATCTGCGGCGATACCTTATACAAAGGAAAGCCTGTCTTTCTATCCAGTATCAAAAAGGGGTACAGGATTGCCAAAGATGACGAGGAACAGCCGATCATGAAACGCTTTGCCCTGCATGCAAAACATGTCATCTTTAAAGGCCTTGACGATAAAGATATAGAGGTGGAAGCCCCTTATCCTAAGGATTACGCCACACTGATCAAATTATTAGATAAGTTCGATAGCTAATTCCGCTGCCGGATAGATTTGATTTAATAAGTTTTATCATTTAAATAAAGAATAATGTATGTAAGACTGGTAACCTATCTTGACACACTAAACCAATACCGCCGCACTAAAATCTCCAACAGGAATTTTCTTGTTATTGCAGCTTTGATTGTTGGAATACTGGCGGGACTCGCAGCCGCGATATTGAAATCACTTACGCACCGCATTGAAGATTTCCTTCAGGACGGCTTTCACTGGGAATATAAGTACTATCTTTTTCTTGTTTTTCCTTTTATAGGGATTTTGCTGTCGGTGATGTATGTGAGAAGGTTTATCAGGAAAGGTAAGTTTGAGACGGGCTTAACACCTTTACTATATACCATCTCAAGAAAGTCAAGCCGCGTTGAGCCCCATAACATTTATTCCCAGATTATCACTGCTGCGCTGACTGTAGGGTTCGGTGGCTCTACTGGTCTTGAAGCCCCGATTGTTCAAAGCGGAGCGGGGATAGGCTCTGTACTTGGCCGTTTCTTAGGTTTATCGTACAGGGAAACTACGATGCTGCTTGCCTGCGGTGCAGCGGCAGGTATCGCCGGAGCATTTAACAGTCCCATTGCCGGGATTGTATTTGCGATTGAGATCCTTTTACCTGAATTTTCTATTCCTGCCTTTATCCCGCTCTTGCTGGCTTCGGCAACAGCAGCGGTGGTAGCCAGGTTTTTTTATAATGAGCAGTTGTTCTTCCTGGTAACAGAAGGCTGGCAGTTTAATGCCCTGATATGGTATGTGGTGCTTGCTGCGTTAATTGGGGTTTTCTCTATCTATTTTAATAAGATATACTACTTTATCAAACATGTTTTCCATGATATCAAAGGCCCTTATCAAAGGGTAATTGCCGGTGGTATTGTACTTGGTGCAATGGTGTTTTTATTCCCAACGCTATATGGTGAAGGCTATATCACTATCAAGAACCTTCTGGGGGGTAACTACAGCACAGTGATCACGAACAGTATTTTTGCTTCTTACAGCAACCTGCCATGGGCCATTATCCTGTTCACAACGATAACCCTGTTTGCCAAATCTGCTGCTACGCTGATTACCCTTGGCGCCGGTGGTAACGGAGGGATATTTGCACCAAGCCTGATCATGGGCGGACTCATTGGCTTTGTACTCGCATTTACGATCAACACACTGGGTATTGCCCAGGTAAACGTTGCTAACTTTATCGTTGCAGGAATGGCGGCATCACTGAGTGCGATAATGCATGCCCCGCTTACCGGAATTTTCCTTATTGCTGAAATCACAGGCGGATATGTCCTGATGGTACCACTGATGATTACTTCTGCAGTGGCTTACCTGATCAGCAGGGGCAAAAACAAATATTCTATCTACACCAAACCTTTGGCAGAAAGAGGTGAGCTCATGTCTTATGAAGATAAGGATGCCACAGTACTGCACATGATGAAATTGAAGTACCTGGTAGAAAACGATTACCTGGTACTCAATCAAAATGAAATGATCGCTGAGCGGTTGCATGATATTCTGAATTCCAAACGGAACCTCTTCCCGGTAATTGGCGAGGACAAAACTTTTAAAGGGCTGATCTATGTAGAGGATGTCCTGAAAAAGGCAATCAATGTTCCTGCTGCTGCAGATTTATCTGTGCATGACCTGATGCAGTCTGCCCCTGATGTTTTATACATCAATGATTCACTGAAAAATGTACTCACGAAAATGGAGAAGGAAAATGCCTGGCTGCTGCCTGTATTGAATGACCAGGAGGAGTATCTGGGGATTGTTTCCAAGACAAAAATATTTAACAAGTACCGTGCACTGCTGAGCAGGCAGGCAGATTATATGGAGTAAAACAGTTGGTGGCATATTACAAGCCATCATGCAACTGATAATCTTATAAAAAAAAAGGTACTATTGAATCAATGCCTTCAGACGCTCTTCCGTCTGGCAGCATTGGTTCAATAGTACCTTTTTTCACGAAGCAAGGAGATGCTTCCCAATTCGCGTAAAACTTTATTCAGTAACTCTTTTCAGGCCAAACTTTTCGATCTTGCTGTAGAGATGACTGCGCTGAATATCGATATCATCAGCAGTTTTGGAAACGTTCCAGTTATTTTTTTCCAGTTTAAACTTGATAAATTCCCTTTCAGCATGGTCTTTATAATCCTGGAAGTTATTGAATTTATCATAGTTGGTAGAACTTACGGCAGCACCATTTGAACTGCTGGAAGATCCTGCAGCACCAATGTTTGTACCACCACCAGGATTGGCAAATGCAGCTACATCATGTTCGGTGATGATCTTATCACTAAGGATAATCAGGCGCTCAATCATGTTATGCAGCTCACGTACGTTCCCTGTCCATGGTAAGCCTTTTAATGCTTCCATACCAGCGTCGCTGATCTTCTTAACCGGCATACCGTAATCCTTGCAGATGTCTTCAAGAAAGCTCAGTGCAATTTCAGGAATATCTTCTGTACGTTCGGTAAGGTGAGGTACATGGATGTTGATAACGTTCAGACGGTGATACAAGTCCATTCTGAAATTGCCGTCTTCGATCTCTTTCATCAGGTCTTTGTTCGTTGCGGCGAGCACACGTACATTCACTTCCAGTTCTTTCTCACCACCCACGCGTGTAATCTTGTGTTCCTGTAAAGCGCGCAGCACTTTCGCCTGTGCAGAAAGGCTCATGTCACCAATCTCATCCAGGAATAACGTTCCGCCGTTGGCCAGTTCAAACTTCCCTATACGTTGTTTCACTGCAGAAGTAAATGATCCCTTCTCATGACCAAACAATTCACTTTCGATCAGTTCAGAGGGTATCGCGGCACAGTTTACCTCGATCAGCGGACTTTCAGAACGCTGTGATTTTTCGTGCAGCCAGCGGGCTACCAGTTCTTTACCGCTACCGTTTGCACCTGTGATCAATACACGGGCTTCAGTAGGGGCAACACGCTCGATCGTTTCCTTGATCTTATTGATATTTTCAGAGCTGCCAAGGATATCCCTTGTTTTGCTTACTTTCCTTTTTAAAACTTTGGTTTCGGTAACCAGGTTACCTCTGTCCAGTGCATTTCTTACTGTAATCAGCAACCGGTTCAGATCCGGTGGTTTTGAAATGAAGTCGAACGCTCCTTTTTTACTGGCTTCAATTGCAGTTTCAACGGTACCATGACCAGAGATCATGATGAACGGAAGATCAGGGCTATGCGCAAGTGCCTGTTCAAGCACTTCCATACCATCCATCTTGTTCATTTTGATGTCGCACAATACCAGGTCAAACTTCTTTTTCCTGATCAGATCTAACCCATCAACTCCATTATCAATATCCTCAACGTCATAGTTCTCATACTCTAAGATTTCACGTAATGTGCTTCTTATCGCACGTTCATCATCAATAATTAATAATTTTGCCATAGGTTGTAACTCTCTTCTCTTTTGTTGGATACTAATATATTTACTAATTATCAATTAATACTGATAAAATAAAAAAATGCAAGCCTGTAAGCCGGGTTCTGTACCCTGATTGCTCGGGGCTTCTATCATTAATCTACTATAAACGTTGCCATTTATCTCTAACGACCTACCCACTGACATCGGACGAGCAGCCCTACATGCGTCAGCCTATTTGGTCTTTCAACTCCCGGGGTTTACCAGCTCCTCCGGTCGCCCGGAGAATTCGTGAGCTCTTACC
>NZ_JBEVDX010000077.1:0-69324 GCF_040513095.1 Pedobacter sp. | reverse complement strand
GATCCAGGAATTCCTGCAGTGAATTTGCATATTGTGTCCTGACCTTTTCATGGCTGATCCTGTCAAGCACTTTGTTTTGCATGGCGATATGCAGGTATCCTTTGAGATTTGTTCTGATCACCAGTTCGTCTCTTTTGTTCCAGAGGGAGAAAAAAATCTCATGAACCACATCCTTGGCGTCATCTTCATCATGTAATCTCTGAATGGCGTGGAGTAGCAGGGCCGGACTATGTCTGTTATAGATTTCCGTAAAGGCCTGGTGGTCGCCATTTTTCAAGAGCAGGCCAAGCTTGTCATCAGAAATGCCGACATAGTTATACATGAGACCGAAATTTTATCAAATAATCAGGATTGCTAATTATTTATGAATATCGGTCATTATTTTAACAAAATCTACAAAATTCTTCAATATTTATGAGTAAAATTCAGGTTACTCATAAATTGTTTTGTTGATTGCTGCTATTTGTTTCTGTTGGGTCTTCAATCCGGGTAAATATTTCGCGGCGTAAGCTTTAATGACAGGATCTGAGAATTGTGATGCCTGTTTGAAGAGGCTTAAAACTTTCTGATGTTCCAATAATGTTGTTTTTAAGTAGGCCTGATCAAAATCTTTCTCAGCTGTAGCTGAAAGTTTGTTATAGCTGGTCGTACCGGTGTTTTCCCGTATTGCAATCCCTTTGTCTGAAGCGATCGTTTTCAGCTCGTCCTGTGCTTTTTGATAATCATTCAGCAGCATTTCTGCCAGCTTTTTCACAGCATCATTTTTTGAGTTTTTGCTGGCCAGCTGACTGAGTGCTATTGCATTCATTTCAGCTGATGCAGCCTGGCTGATAAAACTTGTGTTTTCTCTTTTTGTAGCTGCTGCTTCGAGGTCGTCTCCGGAGATACCGCTGGATGTAGAGTTTGCGGTTCCCATAGAGGGCATTCCTGCAGAACTGGGAGATGTGCCGCTATTGCCTCCGGTGGGGGTGGCTCCTGTAAAGGTGGTGCCATCTGTAGGCCGGGAATTTACGGGGTCTGTTGATGAGGTAGATACCCCGGTGTTTGAGCTGGGAGAGTAACTGCCGGCATCATACTTTGGCAGTGAACAAGCCTGTAATGCAAAGACTATCAATGCAGGCAGGGTGAGGCCCGTTAATTTTTTCATCGGAATTGGTTTATAATTTTGTCTGTATCTTATAAGGTTATTTCTCTTAAAATGTTTTGATTTCGCTGATTTCTCAGAGTTCATTTTTTATGGCTTTTGCAGAATCCAGCTGTAGCCTGAGCACTGGAATAGTCTTACCGATATAGGCCTTAAAAGTAGTGTCCCGTAAATGCCTTGCAGTTTTCTCAAACAGATCAATATCTTTCTGATGATGGTCTGTCATGAGCAACATATAACTCCTGTCAAATTCTTCGCCTTTCAGCCTGCTTATCTCATGGATCTGAGATCTGATTCTGGCCGGTATTTTTAAGGGGACCCGGATGTGGTGGATCCCGGCTAAACTGACAAGATTCTTATTTGCTTTTGTATGTTGTTTAACCATCATGCTGCCAAATAATTTAACCCTTGGGTTTTTAGCATTTTGCTGGGCTACTGCTCCTAATGTCATTTGTGTCATATTATCTGCCCAGGCTGTCAGGGCAAATCGTGTGACGGTATTTGAGGCTGTATCCAGTGGATCTTTAATTGCTGTATCTGAATGGTCTGCCGGCAGGCTGTCTGCTGACAGCGTGCCGGCATCCATTGCTGGTGTTGGCTTGGTACTGCAGGCATTAAGCATAAAAACAACGATCGCTGCCAGAAGGAGTAGATTTCTGTTTTTCATAATATTCAATCAGTTGTGTATAACAAATTACACTGGGGCTTTGTTCTGAAAATAACTTTGCAGAAACTTTATTTATCTTATTTGTGAAGATCTGCTATATTTGCCTTAACTCCTCTTTCCCGAGTAAAAATAAGGGCTTATTTTTTAGCCCTCTGGCTGATCTTAACCAAGGTTAATATTATCCATGATTTTAGTGTGCAGATTTGTCTCAACAAAAAGAAACATTTAATCTCCTATATCATGAGTAACTCAAATTTAAACCCCCAAATCTCTGCTCCTGTGCAGACTGCGCATGCGTTGCGTAACCTTTATTTAACACGCGCCGCTTTTTCTATTGTATGGGTTGTGCTGGTGGCTATTTTTGCTAAGACTTCTGTCTCTATTGCAACAGTACTGCTGATTATTTATCCTTTATGGGATGTGATCGGAACCTTTATGGACATCAGGGCGAATGGCAATGCCGCTTCCAAAACGCCTCAGTTTATTAATATTGCTATCAGTATCATTACTACGGTAGCTGTTGCACTGGCCTTAAAACAAGGTGTTCCAGAAGCGCTGATGGTATTTGGTGCCTGGGCCATTCTTACCGGTGCAATTCAGCTGATCCTTGCTATACGCCGCCGCCGTGAGTTGGGTGGACAATGGCCAATGATTATCAGTGGCGCACAGTCTATGATCGGAGGAAGCTCTTTTATCATCCTGGCTCATGACCCTACGATGGGTATCGCAAGTTTGGCCGGGTATGCTGGTTTTGGCGCATTCTATTATCTTCTCGCTGCGTACAGGTTGTCTAAAACCGCGGGCTGAAAACCCGCATTTGCGGATAGCTGAAGAATAATTTGTTTATATTAATTCTAAATAAATATATTTGGGCTGTCCATAATAAATCCGTTTTGTCCGATAAAGAGCATACAGTTTCTTTCAGCAACCCGGTCCGTATCGATAAGGAAACATTCGAGACGGCTTATAATCTCTATTGGGAAAAAGTTTATGCGGTTTGTTATAACCAGATCCGTGAGGTAGAACCAGCAAAAGGTATGGTTCAGGACATTTTCAGGTCATTGTGGGAGCGGAGAGAAACGCTGAAGCTGGATAAGATTGATCATTATCTGATCCGTTCTGCAAAATTCAAAGCTTTTGAGTACCTCAGGAATAAGGTAAGCCGCCAAAAGCATATTGGATTGAAGTTACAGACCGATTGCTTTTCTTCAAATTGTACTGAAGAGCGGATTTTGTACAACAGCCTGCAGGAAAAGGTGAATGGCCTGGTTGATACTTTACCCTGTCAGTGTAAGAGGGTGTATAAGATGAGCAGGGAGGATGGGCTTGCCAATAAGGAAATTGCATCCATTCTGCTCATCAGTGAGAGAGCGGTTGAATATCATATCACCAAAGCTACGTCTATGCTCAAATTAAAACTCAGTCATTATTCTATATAATTTTTTAAAGACTTACGGGAAATATGGGCTTCTGCTACTTATATTTATCAGCAGATATAAAATACATACATTTACCCATAAGAACTGCCGTACAGGTAATGAAGATCAGTAAGGAACTTATAGAAAGATATCACAGGGATGAATGTACAGCCACAGAACGCGGCTGGGTAGAGGAATGGCTGTTTTCGGCGGATGCTGAGGATGAGCTGATGCTGCCTGATGGAGAAGATAAACTGGAACATCAAAAGGAAATCTGGAACGGGTTGTCAGGCATATTTACCGAGACAGATGAAATGTCATTGCCTCAGCATCCGGAAATACCTGAAGTCAGAAAAAAAATGGTTTCCTATGCATTATGGTACAGATCCATTGCCGCAGTTCTGGTTTTTTGTTTGATTGGTATTTCGCTATTTCTGATTCCATCGCAGCTACAGCCTCATCTGATTACAGTAGACAATACCTCTTCGTTTGATGTCAGGTATCTGGACTCCAATGGTTATGATATTGCAGTAGGCCCAAATACTGCAGCAAAGATCAACTACCGTACAGGTTTTATCGACTTTTCGGGCAGCCTGATGATTTCAGCGAAGGAAGATGTTGAGCTCATCTTTCATGGGGATAAGGAAAAAGTAAGTTTTAAAATGGGCCAGACCTACATCATCTTAAAAGATAAAAAAGGGAAGGACAAAATTATCGTTGTCAATGAACGTAACCTGCTGGATCTTCCCCCGGTAATCCAGAAACGTGTGACTACCGAGTTCAATATCTGATATGGCAGTTACCTTACACCGAGCAGCAAAAAATGCTGTCTTTCTTTGTTTTTCTTTGTTTTTACTGAAATGCTGTATCTCCTGCAGCAGCGACAAATCCGGTGTGGCAGAAAAATACAGTTTGTATATCCTGGGGAAGGACAATAAAGAATACATTATTCAAACCAATACCTTAGACAGTGGTGTGCTTTATCCTGAAAAAGAGGGTGCTGAACTCAATGTCAGGGAGATGGACAGGGATAATATTGTGAAAAACGGATTTTATTATCACCTCAACAGGAGAAAGGCCTCATTTTCCAAGTATCAGGTCATAAACAAGGTCCTGAAGGAAGTTGCTGCGGTTCAGGTAAAGGATTTTTCTATAGAAAATTTCCAGTGGTTGGGAAAGGATACCCTGTTATTAACCGGGCTTGACGGCCGTAAGTTTTCCCAGGTAAAATATTTGTTGGTGCAGACAGCACAAATGAAGATCCTGTCAGGCGGGCCAGTAGCTATTCCGCTTCCCTCGGGCAGATTCAGTTCTATGTCGATTGGTTTTGTGGAACCAAGGCAGCAGCAGTTGCTGATGGGGTATACTTACCATGAAAACTTTGGTCCTTCTGACTATACTACCAGCGATACAACTTATGTGACTGTACTGAGTTATCCGGAGATGAAAGCCCTCCAGACCAGCAAGGAAACCCGGTCTACTTATCCGGGAGGAATCAATACGGTACAGTCTTATTCATTCAGTGACCCGCAGGGCGATTATTATTTTATGACCTGTCCGGGTATTGCGCTGGGAAACCGCCCGGATCTGCCTACGGGTATTTTCAGGATCAATAAGGCTGAAACTGCAACGGATAAACATTATTTCTTTGACCTCACTGCTGCAATCCACAACCACTCTTATGGCATGTGGAGTTTGGGCGGCCATCAGGTGATTGTAAGAGCTGAGCGCAAGGATCTGTTTAAGGGACTGGGCGACCATTACAGTACCGCACATTTTGAGTTTTATGTGGCAGATCTGCAGCATAAAACCGTCCGTAAACTGGATCTGCCCCTGGATAAGGGCACGCGGCGGGAATGTGTAATTGTGAAAAATGGTATCGCATATATTTCCCTGAACTCTTCTGCTGCCGGTAATTATATCTGGATGTATAACATCAGCACAGGTAGTTTGAAAAAGGGTCTGCAGCTCGCTGGGGATACTGATTTTATCCTGAGAATGGACGTATTGAACGCCGCTGATCAAGGGCTTTAAAGCTTTTCTGATATTTTTTTATTTTCCTGCTTCGGGAAAAGTGTAGTTGTGCTACTTACGGTATAAATACACAACATTAAAATAATGTCATATAGAAAAAAATTACTCCTATTTCTGCTAAGCGCTATTCCATTTTGTTCTTTTGCTCAAACTTCGTCGGTTTCCGGAACGGTTAAAGACGGCAACGAAGCGGTGGCTGGTGCTTCCGTCCTTTTAAAAGGTACCAAAATCGGTACCACCGCTAACGAACGCGGTTACTATGAACTCGATAAGGTGATCCCGGGTTCTTATACCCTGGTAATTTCTTACCTCGGCTATCATACAGAATCGCGGGTGATTACTGTGAAAGCCAATCAGAAACTTCAGGTTGATGTTGCTGTCAAAAAAGACCAGCAGCAGCTGAACGATGTGGCTATCAGCGGCAAGACAAAAACCCAGGAGATTAAAGAATCCAATTTCTCGGTGAATGCCGTTGATACAAAGAAATTCGCCAATACCACATCCGATCTCAACCAGATCCTGAACAGGACAACAGGGATCAGGATCCGTGAGCAGGGTGGACTGGGATCAGATTTTAAGTTCTCCATTAACGGTTTATCCGGTAAACAGGTAAAATTCTTTATAGATGGGATCCCTCTTGAAGTACTGGGTAGTGCAATGTCACTGAACAACATCCCGGTTAACCTTGCAGAACGGATGGAAGTGTACAAGGGTGTTGTGCCTGTGCAGCTTGGTGCTGACGCGATGGGCGGTGCAGTAAATGTGGTCACAAACCAGAAAGTAAGCAATTACCTGGATGTAAGTTCAAGCTATGGATCATTCAATACCAGCCGCTCAGCACTTACCGGTCAGTTTGTCGATAAAAAAACCGGACTAACCCTCAAAGCAAGCTCCTTTTTCAATTACTCTGACAACAATTACAAAATGAAGGATGTAGAGATTCTGGAAGGCGGAACAAGGGTTGGCAATGAGATTACAGATCTCAACGGAGCCAACTTTACGACTACCGATGTGAAGCGTTTTCATGACCATTATAAGTCGGCCATGGGGCAGATAGAAGCAGGGGTTACAAACAAAAAATATGCAGACGTGCTTTTTGCAGGTTTCGGGTATAACGAAGGCCGCCAGGATTTGCAGACAGGTTTTGACCAGAGTATTGTTTACGGGCGCGTGCAAAGAAAAAGCAAGGCCCTGAACGGGTCAGTGCGCTATAAAAAGGATAATCTTTTTACCCAGGGCCTGAACCTGAGTGTATTTGCTGCAAGATCCAAGGATACCTATACAACTACAGATACCCTGTTCCGTCAGTATTACTGGGACGGTTCATGGACTACCAAGGGGTATTCTGAAATGGGCGGTATAAAAACGGTAGCAAAAATTATGAGGCCGCGGACTTATGCTATGGGTAACCTAAGCTATGTGATCAACAAAGAACATTCACTGAACCTGAACTATACGATTGATCACCTGAGGAACCAGACTTATAATGAACTGCTGACCGATCATGATGACATGCCCGGACTGCTGAACAAACGTATCCTGGGATTTGCCTATCAGCAGGATCTTTTTGATCAGAAACTGGTGAATACCGCCTTTGTAAAATATTATAACCTCGGACTGGAAAGAAGCAAGCTTGTAGACAATGTAAATACTTTGCGTGATACCACTTTCAGCAACTATGGCTATGGAATCGCTTCGCGTTATAAGATCTTCCCTCAGTTTGGAGTTAAGGCTTCTTATGAACATGCCTACCGCTTACAGGAAGCCGAAGAAATGTTTGGGGACGGTTTAAACCTGCAGGCTAATCCTGACCTGAAACCTGAGCGCAGCGAGAATTTCAATCTGGGTGCCTATTACAACCTCAAACTGGATAAACATGTTTTCTTTATAGAAGCGTCCGGATTTTACCGCAACGCCAAAGACTTTATTTTTGTAGTTCCGGATCAGCGTTCAAAATTGCTGAAGAATGATAATAAATCGAATGTTCGCGTAACGGGACTTGAAGCTGAGCTGAGGTATAACTATGCCAACCTGCTTTCTTTCAGTATAAACGGTACTTATCAGAATGCAATTAATACAACCAGATTTGTACAGGAAGGATCGGTAAACGATGAAGCAACCTATATGAATAAAATCCCTAACCAGCCATGGCTTTTCGGGAACCTTGATTTTAGCATCGGTAAAGACAATGTGCTTGGCAAAGACACACGGCTGCAGTTCAACTGGTTTACGCAATATGTACAATGGTTCTATGTGACCTGGGAAGCTTACGGAAATGCAAACGGAAAATCTGATGTGCCTACGCAATATGTGCACAATGCCTCACTAAGTTATTCTATGGCCAAAGGCAAATACAATATTTCTGCTGAGTGCAGGAACCTGACGGACAACCTTGCCTACGACAATTTCAGGCTACAGAAACCGGGCAGATCTGCTTCAGTCAAATTCAGGTACTTCATACAGTAAACTATTCCAGGTAAATCCTCGTTTGAGGAGCTTAATGATCACATTTATATAAATTAAGATGACTAAAATATACAATTACGCTGCAAATTCACTCCTGGTTATCCTCGTGCTGCTGTCAGTAAGCGGATGCGAAAAAAGAAATACAGGTACGGTAGAAGAGGGTACCGGGTATTCGGCAATCCTATGTGTCGGCAGCTGGCCGAATACTGCTTATTATATCGCGGGTGTACCCTCGCTAACCAGTGGTACGATCAGTATCAAAGGAAACGGCGCAGAGATGACGGGTAAAGTTTACGCCCAGGATGTGATCCAGAGAGATGGTTTCTACTACCATGCTAATTTTGGCAGCGGCCGTCTTGGTAAATACCATGTAGAAAACGGGGCTTTGCTGATCGATAAAGAGATTCCCTTTACCTGGTTAAACTGGAGCGCTTATGCCTGGGCAGATGAGAATACCCTGATTATATTTGGCGATGGCAATGGTGAGGCACGTTATGCAGTGATCAAAACCGACAAAATGACGATTACTACTGGTAAGCTCAGCCTAGCGGCTATTCCTGCGGGTTTCTCGGTATACAATATCGGTTTTGCACAGTACAGGGGCAATAAACTGTATCTCGGTTATGGCGTAGGCTCTGATGATTTTTCAGTTTATCCGAATATGCCTGTATACAGGAAGACCTTTGTTTCGGTGATCGATTATCCTGGTATGAAAGTGGAGAAAACCACAGAAGATGTGAGGAGCAGTGGCGCGGGAGGGCCAAATGTGTATGCACCAATGTCGTTTGTAGATGAGAACAATGACCTTTATTTTGTTACTGACCCTACATATAGTTACGATTATACTTCGCCTTCGGTAATGTACCGCATCAAAAATGGCAGCACAGAAATTGATCCTACATATTTCTTCAATTACTCTGCCGCAGTCAACAATGAAAAAGCCCCTGCAATGTGGTACATTGGAAATGGAAGGGCTATTGTCAGATCGCGTATTGCGGGACAATCTATTGATGCAGAACATTATTTTACCGTAGTGGATGTGAGAACAGGTACGGTGATTAAAAAACTTGACCTTCCGGCGGACAAAGGTGAACGCATGGTCAATGCCGTGATCGTTGAAGATGGCAAAGCTTTTATCATGGTGAATGCTGCCGACAGGGATTATATCTGGCAGTATGATCCTGCTACGGACCAGCTGACCAAGGGTGCCGAATTTACGGGTGGAATTGACTACATCCTGAGGATAGAAAAGTTAAAATAGGAAACCCCTTAAAAATGTCTGTAAGAAAAATTAATAAATGGTCTTTTGGCAAAATTAACGCATGGTTTCATTTATGGCTAGGAATTGCTTCCGGAATTGTTGTTTTGATATTGGGCATCACCGGATGCATCCTTGTATTTGAACAGGAAATCAAGCAGCTGAGCAGGCCCTGGTTTCGTGCAGAAAAACCTGCCGGGGGCGGGATGGTTGCTCCTTCGGTTATTTACCGTGCTGTTGGGAGGGCTATCCCTGAGAAGAAAGTTTCTTCCGTATGGTATCATGGAGAAGGATATTCTGCCCATGTGAGTCTGGATGCTTCCGATTCCGTAGTTTATGTGAACCCTTACACTGCTGGTATCCTGGCGGTTGCCCTGAGGGAGGATTTCTTTGACTTTATCGATGACGGGCATTTGTATCTGTGGCTGCCCGATAAAATAGGACATCAGGTTGTAGGCTGGTCTACACTGGTGTTTTTTCTCCTGAGCATTAGCGGGTTAATCTTGTGGTGGCCAGGGAAATGGAATAAGAAGGCGCAGCAGCAAAGTTTTAAGATCAAATGGAAGGCGAAATTTAAACGGCTCAATTATGATCTGCATAACGTGCTTGGTTTTTACATGCTGCTGCTGGCGCTTTTATTTGCCTTAACGGGATTAATCATGAGTTTTTCATGGATCAATAACAGCGTATTCTGGCTGGCCGGTGGAGAGAGCCAGCCGCGGGTTAAATCTGTATCTGATACCAGCGCCAATCCACAGTCGGATGTGATGCTGCAGGTAGATAAAGCCTGGCGTAAAGGCTTTCAGCAGATTTCGGAGCATAACCAGAAGAATATTATCATAAAGTTCCCGGAGAAAGCGTCTGACCCTATCTACCTGTGTACGGACATGTACAGGGGGACCTGGAGAGATGTTTACCTCGATCAGTATACATTGAAGGAGCTGCCGGGATCTGCGCAAAAACTAAAAGATCTGGAATTCAGTAACTGGATCAGGCGATCGAACTATGGTTTGCATGTTGGAGAGATTGGCGGACTGCCCACTAAAATCCTCTATTTTTTTGGGAGTCTGGTTTGTGCCAGTTTGCCGGTTACCGGGTTTTATATCTGGTGGGGCAGGAAAAAGCACCGCAGGAACAATAAATTTCTTTCTTCATGAAAAGATCGCTACAACGGTTATATTCGTGCATAAATCATACAATTAATTTTTTTTATGCAACAGGGACTTTTGATAGATATGGACGGTGTAATCTATAACGGCGAAACACTGATCCAGGGTGCTGATACTTTTATTGCTAATCTGATCAGGCAGGATATTCCTTTTGCTTTTATGACCAATAATAGCCAGCGTACAAGCCTGGAAGTAACCAGGAAACTGAAGCGGCTGGGCATTGAGGTAACCAAAGAACACGTATATACCAGCGCAATGGCGACCGGGAAATTCCTGGGTGATCAGGGACATAGCGGAACTGCTTATGTTCTGGGCGAGGGCGGCTTGCTGACCAGCTTACATGAAAACGGGATTACCCTGGTTGATACCGATCCGGAATTTGTGGTACTGGGCGAAGGCAGAAACTTTACACTGGAGATGGTGCAGCGAGCAGTAGACATGATCCTGGCAGGTGCGAAATTCATTACCACCAACAGGGACCCATCCCCAAAAAAACCAGGATGGAACAACCTTGGAATTGCTGCCACTACAGCGATGATTGAAGAGGCAAGTGGTGTTAAAGCTTTTGTTATCGGCAAGCCGAGCCCGGTGATGATGCGTTCCGCAAGGAAGTTCCTGGGACTGGAAACAGCGGGTACAACTGTAATTGGCGATACTATGGAGACTGATATCCAGGGTGGAGTGCAAATGGGATACAAAACCGTTCTGGTGCTTTCGGGCATTGCAAGCAAAGAACGTTTGGGTAAATACGCGTTCAAACCAGACCTGATTGTAGGTTCCGTTGATAAGCTGGAATTTCCATTGAAATGGTGGGACGCCTAATAAGTTCTGCCATTATTTTGAAGCGCGCTGAGCAGCTTTATCCAGGTTCTCCTGTATCCGGAACTTCACAATTTTCGTCACCAGTTCGAGCGGTATCGGTTTGCCGATAGGAAACTGCACAGAGCCTTTTCCGCTTTTATACCCGGACAGCTCTTCCCTAAAAGCAATGGTGCTGCCGGAGCCCGGATAAAAACCGATGTGGCGCTCATAACCTGCGAAATGTACCAGGTTACCTTTCAGTTTAAATGTAGGGATCTGATAGCTGATTGTTTCTTCGGCTTCCGGAGCTGCTTCCCCGATGGTTTTTCTCATGAGCTCAAGCAGTTCCTGAGTTGCCTTTGGGAAAGCAGCAATATATTCATCAATGTTTTTAGGTTTTGACTTGTCCGGTGTCATCGTTCTCTTTTTTAAGGCAGCCCGGGCAGTTTTCTGCTAAGCACTTTTAACCGGGCCGATAGGTAAAACAACCCTTCCATACACTTCATTCAGCACATTGGCGATGCCTGTATAAATTGCTGATGCTCCACAGATTATTCCTTCATATCCGGCTAAATGTTCAATCGCAGGATTGCCTGTAACTTTCCCTGCAACCAATAAAAAGAACAGGATGGTCAGGGAGCCAAAAACAAACTGCAGTGCGCGGTTTAATCTGAGTGTACCGAAGAACAGCAGGAATGTGAAAACGCCCCAGATGCTCAGATACGCAGCCATGGCTCCGGCAGTCGTTGGAGCAGCCCAGCCAAGTTTAGGCATTACGAGCAGGCCTACGAGCGAGAGCCAGAAGAATCCGTATGAGGTAAAAGCAGTGAGGCCAAATGTATTGTTCTTTTTTGCTTCGATAATCCCTGCGATCACCTGTGCTAATCCGCCGTAAAAGATGCCCATGGCCAGGATCATCGAGTTCATCTCAAAAAAACCGGCATTGTGGATGTTCAGCAGAACGGTGGTCATGCCAAATGCACAAAGGCCTAGTGGAGCTGGATTGGCGGTCTCGGTTACAACGGCCACAATTGTAGGAGTAGATTCTGTCATACTTAATAAATATTTGGTTTTTGTTTTAAATATAAGAATTTACTCCCCGGAAATGCAAAAATTTATCAGACAGCTGTTTGATCCTGTAATTTATGGTAGGTAACATATGAAACAATCAGGATTCCAAAGAAAACCAGCGGAAAATACCACATTGATGTTAAACCGTCAACTGCGAGATGTGCAATGGTAGCAGAGATAAAATCGATACCCAGGGCTACGTAGGCCCATTCTTTTATCATCTTTGAAAAGATTGGCAGGATGAGGATGATGGCCCCGATCGGCTTGCCGATGCTCAGTTCATAGTGGAACCATAGGGGGAGGCCCAGGTGTGCAGTGCCCTCCAGCGCCATTTTACTGCCAATGTAAAGGACCCCCGGTAAAATAAATGCAGCTACAATACCCGTGCTGACCCAGTAAAGGATTTTGGTGTTTTTGTTTGTTGAACTCATACAAGATTTTTTAGGTTTGATAAATATATTACGCCGGTAACAGATTGCTGCGGTGCAGAAGTGCCAATCAGGAGGGGAGGATGAGACAAATTTTAACACTTTTTAACAATTATATCTGATATTTTTCTGGTGAAAAATGGATATACTGTTTATGTTTGCCTAGCTAAAAAATTAAAGGATTAATGGAAGAATTAAAGAGTAATACGGAGCATCAGCCGGCTGATGCTATGGCTGCTAATTCATCGTACTCAACGGATATAAGGGCTGTCAATGAAATGATTCAGCGTGAAAGTGCCTTTGTTGATCTTTTGAAAATGGAGATGGACAAGGTGATCGTTGGACAGAAATATATGGTTGAACGTTTGCTGATCGGTTTACTGGCCGACGGCCATATTTTGCTTGAAGGGGTTCCCGGACTGGCAAAAACGCTGGCGATCAATACATTGTCCAAAGCTATCCAGGCCGATTTCAGCCGGATCCAGTTTACGCCGGACTTGCTGCCTGCGGATGTGATCGGAACGATGATCTACAACCAGAAAAAGGAGGAGTTCGTTGTCAGAAAGGGCCCCTTATTTTCGAACTTTATTCTTGCCGATGAGATCAACCGTGCCCCTGCAAAGGTACAGAGCGCTTTGCTTGAAGCCATGCAGGAGAGACAGGTGACTATCGGCGAGGAGACTTTTCCATTGCCTACACCATTCCTGGTGCTGGCTACCCAGAATCCTATCGAACAGGAAGGAACTTATCCGCTGCCCGAAGCCCAGGTGGATCGTTTTATGCTCAAGGTGGTGATAGGGTATCCTACAAAAGAGGATGAAAAGAGAATCGTGAGGGCAAATATCGCCCCCGGCGGCATGTTAAAACCAAATGCTATTGTACATCCTGATGATATTATCAGGGCACGTAAAGTAGTGAAAGAGGTTTATATGGATGAAAAGATCGAGCAGTATATCATTGATATAGTTTTTGCAACGCGTTTCCCGGATCAGTATAAACTCGTCAACTATAAAAACCTGATCAGTTTCGGTGCTTCGCCAAGGGCAAGTATCAACCTGGCCCTTGCTTCAAAAGCCTATGCTTTTATCAAACGCAGGGGTTATGTGATTCCTGAGGATGTTCGGGCAATCTGCCATGATGTTCTGAGGCACCGTATAGGTTTAACATACGAGGCTGAGGCTGAAAATATGACTACCGAAGATATCATTACTGGGATCTTAAATGCAGTAGAAGTACCTTAACCCGGCATTACTGTAAACAAAAATGGCAAGAGACACCAAAGAGCTATTAAAGAAAGTACGGAAGATCGAGATTAAAACCCGCGGGCTGAGCAATCACCTGTTTTCGGGTGAGTACCACTCTGCTTTTAAGGGGAGGGGTATGGCTTTTAACGAGGTGCGGGAGTACCAGCCGGGCGATGAAATCAGAACGATCGACTGGAACGTAACAGCACGTTTTAATCATCCCTACGTGAAGGTGTTTGATGAAGAACGGGAGCTCACTGTGATGCTGCTCATGGACGTGAGCGGTTCCGAAAACTTTGGTACACAAAACCAGCAGAAACAGGATCTTGCTACAGAATTATGTGCTGTACTTGCTTTCTCCGCTATACAGAACAATGATAAGGTTGGCGTGATCTTCTTTAGTGACAGGATTGAAAAATTTATCCCGCCGAAAAAGGGACGCAGCCATATCCTGATGATCATCAGGGAACTGATTGATTTTAAACCGGAGAGTAAAGGTACCGATGTAGCTGAAGCGCTGCGCTATTTTACCAGCGCCATCAAGAAAAAATGTACAGCCTTCATCCTTTCAGATTTTATGAGCCCGGCTTTTGAGCAACAGCTTAAACTGGCCAATAAAAAACACGATGTGATTGCCCTGCGGCTTTATGATAAATCCGAAGAGGAATTTCCTGACCTCGGGCTGATCCCGGTGAAGGATGAAGAATCCGGACTTTTATCCTGGGTAAATACGGGTGATAAAAATGTGAGAGCGGCTTTTAAGGCGGATGCGCTGAAAAGAAATGCCCTGCTGAAGGATGTTTTTAGTAAATCGGGGGTAGATTTTACTTCAATCGGCACACATGAGTCTTATATTACGCCATTGAGAACCTTATTTAAAAAGCGGGAACGCAAACGTTAACAGAGGATATGACCAAGAATTTCATTAAATATATCCTGGTTTTAGGAGTGTGCATGTCTTGCTTTTTTATGAAGGCTGCTGCGCAGGATACCAGGGCAATTGCAAAGCTCGACCAGTCGGCCATCCGGATAGGTGATCAGACCAGGTTGCACCTGACTGTTTATCAGCAGGCAAAGGAGCAGTTTAATTTCCCCGCACTGGCGGATACACTGGCTGGTAAATTACAGGTTATAAGCACAAGCGCACAAGATACGATCCGTGACCAGAACGATCCTGAAAAGATCACAGTAACAAAAAGTTTTGTGGTTACGGGCTTTGATGCAGGCAGCTATACGATCCCCTCATTTATATTTACCGGCAGGGCTGGAGCAATCAGGACAGATGAACTGAAGCTGGTTGTGCAGTCGGTAAAAGTGGATACAACCAAAGCAATTTTTGATATCAAACAACCCCTGGCGGTATCTTATACCTTTACAGACTGGCTCAGGGACAACTGGCAGCTGCTGCTGTTCCCGTTATTAGGTTTACTACTGATCGCAGCTGCGGTGTATTACTGGCTTAAACGCAAAAAAACTCAGCCTGTAAAAGAAGTAATTGTACCTGCTTTGCCGGCCCATGAGATTGCTTTAAACCAGCTGACAGCACTGAAGGACAAAAAATTATGGCAGCAGCAGCTGGTTAAAGAATATTATAGTGAACTGACTGATGTGCTGCGCGAATATCTTGAGAAGAGGTATGCAATCAAAACTCATGAAAAAACTACTGAGGAAATTCTGGCAGGTTTAAAATACGCGGATATTAATGCAGAAAGCAGAAATACACTCCATCAGCTTTTGACGCTGGCCGACCTGGTAAAATTTGCGAAGGAAAAGCCATTGGCAATTGAAAATGAGCGAAGTATTGAAGATGCAATGTTGTTTGTAGCAGGTACCCGAAAACTGGTTACTGCTGCAACGGAACTTCCTGAAAAAGATAAGCTGAGCGATAGTAACACCGCAGGTGCTGAGTTAAATAACGATCGAAAAACAGGAGGTGAGGGTGTTTAAGGGAATAGAATTTGCAAATCCGGGTTTTTTCTGGTTGCTGCTGCTCATTCCGGTAACTGTGGCTTACTATATCTGGAGGGAACAGAAACTGCAGGGAAGTCTGAGTGTATCTGCGCTGAAAGGCTTCTCCCTTCCGGGTAAAAGTATTATTCCCCGCTTGCGCCATCTGGGCATCATCCTGCGGTCGCTCGCTTTGCTGGCACTGATCGTTGCGCTGGCAAGACCGCAATCCGCACTGAGCTGGCAAAACTCAACCACACAGGGAATTGATATTGTGATCGCTTCCGATATCTCCGGAAGTATGCTTGCAGAGGATTTTAAACCAAACAGGCTCGAAGCCGGAAAAAACATAGCAATAGATTTTATCAAGGACCGCCCTGATGACAGGATTGGCCTGGTTGTTTTTAGCGGCGAAGCTTTTACCCAATGCCCGCTGACGATTGATCATGATGTACTGATCAATGTGTTTTCTGCGGTTAAAAATGGTATGGTGGATGATGGTACGGCTATAGGGATGGGGCTGGCCACCGCGGTGAACAGATTAAAAGACAGTGAAGCCAAAAGCAAAGTGGTTATTCTGCTAACAGATGGCTCTAACAATGCAGGCTCTATTCCACCTGTTACTGCAGCAGAAATTGCAAAGCAGTTTAATGTACGGGTTTATACAGTAGGGATTGGCACCCGCGGTTATGCACCATACCCGGTGCAGACGCCTATGGGTGTGCGTTACCAGAATATGCCGGTAGATGTGGATGAAGGAACCCTTACTAAAATTGCCAGAACTACCGGAGGCAAATATTTCAGGGCTACCGACAATGAAAAACTGAAAAGCATTTACGAACAGATCGATAAGCTGGAAAAAGCCAGGATCGACGTTACACAGTACCATAAAAAAACTGAGGTATTTCTGCCGTTTGCGGTAATCGCAGTGGTACTTTTATTATCAGAGTTTATACTTAAAAACACTTTGCTGAAGGGGGCATTAACATAATCAGATGCTTAAATTTGCACATATAGAATTTTTGTGGGGCCTTGCAGCTATTCCTTTGCTGATTGCACTGTTTTTTGCGGTCAGCCGCTGGAAAAAGAAGGCTGTAGCGCGGCTGGGGGACAGGAAGGTAGTTGATCTGATCATCCCCGAGGTATCTTTTTCAAGACCCTGGCTTAAGTTTATCCTCTTTGTTACTGCTTATGCGCTGCTGGTGGTTGGTATTGCCGATCCGCGAATGGGTTCCAGGCTGGAGGAGGTGAAACAGAAGAGTGCAGACCTGATGATCCTGCTGGATGTATCCAACAGTATGTTATCTCAGGATATTGCACCCAACAGGCTCGAAAACGCGAAGCGCTCAATTGCCCAGTTAATCGACAACCTGCACAATGACCGTATAGGAATTATCGTTTTTGCAGGTGAAGCTTATGTGCAGTTGCCAATCACCACCGATTATTCGGCGGCCAAGTTGTTTTTAAATACCATTACTACGGACATGGTTCCCACACAGGGGACGGCCATAGGTGCCGCTATCGATCTGGGCATGCGCTCATTTGACTTTAAAAACGGTACCGGTAAGGCGATGATTGTGATCACGGATGGCGAAAACCATGAGGACGATGCAGTGGCCGCAGCGAAAAGTGCAGCCGATAAGGATGTAATGATCAATGTTATCGGGATTGGTTCTCTGGAGGGTGCGCCGATACCAATTTATGAGAACGGCAAAGAAATAGGTTTTCATACAGACAGCCTTGGTAAGCAGGTGCTCAGCAAGCTGAATGAAGAGATGGGCAAGGAAGTTGCCATAGCGGGAAAGGGTGCTTATGTAAGGGCCACAAATGCCAATAGCGGCATGAGTATAGTGATGGACCAGATTGCAGGTGTACAGCGCAAAACAGTAGATTCGAGGAACTTTAAGGATTATGAAGACCGCTTTCAGTTTTTCCTCGGCCTGGCGCTTCTGCTCCTGTTGCTGGAATTCTTTATCTCAAACCGTAAAAGTTTGAGGTTGAGCAATGTGAAGCTCTTTGAAGTGAAATCGCCTACGCCGGCAGCAGGATCCGGCCCAAGTCAGAACAGGATGAATACGGGGAAAAAATAAGAGACATGAAGTATTTAGTGATCATATCATTGTTTTTATTGCAGGGGACTTTGCTGTTTGCGCAGCAGGGTAAACGTTATATTAAAAAAGGAAATGATCTGTATAAACAGCAGAATTTTGCAGAAGCCGAAGCCAACTACCGCAAATCTGTGATGCAGAAAAACCAGAACCCGCAGAAAGGCCAGAATGTTGAAGGTAATTTCAATTTAGGGGATGCTTTATATAAACAGAAGAAATTTGCTGATGCACGCGAGCAGTTTACACAGATCGCCGGAAGTCCGGAGCACAGTAAAGAGGTAAAAGCACAGGCTTATCATAACCTGGGCAATTCATTTGTGAATGACAAAAAGCTGGAAGAGGGGATTGCTGCCTATAAAAAGGCATTGATGAATAATCCTAAGGATGAAGAAACACGGTACAATCTTGCCTATGCCCAGGAAATGCTGAAAAAACAACAGCAGCAGAAAAAGGACAACAAGGACAAAAATAAGGATCAGCAGAACAAAGACAATAAGGATAATAAGGACAAAAAAGATCAGGACAAGAAAGACCAGGATAAAAAAGACCAGGATAAAAAGGATCAGAATAAGGACAATAAGGATCAGCAGAATAAAGATTCTAACAAAAAAGACCAGGGTCAGGAGCCTAAACCCCAGCCCGGAACTTTGTCAAAAGAAGATGCCCAAAGAATGCTGGATGCGATGAACAACAACGAAAAGCAGACGCAGGATAAATTGAAGAACAAAAAATTTAAAGGAGAAAAAGTACGTGTCGCTAAAGACTGGTAACCGCTGTTATGTATAAAAAAATAAATTATATCGCATTGGTGCTGCTTTTTTGTACAAACCTGCTGTTTGCACAGGATACCCGGCTTACGGCATCGGTAAGCTCCAGTCAGGTAGGAACAGGGGAGCAGTTTGAGGTGTCGTTTTCAGTGAATGGCAATGGGGACCGTTTTACACCGCCGGATTTCAATGGCTTTCAGGTGCTTTCGGGTCCGAATGTGTCCAATAGCATGACTTCCATAAATGGTAATACCACGGTAAGCAGTGCATACAGCTATATTCTTGCCGCTGTGAAAGAAGGAACTATAACAATAGGTTCTGCAAGTATGGTTGTGAACGGCCGCCGCCTGCTCAGCAGTCCTGTGAGGATGACTGTGGTAAAAGGGCAGCCCGTACAGCAAAATCAAAATAATCCGCAGAATGCTCCGGATAACAGTATTGCAGATGAAAGCCCCGCCGATCTTTCCAAATCACTTTTTATTCGCGCTGTAGCGGATCAGACAAATGTTTACCAGGGACAGCAGATATTGCTTACTTATCGCTTATACACCAGGGTTGGCATTGTTGACAGCCGTCTGGATAAACTGCCCGACCTGACAGGCTTCTGGAGCCAGGACGTGAAGGATAACCAGCAACAGGCACAATGGCGGGTAGAGACTTACAAAGGCCAGAAATACAATGTCGCCGATGTGAGACAAAGCATTTTATTTGCAGAGCATTCCGGAAACATTAAGATCGATCCCTTTGAGATGACTTTTATTGCAAGGGTGCCTGCACCATCAAGGGATATTATGGACCAGTTTTTTGGCTCCTATAAGGATGTGAAGTACAATACGAAGAGTGCAGCTGTGGTGATTCATGTAAAACCACTGCCGGAAACAGGAAAACCTGCGGGTTTTACCGGCGCGGTGGGTAATTTTACTATGCGTACCGATCTGGATAAGACTGAACTGAGAGCAAATGAGTCGCTTACGTATAAAGTGAAAGTTACAGGGACCGGTAATATCAAACTGCTGAAAGACCTGACTGTAAATTTTCCGCCTGACTTTGAAAAGTATGATCCAAAGATCACAGATACGATTACGGAGACTGGCAGAGGGGTTTCGGGGACGAGGTTGTACAGCTTCCTTGTGATCCCAAGACATCAGGGGGATTACACTATAGACCCGCTGCAGTTTTCCTATTTTAATCCTGCAACCGGCAGATATGTGGTGCTTTCAGGAAAATCATTCAAGGTGAAGGTGAATAAGGGTACAGCAGAAAGTAACGTGACAGCCTTTTCAGCCGCCGCTAAGGAAGATGTGAAAGAGCTGGATAAAGACATCAGGTACATCAAAACCGGTGATGCCGGACTGAGCAGTATTGGTCAGCATTTTTATGGATCGATATGGTATTATCTGTTACTCGCATCCGGTCCTTTAGCCTGCGTAGCAGCATTTGTGTACAGGAACCAGGAACGCAGAAACAACAGTGATATCGTGAAGCTTAAAAGCCGCAAGGCTGGAAAGGTTGCCGCCCGTCACCTGGCGAGCGCGGAAAAACAGCTGGGCAACAGGAACGATTTTTACGAAGCTATTTTTAAGGGGCTGTATGGCTATTTAAGTGATAAGCTAAGTATCTCTGTAGCCGAACTGAGCAGGGAAACGATAGTTTCCGGTTTAGCTATGAGGAATATTGATCCGGAACTGACCAGGCAGCTGCTGGAAACACTTGATCAGTGCGAGATGGCACGTTATTCGCCTGTAACCTCCATGTCTGAGCAGGAAGTCCTGCAAAAGGCAAAAAATATTATCAACCGTATTGAAGATGAAATTTAAACGCGCCCTGCAGACTTTATTTTTATGGATAGCGCTTGTGCTGCCTTTATGGTCATTTGCCACCGTACAGCCCGGCGAACTCTTTAAAAAAGCCAATGCTTATTACGCAAAAGCCCGGTATGCAGAAGCACTGGACGTGTATGAAAAGATCATTTCTGGCGGGCAGCATTCTCCGGCGGTTTATTTCAATATGGGGAATGCAAGCTACAAACTGGGAGATCTGCCTTCGGCACTGCTGTATTATGAGAAAGCCCATGAGCTTGCGCCGAATGATGAAGAAATCAATGCAAACATCCGTCTTGCCAATTCAAAAACAAGGGATAAGATCGAAGAAGTACCTGAGTTTTTTATGAGCAGGTGGTGGACTTCTGTTTACCTGAGCTATTCTGCCGATACTTTAGCGGTAATCAGCCTGCTGCTCTCATTTTTTGGTTCCTTCTTTCTGATTATCTACTTTTTTGCGCTGCGGATCAGCATCAAAAAACCTGCTTTTTTTATCAGTCTGTTCTGTTTTGCAGCAGGGCTTTCCAGCATATTTATTTTGAGCCGGCAGGTGAGCTATTTTGAACAGCAGCACGGAATTGTATTTAACAGTCCGGTTTACGTGAAAAGTGCACCGGCAGAGGATTCTCGGTCCCTGTTCCTCATCCATGAGGGTTTAAAGGTAAGTATTCTGGAAGTTGGACAGCACTGGGTTAAAGTGCGGCTGCCAAATGGTAACGAAGGCTGGATCAAATCGGCCGATCTCCGGGAGATTTAAATTCCTGTGGTTGGCCATCGGCAACATTAAGCTACTACTTTGTGAAGCCCAGCTCGGCCAGCAATGCATCCCTGTAATTGCTGCCAATAGGTATTTCTGCACCATTGATCCATATCCTGTTGCCTTCTATATGACTGATCCTGGATTTGTTGATAATGAATGAACGGTGGGCGCGCAGAAAAATAGATTTTGGCAGCAGCTCTTCGAGCGTGGAAAAAGCCATTTTTGGTGAAAGTGTCTGGCTGGCTGTGTTGATCTTTGTATAGTTCCCCTGTGCTTCGGCAAAAAGCAGCTCATCATACTGAACCTTGTAAATCTTTCCCTCTGTTCGGATAAAGATAAAATCTTCGGCACTGCGTTCAGCAGTTTTAACGGTTTTCTCCGGTAAAGGGCTGATTTTCTCCAGGGCCTTGTCTACAGCGATGATGAACCTGTCGAAGGAAAAAGGTTTGAGGAGATAGTCGCATGCCGCCAGGTCAAAAGCGTGGTGCGCATATTCTTTGTAGGCCGTGGTAAATATCACCTGAGGCGGTGTCTTAAGCGTTTTTACAAATGAAATTCCATCCATGATAGGCATATTGATATCAAGAAACAGGATGTCTACCTTTTGCTGCTGCAATACCTGTTTAGCTTCCAGCGCGTTTCCGCAGGAAGCCACTACCTGTAACTGCTGCAGGTGTCCGCAATAGGTTTGTATGATATCCCTTGCTATGGGTTCATCATCAACGATAAGGCAACTGATTTTTTCCATTTATTTCATTTTTAGCTGCAGTTCAACCTGGTACTGTAGGGCTTCATCCTGTATATTGATCAGGTGGGTGCTGGGATAAAGCAATTGAAGGCGCTTGTTTACATTGCTGAGTCCTAAACCGCTGTTCCGGTTGAATTGTGTTTTTTCCTGTTTTTCATTTCCATAACTGTTTTTTGCGAAGAACAGGATTGAATTTCCCCAGGTCCTGATTTTGATATCAATATAGATATGCTCATCTGTGGTGTCTTTGGAATGTTTGAAGGCATTTTCTATAAAGACGATCAGGAGCATGGGGGCTATCCTGATGCGCGCATCACTGATCTCTTCAATATCTGTACTCAGCACCAGTCTTTCACCGATACGGATCTTTTCGAACTCAATATAGTTATTGATATAACCAAGCTCATCCTTTAGCGGTACATAGGTTTCTGTTGCATCATATACAGAATAGCGCAGTAGCTCAGCTAATTTTAAAAGGAGTTCCGGTATTTTCTGGTGATCGGTGATGGAGATCCCATACATGTTGTTGAGCGTATTGAACAGAAAATGCGGGCTTAGCTGCGACTGCAGCAGGTTCAGTTCACTTTTGCTGTGTGTGGCGATACTTTGCGCTTCCTGCAACTGGTTTTCTGTCACTGCATGGATCACTTTGATAAGCACCCCGGTGAGCACACTTACAAGGCCGAAGGGCACCCAAAATAACATCAAATTGATTCCCGTCCGACCTTCAAGAGGGAAATCGGCATGAAAAAACAGCCAACCGATGCAAAGGACGGTCAGTGTAGCCAGGGCGATAACCTCGAATTTGGGCAGGGTTTTTAAGCCGGCCGCCCAGAACTGGGAGATATAACGCCCCGCAAATACCCCCAGAATGAAACATACTGTTGAGGCAAAAGCTACGGCCTCATCTTCATTAACGACCCCAAGGGATACAACATAGGATTGGATTGCCAGAAAGAGGGGGACAGAAATCAGTAGTGACAGAAAGATGTAGAGGTAGTTTCCAAAGAAACCCAGCGGGTATTTTTTTTTGTCGGTCATTGTAATGTTTTGCGGTTCAGTTGAATTACCGGTACAAATCTGGGCAAGCCTGAGGTTTTTTTGCGTATAAAGTTGATGAACGGCCTGAAATCAGTGTCCAAATGCTTTCATCAGGTTTCCGTGCCATTGATCACCGTCAATCGGTAGTCTATCCTCTGCTAGCCAAGTTACGACATATTTTTTCTCTTTACTACTGCCTGCAATCAATATTTGCTGTATCATTTATCATAACCTTCAAATCATGAAAGCACTTTTAGCCCTGCTCTTTTCATCGCTTTTCGCCCTTACCTGCCTTGGGCAGCATACAATTTCCTCCATGCTGCGCAACAAAGGCAATGAACCCCTGATGAATGCTGATATACGGTTGTTGAATGCAAAAGATTCATCGCTGCTGAGCCATACCACCACGGATGGGAGCGGCAGGTTTGTATTCAGTGGGCTCGCGAAAGGCAGTTATATTCTTACTGCAAAAGCGCTGGGACATCAGTTATACAAGCTGCCAGTGCTGCTCGACGGCATAAAGGATACGACCTTTGTGCCGGTGATCGTCCTGCAGTCGGATAGAAAGAACAACCTCGCAGAAGTGGTAATCCAGGGAAAAAAGCCGCTGATGCAGATGGAAATGGACAAAACGGTAGTGAATGTGGAAGCAATGATCAGCAGCGCCAGCAGCAATACGCTGGAAGTGCTCGAAAAAACTCCAGGGGTAACAGTGGGAACCAATGGCGAAATTGGATTGAACGGCAGGACAGGTGTGCTGGTTTTGATTGACGGCCGTTCCAAATATATGTCGGCCCAGGATCTTGCCTCCTACCTCAAATCTATTCCGGCAGCGCTGCTGGATCAGATTGAACTGATTGATAACCCCTCAGCCAGGTATGACGCGGCAGGGAATGCAGTAATCAATATCCGACTGAAAAAAAACCGTGCAGGAGGGTTTACAGGGAGTGTTTCCACAGGGTTTTCACAGGGAAAGTACCTGCGGAGCAACAATAGCCTGAACCTCAATTATAATTATAAAAAGATCAATGTGTTTGGGAACATAGGTTATACTTATGATACGGGATATGTTGACGATAGTTATGACAGACTTTATTTTAGTCAGGGCAGTGCTGATCCCAGTTCTTCCATATCGCTTTTTAACAGCCAGCTCAGCAGGAGCAATTCGCTGAACACCAGTTTTGGGGCCGATTACTCCGCAAATGCGAATACAACCTACACTGTGCAGATGAACATAAACGAAATCCGCAGGCATGACAGGCTTAGTTATCAAAGCGGAAATTACAGCAGCGCTGTGCTTGACAGTCTGGGCAGCGGAGATACCAGGAGCGGTTATGATAAAACAAATTTGAGTACGGGACTGAGTATGATACACAAGTTTGGCAAATCAGGCAGGGAATTGTCGGCCGATGTAAACTATTTGAATTATGACGGCGCTAATGATCAGTATCTGCAAAATCTGGTGTTTCTTCCGGATGGGATGCAAAGCAGCAGCAGGCAGTTTTATTATCACCTGCCTTCGTCCATGAATGTTTATACCGCAAAGGCGGATTATGTACATCCGATGAGGGGCAAAGCTAAACTTGAAGCAGGGTTTAAATCCAGCTGGGTAAGCAATGATAATATGTCGGAGTATTATAATGTTATTGATAATGAGCAGTTTATTGACAATGGGCAATCCAACCACTTTAAATACAGGGAGAACATCAACGCAGTTTACCTGAATGCCATGAAGAGCGGGAAATACTTTGGCGTGCAGCTGGGGCTGAGGGCTGAAAATACCATTGCCAAAGGTAATCAGATGGGAAATGAGGTGGTGACAGGCAGTAGCTTTAAAAAAGATTATACCAAATTCTTTCCTGCCCTCTTCCTGAATTACAAACTCGATACCCTGGGCAATAATGCATTTACCCTGGGCATCACCAGGAGGATCAACCGGCCAAGTTACCAGCTGCTGAATGAGTTTCTGATCTTAAGGGACCAGTATTCTTACAGCACGGGCAATGCAATGCTGAACCCACAATACCAGTACAGGTTTGAACTCAAGTATCAGCATAAACAGCTTTTGCGTATGGCATTAAGTTATAACCGCTTTACTGATCTGATCTTTGTGACCACCCGGGTTGAGAACGAGATATTTATTACGCGCCCGGAAAATATAGGTAACGGTTTTATGCTGCTGCTCAACACAGGTTTATCTTTGTCGCCCGCCAAATGGTGGTCTTTAAATACTGATGTGTTGCTGTCAAGAATGGGCCTGCATGGAATATCCAATGGGATAAAATTTGATCCTGCAACCTATGTTGCGCGGATCAATGTACTGAACCAGTTCAGGTTTAATGATGTCTGGAGTGCTGAATTTGGCGGATATTATGCCAGCAGGGACCTGAACGGGCAGACCTTCACGGGTGGCATGTACCGTGTAAACACTAGTGTCCAGAAGAAAATCCTCAAAGGGCAGGGCAGCCTGAGGCTTGCTGCGGAAGATATCTTTCACTCCTGGGTATATCACAACCATTCCATAGGCCTGGAAAACGCCGATTACGCACAGCTGAGCAGATCGGATACGCAGCGTTTTGGATTTGCATTTACGTATCGCTTTGGAAAAGACATCTTTTCCCGCAAAAACAAACATCAGAACAATGCACTTGATGATGAAGCGGGGAGGTTGTAACCTAATCCCGCGTAACCGCCCTGGGTTTCATGCTTAGGATATCCATAGCGAACTTTTGTGTTTCGCGCTCCACAGCGGGTATATCTCCTGACAGCAGGGATGATGCAATGGGATGGACTCCGGTTTTAGGAAGGGCCATCTTTCTTTTTAAGGCGGCAGCTGTTCCGAGCTGATCAAACATTTTCAGCATGGCATCTACCTTTACCGTTTTATCCTGGTGGGCTTCGTCTTTGTAATAATAAAGCATCAACACGGGCTGTTTAATTTTTGAGAATACCTCTGGCCTGCTGGTAGTTTCTACAAATTCTTCCAGCTGGGGAAGGGCTTCTACACGGTATTTCCTGTACCAGTACTTTAAGACTTCAGGCTCTGTTCCATGTTCTTGTACATAGTCACCGCCCATTACAAGTTTTGCGATTTGCAGGCCCCAGGGATCATTCAGCAGCCATGCAGCGCCATTATTGATTTTAATATTTGGCGAATACAGGATCAGTGAATTTACCTCCGGAAAGGTTGAGGCAAGCCTCAGGGACAGTAATGCTCCATTAGATGTACCCATGAGGATCACTTTCTTCCCGAGTTTTCTGCCGATGGCATAAGCTTCGCGTGCTGAGGCCCAGATATTTTCAGCCGTAAACTGCAGCATGGCATCCTTATCTTTCAGCCCGCTGCCGGCCAGACGTGCCAGGTATAGGTTGCAGCCAAATTTCCTGGCAAAGTTGCGGTGAACGGGATTTGCTTCGCCCTGGCTGGCTGTAAAGCCATGGATGTAGACTACAGCATATTCCGTTTGTTCCTTCTTTGTACTGTCGGCCCATACAATTTCAGCCTGGTTGCCCGACTTTAAATCAGCGGCGGCTTCTTTAGCGCGGATATGGGCTTCGAGTTCGGCCAGGCCTGAAGGCAGCTCTGGCAATTCATCTGCGTATACCGGCGCAGCTGGTTTCGGGCCGCTTAGGTAAACAATGGCCAGCAGGCCAATGACCGCCACAGTTGAGTACAATACTTTTTTACTACTCATGGCTGATCAGCTATTGATGCAAGTGTGTTTTTCGATGAGCTCGCTGATGTAACCTTCGCAAAGTTCGTTGGCGTTACAGGCTTCAAATTTCTGGCGGAGAGCGGTCACATTGTTTCTGTACAATGTATTGTTCATGATCTCGGTTGCTGCCTCAAAGATGGCTTCTGCCGACGGAGTCTCCGTTTTCAGGTCAATCCCGTATTTAAAATAACCTATGCGCGCACACACCTCATTTTTTAGTTCATGCTGGCCCGCGGCTACCATAGGTAACTGGTGTTTGATACTCAGCATCGTTCCACTGTAGCCGCCGTTGGTTACATAGACACTGGCATAGGGCATCACATCATCGAAAGGTATATAATCAGCAATGATCAGGTTTCCGGCAGTAAACTTTGCTTTGAGTTCTTCTGTTCCGCTGCCGCCTGTAGTTGCTATTACAAGGACGTCGGTATTTTCAAATGCCTTCAGTGCTGGTTCCAGCAGTTTGCTGACATCAGATTCGATTGTTCCCTGTGTCACAAGTACAACCTTTTTGTACTGGTTGAGACGTTCATCAAACCAGGGCTCTTTGGGCTGATGTGTAGAATAGGGCATGAGCGCACCGATGAAGCGGATATTGCTGCCGAGGTCGCTTCGTTTGTATTCAAATTCCGGTATACCGATCTGCAGGTAGAGATCGGCAGCCCTGATGAGCATGTCCGGCAGGAGAGCTGGCTGGTTGGGAATGTTATATTGGTCTAATACGCTGGTAAATACAGCGGTGTGTGCTTTGAAAGTATTTTCGATTTTCCGGTACAGGCCTGCATATTCCGCGCGCATGGCGTCGTTCTCTGCCGGGGGTAGCGCTGTGCGGTAGGGGGCTGTATCCACTGAGGCTTCAGGCAGCGGGATGACCCCGATTGCCACTACAGGTATCTGCATTTTGTAACTCACAAATGGAATGGCTGTAAACATGTTGTCGGCAATCAACAGGTCGAATGAAAAACTTTCGTGGATGTCCCTGATATCTTCATAATACTCTGCTGCGCGTCCTGCGAACAGATTTTTCTGGTACAGCATGCTTTTTTGCTGGAAATCATCTGTTTGTTTCAATTCGGGTACCCGCTCATGGATATTGTTTCCGTTGATATCGGCTGCTTTGTTATAAGAATAATGCGGGATGTTTAATTTTTTTAATTTAGCTGTGTAAATTTCTGATACATACCAGCGTACATCGCAGCCAATTTGCTGCAGATAATTTGCCAAACCGGTAAGCGGGCTAAAATGTCCATCAGTAGGAACACACGCAAACAGGATTTTTTTTCCGGCCAGTTTACTTTTCATTTTTCAAAGGTCTGCAAAATGACAAGTGCCGGAAATAGCCAAATGTGGGGATAATTGCGTCCTACCCGCTGTTTCTGTCTTTATGTGAAGAGGTTTTTCTCTCAATACCGAGTTTTTTCATTCTGGAACTGAGTGTGGAGGAATTGATCTCTAAAATTTCTGCTGCGCCGCCTTGTCCGTAAATTTTCCAGTCGCAGCGTTCAAGTACAGCGAGGATGTGGTCCCGCTCATTCTCTGTGATGGTCTTTATGCTTCCATATTCCTGCGGCGGCGGGGTTGTCTGTTGATTTGCCGCCAGCTGCACTGAAGTGATCGTATCGCCGGTAGCCAGTAAAACGCTTCTGGCCATCAGGTTTTCCAGTTCCCTGACATTGCCAGGCCAGTTGTAGCTGAGCATATCACTGAGTACGGCATCGCTCAGTCCTGTAATTACTTTACCTTCTTTTCTGGCGTGGTATTGTACAAAGTGGTTGGCGAGCAGCGGAATATCTTCTTTCCTTCCACGCAGCGGAGGCAGTGTAACCGGAAAAACATTGAGCCTGTAATAGAGGTCCATCCTGAACCTTCCTGAGGCTATTTCTTCTTCCAGGTTACGGTTTGTAGCCGCGATAATGCGCACATCTATCTTTTTCTTTTTACCGCCTATAGGCTCAATTTCTTTTTCCTGCAGCACACGGAGAAACTTGACCTGCAGATCCAGGGGCAGTTCCCCAACTTCATCCAGAAATATGGTTCCCTGATCGGCCTGCTCAAACTTCCCTGTTCGTTTTTCGGTAGCGCCGGTAAATGCACCCTTTTCATGCCCGAACAATTCTGATTCTATCAGGCTGGCTGGAAGTGCGGCGCAGTTAACTACAATAAGCGGCTGTTTTTTACGCGGCGAGATCTGATGGATACACTGGGCAACAAGTTCCTTTCCCGTACCGCTTTCCCCTAAAATCAGGGCTGAGGTATCTGAAGGGCCAATAATTTTTACATTGTCGAGCAGATCGAGCATTGGTTTGCTGTTGCCCACAATTCCTTTAAACTCGTGTCCGGACAGTGCTGCCGGGGCTTTGGACTGTACGATTTTCCTGTATTCTGCTTCGCGTTTCTGCTGGTGCAGGTACCAGGCCACATCCAGCATTACCAGCACGTCTTTTTCGCGGAAAGGTTTTACCAGAAAGCCATAGGGCTGGGTTGCCTTTGCCGCATTCAGCACCTGTTTATCGGAGTTGGCAGATAAAAATACAAAAGCGATGTTGCGTTCATTTAAGATACTTGCCAGGTCAATCCCCGTTAAATGTCCTTTAAGCTGGATATCCAGCAGCACCAGGTCAGGCTGATCGCGGTCGATGATTTCCAGGGCTTCGGGCACAGAACCGGCAATAGGACATACCAGATAGCCCGATTTTTTTAGAATGATCTTTAAATTATTGGCTTCAATAAACTGGTCTTCGACAATAAGTATTTTAGCTTTCAATTTAACCTCCTCTTCTAATGATATTCTTCTGGTTTGCTTTTTAGTGCAATTGTCCTTTCAAAGATAATCGTTCTTGCTTATATAGTAATACTGTTACAATCATAATCTGTTAAAAAATGGTTAGTTATATGTTAGGTTACTGTAATGATGAAGAAAAAATATTTTATACTCCTGATTAATTATTAGTTTTAAGCCCTACACCTGATTACTATGAAACAACATCTTTATGTAATGCTGCTTTCCCTGGCCTTATTTAGCTGTAACCGCAAGGAGGAGGGGAAAATCTATTCTCCCAGAACTTTAAAAGGTAAAGAAGACTTTAACCAGTTTCAGCAGGGTGCAGAAAATGCACTGACTATTTACACACACACCGCTGAGGGTAATACCGGCGCAGGCGGTGGACAGGAGCGTTTTGGTGTAAAATTCAGGGACACAACTGTCCGTATCCAGCTTAATGCATCAGATAAAGATGCTGTAGCAGATCAGTTTGCCCTTGCGGAATTTCTGAATACACAGAAAACTGCTTTGCTGGTACAGCTTGCAGACAGTTCGGGCCTTACTGCCCCTTTTTATTTAATTGCGGTAAAAAATGGCAAGTTGGATGTAGTGAGCATTTATCGTCCCTCACAGGGCAGAGAAGATCATCGGTTTACAAAAGGTCTAAGCAGGATAGGCCGTTCGGGATACCTGATCAACAATGATTTCTTTATTACTACTGTTGATGCAAAAGTTTATCCGCTGACCAGGCAAAATCCCGGTGAAAGAATTCAGGGGCTGCACTTTTTAAATTCTGCGGATAAGAAAACTCTGGTATTCCTGGTTTCATCTTCCCTGTATGAGGTAAACTATCCAACCGGCGAGGTCTATACCCAGCCACTTTCTGCTGACATGCCTAAAGTTCCTGCGCAGGTATTTCCCTGGATTCAGAACAACTACAGCTGGCAGACAAATGCCAGGGGTGTGGCATTCCTGAAAAAGAATAAAGACAATGACCGGATTATTGACATCAGGGAATTTAAAAAGTCATAGGTTCAGCGCAGGCTCTTTATCCATTTCAATATAAAATCAGCATCTTCTTTCCAGGTTGGCTGCCCCAGTACATAGTGGTTTCTGCCCGGAAATTCCTTGTAATCCACAACTGAGCCGTTTCTTTTGTACCTTTTATAATTGCGCAGGCTGAGGCGGGGCGGAATTACATGGTCTTTATCTCCCGCCGTAAGCAGCAGGGGAACGTGCATCTTTTCAAAATCTACCCTTGCTGCCCTGCTCAGGCCCCCCCGGGCAACTTTTTTGGATTCGGGAACAGTATTCTTTTCGTATGCTTCCTGCTGCTCCGGCAAGGGCATTCCGTTTACAAATGCATATTGCCAGTCCTTAAAGGACATCAGATAGGTTTTACTTAGGGAACTGAATAATCCGAGTGATTTCCAGGCAGATTTCAAAAAGGAGGGCTCATAGGGGAAGATCCCGTGCGGAGGGGCAGAGTGAATGGCGATCCCTGCTGCCGCAAGATCGCGGTTTACCATGATCTGTGTGATCAGGCCCCCAAGTGAATGGCCGATGACAATGGGTTTTTCAGGTAAGGCTTTTGCAATGGCCACATAATGATCTACAAGTTTGCCTAATGTGAGTCCTGCGAGTTCAGTATTCTGGTGCCGCCTGTTTCTGAGTATTTCGGGCGCTTCGTCTTTGAAAGGCCAGGCGGGAGCGAAGGTGCTGTAACCCTTGCTGCTGAAATATTCTTTCCATTCGTTCCAGGCAGTATGACTCACAAACGCACCCGTGACAAACAAAATAGTTTTCGTAGCAGTAATTTTTGTATAATGTTTTTTAAGCTTCATTTTTAGTCTGGAAGCGAAAAGGTCATTGTAGTTATGGCTGTGGTCCGGGCCGGGCTGCTTGACTTTTTTATTCATTGTTAAATATTTTCTATAGGTATGAATAAATAATTATGCATCAGCAATTTATGGATTTCTGACCGAAATATCAACATTTTTGTGGTCTGTGCAGGCTCGGTTTTTGACGCCTCATATTTTTGTATGATAAGCTTATCTGATACCCTAAAACGGGTATTTTTTCTCCCAGATTGGGTATTATATTCCCTTTGTTGTCGTTTTCATTCAAAATTTTAATTATACTTGCATTTAAATAAATTCAAGATGGATTACGGCCTCTTACTTCGCAATATTGCCAGATATGTTAAACTTGATAAGGACGAGGAAGAATATCTGATTCCTCTTCTGATGTCCAAAAAGGTGAAGGCAAAAGAAGTATTGCTTGAAGCGGGGGATGTAAATACAAAGGTGATTTTTGTTACCGGAGGCTGTTTAAGAAGTTATGCATCAGATAATAATGGTTTTGAACATATCCTTCAGTTTGCGCCTCCGGGCTGGTGGATCATCGATATGCTCAGCTTTATTACGGAAGAACCCTCAAGGCTCAATATCGACGCCATTGAAGACAGTGAGATCATTTACCTCCTGAAATCTGATTTTGATACGATCTATCTTGAGGTTCCCAAGTTTGAACGCTTTGGGAGGATACTGACCATGAATGGTATGGCTACTTTTCAGCACAGGCAGATAGATAACGTTAGTTTGACTCCGGCAGAACGTTATATCAAATTCTGTAAATTATATCCTTCCCTGATCCGGGACCTTCCGTTACAGCAAATCGCATCCTATATCGGGGTGAGCCCTGAATTTCTGAGTAAGATGCTGTCCAGCGGCGTATTGAAATAGTTTACATTATGTATCTTCCTTGAATACAAGCAGGGGTAAATGGGTACGGTAGGCCAGGTTCCTGGTAAGGCTGCGGTGAAATATGCGCTCAAAAAAACCGTATTCTTTCGGGACGGTAATCAGCAGCTCCATGGTATTTTCGTCAGCAAAATCAAGAATTCCTTCCTCCACATTTTCATGATCTGTATAATAGTAACGGACATTGTTCTCGTTCCATATCTGCTGCAGTTCTTTCAGTTCTTCTTTTGCTTCGGGTTTTGGTGCTTCCTCAACTTTATTCACATAGAGGATGGAGAGCTTCGCCTTTAGCTGGCTGATGAATGTATTGATAGGATAAACGGGAATAGTTTTGGCAACATTTTTCAGGTCGCAGGCGAAAACCACATTTTTTATTTCTTTGTACTCTGCTTTGTGGGGGACAACCAGCAGGGAGGTGTGCGTTTCCTTTGCGACCGCTATGGTATTGCTGCCCACCAGAACTTTTTCGATTTCGCTTTTCCCTGCCATACCCATCACAATTAAGCCAATATGCTGCTGTTCTGTAATCAGGTTTACTGCCGGGATAAGCGGTCTGCCATCTGACAGGATTTTTACTGTAGTATTTTGGTGTACCAATCCCTGCAGCTGATCTTTCAGCCGGGCCATCTTCTGCGCTATGATTTTTTCTGAATGAACCATTTCTGCTGAAACAGGTGCAATTGTAGCTGTTACTACCGGCAGACAGTCGTGTGAATGGTAGATGATGAGTTCGGAGCTTTTCAGCTGATGGGTTAATCCGGCCGCATACCTGGCTGCATTAAAGGCTGATTCAGAAAAGTCTGTCAGTACCAGGATCTTTCCGGCGGCATGTAATCTGGTCAGATGTTCATCAATTGCTTTTTCCAGTTCCCGGAACTGTTCTTCTGAAAGCATTCGCTGCCCCTGATTTTCGATGCTCCAGCTGCCTTCTGCCGATCGTTGTAATCTTATAGGGTCAGGCTCGCCCGTGATCATTTCAACTTTAAATTTTTGCAGATGACCTGAGACTGTCACTATCGCGTCCAGATCAAGACTGCCTGCTTTAAACTTTACTGAAAATGTCTTCATCACAATAAAATTATATATGGTTAATGGTATAACAAGTGGGACATCAATTGGTTTGATGGTGATAAAAAGAGTGGAGAAAATCAAACTTTATAGTAATTTTAGCGTTAACGTATAATATTTGCTTTTGTCAACATATCAGGATTATAATATAAACTCTATGAGAAAGTATCTGCTACCTCTTTTATTTCTTTTTCCTTTTGCCTTGTCAGCACAGAACACACCTACTATGCTTCCCCAGAATAATATTGTAAAAGATACCACGAGGCAGACGGATCTGATAGATATCTATAAGGGACTTTTTCATGTCACCCCAAAAAAGATCAGGGCTGAAAACGGGAAAAGAATTTATTTCTCTGTGCTTCCTGTTGGAGGATCTGCACCGGGAGGTAGCGGAAATGCATTGGTAACCAGTACTACAGCTGCGATGTACCTGGGTAACCGCCGTACCACAAATATATCCAGTGCTACTTTTGCACCATACTGGAACTTTAAAAGCCGTTTTGGCCTGCCGCTGCGCTCCAGCATCTGGCTGCCTGACAATACCTGGGTGATACAGGGAGACATCCGCTTTCTGCGCTATCCTCAATATACCTGGGGGCTGGGCAACACGCGTGATAACGACAATGATATACTGGTAAACTATAATTATATCCGGTTTTATCAGAAAGCGTTAAAACGAATAAAACCCTATCTTTTTGCGGGTGTGGGTTATCATCTGGATTACCGCTCAAGTATTGGAAGTGATGATCCGGCAATTAGCCTGCAGGACTTTACCCATTATAATTACGGTGTAAAGGGCAATTCTGTTTCTTCGGGAATAAGTTTAAACCTGTTGTACGATACCAGGAACAATTCCATTAATCCACTGCCGGGTGCTTATGCCAACCTGGAGTTCCGGGAGAACCCATCTTTCCTGGGCAGTGACAATTCCTGGTCCTCAGTTTTCCTGGATGTAAGAAAGTATTTTTCTATGAACCCTGCCAAGCCGAACCAGCAGAATCAGCTGGCTTTCTGGTCGTACTTTTGGAGTTCCCTGAGCAATAAAACGCCTTATCTTGACCTGCCAAGTGTTGGCTGGGATCCCTACAACCGCTCGGGAAGAGGGATAGATCAAAACCGCTACCGCGGGAAATCCCTGTTCTATTTTGAAACAGAATACAGAAGGGATATCACTGAAAACGGCTTACTGGGTTTTGTAGTTTTTGCCAATACAAATACAGTAAGTGGCTCAGGCTCTTTGTTTACCTCCTGGCATCCCGCGGCTGGTACAGGTTTGCGGGTTAAGTTCAATAAAGGATCAAATACGAATATTGGTATTGATTATGGGGTGAGCAAGGGATACAGCAGGGTAATATTCAGTCTGGGCGAAGCTTTTTAACTCAGCTAACTCCATCTGACTTCTTTTTTTTAGCTGTGGTATTGTTTCCGGGAAATAAATTTTATACTTTGTAGAATATAACCAGATATATTCATTTTACACTGTATACACTTTACATCCATGGAAGAGTCAAAACGGAAATTTAAAACTAATCAAAGCAAAGGCGGTAAAACCGTTCAAAAGGGAGCATTGATGCTCGCAATCATGTTTGCCTTGCAGCCTGTTATGTATGCGCAAACTGCTAAAACCACAAGTTTATTCGACGGTAAAACATTAACGGGATGGAAAAAAACCGCTGGCAGCGCCACTTATGAAGTAAGGGATGGCGCTATTGTGGGCACCACAGTAAATGGTACTGGAAATTCTTTTCTTGCTACCGACAGGGAATTCAAAGATTTTGTGCTGGAAGCAGATGTGATGCTGGAAAGCGCCAAAGGCAATTCAGGAGTACAGGTAAGGAGCCATTTTGATCCGGCTGCAAATAACGGAAAGGGAAAAGTGTATGGCAGGCAGGCAGAAGTTGATCCTACCGAAAGGAAATGGAGCGGAGGGATCTATGATGAAGGGCGCCGTGAGTGGCTCTACCCTTTAACGCTTAATCCGGCTGCAGGAGCTGCCTATAAAGCTAATGCCTATAATCACCTGAAGATTGAGTGCATTGGCAACGAAATGAAAACCTGGATCAACGGTGTACCGGCAGCTTATGTAATTGACACACTGGATAAAAGCGGGTTTATCGCTTTGCAGGTTCATGGGATAACGGAAGCTGCCGAAGCAGGCAAAAAGGTGTTTTTCAAAAATATAACTATACAGACTACGGGTATTGTTCCTTCGGAATTTCCGGCCGGAATATTCGTGGTAAATTATACGCCCAATACGCTGAGCAGTTACGAAAAGAAGGAAGGCTGGCAGTTGTTATTTGATGGGAAAAGCAATAAGGGTTGGGTTGGTGCGAATAAAAATGCGTTTCCTGCCAAAGGCTGGAGCATTGCCAATGGAACCCTGAGTGTATTGCCTGCCGAAGGCAAAGAATCTACCAATGGCGGTGATATTGTCACAACAGCGGAGTTCTCCGCCTTTGACCTCTCTTTTGAATTTCAGCTTACACCCGGAGCGAACAGTGGGCTGAAATACTTCGTTACACTGAAAGAACAAACTGCCGGATCGGCCATCGGCCTGGAATACCAGGTACTTGACGATGAACTCCATCCGGACGCAAAACTCGGCCGCGACGGGAACCGGACCCTGGCATCATTATATGATCTGATCCGGGCAGATAAACCAAAACGTTTCATCCGCCCTATCGGGCAATGGAACACAGGAAGGGTAGTCGTTTATCCTGATAACAGTGTAGAACATTATTTGAATGGTGTAAAGGTCTTAAGTTACCAGCGTGCTTCCCCGGCATACCGTGAACTGGTTGCAATCAGTAAATACAAGGACTGGAAGGATTTTGGCGAAGCCGGGCAAGGCCATATTCTTTTACAGGACCATGGTAACAAAGTAAGCTTCAGGAGTATTAAAATCCGGAAACTGCAGTAGATTATTAAAGGCTTCATTAAAGACAGACCGTTTTGAGTAAAAGAACCGGGGGGATTTAGATTTCCCCCCGGTTCATTGCTTTTACCGCGTAATCAACGGACCTGGCAGTGAATGCCATGTAGGTAAGCGAAGGATTTTGTGTTGAGGTAGAGGTCATACATGCCCCATCAGTAACGAACACATTATGACAGCTATGCAGTTGGTTCCATTCGTTCAGGATTGATGTTTTTGGATCGCGGCCCATTCTTGCACCGCCCATCTCGTGGATGTCCAGTCCGGGTGCCTGACTGGAAACATTGGGCGTAATGTTTTTGAAGCCTGCTTCAGTAAACATTTCTGTAAGCTGTTCTATATAGTCTTTTTTCATGAGCTCATCGTTTTCATCGTAGGCTACGGAAATGTTCAGCTGAGGAATTCCCCAGGGGTCTTTTTCTGTTGCGCTTAAATTCACGAAGTTGCTTTCTTTAGGGATGGTTTCGCCCATCATATGCGAACCCATGATCCATGGGCTCAGTTTGCCATGCAGCAGATTGTCTTTGAGTGTGCCGCCAATTGCAGAACGGTCCCTTTCCATATACCTGCTCCCATAAATTCCGGCAGCATAGCCTCTTTTGAAATTGGTTTCCTGTTTGAATACATTTCTGAACCTGGGCATGTAACCGCCGCCGGCCGGGTTTCTGCCATCCGTTGCGAACTGTTTTAGTCCGTCATATTCTGCAGTGATCCTGGCGCTGTAGTTATGGAATGCTACATATTTGCCCAGCACCCCGCTGTCATTTCCCAGGCCCTGCGGGAATCTTTTAGATTTGGAGTTGAGCAGAATCAGGTTTGTGTTTAGTGCCCCTGCGTTGACAAATACGATTCTTGCATAATACTCTGTAGTTTCTTTGGTATTTGTATCAACGACCCTGACACCGGTAACTTTGCCTTTAGCATCGTCATAAATCACTGATTCTACAACGGAAAAAGGCCTTAATGTAAGGTTACCGGTTTTTGCTGCCCAGGGCAGCGTAGAAGCATTACTGCTGAAATATCCGCCGAATGGACAGCCTCTCTGGCAGAGGGTGCGGTTCTGGCATTTTGCGCGTCCCTGGTCGAGGTGGATCTGGTTGGGTTTAGAAAGATGGGCACACCTTGCACTGATCACATGCCGGCTGGCGTATTTACTTTTGATTATTCCTTTGAAGTAATCTTCTGCGGCATTCAGCGGGAATCCAGGTAGAAATTCACCGTCTGGCAATTCTGGTAATCCGTCCCTGTTACCGGAGATGCCGGCGAATTTCTCTACGTAACTGTACCATGGGGCAATGTCTTTGTAGCGGATGGGCCAGTCTACTGCGAAGTCATCCCTTGCAGGCCCTTCGAAATCGAAGTCGCTCCAGCGCTGTGTCTGGCGGGCCCAAAGCAATGATTTACCACCTACCTGATAACCCCTGATCCAGTCGAAGGGTTTTTCCTGTACGTATGGATGCTCCTTGTCTTTTACCATAAAGTGCATTGCATCTTCCTTAAATGCGTAACAGCGGCTGACAATTGGGTTTTCCTTTTTTATCGCCAAAGCAGGCTCGCCCAGGTGCTCAAATTCATACGGGAATTTATTTGTAGTAGGGTAGTCTCTGATATGCTGTACATCCCGGCCTCTTTCTAAAACCAGGGTTTTAAACCCTTTTTCTGTAAATTCTTTGGCTGCCCAGCCACCGCTGATGCCGGAGCCTATTACAATCACATCATAGGTATTGGCCCTTGCCGCATCTATATTCAAGTTAGACATCGTGTAATTAATTATGCAGTTTTAACTGGGAAATAACCGTTATAGCGACCAGGGACCAATTCGTAAATGACCAGGTTGGTCATTACATACTGAGAATTGAGGTATCCGTCGATGGTTTTTTCCTTCATGATTTTATAAAAGGCAGCAAGTTCTGCTGATGAGTTGTTTCCAAGTTTTGACAGCATGCTTTCGCGCTGATGAACTGAGAGTTTTGCAAAAGATTTGCTGAACTGGTCATGCACCTGGTCTTCGAACATGGACAGGCCTTTTACAAATTGTTTCTGCTCAGCTTCCTCATAGCAGTCGTCCAGCATTTTGAGTACGAAAAGATGGAGCTTCAGCTGCTTTGCACCGGGCGTTTTTGTTCTGGGGATGATCGTTTCAGCAATCTCGGCCAGCAGGTTTTCTTCGTTGAGACTGATCGAAATATTTTTTAGCAGGATGCTGGATTTTCCTTCATCCCGCAAGCAGGAGGGCAGCAGAGCCAATCCGCCAGCCATGATCAGTATTTGTTTGATGACTAAACGTCTTTCCATTACATGATTTGGTATAACCGAATATAGGATTATTTTTGCTTTTAGTAGTGCAGATTTGATTTTAACTTCGTCAGTATCCTGGTCAGTTCCGGCGCAAGGACTGCTTCATCGCTAACTGGCATCCGGATGCCCTTGTATTCTATACTATAGCTGAAAGTATCGCGGCTTGAAGACATTTGTGTTGCGCTATCTCTGTTCTGAAACTCTGAGAGCTGTTCATCCAGGTATGCCTGCAGTTGCTCGGGATGACCGGAAAGATCTTCTTCTGCAAATTTGGATTTACCTGCAAATCCGCCGGACTGGATCAGTTTGATTTTCATTTTACCTAAAGCTACTTAAACGCCTACAGTATTCCAAGCATTTCTGATAGATGCGGTTACCTTATCTTCAGCGCCGAACAGCGCGGTGGATTCAGTTAAGGTGGCATTCTTAAAATCTGCAAATGTTGCGTTTGTGGGAACGAGATCTCGGTTGCACATAGCGTTATACCAGACTTTACCCAGTTTTTCCCATGCGAAACCCCCAACATCTACGGCAGCGAGATAGAATGCGTGACTGGGGATTCCGGAGTTGAGGTGCACACCGCCATTGTCATCAGGATCGTTTTTATAACCGCTCATATGATGTGGCTGGGGATCTGTGCCCAGATCAGGGTGGTTCACATATGCGGTGCCGGGAGCCTTTAATGATCTGATGGCATACTGCTCTCCAATGACAACATTTTCACCAATGAGCCAGTTTGCAGCAGTTACATCCTGGTTCAGTGCTTTTTGCTTGACCATGATCCCGAATACATCCGCCAGCGACTCATTTAAAGCGCCGCTCTGATCTTTGTATTCCAGGTTACATTCGTACTGGACCACACCGTGGGTTAGCTCATGGCCGGTTATATCGATATCTGAAGTGAAGGATGCGAAGATCTTGCCATCGCCATCCCCGTAAATCATCTGTTTTCCGTCCCAGAAAGCATTGTCATAATTTTTGAGATAATGGACAGTTTGTATCATCATCATCCCTTTGTTATCAATTGAATTTCTGCCAAATACTGAATAGTATAAGTCCCATGTGGCACCGGCGGAATCATAAACTTTGTCTGCATCGGTATCTTTGGAAGGCTTGCTGCCTTCTTTTCTGATAATTTTACCGGGCAGTGATTGCCCGTTTTCTGCAGAATAGACGAGTCTTGATGGTTGTGGTAGCAGGCCCGGATCTGCTGCTATGGTCTGCAGAATGGATTTACTGATACCTCCGGCTTTGAACTGCTGACTGGCGAGGAGCAGCTTTTCAGCGGAATTAAGTTTAGCGTAGGCCTGACGGCGCGCCCTGATTTCTTCATCCAGACTGAAGTCGCCCAGATGCGCCTGCCTGATCTTCATTTTGTTTTCTTCGTCTGAAATCAAATGAAGCCTCATGTATGGAGGAATGATGCCTTGTACCGGATGCCGGTGATTATGATTGCATAGCTGCGGAAATGTCTCTTTCATCATGCTACAGTTTTTTAGAGCTAAGGACTAAATACCACCTAAGGAGATGATATAATCATGACCAGATGTGCCTGTTTGGATATGATCAATAGCTAAAGGTGTCATGATCCTAAGATACTGATATATAGCTTATATTCCAAATAGTTGTTTTTTTGTTTTATTCCATTGGCAACTGAAAATAAAAGGTGGAGCCTTTTCCTATTTCGCTGTCGACAGCTATTTTCCCGTCATGGCGTTCTATAATTTCGGCACTCAGGTATAATCCTATTCCAAAACCTGAAATATGCTGATTCTGACTGCCTTCCACGCGGTAAAATCTGTCGAAAAGTTTTTCTACATCATGGGGTTTAATTCCCATGCCCTTATCTTTCACACTGAAATGCACATGATTATCCTTCAGCTCACAAAAGATTTCTATCTCTTTTGCCAGTGGCGAATATTTTACTGCATTGCTCAGCAGATTGGAAATGACAGAACCGATTTTATCCCTGTCTGCATAAACCTGTAAGTGTTCTGCCACCGGAATAGAAATTTCGTGCGTGCTTGACGTCAGCCGTGATTCTTCAACCAGTTCCATGATGAGTTCGTCAATATAAAAATGTTCTTTCTGCAGATGGATTTTGCCCGACTCGAGACGTGAGATGTTGAGGAATCCATTGATCATGGAGGTCATTTTTTTGATCTGGGCGGTTACTTTTTCCAATGCACTGATTGTAAAGCGGTCGCCCGATTTCAACGCCTTTTGATGGAGTATCTGCGTGTATCCGTTGAGTGAGGTAAGCGGGGTTTTCAATTCATGACTGACCATGCCAATAAAATCGTTTTTGCGCAGTTCATCTTCTTTCTGCTCGGTAATATCCATAATCACGCCGGAGAAGTGACGGAGCGCTCCCCCTGTCTCTGTTTCAATTTTACCCAGGGCTTTCACCCAGCGTAAATTCTCCTCGCCTGAATCTTTGATTGGAAACTCGATATTGTAGTGGCTATCGTTGGCGGTTCCTGATCCCATTGCTCTCAGTACATCACTGCGGTGCGATTCTGGGATGTGGGCTATTGCATCCATATAGGTCAGTTCCTCACTGCTGCTGTAGCCAAATAGCTCTTTCAATTGCGCAGAGGCGAAAAATTCCTTTGTTTTATTGTTCAGGAACCAGGTCCCCACATTTGCAGCTTCTACCGAAAGCCTTAATGTTCCTTCCGTGCGCTGCAACTGTAATCTCGAGCTTACCTGCTCTGTAACATCAGTTGCTACGATCATCATTGTGGTAACCAGGCCTTTTTCATTTTGTATAGGCTGATAGATGAAGTTATAAAATCCTGTTTTCCGCTGTCCGTTTTGCATCAGCTCAGTAGGGATTTCGTTACAGAAATGAGTTTTACCGGTGGAAAAAACTTCCTGCAGCACTTTCAGCTCAGGCTGATTTTTAAGCTGTTCAAGCAAGGTTTCATATTTCTGACCAACAATACTGAGAGGCTTGCCCAGCACATGGAGCATCATATCATTAACGGATTCGATGATCAGTTCAGGGCCATTCAAAATACAGACTGCTACCGGTGCCTGCTGTACCAGAAACCGGAACCGGGCTTCGCTTTTCTCAACACTAGCGATGGTCCTTAAGAGGTTTTCTCTCGTTTCGGCCAGTTCTTCATTGGTTGTGATAAGTTCCTCGTTTGTGGCCGACATTTCCTCATTCATGGTAGAAAGCTCATCGTTCAGATCAAGCAGTTTCAATTGGTTTTCCTCCAGTTGCTTACGTGACTCCACTTTGTCGGTCACGTCGATAACCGTAGCCATTATCGATGTTCTGTTTCCGCTGTAATTTGTCAGTGGCTGATAATAGTAATCCACATAAAACTGTTTCGGCCCGTCATGTTTATGAAATATCACCGGCTTTTCGCGGTTGGCTATGGGAATGCCTGTTGCCAGCACTTCCTTCCATTGCGCGGGAAATGGCTGATGGGTAAGTTCAGGAAATACTTCGAGCATTGGCCGGCCGATTACTTCTCTGCGTTCTTTGTTCCAGAACGAAAGTATGGAAGCGTTGGTCAGTTCAATCACCTGATTTTCGCCACTCAGTACTGCCACGGGGGCAGGCAGCTGATGCAGGATCTCATCCAGTAGTTTTTTACTTTCTGCCAGGTCTTTCACCCTGGCTGCAACCCGCTGTTCCAGTTCATTGTTGAGCTCCAGCAGGCTCTGCTGCATGACATACATTTCTTCGTTTGTTGAATTGAGCTCTTCGTTGGCCGCACTCAGTTCTTCGTTGAGGGCCTGCTCATTTTCCAGAGCGCCGGATAAAGCTGCAGCATGTGCCATTGCCTGGCGGTGAAGGTTTCTTTCTGTTACATCATCAGCGGTATGCAGTATGGCATATACATGACCGTCTTCCTTTTTCAGGGCACGGTAGGTAAAATCGAAATAAAAGGTTTTCGGTTGTCCCGCCGACATCAGTTCTGCCGGGGTATCAATAGCTGTGTAGGTAATCCCTGTGTTCCATACTTTTTGCAGGAGAGCAATAAAATCCTGGTTTTTCAGTTCCGGAACAGCGTCCGGGAGAGGCATACCAATCACCTGTCTGTCTTTGTCCCAAAAACTCAGCATGGTATCATTTGCCATTTGTATGACCAGCTTTTCGGAGGTATATACAGCTGTAGCAGCAGGAGAGAGGGAGAGGATTTCTACTAGCTCTTTGTCGGTAAAACGCTGATGTTGATTATTCATTTAAATAAACGCAGTATGATGTGTCAATGTGGGTCTTTAATCGCAACGGGAATCAGCTACTGTTATTGTCTAATTCAGGGGCTGAGCATTAATTGTTACAATAATAACACCTCTTCTTGAGCAGGTAAAGGTATGGCATGCATAGATTATTCACAATAATTAAGTTCCTTGTTGAAAAATAAAATAGTTTTTTTGACAGGCTATTTCTGGTGACTGCTGATCGCTCTGTTTACCGCGATCATTTGATCGTTCACCACGGTCAAATTCCAGTTTACCATAATAAATAACTATATTATAGCTATTTGTTGTGGCTGTCATTTGAGTAATATTGTAATTATTTAACCTTTTTTAATTTGAAATTCTATTTATTGTGTTTATATTGAAATGTATTATTTATTTGGATAATAAACTGATTGAGTGGTGGGTGATGAGTTTGTCAAAACAATAATTTGTTTTGATATTGTGAACGATTTATGAATGGGACTAAAAGCAATATTTCCTTTTTAACTGATAAAACCTTTTACTATTTGCCGTATGAAAGAAGCCTCCACCTTTAAAGAAATTTTAAAGCAACAAATAAAAAAAGGTGATGTTGCCGCAGTGGTTAACTATGATAATTATATTAATCTGTTATTATCGATTCATAAAGACAGCAGTGAAACATTTAACTGGGATAATTTTGCCGGAAAGCCAGAACCTAAACTACCGCTGCGGCTGTCTGTAAACCAGGATATTGCTGAGCAGGCATATAAGGCCTATGAACCGACAGTACTCGACAAAATGCTGGGGCAGAGCAAAAAAAAACTGAAGGATCTGATGAAGAATACAGAACAGGCTAAACGGTATGATGACCTGATCTATAATGCCGCTCTGAAGGAGTTCAGGGCAGAGCACCAGAACTGGGAAAAAATCCAGTTTATTGCAAAAGGTATCAAAAATGAGGATCCTGCAGCCTATCAGCAGGCCATTGAGTTTTTTAATCCCTTTCAGCAGCTGATCCAGCTGGGGGCAAAACTGCGTTGCGAATCTTTCAGTGAATATGTGATTGCACATCTTAACCTTCACGCTGAGGAAATAATACCCGATTATATTGTCAGCCAGACTGAAGCAGGTAAAGTCCGGAAGAGTCAGATGCCCGAATTGAAATTCAATGAGATCTGCCATCATCATGTTTGTGCCTGTGCTTTAAGAGTTGGCAGGGAGATCTTTGCGCTTTTGCCGGTAAAATGTGTGTTTGTTAATGCTTATTCTTTTCTTCCTGAGAGAGCAGGCGGAGTTAATGAAAAACAGGTAATTCTATCAGTAAAATTTACCCGCAGTGAGTTGCTAAAACTTAATTTTAATGCCCTTAGCGGACCGGATCATCTTGCCGCTTTCTCACATAATATGGATTTCTCGGTTAACAGCGGCTTTTTACCAACACAGCCCGTAACCAATTAAACTGGTGCTGGTTTTTATTTGAACAAACATTAAACCCTGCGGTCTGTTAAATAGGATATGGAATCAACATATATTACAGAAGCCCAGGCTACGCTTCCGGATGGCGAAATTGCCAGGGGACCTATTATCACTACGGATCATGAAACTTTCATTTTCTCCAACGCAGTTGGCACAAGTCATTTAATTCTGGAACTTCAAAAGGGCGACCTTGGCTGGTACCAGTCGGGCGGTTCAGACATTGCCAATGCCGAACAGATGATAGATGAACTTGGTGTGTATATTGACAATCACCTGGGCAACAGCCCGATCGTCGCTAAAATCGGAACGGAGTAATACCAGATAAAATCAAAAACCTATGAAAAAACTAATCATCGGCGCTGTACTTATTACGGCAGCTTATACCATTCAATCCTGCTCGGCAACACGGTCTCCGACAGGCCCTGCAGGCGCTACGCCAGGTTATGGCAGTGCAGCAAATATATCTGCAGGCAGAAATGGTGAGGGTGTACCCAATTCGGGTATTCAGACCGAACCCGTACCCGGAAACGCAACAGATAATTCTGCAGGTGGAGCCGATTCCTTGTCCAATAAAGTAGATGCTGCCAAAAACAAGATCACACAGTTTATCAATCTGGCTGCCCTGACAAGTTACACTCAGGTAGAAGCAAGCAGTATTGCTTTACAGCAGGCTAAAAACAGCTATGTAAAGAGCTTTGCAGCAACGGTTTTGGATGACCATAAAAAGGCAGATGCCGAGTTGAAGGCGCTTGCTGCCACAAGAAATATTACGCTGGATTCTGCTGCAAAACACAAAGATGAGAAAGTGAAACAGCTGTCTACGGTTACAGGTGAAGAACTGGAGTCGGTTTATATTCAAATGATGACAAAGGAATATGAGCAGGCTGTTGCCTTGTTTGAAGATGGAGAAAAGCTGAAAGATCCGGAGGTGAAGGCTTATGCTGCGCAAAACCTGCCGATGCTGAAACTGCATCTGAAAAGTGTTTCTTCGCTGAATAAAAAATAATATCGAAAACCCTTTAGGACTGAAAGTGTTAAAGCATAAAAATCAATATTTTCTTGCCGCTAAAACTGAAATACTATGAAATTGAAACACACAAATTCCCTGATGACCAGTGTTGCACTGATTACAGGTGTAGCCGTGGGGGCTGTGATAAGTGCATTATTTGCGCCTAAAAGTGGAAAAGAGACCAGACGTAATGTTGCTGGTGCAATAAAAGGCATTTTGGGTGCGTCTTTGCCTGAGCGCAGCCTTGAAATTACGGACCACCTGGTAGAAGACCTGCGTACACAGACAAAAGAAAAGGCTGACCTGCTGACAGGTACTCCTGAGGATGGCCTGGATCTGACCAAAACTACAATCAAACAGAAAGGGCCTAAGTCAAGACAGGTACCTGCTGAATCTCAAATCTAAAAAACTGCGTTATGGCTGATAAAAAAGATGATAAAGATCCCTGCTGGAAGAATTATGAGCAGGCGGGAATGAAAACCAAAGCTGGCAAAAAAGTGCCTAACTGCATTCCAAAGAAAGCGGCTGATAAAAAAAAATAAGCTGAAAAAACATTATTTACTATATCAAAAAATTCAAAAATGGAAAACCAGAACAATTCCGGCCCAAACAGTTCTCACCATAATGATCAGCCTGCTGATCCGGAACAATTCAGTGCGGAGCTTAATGATCGTTTGACAAATGATAGTGGAAGTATTGGCTTAGACATAGATGGTACCAATCCAGGTTCCAGGTCTCATCCTATAGATTACAGAACACTGAATGATGTTCCTGAAAATGACAATCCGGAAAATAAAGACCTTTCAGAGGGTAGCGGTCAGAGATAGGTCGCTATCTTCTGCCTGTACCTTTGGTACATTTTTTGGGACTAACTGACCTGTAATCTGATTTTGCTCTGGAGAAGATTATAATTTACCATCAATTTTTTTGGTAGAAAAGTGTCGGAGATTAAATAAAAATGGCGGAAAGAAAGAACTTTGATTCGGATTTTTGTGGCAGTTTAGCACTGCACCATATCAATTCGATACAGGATTACGGGTATCTACTGGTACTGGATAAAAGCGATTTAAGTATTATACAGGCGAGCGAAAATCTTTCAGATGTGCTGCATAAAAGTATTCAGGATCTGGTAGGTACTTCATTAGCTGAATACTTTTCCGAAGAGGAACTGGATAAGATTCTTCAGATTTCAAATGCCGGATTAACGAGCCGGATACCACTTACCCTGACATCTGCAGAGTCTTTTGGAGCAGACAGATTTCAGGTTTTACAGCACACTAAAAAGGACTCCATTCTTCTCGAACTCGAGAAAACAGACAAAGATACAACCAGGAGTTTTACTGAAGTTTTTCAGACTGTAAAATATATCAGTGCTGCTATTGAACAGGCAGAAACTGTGCAGGAGGTGTGTGATACAGCAATCCGCGAATTGCGTAAGCTATCGGGGTTTGATGGTGTACTCATGTATAAATTTGATGGCGACTGGAATGGTACTGTCATCGCTGAAGATAAAAGCAGTAAACTGGAACCTTATCTTTCCCAAACCTTTCCTGCATCTGACGTGCCCAAACAAGCACGAGAATTGTACCTTCGAAATCCCTACCGCCTCATACCAAACCGCGCATACACTCCCGTGCGGCTTTACCCGGTGATCAACCCATTGACCAATGCTTTCACAGATTTGTCTGACTGTAACCTGAGAGGGGTGGCAGCGGTGCATCTGGAATACATGAAAAATATGAATGTGAATGCCTCTATGTCTATCAGGGTCATTCACAATCAATCACTGTGGGGCCTGATCTCCTGTCATCATATAGCGGAAAAATATATCAGTTACGAACTTTGTTCCATTTTTGAATGGTTGTCTGAGCTGATTTCCGGCAGGGTTACACTGATCCTGAATAAGGAAGAGTACAGGTTAACTCATGATCTGCAGGAGAGACGCATTGCATTAACTGACAGGATCTATGCCGAAAACCTTATTACAAGAGCACTTTTAAACGACGACACTGAGAATATTCTTGATCTTTTTAAAGCATCAGCTGCGGTTGTAACTTTGAACGGAAGAGTAGAAGCCAGAGGTGACATTCCTCCGAATGACGATGTGGATAATCTCATGCTCTGGCTAGAGGGAAAGAATATGAATGGAGTATATGCTACAACGCACCTGGCCGGGATTTACGATGATGCTGCTGCGTATGCTGATCAGGCAAGTGGAATCCTGGTTATTCCGATCAACAGTGACAAGGGCGATTTTGTGGTTTGCTTCAGACCAGAGGTGATCGAAGATATTCACTGGGGTGGTGATCCTAACCAGGCTATCAATTTTGAGAAAGACGGTAAAAACTATCATCCGCGCAACTCATTTAAGTTATGGAAACAGACGGTGACACAGCATTCCCTGCCCTGGACTAAACAGGAACTGGAAGTAGCAGAATCACTACGGAATTTTCTTTTTGAATTTAGTACAAAACAGCTGGGGAACTGATATCAATGACCAATAACGGAACTAAAGAACATACTTCGGCCAAGTATCCCAAAAGATATGATAAATACATTGTTGCTATTGGTGCGTCGGCCGGAGGCTTAGAGGCTATCCATGAGTTTTTTGACCATATGCCAGAGAGTTCCAGCTTCTCTTTTATTGTCATACAGCATCTGTCCTCAGATTACAAAAGCCTGCTGGTAGAGCTGGTAGCCAAGCATACCCACATGAAGGTGTTTGAAGCTGCCCATGACATGTTGATCCAGCAGGACTGTGTTTATATCATACCAAACAATAAACTGATGACCGTGAGCAAAGGACGGTTAAAACTTGCAGATAAATCACTGATCAAAGCCCCTAATACTGCCATTGATACATTTTTACATACTTTGGCCACTGATAAAAAAGATAAGGCTATAGCTGTTATCCTGTCTGGGACCGGGACGGATGGGACTAAAGGTATTCATAGTATCAAGGAGTCCGGAGGAATGGTTATTGTACAGGAACCGGGAACTGCAAAGTTTGATGGAATGCCGAACAGTGCTATTGCCTCTGGAAATGTGGATTTTATCCTCCCACCGGATAAAATTTATGAAGAGCTCTTCAACTATGTTCATGAAGAACCCGTGAAAGTGCTTGAAAACGGAAAGGTAGACGAGAAGCTGCTTGATGAGATTTTCAGTAAAGTGCACAAGCAGAGCGGTAACGACTTTAACCTGTATAAAACGCCTACGATCATCAGGCGGATAGGGCGCAGGATGAATGAAAACGGGTTCAAAAAGCTGGATGAATACGTCAGGTTTTTGAACGATAATGAGAAGGAGATCAGAATCCTCGGGCAGGACTTCCTCATAGGCGTAACCAAGTTCTTCAGGGATAAAGAGAGTTTCCAGATGCTTGCAGATACTATCATTCCTGATATCATTAATAATAAAGCAGACCGGGATGTGCTCAAGGTATGGATTTGTGCCTGCAGTACCGGCCAGGAGGCCTATTCTATCGCTATCCTGATCAATGAGTACCTTCAGAAATCAAAAAAGCTTATTGAAGTTAAAATCTTTGCTACGGATATTGATGGCAAAAGCATAGAAATAGCTTCCAGGAACCAATATCCCCAGAGTATCAAGAACGAAGTCAGTCCGGCCCTGCTAAAGAAATACTTTGTGCTGGAAGGCAATTTCTACAGTGTTATTCCTGAAATCCGTAAGCAAGTGGTTTTTGCTAAGCATGACGTGATCAAAGCACCTCCATTTATCAAAAACGATCTGGTGAGCTGCAGGAATATGCTGATCTATATGAACAGCGTGCTGCAGGAAAAGATCCTTTCTACCTTCCATTTTTCACTGAATAAGGGAGGTTACCTCTTTCTGGGCTCCAGCGAAACGGCAAATGCCCTGAAAGAAGGTGTTACTGAAATATCCGGTAAATTAAAGCTCTATCAGAAATCTGCCCCTATCAATTATGCTTCCTACAATACTTATAATACCGGGGGCAGAATGCTTGAGCAGAAGGAGAAGACTAAGCGTAACACTGCAGATCTTCCATTGACACCGGTAGAAAAGCGTTTCAATAAATTTATCACTGCCGATCTTGGATTTGTAGGTGTATTTGTTGATAAATCTTATGTGATCCGTGAAGCCGTTGGCAACTACCGCCAGTTTCTTACCCTTCCGGACCATAAAATTGAACTGAATATCCTGAAAATGGTTCCCAAGGAAATCTCTATTGTGCTGAATACTGCTTTGCGGAAAGTATGGAAAGAACAGAAGATGCTGAACCTGAATAAAATGCGTTTTCATCGTCAGGATGAAGACGTATACCTGAACATCTCGGTACAGCCAGCGGAAGAAGAGGGTGGGTATACGATGATCGTATTTAGTGAAAGCATCACGGAAATTATTCCTGATAAAGAAGAGCTCAGCTTGTTATCACTTAGTGGTGAGCAGCACAATGAATATATTTATGAGCTTGAAGCTGAGCTCAATGAAACCCGGAGCAATCTTCAGCTGTCAGTTGAGGAGATGGAGACCACCAATGAAGAGCTGCAGTCTACCAATGAGGAGTTATTATCCGCCAATGAAGAACTGCAGTCCAGCAACGAAGAATTGCAGTCGCTCAATGAGGAGCTGCATACCCTGAATACTGAGCACCAGTTAAAGATCAAGGAGCTGGTAGAACTGAATGATGATCTTGACAACTATTTCAGAAGTACGGATATCGGACAGGTATTTGTAGATTCAAGTCTGCATATCCGTAAGTTCAATCCAGCGGCCATCCACATGGTCAATATGATTGATGCGGATGTTGGCCGCTCTATTGAACACATCTCAAACAATATACAGGCAGAAAACTTGTCCGGGGACATCCGTTCAGTACTGTTAAGCAGTCATATTGTTGAAAAAGAAGTAGTGCTTAAAAACGGAAGCCGGAGCCTGATGCGCATCATGCCCTATCTGCGCAAGGATAAGAAAAAAGATGGTGTGGTGATTACTTTCGTCGATATCTCACATATCACCGAACTCAACAACATGATTACCGGTGTATTTAACGCAAGTTTAAGCGGTATCCTAGCCTTCACTGCGATACGAAACCATGATCATTTCATAATTGATTTTAAGTGTATTTCCTTTAACCATGCTGCCCTGGAGTTACTGCACATCAGCAAGGAAAACCTGACCAATGCCATGCTTGTGAAGCAAATTCCACAGCTGACTGATGGTAACCTGTTCCAGAAATATATCAGCCTGGTAGAAAAGGGATCAGCTATTGAAACAGAATTTGTGGGTGCTGATGACAAGTGGTACCATCTGGTGGCCGTAAAAATGGCGGATGGTTTTGCGGCTACGCTGACTGATATTACCAGTCAGAAAACCGCCGAGCAGAAGTTGAAGAGAAATTATGGTGAACTGGTAAAGACCAGGGAGATTCTTAAGAAGCTGAATACCGATCTGGAACTGAAGGTTCAGGAACGAACCCGGGAACTTTCCGAAAGTGAGGACCGCTTCAATCAGGTATCGAGGGCAACTAATGATACCATCTGGGACTGGAACCTGGCAAACAATACGATGTGGCGCAGTGATAACTTTACGTCGATGTTTGGTTATCAGCAGGACAAACACAGCAATACCATCGGTTTCTGGTTTGAGAAAATTCATCCTGAGGACAGGCAAAGGGTACGGGACAGCGTATTTGAGGCCATCAACAGCCATCATAAACAATGGTCTGCCGAGTACAGGCTGCTAAAAGAAGACGGAACATATGTGATTATCCTGGATCGCGGCAGTATCATGCAAGATGATTTTGATACACCTTACCGTATGATCGGCTCTATGGTTGATATCACCAGGCTGGTAGATGCAGAGACAAAACTTAGTTCAAGCGAAAAGAAATTCAGAAAAGTTTTTGATTCCAATGTGATCGGCATGTTGTTCTCCAATCTGGATAATTTCAGGATTGATGATGCAAATGATGCCTTTCTGAATATGATTGGATATACGAGAGAGGACCTTGACCTTATCTTATCATGGAAGGACATTACACCTCCTGAATTTATGGAAATCTCTCAGCTGGGGATTGAACAGGTGCGGAACAGTGGTGTTTGCCGGCCATTTGAAAAGCAGTACACACGCAAAAACGGGGAGAGGATTTCTGTGATGATCGGCTCAGCTTTGCTTGATGAAAGCAATGTAAGTGAGGTTGTTACCTATGTCATCAATACCACCGAGCAGAAAAGAATTGAGCAAAGGCAGGCAGAACTTCAGCAATTGATTTCGAAGCAGCAGGACGAGTTTTACAGCATTTTTAAAAATGCGCCTGCAATGATTACTATCCGAAGGGGTGCGGAACTGTTGTATGAGTTTACAAATAATGCATTTCTGGAATTTTTTGGAGAACAGGAGTATATTGGCAAGCCATCGGAGCGTATGCTTTCTGAAATGCAGGAGGAAAAAATCCGTGAAATGGAACGGCATGTGATGCAAACTGGAGAAACCTTTGTTGCAAAAACATTCCTGATCCAGCGTTTAAATAAAGACAATGAACTGTCGGACTATTGGTTTGACCTCATCTTTACGCCTGTATATACTGCGGATGGAGAGATTGACGGGATTGCATTTTTTGGCTTTGACGTGACTGACCTGCTCAAGGCACAGCAGGCTACCAAAGAGCTGATGCAACGGAAAGATGAGTTTATGAGTATCGCAAGTCATGAGCTGAAAACCCCGATTACCAGTATCCAGGGATTTTTGCAGCTGGCGCTTAAGCTGGCTAAAAAATCGCAGTCTGGCGATCAGATGCTGAACTTTATCGAGAAGGCAAACCGCCAGCTCGTCAACCTGACATCACTTGTAAATGATCTGCTGGATGTGACGAAAATACAGGCTGGTAAAATGCAGTTTAATTATGATCACTTCCGTATAAAAGAGCTGCTGGAAGAATGTATCGGGGACATTCAGAATACTGGTAACCATAATGTTATTGTAGAGCATGCAGATGATGTAGAGCTTTATGCTGATCAGCACAGGATAGAACAGGTGGTTAATAACTTTCTTTCCAATGCCATAAAATATTCTCCTGATCACAAAACAGTAATTGTCTTTACGGCAATCATTGGGGATGAACTGCGGGTTACGGTAAAGGATTTCGGTTTGGGTATTCCATCTGATAAGACAGAACAGGTTTTTGATCGTTTTTTCCGTGTGAATGATACTTCGTCAATGATTTCCGGTTTGGGATTAGGCCTGTATATTTCATCGGAGATTGTGCATCGGCACGGAGGTACTATCGGTGTGGACAGTATATTAAACGAGGGTTCGGAATTTTGGTTCCAGCTGCCCTTGCACAGTAACCTGAATTAAAATGTAAAAGAGAGCAATCTCCCGACTGCCCTCTTTTATCCAGTGAAAAAACACTCGTGAATTTTTAAAAACACACATGCTGAGTCCATCCAGACGAAACACCATACAAAGATAAGATTTGACGGTTAGGGCAATTACGTAATCCTTTTGGCAAAACACCCCTTTGTTTCTGCGGCGAACCGCAGGGAAGCAGGTATAGATATTTCCCTGCCGGTATTTGTTCTATTGTATTTTCCTGTGTAAATCTGGCTTGATTTTTATAGGTTTACCGAACATTCACACCTAGGTTTTTACTGATGAAAATAGCAACGTATAATGTAAACGGCGTTAACGGACGTCTTCCTGTTCTGTTGCGCTGGCTGGAAGAAACAAAGCCGGATATAGTTTGCCTGCAGGAACTGAAAGCTCCCCAGGAAAAATTTCCTGAACAGGCGATCCGGGATGCGGGCTACCATGCGATCTGGCATGGACAGAAAAGCTGGAATGGTGTGGCTATCTTATCGCGCAGCGGAGATATCAGGGAAACCAGACGCGGACTCCCGGGAGATCCGGAAGACCTGCATAGCCGTTACATTGAAGCTGTTGCTGATGGTATTGTGATAGGCTGTTTGTATTTGCCAAACGGTAATCCTGCACCGGGACCCAAACTTGACTATAAATTGAGCTGGTTTGAGCGCCTAACCCAACACGCTGCAGAACTGCTTTCTTCTGACCGTCCAGTGGTGCTTGCGGGCGACTATAATGTGATACCCACAGAGCTGGATGCCTATAAACCGGAACGTTGGGTGGAAGATGCGCTTTTCCGTCCGGAAGTGCGGGCGGCTTTTAAAAAGCTGACCGATCAGGGCTGGACTGATGCTTTGCGTACAATGCACCCTGATGAAGTAATTTATACATTCTTTGATTATTTCCGTAATGCCTATGGCAGAAATGCTGGTTTACGTATAGACCATTTTCTCCTGAGTCCACAGCTGGAAGGGCGACTGGTAGCAGCTGAAGTAAATCATAATGTAAGGGGTTGGGAAAAGACGAGTGACCACGCGCCGGTTTGGATTGAGTTATCGGAGTAAGGTTCAGGATACAGCAGATGTCTTAATGGGATTGCAATTATTTTTTAATGATCTGTAAAGTTTTCTGATCTTTTACTCCTTTAAAAAACTTTTCCAGTACAGCCTCAAATACCGGGTTCGTATCCGTAACTGATGCAAAGAGTGTCATAGATGATTTTAACTTCAGGTCATCAGGACTGCCGAATATTTTATTGGCGTCGTTTGATTCAAGTTCAACCAATTCTTCTGAAATTTTAACGATCCTCTTTCCCAGAATGGGGTGTTGCAGGTAAAGCTGTGCTTCTTCAAGATCTTTGATGGCATAAAACCTGGATGTTTCAGTTGATCCCAGACCGAGGATCTGAGGAAAAATATACCACATCCAGTGGCTGCGTTTTCTGCCACTTCTAATTTCTGACAATGCAGTTTCGTAATCTGAATTTTGCGCGTCAATAAATCTCCCGAGGTTGTATGCTGTGGCCATGTGATTGTGTTTTGACAGATGTTTATTTGATATCCCTGCTTATAACCAAACAATTGCGGAAAGGTTTTCTGAAAGTATTTTTTGAATGAGAATGCAGAACTGCAAAAAAATGAGTTTTCCACATAAGTTGTAATACTAAAAATATTAGTATAAATTTGAGGTATGGATTTAACAGAGGACCAGCAAAAAAGTCTGGTATCCATTCTGGATGAGTGGGTACAAAACAGCAGAATTATCAAAAATATTCCTGAGCAGTCTTGCTTTGTATATTACTTTGAGGGGAGGGTACACTTTAATCTCAGGCTGCTGCATGAAGACTATATGCTGAAGTTTGTCTTCTGTAATTACCGGAGCTATGTGAACACCCTGATAGACCATATTCAGCCTTCCCTGAAGAAGTGGCTGATCAGGAATACTATGGAAGAATACAACTTCAGTTTTGAATTCAGTTCTGCTGCTGAGATCAGCGCGAGAGAGATCAAGGTTGAGCTGAAGGGCCATTTTACCATGAAAGAAGCTCAGCCTGAGCAGCGCAGGTACTCCTGAGGGGAGTTGCTCTTTATGCTGATTCCGAGTCTTTCAGGAATTGAATCAAATCAAAAGCAGGCTGTTTTTGTTTTAACAGCATAACCCCAGATGTTATGAAAAAATATGAGTTTACTGGTGAAATCCAGGGGAAGTACCGACAGATAGAGATATCTCCCATTGCGAGTCTGAGAAGCCATTATTTAATACATTGGGACGGTTTTGAAGTTGGGGTCATTAAGAGGGAAAATGGCAGATGGCATACTGATCATGAAGCTTTGATTGGTTTTACAGACCAGCTGGGTAATTTTATAGAGCAGAAAGAACCTGAAATTTCGGATAGTGAGTAAATGGAAGGATGGCTGCGCATAATAACAGGTTACTGTTATTGGTGTAAAAATGCTGGAGTATAGCAGATTTATCTCAATTAGATACTACATTAGCTTAAGCTGATTATGATTTAATTGATGATGAATACGCAATACAAAAACTCACAGACAGGATGGTTAATGCTGGTCCTTTTTACACTAATTCCTATTCAGATTACTGTCTCCTATTTACGATTAGGTCAGGCGCATGTACCAACAACTGTATTTGTGATTTTGCTTGTCCTGTTTATTGGTTTGATTATTACCTTTTATAAACTTACTGTGAAAGCTGACAAGGAATGTATCCATTTGATCTATGGGCTTGGACTTGTACATATCAGGATTCGGCCGCAGGCGGTTACTGAAGTTAAGATTGTAAATACGCCCTGGTATTACGGTTATGGAATCAGGTTCACTCCAAAGGGAATGTTATATAATATTCAGGGCTCTTCAGCCGTTCAGATGACTTATCTGGACAGTAAAACTACAAATGGCAAACTGAAGACTGTTATGATCGGGACGAATGATGCTTCAGGTTTGCAGAAGTTTTTGCAGCAGGAGTATGGCCTGATTTAGCATTACTGATCATTTTGATCCCTGAAATACACATAAACTTCTCTGTCTGCCATTTCCCCGTTTTTCTTTTTTAATTTTCTCTTTTCACTCCTTAATTTCTTTGTTTCGACCAGGTAGTTGAGATTCTGAGACACTTGTTTACTCGACAGATTTATTCCGCGTTCCGCGCAGGCGTCTCTAACCTGCCATCCATATACTTCTTCTTTGAAAAGATCTGTTGGTAACAGTTCCTGTTCTATGAAATAGGAACTTTTCCTCGCTGCCTTCGTTTCCGTGAAATATTCAGGATTGCCTTTTTTGAATGTATTATGAAACTTTTTTACGGCAGGAGCATTACGGATGGAATCCGAGATCAGATAAGCTGGATTGAGGATCTGTGTCTTCCTGATTTTCAAAGGTACAGCAATCTTTTCTGCTATTTCAGTTGTTAAACCTTTTGTTCCGTTCGATAAAGCATAAATATGGCTTTCAGAGATGCCGGTGAGTTCGGCGAAGCCTGCAATCTCCAGGCCGATGGTATTCATTATATGGTTGATTCTGTTGCTGAAGCCTTCTTTTTTATTCAAATCAGTATTCTCTTCCATGTTCAAATGGAATGAATAACTTGTCCTAAAAATTATTCATAAAATTTGTTTTTCAATTTTATGTTGTTACCTTTACTATATAAACTTAATTCAGGCGATATGATGCGTATTTAAGAACAAACGTAATTCCCTAATTTGTGAAATACTTGTGATCAGTTATTTAATCAGGACTGCTGTACACATGCTGACGGGAACACCAATAAGAGATCAGCAAACGCTCATCAGCTATCTGATGGACCAGTCAGGGAAACTGCTTGTAATGTAGTAAGGCGACAAATGTAAGTTAAATAAATCTTGCTTTAGCGGGGCTGTAACCGAAATATATTATGAGAAAAAAATAAAGGCAAAATGTCTAATGGCTGTGCTTTGCCCAAAAAACCTTCTGGTAAACAAAATTATAAACCCTACAAAAATGAAAAAAACAAAGGTTCATTCATTGCGTACAATTCCAAAACCGCCTGATTAAGCAGTTGCAAAGCGGCCGTATTTAGGTTGGTTATGGTAATGACGGCCGCTTTGTATTTTTAATGCCCAGGCAATTCTACTTCCCGGTAAATAACTTACAACCATCATGGGTCAACGGTCTCAAAAAAAATTACAGTCCTCATGATCGCTTCGTAACATTTAAAAATAATTATTACTTCAGAAAAAAATGAAAGCGGAAAACAGCTTAATGGGATTGTTATGTCCAAATTTTCGAACTCAGATAAGAGCGGTTACGCTTTTTATCCTCATGCTCAACTGCTGTGCAAACCCTCAGGTATTTGCCCAGGCAGGTTTGCATTTACGGGGGACGGTGCTTTCCCATACAGACGGACAGCCTTTGAAGGGCGCGACGGTGAAAACTACAGAAGGGCTATCAGGCGTGCTCACAGATGAAAGAGGATTTTTCAGCCTTACTACTGCTGCACATCAGGGTATGCTTGTGATCAGCTATGTAGGCTATACTACAATACAGGTGGCATACAACACTGCCAGCAGAGGTCCTTTTAAAATATCGATGCAGCCAAATACTGGCGTGCTCGATGAAGTGACCGTAGCAACAGGATTCCAGACCCTGCCAAAAGAAAGGGCCACGGGATCTTTCAGCCTGGTGGACAGTACATCATTCAACAGGAGCGTATCCAGTGATGTGATCAGCAGGCTCAAAGGTGTCTCCAGTGCATTATTATTTGGTAATGTGACGGCTACGAACGGACTGGGTATAGCTGTCAGGGGCAAAAGCACGATCTGGGCAAACAGCCAGCCCCTTGTTGTGCTGGATAACTTTCCATATGAAGGGGACCTGAATAATATCAATCCTAATGATGTTGAAAACGTTACCGTCTTAAAAGATGCTGCTGCGGCATCAATCTGGGGCACCCGTGCCGGCAACGGAGTGATTGTCATTACCACCAAACGCGGAAGATACAATCAGCCGGTACAGGTATCCTTTAACAGTAATGTAAACACCGGCCGTAAGCCCGACCTGTTTTATGAGCGTAAGATCTCAGCCCCAGATTTTATCAGTGCTGAGAAATTTTTGTTTGAAAAAGGTAAATATAACAGTGCCATTAATGATGGTATTTCTGCTTTAACACCGGCTGTAGAGATATTGCTCAAAGCCAGGGCAGGTACAATTACTCCGGCACAAAGCAATGCACAGTTGACTGAACTGGCAAAACATGACCTGAGGAATGACCTGCTGAAATATTTTTACCGGCAGAGCGTAAGCCAGCAATATGCTTTATCGCTCAGAGGAGGAAGTGACAAACAGCAGTACTACGTATCTGGCGGTTACAATAAAAATCTGGGACAGGCAGTTGGGAACTCATATGACAGGATCTCGATGAATGCCAGTAATACCTATAGCCTGCTGAACCACAGGCTGGAAATCAGCACAGGAATTATTTTTGCAAAAAGTACTACACTTAACAATGCTGTGAGCCCAATATTTGGTGTGGGGGCCATCTATCCTTATGCCACACTGGCTGATGAAAACGGGAAGGCATTGCCAATAGCAAAATACCGTACCGGATTTCCGGGCAGTAAAGCCAATTCCAACTTACTCGACTGGGGCTACAAACCACTGGACGAACTTGGTTTCGCTGATAATTCAGTAAATCTGGTGGATTATCAGGTTTCTTTGGGAGGAAAGTATAAAATCATTGGAGGTCTGAACGCGGAACTTAAATACCGTTATGGAAAAGGTGATACAGAAACGAATAACCACTATAGTCAGGAAACCTATTACACAAGAAACCTGATCAACTCTTACACTCAGATCAATTCAGCAACCGGTGTAGTCACCAGGCCTGTTCCTCTGGGAGGAATACTGAATGTAGCTAATGGAAATTACCAGTCACAGAATTTACGCGGACAGCTTAACTTCAATCAGAACTGGAAGGAAAAACATCAGCTCAATATGCTGGCAGGTGCCGAAGCAGGAGAGTTGAACACGCTGTCAAACCGTTACAACCTTTACGGATATGATTCGCTGCGGGAAACGAGCCTGCCGGTTGATTTCTATAATTCCTACCCAAATTATATTACCGGAGCATCTGCAGTGATCCCTTCGGGATTGGGTATGGGCAGTTTAACAAACCGTACGCTCTCATTTTTTGGAAATGGAGCCTATACTTTTTTGGATCGCTATACTTTATCAGCCTCTGCCAGAAGCGATGGATCTAACTTATTTGGTGTAAAAACGAATCAGAAATGGGCACCTCTCTGGTCCGTCGGCTCGGGCTGGGCCTTAAGTAAGGAGGACTTTTATCATTCAGCCCTGCTGCCATATTTAAAACTGCGGGCCACTTTTGGATATAACGGGAATATCGACAAAAACGTTACTGCTTATTTGACTACCAGAATTACCACAACAAACCGGTACGGCGCTCTTTATTCTTCTGTGCTGAATCCGCCGAACCCCGATCTTACCTGGGAAAGGATAGGGCAGATGAATTTTGCAGCGGATTTTGGTTTCAAAAACAACCGTGTGACCGGAAGTATTGAGTATTACCGCAAGAACGGGAAGGATCTGATAGGGGATGCCCTGCTGGCACCAACCAGTGGCTATGCGAGTTTCAGGGGAAATACGGCTTCGATGAAAGGCAAGGGCCTCGATCTGACTCTGCAGGCGCAGGCACTGAATGGTGTATTCAAGTGGAATACAATGGGCCTGTTTTCTTACACCAAAAGCTGGATAACCGATTATCAGGTAATGCCTTTGAGCAATCCTGATTATATCTCTGGCAGTGTGCCGAAAGTGGGTAGAGATATGAGCGGTATTTATGTCTACAAATGGGCCGGGCTTGATGGACAGACGGGCGATCCTCAAGGCTATCTGAATGGTGTGGTAAGCAAAGACTACGCATCGATGGTTAGGGGAACCAATCCCCTCGATCTGGAATATAAAGGGCCTTCGTCACCGCCTGTCTTTGGGAGCCTACTAAATAGTTTCTCTTATAAGGGCCTTGTTCTTTCTTTTAATCTGATCTATAAACTGGGTTATCGGTTCAGAAGGGAGTCGATGAATTACAGCAGTCTTTTTAGTGGTACTTCGGGAACGGGGCATAGTGATTTTTCAAAAAGATGGCAGAAAGCAGGGGATGAACTCATTACGAATGTGCCTTCGATGGTCTATCCTGCGAATGCAAACAGAGATAACTTTTACCTGCAGTCTGCTGCCTTGATTGAGAAGGGCGACCATATACGTTTGCAGGACGTTCAGCTTTCCTATGGTTTATCTAAAAAGCAGGTACCCATGCTGCCTTTCAGGAACATCCAGCTGTACGGTTATGTAAGTAATCTGGGTATAATCTGGCGGGCAAACCATGCTGGACTGGACCCCGATGTATCTGCTTATCCACTGCCACTGAGCACTGCCCTGGGGCTTAAAATTGATTTGTAAATCTAAATATGACATTATGAAAAATTTAATGCTTTCTGAATACCTGTTGATCCTGTTTTTATTCGTGTTGTTCTTTGTAACCGGCTGCGGCAAATACCTGGATGCTGTGCCGGATAAGAGTCTGTCTGTTCCGAACAGTGTGGCGGATTATCAGGCGCTGCTGGAGAATGAGCTGATGTTTATCAGCGCACCAGCTTTGGGGGAGATAGGGTCGGATGATCTCTACCTGCCTGATGCATTATGGGAAACGCAGGTTTTATTTGTCAGGGATGCCTATCATTGGAGTAAAGATTTGAACGAAGGACTGAATTCATCCAACTGGAACAATCCATATCAGAAAATTTATTACGCGAATATTGTCCTCGAAGGGATAGAAAAGCTGGGGGAATCCCAGCCTTCCGCTGAATTGGATGTTCTGAAAGGCTGGGCATTGTTTTGTCGTGCAAATGCATTTTATGATGTGCAGGAAATTTACGGGCAGCCATATAAGCCGGGTTCAGCAGATCATGATTTAGGTATACCATTGCGGTTAAATACAAATCTCCGGGAAAAGACGCTCCGTGCTTCAGTTCTGAAAACTTTCCAGCAGATTTTAAAAGATCTTGATGAGGCGGTGCGATTGCTGCCGGCAACTGTATTAAAGACGAACAGGAACAGACCTACCAAAGCAGCTGCCTATGCGTTAATGGCTCGGGCAACCCTGATCATGCAGAATTACGGTCAAGCCCTGAAATATGCGGATGAATGCCTGAAGCATTACAATAGTTTAGTGGACTATAATTCCTTTAATCCAGGCTCTACCCTTCCGTTCAGCCCATTAAACGATGAAGTGATTTATACTGGTATCCAATTGTATTACAACGACAGGTCATGGCAGGTTGAACGGGATTTCTATTTATCATATGCCAGTAACGACTTAAGAAGATCCTTGTTTTTTACTGAAGATGCAGCATCAAAAGCAGTTGTATTTAAAGGCTTCTACAGTGCAAGCCCTTATGCGTTTAATGGCTTTACCACTGCTGAAGTGTATATGGTAAAGGCAGAGTGTGAAGCACGGACCGGCAATAATCCTGCGGCACTGACAGCATTAAATACCCTGCTTGTCAAACGCGCCAAGGCCGGTTCATACATGCCTTTTGATGCTTCTTCAGTGCCAGACGTGCTTAGTCTTGTGTTGACTGAAAGAAGGAAAGAGTGTTTATTCAGAAACCTGAGATGGTCTGATTTAAGGCGGCTAAATCAAGATCCTCAGTTTGCAAAAACGCTTACCCGGACAGTTAAGGGTGTGACTTATCAGCTTCCGCCAAATGACCCCCGGTATGCACTGCCAATTCCGGATAGTGAGATCAGAATGAATGATATTCCACAGAATAACAGATAACTATAAATGACAGATAATGAAAATAATAACCATAACACTAATGATATTCCTGACCGTATATGCAAAGGCCAAATCAATTGAGAGGCCACATTTTAATAATAAAAATGTTTCTTTCGAGATCGTTTTAGACCAGGCCATAAAAAATGTTCCTTATCTGCTAGTTTATGAGCAGGGAGTTTATCACCATGACGCAGCCAGGACGGGACAGAAGAACGTGACATCAAAAATAAAAAATGGAAATACCTATTTTTTTGACCTGAAAGCGCAGAACAAGCCACTTTATTTTTCTGTTATGTTATCCCATACAGAAAATGGCATCATAGTTTGTGACGAATACTTTTTTGAGCCAGGCGATTCTATCAAGATCCTGATTAAGCCAGTAAAGTACCCACAAAATTATGATATCCATTTTTCTGGTATCGGCTCGGCAAAATACAATTGTAAAAATGAATTTAAAACGGTTGGCCTGGATGATAAATCGAGAAAGTCTGCATTTATTAATGGCATAGAATACGATACAGCCAATTTTACGATCAGGCAGATTAACAGGTTATATCACGTTATTGAAAAATACAAACCTGAAATGTCTGCCTACTCATATAATTTGCTGCATGCAGATGTATTAGGCCGTGCAGGAAAAGATATTTGTTCATTGGTATGTGACTTGTTCAGGTCATTGAAATCAAAAAGTGATACGGTGTCGTATAAAAAACTTTCCGATAGCTTTAAAAACCGTTTTACGTACGACTTTACTAAGAATGTGCCAGATAACATTCTGTCAGAATCCAAGGAATACAACCAGTTTTTGTTAAACTACTTTTGCGCAAAAACAATGATGGAGTCAGGCTATATTGATTTCAAAATCTTTTTCAATTATATTAAGGAAGTGGATAATGTACCACTGCGGGACAAACTGATTTTAAATTACATTACCAGGTACTGGAGTTTAATAGCCGGTGATCTGGACTACTGCCTGAAAGAGTCACTGAAAATTATCAGTGACAAATCAATACGTGCCAGAGTTAAATTCTTTGAAAATAATGTGATTGGAAGTACTGCATATAACTTTTCTCTGAGGGATGCAAAAGGTAATACGGTAAAGCTAAATGATTATAAGGGAAAGGTTGTATTTATTGATTTCTGGTATACAGGATGTGGTGCTTGTATGGATTACTATGATCAGGTCCTGTCTAAGGTTGAGGAAAGATATTCAGATAATCCCAATATAGTTTTTATCACAATTTCGACGGATAAAAAGGAGATATGGCAAGAGAGTTTAAGTAAAGGCAAACACACATCCCGGAAGGTGATTAATCTATATACAAATAACGAGGGATACAATCATGAAATCATTAAGTATTATAATGTCCGGGGTTACCCAAGACCCCTTGTTATTTCCAGAAAAGGAAAAATTGCAAACATAGATGGCAGAGCCCTGAGAGATATGAGCAGATTGATTGCAGCTATTGAAAAAGAGCTGGATGTTAATTAATCTTAAACACCAGCAGTAGCTATACTGCTGGTGTTTATTTCCATCCTACTGCACTCAACTACAATGGCTCAAAACGCCCTTTTTGCAAAGTTTGAGATTCATCTTTTGGAATTAGATCACCTGGACTTAGGTTCAAATTTGATCCAATTTCACATGCAGTATTGAAACCGTCATTACATATATAACTACTGGTGGGATCTGTAACGTCAGCCTGGATTTCCCACTGGGATCCATCGGCTGTTTCCGCAACTCCATATTGATGTTGAAAAGAAGCTTGCGTGGGTTTCATCGCTATTGTTCCGAAACCTACGATTGTTACCAGTGCGATCGTAATCACACGGACTCTCTGTAAGAGATTTGCTTTATTACTAATCATAACGTTTAATTTAAAAATGAACCCGCATTTGTGTTCAGGGTTTGGGCATTCCCAGACCTGCTGGTAGCAGGATATCTTTATTCGCTTTGTTGTTTTGCCAGGCGTATACCAATTACGGCAATTGACAAAAAAACGGTATTTATAAGCAGATGTACCGGCCAACTCAGATTTTCGAAAGCTGTAGCGCAAGAACAGGGGATACGTTCATAAAATTTGAAGGTAACCAATGCGATATAGATGGTAAAAATGCTTAGTAAGATAGCTGCGCCATATAGCCCTATTAAACTGGTTTTGCGCCATAGTAATAAAATGGTCAGTAACAATTCAACCGCCGGCAGTGCAGGTGCCAGAATAGGCCTGAGTCTCTTATCAAATGGTTGGTTGTCGAGTTGCCAGACGAACCTGTTATATTGCAGGAGCTTGTCAACCGCTGTGTAGATAAACAGCGCAGCAAGAAGAAATATAATAAGTTCTGTGATCCAATGTTTGGCTTTCATAAGTTTAGATTTAAGATTATCATTTCTTCAAAAAAATGATAATCTTAAATTTACTAAATTATGAAGATGCTATCTCAGCCGAAAGTTTCAATATGGTATTAAGCTTTCATCCGTATCAAGGTTAATACAATTGCTGATGATTATTCAAAATAGTATTGAACGCCAACTCTTGGTGCCGTAAAATTTAAGCTGCCACTGAAGCTTTTAATGCTGGCTCCGATTGGAGAATCATTATAATTTATACGGCTATAGTAATAGCTGATGCCCCCCAGGGCAAAGTCAATCCCAAATTTAGATGTAGGGAAGAAAACAAGTCCGGGAGAAAGCTGTCCACCATAAACGTCTACCTTATAATCATTAATTGTATAATTATTTCCGGATTCAAATTTGGATTTACTGCGGTTATAATAACCCGATAACTGCGTGAAAAACTTGAATTGTTCGGCTATATTGATATACTTACGAACATATGGATTAAAGATAATACCGTGGTTTTTGGATAAAGGGTTTTCATTTACTACATCGGAACCAGTATTTTGCCTGTATCTGCTGTACTGATAACCGATTCCCGCCCCGATAGCCAGATTGTCTGCAATCAGATAACCTGCGTTTGGAAGCAATAGTAAGCCTCTGGTGCTGGAAAATGAACCATCGTTTTTGGCCGAACTGAATTCAACATCACCTCCAACAACAAATTTTCCTGCTTCGGTTTGTGCTTTACTACACAATGCTGTGGCCAAAAATGCCATACTAATTATTATTCTTTTCATTTTTTGATTTGTTCAGCAACAGTTAAAAATAATATTGGATACCAATTATTGGGCTGAATAAATCCGTACTGATACTAAAGTCATGGGAGGAAACAGAAGGGCCAGCTTCAGGAGTGGTTTTGATATAATGATAGCCAATACCTTCTACAGAAAATTCGATACCGAAATTCCTCGATGGAAAGAATGCGAGTCCGGGTGCCAGTGTGGCGCCAAGATTATGATACGTATTCACATCATGATAACTGCCGTTACCGACGTTTATCTCTTTAGCTTTTGTATTTCCGAAAGACATGGGCAGGGACAACTGGCCAAAGTATTTGAATTGTTCTGTTATCCTGCCATATTTTCTTAAGAAAGGATTAAATACAAATGCCTGATCTTTGGTAGTGGTATACTGGAAAATATTATTGTCAAAAAGATAAATGTTGCGGGTTTTATTGTAGCTGTAACCAATTCCTGTTCCCAGAGCAAGGTTCTCTGCTAGGAAATAGCCGGCACTGGGCAGAATGGCATAGTATGTGTTTTTATAATTATTATCCTGTTCCTGAGAATTGAAGGTAACATTACCTCCCAACATGAATTTTCCTTTTTCAGTTTGGGCGTAGGAATGCAGGGCTGCAAATCCGAATGCAGCAATCATAAATAATTTCTTCATTGTTTGAGTTATATATCTGGTTTTAATTGTTGAGACATTCTTTTATTTTGTAAATGAGATGTCGCAGCTAATTTATAAATTAAATATAAATAACAAAGTGAATTACTGATTAAGAAATGATTTATTTAATATTGTAAAGGGACAACTGATCCTTGTAGAAGTTGAGTAGAAAGGTAGAAGTACCTGGATAAGGTTCGGTTAATTAATAAGGGAGAGAGAGGGATGTACTATATGGACCACCGCAAAAGCGTTGCAAATGTATTGTAATCCATTTGAGAAGCAGTTGCTGTTAGAAACTTATTTACGATTGAAACTGCGTAATAGAACAGCGATTAACGAAATTGTAATAATGGTTGGTAACAGGTAGATCACCATATGTCCTAACTGATAACCAATCTGAAAAAAAATTGTATTAGTGTTGCCCATAAAACAAGTATAAATAAAAATTTTAATTTTTTATATACCGGTGGAAAACTTTTTAGGATAACCAGATCAATGGCGTATTTCTATGATCAGCGATAAACTGAATAGGGATAGCCTTTCATTCTATTTTGATCAATTGTAACCGTAATTGATCGGTATAACGCCTTTAAAGCAAGTCTAAGCCGGTATGTTCAAATTTTCATTTTTCCTGCCAAAAGCGATTTATTTTTAATATTATTGATTGATAATTAATAATCATAGGATTTGACTATACAAGACCTGATCAGGCGTATTCATATTGACGAAGACGAATCTGCCTTTAATGAATTGTATAAACAATATATAGCCAGGCTGTATCAGTTTGCCTATTCCTTTCTGGATGACGGTGAAGCTGCAGAAGAGATTGTTAATGACGTACTGATCAGGCTCTGGGTAGGGCGAAGGAATCTGGGAGAAATTCGCAATACACAGGTTTATCTCTACACTTCCATTAAAAACATGTGTCTTAATCACCTGCGAAGTGTATCTTCAAAAAAGAACAATGAGCAGAAAGTGTTTGAAGCTTATTATTTTCAGCTATCAGTAGATCCCTCGCAGCTGCTGATCAGTAAAGACCTGTCCGGCCACGTTTTGAAGGCGGTGAATCAGTTACCGGAACGCTGTAAACTGATCTTTAAAATGGTGAAAGAAGATGACCTCAGTTGTAATGAAGTTGCTTCCATTCTGGGTCTTTCCCCCAAAACGGTATTCGCGCAGCTTGCTATTGCACTTAAAAAACTCGATTCTGCTTTAGGTTTAAACAGCTAATTCGTTTTACATTCATTTTATTTTAAATTCCTTTAAGAATATGTGGATCCTCGCGTGTCTTTATAAGAGATACAGACAAATATTTATGGGAAAATCCAGATTTATTGAGCTTATGGCTAAAAACATCGGAAAATCTGCCACAAAAGAAGAACTGGAAGAGCTTGAAGTCTTTTTAAATCAGTTTCCTGAATATAAAAAGATGCAGGGCGTAGCAAATGCGTTGGAGCTGAAAGCGAAAGAGAATGCGGGTAGATTTGAGGAAAGAGATCTGAATTTGGGATTGGCTAAGCTCTGGGACCATATAGGGGAATTTGAAGCAGCTGATGCACAAGCTGCTGCTCAGGAAACAATATTAGCTCAGGAAAAAAGTACAGGAGGCTACAGGATCTGGATGGCTGCTGCTGCTGCTATACTGATAGTCTGTCTGACAGGTTTTTACTTCTACTCCAGCAACCGGTCGGGCAGTTCTGCTGATGAAATGGTAATGAACAAAATCTATGTTCCTTTTGGCAAGACCAGAGAATTAACTTTGCCTGACGGAACTAAGGTAAAACTCAATTCAGGCAGCAGTATCAGCTGGCCAAAGTCTTTTGCCAAAAACAGCAGGGAAGTAAATTTGAAAGGAGAAGGCTTTTTTGAAGTGACAAAGAACCTCAAAAGGCCATTTTTAGTCGTCACAGAGCAGCTTACGGTAAAGGTTCTGGGAACAATATTTAATGTGAAGGCCTATGCTGATGATAAAAATACTGAAACCACCTTATTAAGGGGAAAGGTACAGGTGGAGTTAAAGGACAAACCGGAGAAAAATATTATTTTGCTGCCGAACGAAAAACTAATAGTAATGAACGAATCTTTTCCGGCTGACGATAATGTTAATAATACAGAAGCCAGAACAGAATATCAATTGAAAAAACTGCCAAATATCAAACCTGAAGATTTCAAAGAGACCGCCTGGTTAACCAACAGACTGGTCTTTATCAATGAGAACTTTGAAGCTGTAGCCAGACAAATGGAAAGAAAATATAATGTGCAGTTTGTATTTGACAGTCAGGCACTTAAAACTGAACAGCTCAGCGGTGTGTTCGAAAATGAACCACTTGAAGAGGCACTTGGCATTATCAAAATGACAACACCATTCAACTTCAGGAAAGAGGGACGGATAATTCACATTTTACACCAATAATCATTAAATAGGAACCACCAGCTCATCAAACAAACAACTCACCAATTAACCATAAACCGAACCATGGAAAAACTCTACTTATCAGATTCCTGAAAATCCTTGTAAACAAGGGAAGAGCTGCAACTCTTCCCCTCAAAAATACGGGCAAATTCACAGGAGTAAGTATGTTAATGGGCTTACTCCATTCCTTAATTTTCTTATCAAAGGTAAGGAAACCTGCAGGAGCTATCAAATGATAGTTTTGGCGGGCTTCAGCACCTTTGGGAAACAATTTTAATCTCATGAAAAAAATTAAAAGAGACTTTCCTGTGCGTTGTGCAGGGCCGGTCCTCAAATTTATCCTGCTAATGAAAGTAGCGTTATTATTCGTAATGGTCACATGCATGCAGGTTTCTGCACATGTTTATTCCCAGCAAAAGTTTTCACTCGATCTGAAACAAACTGAGGTAAGCAGTATACTGACCCAGCTCCAAAAAGAAAGTGACTACCGCTTTTTTTACAATTATGCCAGTATCAAAAAGCTGGGTAAAGTAAATGTGCAGGTGAAAGATGCCAGCGTAGATGAGATTCTGGCCGCAATTATTGATAACAAGCTTCCCTATAAGATAGCCGATGATCATGTAGTGGTATTTTATGATACTGAAAACATAAACGCCCAGCTTACCATACGCGGTAAAGTAGTGGATAAAAATGGGCAGACACTGATCGGTGTAAGTGTCAAACTCCAGGGAACAAATGTGGGGGCGACCACAAATGCCAACGGCGAATTTTCGATCAAAGCACCGGATAATGGCGTGCTGGAGATCAGCTATATAGGATATGAAAAACAGATCGTTCAGATCGGTGGCAGGACAAGCTTCACGGTGACGCTGGCAGAAACCAATGCAAACCTGAACGAAGTTGTAGTTGTAGGTTACGGAACCACGAAAAAAATCGATGTTACAGGATCAATTGCCAGCGTAAAAGGAAGCGACATCCAGAACTTACCTGTCAGTTCTGTAACGCAGGCGCTTGATGGCCGTGCAAGTGGTGTAAATATTGTGCGGAATGATGGCTCACCCGGTGCCGCATCAAGTATCAGGATCCGTGGTACGGGTACGATCAACGATGCCAATCCTTTGGTAGTAATTGACGGAGTACCTTCAAGTAATCCGGATGCATTGAGTGATGTGAATCCAAACGATATCGCGTCGGTAGAGATCTTAAAAGATGCATCTTCGAGTGCGATATATGGTACGAGGGCAGCCAATGGGGTAGTTCTTGTAACTACCAAAAGAGGTACTTACAGTCAGAAACTGACAACTACGATCAATGCCTACACAGGTATTTCCAATTCAACGAAATATATCGACCTGCTTACCGCTCCTGATCTGTATACCCTGAAAAGAGAAAGATATACAAATGATAACGTGGCAATTGAAGCACCCTGGAATGATCCATATTATTCTACACAAAGGACCGACTGGCAGAAAGCAATCCTGGGAACAGGAAAGGTAAATAACGCTGATATCAGTATCCAGGGTGGAAATGAGGCTTCAACTTATTACTTCTCGTCGTCATATTATGATGAAAAAGGAATTATTGATAAAGCATACTTTAAACGTTTCAGCACAAGGATCAATTCTGAGCACAAGCTTAAGCCCTGGATTAAAGTGGGGCAGAACTTACAGCTGACTTACGGTGAAAGCAACTCATTTGATAACTTAAGCTCTCAGACCGGATTACTGTTCTCAGCACTGCGTTTTAACCCTGCTATCCCAACTGTAAATGAGGATGGTACTTTCGGTACATCCAAAGCTTATGCAAATCAGCTGGGAGATATCAAC
>NZ_JBEVDX010000076.1:0-6391 GCF_040513095.1 Pedobacter sp. | reverse complement strand
TTCTCAAACTTCAATGGGTCGTTCTCCCAATCGATCTTCTTGTTTTTATAGCCTTTGGTCTTAAATATAGCAGTTCCAAACCGCATACCCTTAAATGTAAAATAATCCCTCCACACCAATTCAAAGATGAGCCACCAGGTACTCTGGTTTTTCTTAATCTCTGATTCGTAATCCTTTACCTTTTTATAGATTTCCCGGGCTGAAATACATCCCAGGGCCAGGTAGGGAGATAGCTTCGAACTATAATCAAGGCCATCTGATTTGTTTCTACTCCACCTGTACCCTGTTAACAGCTCAGATTTAAACGTATAGTATTCCAGCCTTTTCAGTGCTGCAGTTTCCCCGCCCTCAACAAATGGTGCTGCATCTTTGTATTCATCTGCATTAAACCCATAAAGTTTATACGATGGAAATTTTTTCGTTTTTACGCTCGCAACAAAGTTCAGTTCCGCAGGAATGCTCAAAGTCTCCCGTGGCTCGGCATCGCGCCCTGCGGGAATTCTGTAGGCTTTGCTTGTCAGTGGGATCCTGGAAATCTTAAAAGGTATATCATCTTTATGGTAAAGCGTCTTGCCCCAGAAAAAATGGAACTTAACCGCCGGCAGGGCATCCATCACTGCATCCGCCAGATTAATTTCATATTGTGCATATTCCTCTTCGGCGTAAACATCTGTTATTCCATATTCTTCAACAAGTTGAGGCAATGTAACCATCGCAGAATCTTCTCCAACAACTAAATGCCCTCCCATGGATTCAAGGCTCTTTCTTAAATCCAGAACAGATTGCTGCATGAATTTAAATCTAACCGTATCCTTTTTCCGGAAGGCGAGATCTGATTTGTCAAAATCGCTTTTTTCAATACAATAACAGCAAACCAAATCGCTACATTCCTCATGGGCCTTTACCAGGGCTTCATTATCATGCAGTCTCAAATCATTCTTAAACCAAACCAAACCCCGTCTCTTCATTTATTAATTATTTATGCTTCATGCTGTATATATTTCGGGAACTGCATCATTTGCCTTTATCTGGAACCCAATTCATTTAATAATTGAGCCGTGCACTATTATTAGTACTTCACCTCAAGTAGTTGAAACAGCACCACTTTGATAAAAGTTTGAAACAAACAGAATGGTAAACATTCCAGGGCGGGCAGTAGAAAGGATAGCGACAAATTGGCCCGGTAAAGATGGACAATCATACCATAATACCATTCAGATGAATAGATTACGGTAACAATCTTGTTGAAATTTGAAGCAATTTTACGTTTAATGGTATTTGCTGTAAACGCTGTCCCATAAAAGTACTGTTTTGGTACTTATTTTGCTTTTTCTCAAGAACATTCACTAAATATATACCTATGGAAAACATTGCTTTTATGGAGAAAGTTGGAACATATCAATCTTCTTTAAGATCATATGCAATTCACTTTACACAAAACGCAGAAGATGCGAATGATCTGATTCAGGAAACGCTTTACAAAGCGCTGAAGTACAGTAACCTTTATCAGGATGGAACAAACTTAAAGGCCTGGCTTTTTACTATCCTTAGGAATACTTTCATCAACAATTACAGAAGGAACATAAAAAAGCGATCTCTTATTCACACTTCTGATGACATCCATTCTTCTCAATTATTAAAAAGTTCAATGAGAAACGAAGGAGAAAAAACATTCCTCGTGAATGATATTTTCAAGGCACTAAATAAACTTGAACCTGCTTACCGGGTCCCATTTATGCGTTTTTTTGAAGGTTATAAATATTATGAAATTGCAGATGAACTGAATATACCGATTGGAACAGTCAAGACCAGAATCCATGTAGCGAGAAAGGTACTTAAGAAGGCTTTAAAAATGTACACAGATACAAATCAGCTACCAGCCTATTGATTCATCAATATCCACCATCAAAATTTTATAAACCACTACTGTTCAACAATATTCTTTATTCTTGTCCTCATCATAACCAATAGCAGCCTTTGCCTCGTCAATGGCTGCCTGGTTCATAACTAGTATCTATTTCTTCTCCCATCGCTGTATAAATAACAGTAAAACAGATTGCAACACCTAAAATCCTACAACTTACTGTTACAACGCTTGGAACTTATAATTAATCCTCTCAAATAACAAGGCGTAAAAGTTTGTTATTTCAACTATAAATTCTTGTTAATGAATAAATAGTTTCACATATTCGAAGACCAAATATAACCAATCAGATTAAACAGCGATGATATACAATTCCCGCGAAAAATTTCACACACTTTTTGAAGATGCGCCTTTATGTGCGGCGATATTCGATGCTTCAGATATGAAACTGGAAGTAGTAAACAAGCCTATGCTGGATCTCTGGCACAGACCTGCGTCAATCAAGGGCACTGCTCTTCTTGATTTTTTACCAGAACTTGCAGATCAGGAATACCCGGAATTAATGAAAAGGGTGATTAAAACCGGTAAAACACACAAAGAAGAGGGAGCCAGAATTTTACTTCAAAGGAATGCAAAACTTGAAGCAGTGTTTATCGATTACAGCTATGTTCCAATCCTTATGGACCGTAACCGGACCAGTGCAATTCTTGTAATGGCTACTGATGTATGTGACCGCGAACTGAACAAACTAAACCTGCAGCAGTCGAAACGGGATTTGCGCGCGCTGGTCATGTCAGCTCCTATACCCATGTGTATATACAGGGGAGAAGAATTTGATATTGAGGCCGTAAATGAGTGGATGATGGATTTATGGCAAGGGAAACACTTTAAAGATCTTGCGGCCTTACAACATGTATTTTACAATAGCTTGCCTTACACATGCAAGCATAAAAATATTGTGTTCAATTATACGCCATTAAATGGCGGCGCAAATACTTTGAATGCGATTTGTTTAACTGCCATGCGTTGCTGATCCAGGTTATGAACTGGAGCATCTCATATAATCAGTTAGTATACAACCAGGAATTACTTAAAAAGGAAAATTTCGTTGGATCAAGATGAAATTACACATATATGAAGTATCTTCAGCGATTTTTCTATTTAATATTGAGGAAAATAAAGATCAGATAGAGCATATGAATACGATTATTCAAGCTTCTTATTCCGAAGGAAACACATGACAGGAAAGCAACATTTTGAAGAAATCAAAACCTTATTGGGAGAATCAGGTACTTATTATCTTATAGCTGTTGACATGAACGCCGAATACAGCTATCTAAACAAACACTACGCAGAAATTTTCAAACCTATTCATGGCAATCTTATAGGGGAACACTATGCAGTAACGATACATGAAGATGACCGGCAGATCTGTCAAACTGTTTCAGAATTAGCGTTCAGATATCCTGATTCTGTATTTCCAGCAACCCTTCGCAAGCATGATGGCAAAGGCGGTTTCATCATCACAAGGTGGGAATACAAAGCTATATTTGACGATGCCGGAACGCCAGCTGGTATTTTTTGCCTCGGTCACGATATCACAGAATTGGTGCAGGTCAGCGGAGAGCTCGATCAGATTAAAAGTAAACATTCCCACTCCATCAGAAGACATGTGGCTAACTTGATGGGATTAGGGAAGTTGATCCAGGACGGGACACGGCTCGAGGATATACAAGATGCTGCCAAGATGATCGTAGAAAGTGCTACCAGCTTAGATGGAGTCATCAGGGAATTGCGCTAGCTGTTCACAACAACTTATCTAAACTTTGTTTAACAATTTCGAAATAAGGTTAAAACAAAGACCTCACATGACAGTTATAGGTGTACGAAAACACAGCCATGCAACTCTCCGATAAATCCTTCAAAACAAACTCAATGCTGCCATACAATGGAGAAAAGCTGGAATTCATAGCTAAAAATATGCGTATACCATTCAAAAGGGTTTTCGATGTATTATCTGTTATTGATTTAACAGCAGATGAATTGGTGCTGTACCTGGTTAACGAGCGTCTGAAAAACCGCGAGAGACACCTGGAAAATTATACTGACAAACTATTCAGGTAGCAGGAAATACCGTCAAAGCAACATCAGCAACGCTTGTCATCTGGCTTCGCTATCGAATTCAAGATACTCCCTAATTAGCTTGTCGCAAATTTCTACCTCGCTTATCAACTGTTTCAACAAAGCCTTCAGGTCTGTTGAATCTTTAGGTTTAAGGTACTCGAATTGTCTGGCTATCCAAGCTAATCTTTCCAGTCCCACCACAGATGCTGTTCCAAACAATTTATGTCCCGACTCCTTTAAGGCAGAGATGTTGTTTTCACTTGTAAGCACCTCCATAGTGGCCAGAGAGGATTTCAGGTCCTCAGTCGTAAGAACCAGTATATCATTAATGATGTTTTCATCGTCACCTACATAGTTTTTCAGCGTTTGCAGGTCAAAATGGTTCTCATGTCCTTGTTCATCAGTCTGTTCGGCGGCACTACTATCCTTTAACAGTGGATTCAGCCAGTCCTTAAACAGGCGGATGATAGTATCCTCTACAAAGGGTTTTGCTATGAAGTCATCCATTCCTGCTTTGAGGCATTTTTCTTTTTCGCCTTTTACATTACCCGCTGTCAGTGCAATTATAGGAACACGGCGCCCCCCTTCCCTTTCCCTTATGGTTTTCGCTGCTTCGTAACCATTCATTACAGGCATTTGAATATCCATTAAAATCAGATCTGCCTGATCAAATACCTCCAGCGCTTCCTCTCCGTTCGAGGCTTCCAAAAGCTGTGCGTCCGGAGCTATCCTGTTTATTATAGTTTTGGCAAGCAGTTTATTAACGATGTTATCTTCCACAACCAGGATTGTTAAGGCCGAAGAGTTTACTATAGAGGGTTCTGCTCCCGGAATATCATTTCCATTGGCTGCAACCGGCATTTTGTGTAAGCGATAAAGACTCTGGTAAAGATCTTCCATTTTCACAGGCTTTACCAGCCGTTGGTTCACTGACAGTTCATCACATGCCTGCTGGATCGTTTCATCATCTGATGAACTATGTAATAATATCAATGGCAACAGGTCCGGGCTTGCTGCAAAGTTTTCGCGGATTTTGCGGATTGTCTCAATGCCATCCATATAAGGCATGTGATAATCCATCAGGATCACATCATACTTGTGATGCTGTGCCAGCAACTGCAGGGCTTCAAATCCATTAGCAGCTTCTTCCACATCAATATTCTTCAACTTCAGCATTTGCCTCAGGATCAACCTATTGTTTTCATTGTCATCAACAATCAAAGCTTTATGGAGATCGAGGTGGTTATTCCAGACCACCGGCTCCCCTGCCTCTGCCTGTAAAAAGAGGTCAAAGAAAAAACAGCTGCCCTGAGCCGGGACACTCTCCAGCTGAAGTTTACTGCCCATCAGTCCCAGAAGTTTGTTGGAAATTGTCAAACCCAGGCCTGTACCTCCATATTTTTTGGTGGTGGATGCATCCTCCTGTGAAAAAGCTTCAAAAATTTTACTTTGTTTATTTTGCTGGATACCAATACCTGTATCACGAACTTCAAACCGTAGGGTGATGCCACTGTCAGTCAATTCGTCCAAAGGCATGATTTTGAGTTCAATCTCACCTTTGTCCGTAAACTTCACCGCATTGCCCAATAAATTGACAAGGATTTGTTTCAGGCGTACCGAATCGGCCTGAATAAACCGCGGCAGGTCGGCAGGTACATTGAGCAGCATCTCCAAGCCCTTTTTCTGTGCCTGATAAGTAATGATATCCGCAGCCTGGCTACATGTTTCAAATAAATCGCAGCGGTCAATGTCAAGCTCAAGCTTGCCGGCTTCGATCTTAGAGAAATCCAGAATATCATTGATTATGCTTAACAATGCGCTGGCCGATTGATTAACAATAGAAAGATACTGGTGCTGGGTACTATTTAAGGATGTTTTCAACACCAGATCGGTAAAACCGATCACACCGTTGAGTGGGGTACGGATTTCATGGCTCATATTGGCCAGGAATTCTGATTTCGCTACACTCGCCTGCTCTGCATGCTTTTTAGCCCTTTCGAGTTCCTCCCGTTGTAATACGCTCTCTGTAATGTCCTGCGTAAATACCATGATGCCGCCAATGCTGTTTTCATAATTGAACCAGGGGATAATCTCCCAGCGCAGATAAAGATCGTGATCAAAACCTTCCGGGCGCCACTTGCTTTCATCACTTTTATCGCTTATACCCTGCAGTGCACGGTCGCAGATCTCCCTCCATCTATCAGACAATCCTGGCAACACCTCATATTGAGACTTTCCGACGACATCACCTGTAATGTGGTAATCTGACTTCCACCGCTGGCTTACTGCCACATAACGCAATTCAGTATCCATCATTACTACAGCCGCTGGTGAATGATCAACGAATGCGCTAAGACGTGACTTTTCGTCAACCAAATCCTGTTCTGCTTTCTTTTTATCATC
>NZ_JBEVDX010000075.1:0-9572 GCF_040513095.1 Pedobacter sp. | reverse complement strand
GTTTGTAAATGCTGTCCATGCGCTTACGTACTTCCTGCTCTCCCTTAGAGATGTCTGTAGAAATCTCCTGCAATTTAGCCGAAGCATTGGGCTTAATCTTGCCTTTAGCATCCAGTACCGTCTCAATCTTTTTGAGAATATTCTTTTCTACCGGGATATGTTCAAACAGTGCTTCCAGGTTTGGGTACACTCCTGCCCGCTCTTCGAAGAATCTGAGTACCGAAAAAACGGTTTGCAGTGACAGGTAGATCTGGAACAACTCCTCCTCGAGGAGGTAACTACCTTCAACCCTGATTTTATCCGCCAGGGATTTAATATCAAAGAAGCTGCTGATCTGCAGCGGTTCCTGGTTTTCCAGAATATTTTTAAATTCTTTTGTCTGTCTTAGAAACTTATTGATCTGATCGTACTTATTCATCACCTGCATCCTGCCGATCATATATTGTCCCATCGGACTCAGGCAATGCTTATAGATGAGTTGCTTGACTTCATTGAAGCCAAGTCTGTCTAAACAATTGTCGGGATATATCATGTTTAATTTACCTTTTTAGGCGCAGCGTTCTTTGTGCTTTTCAGCCGGGCTTTATCTGCGTTATCTTGTTTTGCTTTTCTTGCTGCAAGCTCATTTGGTGTCATCGTTGCCTCGAGCCTGGCAATACTGTCCTTCTTCACTTTTTTCAGGGAATCTATCCTTACTGCTACCAGTTTTGGATTCGCCTTTTCTGCGCTGTCTTTCTTTAATTTTTTAACTGCTTCTTCCTTCTTCAATATCTTAGCCTGAACCTTATCAACACTATCTTTGGACTTTTGCAGGTTTGCGGTCACATCCTTATAAATCGCACTCAGAGCCTCTACATGATCATAATAGTAGTTCATGCTCCTGGTATACTTTGCGGAATCGATACCATATTTTTGGTAAATGGCCCTGTAGTAGGAGGAACCGACCTTTCTTGCAGAGTCAGGAACCGGAATAGTGGAAATATATCCGTCAGCGATATGCATATCATATAAAACCAGGCGTATTTCATCGGGCTGAATGATATCATCTGGCACCTTTGTCTTACAGCCTGCAATCAGGACCAACGTCAAACAGGCCCAGCAAAATCTTCTCATTGTATGTAAAACATTATTTTTTCTTAGCAAATTGGACTAAGGTTGTTAATTTTACCAAAAATACTGATAAATGAGCATAGCAGACAATTTAATAAAATATAAAAAGGAATTAGAAGGGGAAAATGTTGAATTGATCGCAGTATCTAAATTCAATGATGCAGCTGCCGTTTTAGAAGCCTACAACGCAGGCCAGCGCATTTTTGGAGAAAATATAGTTCAGGAATTAGCAGAAAAAGCTGAGACATTGCCCAAAGATATCGAATGGCACATGATTGGTCATCTGCAAACAAATAAGGTCAAATATATTGCGCCTTTCATCAGCCTGATCCAGTCGGTAGACAGTATCAGGCTTTTGGCAGAAATCAACAAACAGGCAGCAAAAAACAATAGGGTGATCGATTGCCTGCTGCAGGTTTATATTGCGGATGAAGACACCAAATTTGGCCTTGACCATGCGGAAGTGATTGAACTCCTGAGAGATGAGGAATACCTGGCAATGAAAAATATCCGCATCACAGGACTGATGGGTATTGCAAGCAATAACGCAGAAGAAAAACAGACCAAAGACGAATTTCAGGAGCTGAAGGTATTGTTTGATGGCATCAAACTGAGCTTTTTTAGAAAGGAAGATTCTTTCAAAGAACTTTCAATGGGCATGTCAGGAGATTACAAACTGGCTATTGAAGAAGGCAGTACCATGGTAAGAATCGGAAGCAGCATTTTCGGTGTGAGGAAAATTAAACACTATAAAGCATAATGGATATTCAACTGAGATTTGCGGTAGTAGCAGACTGCCCCCGCCTGCTGGAACTCATCGTTGAGCTGGCCGTTTATGAGAAAATGCCGGATGAGGTAACTGTTACGCTGGCAGAGTTTGCAGCTGCAGGTTTCGGTGATAAGCCCGTATGGAAAGCCTTTGTGGCAGAAACTGAAAATGGTATAATTGGCTTCGCGCTTTATTATGTAAGATACTCTACATGGAAAGGCTGTCGTTTATATCTTGAAGATTTTATCGTTACCGAAGAAGCACGGGGAAAAGGCGCAGGTAAACTGCTTTTTGAACGGGTGATGAAGGAAGCGAAGGACAACAACTACTATGGGATGTCATGGCAGGTGCTCGACTGGAATGAGCCGGCCCTGAATTTTTACCGCAAGTATGACGCGCATCTGGAAGACGGATGGTTAAATGCCTCATTTAGCAAAGAACAGCTGTAAGATGAAGAAAATATTAATTACCCTGCTGGCAGTAGCAGGATTGTATGCCTGCAATAATCAAAAGAAATCAGATAAAGTTATCGATTCTGCAAGCACTGCTGTCACACAGTCGGACAAAGATTCGCTGACTTACTCTTATGATTCGGTAAGGGTATACAGTAAAACCAAAGTATCTGCAAATAAACTGATAACAGATACTGCAAAGGCTGTGATCTTCTATCCGGTATTCCAGGATCAGGGCGTAAATAAGTTCCTTGAAGACCGCGTTATCGGCATTGCAGGAAAACAGGGGATCAATAAAACCTATAAAGAACTTGCAACAGGATTTATCAAAGAATTCGACACCTATATCGCTGCGAACAAGGGCGCAGAGGAATCCTGGTTCCAGAAAATTGACCTGAAAATGAAGGCCAATTACCCCAATTATTTGTCGGTATTAATGACCTATTCAGATTATAAAGGTGGTGCACACCCCAATACGCTTTTTACCTACTTCAATTACAACCCAAAGACCTATCAGACAATCACCCTTGATTCCATCATCACCGCTGAGGGTATGCCTAAACTCAGGGCAATTGGCGAAAATATTTTCAGAAGGAACGAGAATCTGGCACCAAACGCAAGTTTGTCTGAAGGTTATTTCTTCAACGAAGGTGTATTTAGTCTGCCGGAAACATTTACACTCACTAAAGAAGGGATAAAATTCCTGTATAATCCTTATGAAATCAAGGCTTATGCTGCAGGAACAACAGAGTTAATTATTCCCTTTTCCAAAATAAACGACATCATGAAAGAGAGTTCGGTTTTAATCAATTTCAAATAAACATGGAAGTATACAAATTCGGCGGTGCTTCCGTTGTAAATGCCCAGGCAGTAAAAAACCTGGCTGAAATCATTAAAAATACCAGTCAGACAAACCTGCTCATCGTTATATCGGCAATGGGGAAAACGACCAATAAACTGGAAGAACTTTCCAACGCCTATATCTTTGGCCAGGAAAATACCCATGAGCTGCTCGAAGAAATTAAAACATATCATTTTAATATTGCTGCAGAACTTTTCGGCGATCATCAGCACCCGGTATTCAATGAGGTAGCCAATTCTTTTGTTGAAATTGAATGGCTGCTCGAAGAAGAGGCCAATGATGCGCCTGATTATATTTACGACCAGATTGTTTCTATCGGGGAAGTATTATCCACGAAGATCGTAGCCGCATACCTGAATGGAGAGGGTACGCCGACTAGCTGGGTTGATGCCCGGAATTTCATCAAAACCGATAATACTTACCGTGAGGGAAAAGTAGACTGGGATAAAACTGAGGCAGAGATTCAGAAACACCTGCTGCCTGTGCTGAAAAAAGGTATTGCGCTCACACAGGGCTTTATTGGTAGTACCAGCGAGAATTTTACCACTACCCTGGGAAGGGAAGGATCGGACTATTCAGCTGCTATTTTCAGTGCTTGTCTGGATGCCACCGCATTAACGATTTGGAAGGATGTCCCGGGAGTGCTCAATGCCGATCCAAAATGGTTTGACCAGACCGAAAGAATTCCGCAGTTGTCTTACCATGATGCTATTGAACTCACCTACTATGGGGCAACCGTCATCCATCCCAAAACCATTAAACCCCTACAGAACAAAAATATTCCCCTTTACGTCAGATCCTTTCTGCATCCTGAGGGTGCAGGCACACAGATCAATGGTGAGAACAGCCCGCTGCCTGTACCCTCATTTATTTTTAAGGTGAACCAGGTACTGATCTCTATTTTTCCAAAGGATTTTTCATTCATCATCGAAGAAAACCTGAGCGATATCTTTAACCTGTTCCACCAGCATAAGGTGAAGGTCAATACAATGCTCAACTCTGCGATCAGTTTTTCTGTGAGCGTTGACCACGATGAGGAAAAGATAAGTAACCTGATCACTGAATTATCAGTACTTTACAAAGTGAAATACAATAAGGGCCTGGAACTGGTGACTATCCGTTACTACAACCAGGACACGATAAACAGGGTAACAGCAAACAAGGATATTTTGCTGGAGGTGAAAAGCCGACATACCTGCCAAATGGTAATGAAAGATAAATCAGCCGTTGAATAAGGCGATTACCGATAGCGAAGTACAGGATTACATCCGGGAGCAGCTGAATGCTGATGTGCATAAGATTGCCATGGCAAAGAGCCCTTTCCCTGATGTAACGGGACAGGAACTGTCGGCCCAGATTGCAGCGATGAAAAAGTCCGCTAAAAAACTGCCTGCATGGTTTTCCAAAACTGGAATATACTATCCTCCCCTGTTATCTGTAGAGCAATGTTCTTCGGAGATCACAGCGGCTTATAAAGCTCAGTTAAGCAAAGGCGCTAAGCTGATTGACCTCACCGGGGGCTTTGGGGTTGACAGCTATTATTTTTCAAAAGTAAACCAGTCGGTTGTTCATTGCGAAATCAGTGAAGAACTTTCGGCAATTGCCAGTTATAATGCGCGCCTCCTTGAGCAGCACAACACTATTTTCATCGCCGGAGACGGAATTGAATACCTGAAGGACACTAAACTGCATTTTGAGACTATTTATATCGATCCCGCCCGGAGAAGCAGCGCTGGTAAAGTATTTATGCTGAAAGACTGCACACCAGACGTTATTGAAAATCTTGATCTGCTCCTGAACAGCACAGATCGCCTCCTGATTAAGACCGCACCGCTGCTGGATATCACCGCGGGTTTGAAAGAATTAAGACATGTAGCAGGTATCCACATCGTAAGCGTTAAAAACGAGTGCAAGGAACTGGTCTGGATACTGGAAAAGAAATTTGAAGGTACTCCACAGATCGTTTGCAGTACCCTGAATGCTAGTCTGAAACAGTTCAGCTTTTTAGCAGGCGACGAGCCAGCTGCAACAGCTATGGATACGCCGGTCGAAGGAAACTATTTGTACGAACCTGATGTAGCTTTATTGAAGGGAGGCGCTTTCAACCTTATTGCCGAAAGGTACCAGCTTAAAAAGTTCCACCAGCAAACCCAGCTATACATTTCCGACCTGATAAATAAAGATTTCCCGGGCCGGATATTTAAGATAGAAGAAGTACTCACTGCAGCTGCGGTCAAAAAAGAAAAAAACCTGCTTGGAAGCGTTATTGTAAGAAATTACCCTGAAAAGGCAGCGGCGCTTGTAGAGAAGTATCACATTAAACCTGATGATTCACAATTTATGATCTTTACACATAGCGCCCAGACTGGGAAGATCATCCTTAAAAGTAAGATCCTGCAGCATTATTAAAGATAAAGCCTCCCTGGTATAAGGAGGCTTTATTGCTACAGTTAAAGGAAATCAGACTTTTTTAACCTTTACTGCCTGTAATCCTTTTTTGCCTTCAGCTACTTCAAACTCGACGTCGTCATTCTCCTGAAGACTGTCAATCCCGCCCAGGACATCTTTAAAATGAACAAAAATATCTTTGTTGCCTTCATAGACAATAAAGCCATACCCCTTCTGTTTATTAAACCACTTAACTTTTCCGTTACTCATAAAATTAAAATGTATAAATTAATATTTCTTTATAGTTCTCAACTATATCAAACTTAAAGAAAATCAATAAGTTTTAAAAATTATTTGTTCGGTTGCGGGGTAGTTCTCAGGTACGGTTTTATAACTTTGTGACCTTTGGGAAATTTTGCAGGGATATCTTCAGTTTTAATGCTGTTCATAACAATCACATCTTCTCCATCCTGCCAATCCGCCGGCGTAGCTACGCTGTATTCAGCAGTTAATTGCAATGAATCAATAACTCTCAGTATTTCATTGAAATTCCTTCCTACAGATGCAGGATACACGATAATAAGTTTTACTTTTTTATCCGGCGAAATGATAAACACCGATCGTACAGTCTGCGTTTCAGAGGCATTTGGATGGATCATATCGTAAAGATCAGCCACCGTCCTGTCCTGATCAGCAATAATTGGAAACTCTACGCTTGTATTTTGTGTTTCGTTGATATCGCTGATCCAGGATTGGTGAGACTCAACTGAGTCAACACTCACAGCAATAACTTTTACATTTCTTTTTTCGAATTCGCTCTTCAGCTGTGCTGTGCGGCCTAATTCTGTAGTACAAACAGGCGTATTATCTGCCGGATGTGAAAAGAGCACTCCCCAGCCATCGCCCAGGAACTCGTAGAAATCAACATCGCCGATTGAAGTTTTCGCTTTGAAATTTGGAGCAACATCTCCGATTCTGATACTCATAGTCTTCTTATTTAATTTAAAATCTCAGGATAAATATTTATACAACTTACCCGGTGACCTATTCAAAAGTAGTAACAATTTTATTTGCAAACCCAATTATTACCTCCCCAAAACCGGTGACATCCGTGATAAGACTACTAATATAGTAGATATTTTGCTGATGTCAAATATTGGGTGATTGCTGCAGCTGTATTTCAGGAATTTGACTTCCCAATGTTTCATTAAAGGCTTTTATGGCATATGCCGCCATGCGTACAGATTCCAGTTCATCATCCTGGTGCAGGAAGAAATAAACTTTTTTAAGTCCCTTGTCCTGCCAGTCCCTCAAGCGTTCAGCCCAGGCATCAATTCTTTTAAAATCTGTATCTCGTAAAGCAGCGCCCATTCCGTTAAAACGGATAAAAACTTCAGGAACGGTCAGTTCCATATGCAGCAGGTCTCGCCTGCCTGTTACATCTGTGATCACAGCCCCCTGCTTTAAACGTGCATAAAGTTCGAATACCTCCCGGTGGCTTTCCGGGTCTGAATACCACTTTTCATTCCTGAGTTCGGTAAAAACCCTGAGATCCTTTGGAAGAGATTCCAGGAAATCAGCCAGGTCCTTTAAGCTTTTCGGGGCAAAGCTATTGCTCATCTGCAATAAACAGGGGCCCAGGCTATCGCCGAATTCAAGTACCGAAGTAAGAAACTCATCGGTAATCTTTTCGGCACCTTTCAATTTTTTATAGTGACTGATCGTAACCGGGAATTTGGGACAAAATAAAAACTTAGCCTTTGCATTATCAGCAGCTATCTGCGTCCATTTCCGGGTAGACTCTACTGTCGGTATCTTATAGTAGGCTGCGTTCAGTTCAATCGAATTGAAGTGTTTAGCATATTCATTGAGGAAATCAGTGGCTTTTGTTTTGGCTGGATAAAGGAAACCTTTCCACTCGGGACGCCCCCACTTGGCACAACCTACATAAACTTCAGCCTGTTTTTTAACCTTTTTGTTCAGCACCTTTTTGTTTCGCTCACTGTCAGGCGGCAGTTCAAAATCTATCGACGAAACGTCCTGCTGTTTGGCTTTTCCAAATTTCATACTTCCCAGACAACAAATTCTAATCCAATATGATAAAAAAAAGCCCCTGAACAATTAAGTCCAGGGGCTTTCAATACAAAGAGAACTCTAATTATATACTTTGATCATATAAACGAAGTCCTGAATCTTATCTATTTGTTTCGTTCTGTTTAGGCCCTGTAAAGGATTCTTCTTAGAGAAAGCCACCTTTTTACCCAGGGAATCTGATGGGATGGCATTCAATGCTTCCAGAATATGTTTTGATTTAACTGCAAAGGCAGCACCTTCAACCTGGTTTTCCTTTGCTGTGATCATACCAACAATATTTCCAAAATTGTCAAATACAGCTCCCCCGCTATTACCAGGATTGATTGGAATAGATACCTGGTATTGCGTGGTATCACCATTATGTCCTGTTTTTGAACTTACATATCCTTCACCCAGTACAGCGTCGTCCTTTGGAAAGCCAAGGGTGTACACATCTTCACCCATACCTACACCGTTTTTTTTCAACTTGTAGGGAAGGTTTGATAAGGGTGTGAATGAATTGTCGATGATCTTAAGAATAGCAATGTCATACTGTGCATCAAAATAGGCAACCTTCACTTTAAAAGATTCGCCATTTTTCTGTACATATATTGAATCTGCATCCCTGATCACGTGGTAATTGGTACACAGGTAACCATTTGCAGTGAGTGCAAATCCGCTGCCTCCAAACTTAGCGAGGCCGGAAGGCCCTCGGGATGTTTTAGGAGCTGGTCCGGTTGAATTCAGCGTCCTTACCAGTTTATTCTGGTTGTTTTTGATATTGCTGATTTCACGGCGCATAACCTCATAAGTTCCATTCTGTCTGGAATTATGATCTATAGAAATCACTGCAAATATTGTTAAAAGCAGGAATGAAGCTGCAATTGCTACGGCCGACTTGTTATTGCGCCACATGTTGACGATAAAAGATGGGTGTGGCCTCATCTTTTCGGCCATTGCCGCTACATCCATCTGCGCGTGTGCCTGATCCATTTGTTGTTTCAGGGACATCACTTTACCATACTGCGTTAAGGTTTCCAGAAAAGCCTTATGTGCAACAACCTTATGGTCTATCACAGGGTCATTGGTTCTCAGCTGCTCAAAAGCTTCTGCTTCGGCAGCTGTAAGATTACCTTTCAGGTAGTCTTCAATCATGGCGTCCAACTCTATATCGTTCCTCATTGCGTATTAAGATTGAAAAAATAATTTCTTTAATCTCTGCAGGCATTTATATTTCTGAGTTTTGACGTTATCCGTATTGGTGTAGCCAAACTTCTCGCAAATATCCTGCATGGAGAGATTGTGAATATAAAAGTCCTGAATAATGGTTTTGCAGGGTTCACCAAGATTGATTAAGGCTGATCCCATCTTTTCAAACTGGAGTTCCTTCTCTTCGTGCTGTTCCAAATCAACTTCTACGGCTACTACGTCATCAAGTTCTGACAGGTTAGTGGTTTTCTTACTTTGCTGTGAAAGTTTTTTTAACCAGATCCGTCTGCATACTGAATATATATAGGTCTTTAATTTACTGCTTAACTCAAAATCCCCACTCCTGATTTTATTATATAAAACAATAATCGCCTCCTGATAAACGTCTTTTGCATCATCTTCGTCGCCGTTATTATTCATGATAAACTGCAAAATCATCGGAAAATACCCCGTGTACAGTCTATTAAGTGCATCTTCTGAGTTATTTAGTATCCCTAAAACAACCTCTCTATCTGTTGGAACTGAACTGCTTAACTTATTACTCACTAATTAATACGTTTATGCGTGAATGGTAACCCAATATTAGACAAAAAAAATATTCTTTGATCTTTTTTTAAATCGGTGGGTTACCTTTTAAAGATTGTGGTATTAATCTGTAAAATTAATTAATTATTTTAAACAGAATTCAAATGAAAAACTTATTCAAATT
>NZ_JBEVDX010000074.1:0-12635 GCF_040513095.1 Pedobacter sp. | reverse complement strand
CCAATATTAGACAAAAAAAATATTCTTTGATCTTTTTTTAAATCGGTGGGTTACCTTTTAAAGATTGTGGTATTAATCTGTAAAATTAATTAATTATTTTAAACAGAATTCAAATGAAAAACTTATTCAAATTAGGCTTCGCAGCATTAGCAATCACTTTATCAGTAGCAGCTTGTTCAGGTGAGAAAAAAGCAGAAGGTACAGATACAACTGTAACTGATTCTTCAACTATCACTACTGATGTTGATACTACAGTTAAAGATTCAACTGTGAAAGATACTACAGTTAAAGCTACAACTACTGAAGTTAAAGCTGATACAGTTAAAAAATAGTCTTTACAAAAAGACTTATAAAAAGGCTTTGGGTTTTCCAAAGCCTTTTTTTTGTGCCCGCATTTTGGTACATTTGCCATTTGCAAAACCATTCTGATTCATGAATTTATCTCCATTACAAGCGATCTCACCAGTTGATGGCCGCTATAGAAACACAACTCAAAACCTTTCTCAGTACTTTTCTGAATATGCACTGATCAGGTACAGGGTCTTTGTTGAAATTGAATACTTTATCGCGCTGTGTGAAACCGGCCTTTCAGGCTTATCTGCGTTTGATAAATCAAACTACAGCCATTTGCGCGCTATTTTTAACGACTTTAACGACCAGGATGCGCAGGAAGTGAAAGACACGGAGAAAATTACCAATCATGATGTTAAGGCTGTCGAATATTTCATTAAAAAAAGGTTCGACAACTTAGGCCTGCAGGACTTTAAAGAGTTTATCCACTTCGGACTTACTTCTCAGGATATTAACAATACAGCTATACCCTATACTTTTAAACTGGCTTTAACTGAAGTTTATTATCCGCAGATCAGTCAGCTGATCAGCAGATTGCAAGAACTTGCGGGCGACTGGAAAGACATCCCCCTGCTGGCACATACGCACGGGCAGCCGGCTTCTCCCACAAAACTGGGCAAAGAGTTCCTGGTTTTTGCAGAAAGACTGGAAATCCAATCGAATAACCTGAAAAGCATTCCCAACAGTGCTAAGTTTGGAGGAGCTACAGGTAATTTCAACGCACACCATATCGCTTATCCAGGTATCAACTGGGTAGATTTTTCGAATAACTTTGTCAACAATATCCTTGAACTGAACCGTGCACAGCACACGACGCAAATTGAACACTATGATCAGTTTGCAGCACAATGTGATGCTTTGAAAAGGATCAATACCATTATTATTGACCTCGACAGGGATATCTGGGCATATATCTCCAAAAATTATTTCAAACAGAAAATCAAAGAAGGCGAAGTTGGCTCTTCGGCTATGCCACACAAGGTAAATCCTATTGATTTCGAAAATGCTGAAGGAAATGCAGGCATTGCCAATGCCCTGTTTGAATTCTTCGCCGCTAAACTTCCGATATCACGTCTGCAAAGAGACCTGACCGATTCTACAGTATTGAGAAACGTTGGTGTTCCAATGGCACACACGGTGATTTCGATCTCTTCTACCCTTAAAGGACTAAACAAACTGTTGTTGAACAATGATGCTATTGCGGCTGATCTGGAAAACAACTGGGCAGTAGTTGCCGAAGCGATACAGACTGTATTGAGAAGAGAAGCCTACCCTAATCCATATGAGGCGCTGAAAGACCTTACACGTACAAACGAGAAGATTACAGCGCATACAATGGCTGCCTTTATTGATGGCCTGCAAATTGATGAGGACCTGAAGCAGGAATTAAAGCAAATTACGCCTTTCAACTACACAGGCGTGTTTTAACATATAATGACCTAAAACAGACATCGATATCTGGATTTGAATCCCGAATTATTTATTTTTGTAAGAAAAAGAGACCATGACTATTAACGTATATACAGAACAAACACCGAATCCTGCCACTATGAAGTTCATGGTAAATAAACTTCTGATCAATGGCAGCGAAGATTTCGCCACACGGGAGAGCGCCGAGCACTCGCCATTTGCGAAAGAGCTATTCAAGTTTAATTTTGTAAGCGGAGTGTTCTTTGCGAGTAACTTCGTTACCATTACAAAAACTGAAGATGCTGAATGGGCAGATATCGAACCAATTTTAAAAGAGTTTGTTAAGGGTGCTGTTGAATCAGAATATAAAATTAAAGAAGCTACTGCCGAAGAAACACCGGACTTTGAAGGTACAGACCTTGAGGTAAAAATACAGCAGATCCTGCATGACTATGTTCGTCCTGCTGTTGAACAGGATGGTGGTGCGATCAGCTATAAGTCATTTGAAGAAGGTGTGGTAACTGTAGAACTTCGTGGTTCATGCAGCGGATGCCCTTCATCTACCATCACTTTGAAATCGGGTATCCAGAACCTGTTACAGCGTATGGTTCCTGAAGTGAAAGAAGTCGTTTCCAACGCTTTATAATCCCGATGGTACTGGACTGATCCGGACGAAATGATATAAAAAGGTGATCATGTAAAAACGATCACCTTTTTTGTTTATTTAAAATTTCTTTGCAGTGCTTCGAGCATTTCTGCATCCAGCAAGCCATTGGTTGCCAGTATCTCACGCTGATCGATAAACTCATCGCCGCCACTAAAATTCATGATCTTACCCCCTGCCTGCTGCACAAGGTAGGCACCTCCCGCAACATCATAGGAGTTGAGGTTATATTCAAAGAAAGCATCAAACCTGCCGCAGGCTACATAAGCCAGATCTACAGCCGCTGATCCTATTCTCCTTAAACCATGTGTTTTCTGCATCAGTTCAGACAGCAGCTGCATATACTGCGCTTGCTTGTCAAACTGGTAATATGGAAAGCCGGTTGCCAGTAAACTATCTGAGAGATGAGCCCTTTGAGAAACCCTGATCTCCTCATTGTTCAGAAAGGCAGCTGCACCTTTATAACTGTGAAACATCTCTGCTCTGTTGATCTCATAAACCACCCCTAATACGGGCTTATCCTCCTCATATAAAGCAATGCTGATGGAATAGGTTGGCAGGCCATGAATAAAGTTTGTGGTACCATCCAGCGGATCAACGATCCAGTTATAGGTTTGTCCCCTTGTATTGACAGTATCCTCTTCAGTTTCAAAACCGGCACCCGGTATAAGTTTGGAAAGGTTATCTACCAGCTGCTCTTCAGCAGTTTTGTCTACATAGGATACCAGATCATTCAATCCCTTCAATTCAATGGCCGAAGCATTGAAATTCATCGATTCCTTCCGGATAAAATTGCCTGTCAACCGCGTGATAGCGATTACCTGTTCACTCAGTAATTCGTAATTCAAATCTTTAAATTTAGTAGTTCGCGTGTTTTTCTTTATTTCTTACAGCAAACACAACAAGGAGCAGGCCACAAATGAACAGGATTGATGAGATCAGTTCTGCCTGTGTGAAAGATAGTCCCCCAACATGGTACCTGGTGTTTACACGAATCAGTTCAACCGTAAAACGTTCAAGTCCGTTCATCATCAGATAAATTCCGAACATCATTCCCGGCAGCTTAATCTGTTTGCGGATACGCCATAAAATCAGGAACAGGATAAAACAAACGATTACTTCATACAGTGGCGTAGGATATACTGGTAAAGGAAGCACATTGCAGAAACGTCCGCCGCAGCCGGGAATAGGAATACCTTCCATCGCGACATTGTTCGGATAAGTATAGGCCCATAGCCAGTCGGGCAGCCAGCCAAAAGGTTTGGGATGCAGATTCACAATCCCCCAGTCGCCATCACCGGACAAATGACAACCAATCCGGCCAACGCTATAGGCAAGCATCATACCTGGTCCGCCTACATCCAGCATATGTAAAGGTTTGATCCCATTTTTCTTTGCTATATATAATACGGCTGCCCCTCCGCAGATCAGGCCACCATAAAAGGTCAGTCCGCTGAACGAAAGCAAACCACCAATAGGGTCTTTCACAAAACTATCCCAGTGCTCCAGGTTATCAAAGATCTTTGCACCCAGTAAACCCCATACCGCAGCCCATACGATCATGTGGCCGGTCAGCTCATAAGGATGTTCAATTACTTCTACCTGTTTAGGCTGGCTTAGTTTAAACTTGCTCTTCTCTTTGTAATCCCAGTAAGCAAAAATTGCCGCAAAAACCACTCCGCCTAAAAGGCTTCCTTTTGAGGAGAGCAGTATGCCCTGTGAATCATTGACAAACAAACGGTAGTTCAGAAAGGCATAGACAAGTTTGTAACCGATCAGGAAGCCGAACAGACCGTTCATTAATATCTCATTCGGAGTTGCAGGTTTGCCAACTGTCAGGAATTTCTTAACAGGATGCAGTATGCCCAGGTCCTCTTTGCGTTTCAATTCTTCGGTAAAAGCCCAGTATCCGGCTACAAAAGCTAGCGCGACAAGCAGTCCAAAAGTATTTAGGGGTAAAGGGATCTGTACACCGAAAACATATTCAATAAAATGGGATACCGTAGGGAACATTTGCGTAATTTTTTTTTACGCGAATATAGGATTAATGTGCTAGAACTTCTTCAGTTTCCATAACTTCTACCTCGCCGTCAGGAGTCATTTCCACAAGCTTCACAGTTTTAATCTCATTGACCATTACGGGATCATATTTAGCTTTTACCTTCACGTAGTTTTTGGTGAAGCCATGCATGTATCCGTTTTTCTGGTCGTCTTCAAACAGTACTTCTCCTACAGAACCTATCTGCGACTGATAGAATACCCTGCGTTTTTTATCCGATAGGATATGCAGCATTTTACTTCTGTCCGCACGGGCACTGCCTGCAACTACACCGGCCATATCAGCAGCTTCGGTTTGTTCACGCTCCGAATAAGTAAATACGTGGAGATAAGAGATATCAAGTTCATTTAAGAACTGGTAAGTATCCAGGAAGTCCTCATGGGTCTCTCCGGGGAAGCCTACAATTACGTCCACACCTATACAGCAGTTGGGGATCAGTGCTTTAATCGTAGCCACCCGTTCTATATATAAATCCCTGCGGTAGCGTCTTTTCATCAGCCCGAGGATCTTATCAGAGCCCGACTGCAGTGGGATATGGAAATGGGGAACAAATCTTTTTGAGCCTGCCACAAAGCTGATGATCTCATTGCTTAACAGATTGGGCTCGATAGAGGAGATACGGATCCTTTCAATCCCTTCTACCTCGTCCAGCGCCTTTACCAGGTCAAAGAACTTGTCTTCACGCTGACCATTGCGGATACCAAAATCTCCCAGGTTAACACCGGTCAGTACTATTTCTTTTACACCGCTTTCAGCAATCTGCCTTGCGCGGTTAACTACGTTTTCTATGGTATCACTCCTGCTGCCGCCTCTTGCCAACGGAATTGTGCAGTAAGTACAGGGATAATCGCAGCCATCCTGAACTTTAAGAAAGGTTCTTGTGCGGTCGCCAATTGAATAAGCAGCAATAAAATTATGGTTTACTTTTTCTATGTTTTGCTGATGAACAACTGCTTTTGGCAATTTAGTGAGATCAGAAATATATTCTACTATACGGAATTTCTCAGCTGCACCCAGCACCATATCTACGCCCTCGATCTCAGCGATCTCTGCCGGTTTGAGTTGTGCATAACAGCCAACGATAGTGATGTAAGCATTCGGAGCATACTTCAATGCCTCTTTCACCACTTTGCGGCACTTTTTATCCGCGTGTTCGGTTACTGAACAGGTATTGATTACATATACATCAGCAGCGTCGGTAAAATCTACCACAGCATAACCTGCATCAGTAAAAAGACGGCCAATGGTTGAAGTTTCAGAAAAATTCAACTTGCAACCTAATGTATAAAATGCTACTTTCTTCATCCGTATATAATTGCTCAACCGGCGATACACTAAATTTAATAGCCTTACCGGATGCATCCAAAATGCAAAGATAACTTTTTAGACGGGCTTATGAACGACAAACAATGAGCGGATTGTCAAATTTTATGAATTACTGTCATTCCAGCGGTAGCTCTCCTGTTCCAGTCCTGCGAGATCAATTACCCTGCTCACTACCGTTTGTGCAACCTCAGCAATAGTTTGTGGTATGCTGTAGAAAGATGGATTCGCAGGACAGATGATTCCGCCGGCTTCAGTAACTGTTTTCATGTTATTGATATGGATCAGGCTGAATGGCGTATCCCTGACTACCGCGATCAGTTTTCTGCGTTCTTTCAAGACCACATCTGCAGCCCTTGAAATAAGGTCGTTTGATATGCCATGGGCGATTCTGCCCAGCGTACCCATCGAACAGGGAATGATGATCATCGTATCAAACTTGGCCGAGCCCGATGCAAACGGTGCGTTAAAGTCCATTTTCTGATAGAAATCGAAAGAATAGTTATCGTAATCAGTGTTGCCCAGCTCAAAGCGCCATACTTCTTTCGCATTATCCGACATCACTACACCCACCTTTTCAATCTGGGAAGATAAAGACTGCAAATTGTCCATTAGGAGTTTAGCGTAGATAGAACCGCTGGCGCCGGTAATGGCAACGATGATTTTCTTCTTTTTCATAAGGTCCGTAAAGATACATAACGTACAGGAACAAAAAAGGGCCGAAAATAAATTTTCGGCCCTACATCTACCTATGAAAAACATACCCTTGAAAGGGTAAGCCCAAATGTAATATTCTTTTCGAATAAAACGAAAGTTTGAACATTCTTTTTTGGGCAAATGTTAAACATTTAACATTTGAATGTTAATTCCTGTGCAGGTATCCGTCTATAAGAATATGCGATATCAGCTTGCATTCGCCATTTAGCCCCTATTTATTCTGAATTCGTCTGTGAAATGAAATATTTTAAAAAAAGTCTATTCGCAATAAGCTGTTTATGAATTGTTTAAAAAATATTTCAAATTCTTCTTCAAAAAGATTTGTATAGATACATTAAAAGTGTACTTTTGTCAAACTGAAAAACATGGTGGTTTTAGCTCAGTTGGTTAGAGCATCGGTTTGTGGTACCGAGGGTCGTGGGTTCGAGCCCCATATTCCACCCAAGTTTTGAGAGCAGCCTGCAAAGGCTGCTTTTTTTGTTTAAAGACAAATTTAACAGAGAGCAAAACCTCACCTACATACAAATGATTGAGATTTATACCGACGGCGCAGCAAGCGGCAATCCAGGTCCTGGTGGTTACGGGGTGATCCTTCGTTCCGGCAGTCATTATAAAGAATTAAGCGGGGGCTTTCGCATGACCACCAATAACAGGATGGAACTGCTGGCGGTAATTGTAGGATTAAATGCCATCAAGAAACCCGGAGAGCAGGTAACTATATTTTCAGATTCCAAGTATGTAGTGGATTCGGTAGAGAAAAAATGGGTATTCGGATGGGTAAAAAAAGGGTTTGCCGGCAAGAAGAACAAAGATCTCTGGATGCGTTTTCTCGCGGTGTACAAACTTCATGACGTAAAGTTTGTATGGATCAAAGGGCATAACAGTCATCCTGAGAATGAACGCTGTGATGAATTGGCAGTTGCTGCAGGCAAACAAAAAAGCAGCCTCGAGATCGATACCGAATTCGAGGCTGAAAAAAACAGAAGTACTTTATTGTAACTAAGGTTTACTGGTTGATCTGACCGGCTTCGAGGGCGAACTCTGTCATCATATCTTCGGCCATCCTTACCATTTTCTTTGAACCGATAAAAATAGATGATCGCTGGTGCAGTTCTACTGGCTCCAGTTCCAGAATCCGTTTAAATCCATCAGATGCAAAACCACCGGCCTGCTCCACAATGAAAGCCATCGGATTACATTCATACAGTAACCTCAACTTACCGTTCGGAGAACTGGCCGTAGTTGGATAAATATATATACCACCCATAATCAGGTTGCGATGTATATCTGCAACCATGGATCCGATATATCTTGAGGTATATGGCCTGTTCGTAGCAGCATCATGCACCTGTGCATATTTGATATATTTCTTTACGCCTTTTGGAAAATGTACATAGTTACCTTCATTAATCGAATAAATATGCCCGTCTTCAGGGATTTTCAGGTCTGGATGCGAAAGACAGAATTCTCCGATGGAAGGATCAAGCGTAAAGCCGTTTACCCCCTTGCCTGTAGTATAAACCAACATCGTTGATGAACCGTAGATCACATATCCCGCAGCTACCTGCTCTGTTCCTTTTTGCAGAACATCAGCAATTGTTGCCATACCTTCGGTAGATTTTCTGCGGTAGATGGAGAAAATTGTACCTACAGCTACGTTTACATCTGTATTGGAAGATCCGTCCAGCGGGTCTATACAAACAATGTATTTCGCATTCTTGGATACCGGAGAATCGATCGGCACAAATTCATCTTCCTCTTCAGTAGCTACGATACAACACTCTCCACCACTCGTTAAAGCTGAAATAAATTGCGTATTAGCGAAAATATCGAGCTTCTTCTGTCCTTCACCCTGGATGTTGATTGTACCGGCATCGCCGAGGATATTTACCAAACCTGCCTTGTTCACTTCCCTGTTTACGATCTTGGCAGCAATGCCGATATCTCTCAATAATCTGGAAAGTTCGCCTTTGGCGTAAGAGAAATCAGCTTGTTTCTCAATGATGAATTGACCTAATGTTTTAATCCCTGACATAATTTACTTAGTGTATTTGATACGTTATCTATTACCTAATTCTATTGCCTCTAAGGTATGTATTTTTTCATCTGAAATACAAAAACGAATCAAAGTTTTAACTTTATGCCATCCGGATCTTCCTGCTGCACCGGGATTTATGTGCAAACATTGAATCCTGGGATCGAACATAACTTTAAGTATATGTGAGTGCCCGGTGATAAACAGTTTTGGTGGGTTATTGTAAATTTCTGTCTTGATACCAGGGGCATATTTCCCGGGATATCCACCGATGTGGGTCATCCAAACATCCACCTGCTCGCAGCTAAATCGTAAATGCTCCGGAAATTCTGCCCGGATCTCTTTGCCGTCAATATTCCCGTATACTCCCCTGAGTGGTTTAAAGGCAGCCAGCTTTTCCGACACGTCCGGCCCAAAATCACCGGCATGCCAGACTTCATCGCAATCTTCAAAATGCTTAAATACGGCATTATCCAGGTATCCGTGTGTATCCGACAGGAGTCCTATTTTTTTCATAATATTTTTTTGGAATGAAAATTTTTCATTGTATTGTGTGCTAAAATGCGAGGAAAAAATCCTTCAGCAACTGCTTGTATTGACCGGTGTATTCAGCCTGTGCTTCGTATATGTAAACATGTTCTTCCTTTAATGGTTTGACAGCATTGAAGCCGAGACAGATGATCTGCCTGAAGGCCGGCTTGCTTTTATCCGAATAAACATGAACAATATGCGCAGGATATAAGCTGTACAACACAGCGTTGACCCGCACTCTTTCAGCTTGTTTAACTGGCAGGATCATCCACAATGATCCGTTACTGCTTAATATTGATGCAGCTTTACGCATCAGCAGATCAAAGAAATCTTCGTCTGCATGCCTGGCTAATTCCTTTCTTTTCTCCGGATTTTTCAGGTCGTTGATAAAATAGGGAGGGTTGGATACTATCAGATCATATTTTACTGCAGCTGTAAATTTTTCAAATGCTAAAGGATATGCAGTCATCCTGTCTGCAAATGGAGAATGTATGAAATTCTTTTCCGCTGCAGCTGCTGCCGGGGGATCGATTTCAACGGCATCAACCTTTGCTTCTGCAAAACGCTGGGCAAGCATCATTGCAATTACGCCGGTGCCTGTACCAATATCTAAAATACTGCAGGCCTGCTGCTGAACAGCAATGGCGCCCAAAAGGACGCCATCTGTATTTATTTTCATTGCACAACCCTGCTGGTCGACTTCGAACTTTTTGAACTTAAAGATACTGCCCATCTCAGGATTCGTATATTTCAAGCGGTAAGCCGTCGGGATCGGTAAAAAACGTAAACATTTTCCCGGTATACTCATCTACCCTGATCTCTTCCGTTACTACCCCTTTCGCATTCAATTCAGCAGCTGCTGCAGCCACATCATCTACCTCGAAAGCCAGATGCCGCAGACCGCGCGACTCCGGTCTTGAAGGTCTTTCCGGAGGATTCTCGAAGGAGAAAAGCTCAATCTGGTAAAGTCCGCCGACAGAAAGATCCAGTTTGTGAGACCTCCGCTCAACCCTGTAAACTTCCTTTACAACTGTCAGGCCCAGTATGTTCACATAGAAATTTTTGCTCAGTTTATAATCTGAACAAATAATAGCAACATGATGAATTCTTTTTAACATTGAACAAATATAGAAGTTTTACTGACTGAGCAGAAAAGACAGCGGCATATTGTATCGTACCCTTACTGGAATGTTGTGCTGCATTCCCGGTTTCCATCTTGGCGACTTTTTAATTACACGCACAGCTTCTTCATCACAACCACCCCCTATTCCCCTGATGACAGAGACGTTGGAGATCGAGCCGTCCTTTTCTACAACAAAACTGATAAACACTTTACCTTGTATATCACGTTCCTGTGCAAGATCCGGATACCTGAGGTTACGCTGGATAAATTTTGTCCAGGCCCCCATTCCACCTTCAAACTCCGGATAGTGCTCTATCACTTCTGTGCTGTAAACGGTATTGTCTTCTGCAGGCGGTACACCAGTACCTGTGCCCGATCCGGCAACTGGTGTAACTGACTCATGGGTTGCTTCCCCATCCTGAGTGACCTGTCCTGTTACGGCATTCTCCACATCTTTGATAGTTGGTGGCGCCTCATCAAGTTCCGGCCGCTCCAGCACTGTTATACCTGAGGGTAGTTTTACAGTTTTCAGTTTTTCCCGAACCGGCTCCGCTTCGGGAAACTCCTTTTTTTGTTCAGGCGGTTTACTCAGGGCGGGTGGTACCGTAATAATTTCAACCGGAGTGGTCATAACGCCCTGTTCAATCTGCTGAGGAAAAATTTTTCTGTAAAGCGCTGGCCCTGAAAAGAGCAGAATAAAGGCAGGTACCACAATCATGAGCGACCTTGCGGTAATGGATGCGGATTCGGCTCGCAGCTGATATGCGCCATAAGCTTTATTCCTGTTTTTGAAAATCAGTTCAGTCCAGCTTGCTTTGTAAAGATCGGATGAAATATTAATCATGATGTTTAGAATTAGGTTCAGTAACATGATGACATAAATTACCCAATTCCATAACGAAAAAAGATTAAACTAAAGGAGATAAATGCCCCTGTTCGCCTATAAAGGAGGCATCAGAAATAACGTAAATTCCAATATCTTTTTTGGCGGTAAGGAATGCAACAAAGATCGCATGCCAAAGTTGTAGATTTTTGATTTTTTTACAAGATTTTGTTGATATTTTAATTATTAAAATTCTATTTTTGGTCAAATTTTAAAGAAACTAATGAAAAGCTTAAGAACAAATGCATTAAAAGAAGCACAAAATAGAGTTTCCCCGGAAGTTATCGCCCCATCGGTGAAGATTTCTGAGTTTTTCGGCTCTAATGTGTTCGATAGAAAGAAAATGAAAGATTTCTTATCGAAAGACGTTTATGAGAAATTGGTGTCGGCAATCGAGCAGGGAGAATTGATCAACTCTGATGATGCAAACCAAATCGCGACAGCAATGAAACATTGGGCTATGTCTAAAGGTGCAACACATTATACTCACTGGTTTCAGCCGTTGACTGGTTCAACAGCAGAAAAACATGATTCATTCTTTGAACCAAGCAGTGAAGGTGCAATTGAAAAATTTGCTGGCAGTGCATTAGTACAACAAGAGCCAGATGCTTCGAGTTTCCCGAACGGTGGTATCAGAAATACTTTCGAAGCCAGAGGATATACGGCATGGGATCCTTCTTCACCCGCATTTATTATGGAAAGCAAAGCTGGAAAAACATTATGTATCCCTACAGTATTTGTAGCTTATACAGGCGAAGCCCTGGATTATAAAGCCCCTTTATTAAAAGCATTAAACGCACTGGATAAAGCAGCAGTTGACGTTTGTCAGTATTTTGACAAAGGAATCAATAAAGTAACTGCTTCCCTGGGTATCGAGCAGGAATATTTCCTGGTTGATCTTGCATTGTTCAATGCACGCCCTGACCTGGCATTAACCGGCCGTGCTTTGTTCGGTCATATGTCTGCCAAAGGACAGCAATTGGATGATCATTATTTCGGATCAATTCCTGAGCGCGTATTTACGTTCATGGTAGATTTCGAAAACGAATCACTGAAATTAGGTATTCCTCTTAAAACACGTCACAACGAAGTTGCGCCATTACAATTTGAATGCGCTCCTATATATGAAGAAATCAACCTTGCAATTGACCACAATCAGTTGTTAATGGATGTGATGGAAAAAGTTGCCCGCAGACATAACTTCAAAGTGTTACTGCACGAGAAACCATATGCAGGTATTAACGGTTCAGGTAAACACAACAACTGGTCCCTGATTACTGACACTGGTAAAAACTTGCTGGCTCCGGGAAAAACTCCTAAAAATAACCTGATGTTCCTTGCTTTCTTTGTAAATACAATCAAAGCTGTACATGAGCATGCAGATTTATTGAGAGCAAGTATTGCTTCGGTAAGCAACGATCACCGCTTGGGTGCTAATGAGGCTCCACCGGCAATTATCTCTATTTTCCTAGGTCAGCAACTGAACGAAGTGTTAGACGAAATCGAGCACTCACGCATCAGCAAAAAGATCAAAGAAGA
>NZ_JBEVDX010000073.1:0-10791 GCF_040513095.1 Pedobacter sp. | reverse complement strand
TTTATCGGGGAAGTACCTGGTTCCTTTTATATTGAAGTTATGATCCGCACGGTGATCATTTACTTTATTCTGATTTTAGCGATCCGTCTGATGGGTAAACGGATGGCCTTACAATTGAACGTGACGGAAATGGCCGCGATGGTAACCCTTGCTGCGGCTATCGGAGTACCTATCCAGGCCCCGGACAAAGGGATACTGCCTGCCGTTGTGATTGCACTTGTAGTAGTACTTTGTGAAAGGATACTCTCAAAACGTGCGATGATGAGCGAGAAGTTCGAAGAAATAATACACGGGGACATTTATGTTCTGGTGCAGGATTCAGTAATTAATATGGACTGTCTGGGTGCATCGGGTATGTCTAAGGCCCTTATCTTTGAACAGGTACGTGCCCACGGGATAAATCACCTCGGCCACGTAAAGCGTTTGTATATGGAGTCGAGCGGGGCATTTTCATTGGTTATCGATACTGATGTCAAGCCGGGATTATCTGTTATGCCCGAGCATGACCTGGATTACTGGTTAAGCAATGACTGGCTGAGTAACCAGTACGTTTGTGCAAACTGCGGTAATGGGGGACATCCTGAAATTAACCCTGAACTGAAATGCAGCGTTTGCCAGCACACGGTTTGGGTGCAGGCTGTAACTTCACAGGAGAACTATGTTAAAGCTTCATAAACCAGCTTAGCATGGCAAAGGCCTATGCAGAAAGATGCCCCGCAAGAGTAATCTTGCGGGGCATTAGCCATTTCACTCTAACCTAAAACGACTAAAAAAAGCTTTTACGCTTTTTCTTTCTGGTAAGGCACAATACGACAACCCCTAAAATTGCCGCCCTTACCAAAACCTTTTTGGCCAGACCGGCCTTGTTAAATTTCAGTTCAGACTTCATCCCGTGCTCTGCAAACAGATTTGGTATTATGCCTTCTGCAAGGTCTTCTATGATGCCTTCCACTACGTTAATCCTATCTGCCAGCAACATTGGTAACCAGTGCCCGTAACTTGACTCACTGTATTTAAATGCATGGCGCCTGATCATGCCACTCAAACCTGTGGGTGGGCTTGCGGTTCCAAATACTGCTGATAATGCCGGGCGTTCGTTCGACTTTAAGATTTCTACAGTCTGGACCTGCTGTGCGGGCCTTTCCCAGTTGCTTCTCTTATGGTCATCGCCCGTATAATTTTTCATCGGGTAATTTGGTTCGTCCTCCGGATTGGCATCAATGCCCCAGCCGGGGATCTGGGTATAATCTTTATTGCTTTCCATAATCTTATTTTGCTGATGGCATGATTAATACCGGTTTGATACAATTGTCTAATTTGGCTGAGAACATATGGTAAGCGTCGCCTACTTCTTCCAAAGGGAAGCGGTGGGTGATAATAGCTTTCGGATCCAATCTGCCCGCCATGATATGATCGATCAGTTTTGGCAGCAGTCTTTTTACAGAAGCCTGGTTTGCCCTGATGGTAATCCCTTTGTTGACTACGTTACCGATCGGGATTAAATTATCCGTTGGCCCGTATACACCGACAATAGAAACGATACCACCTTTTTTCACTGAGTTTATAGCCCAGTGCAGCGCAGTTGCAGAACCTGCCTGCAGCAACAATTTACGGCCAGTAAGTGTCTGCATTGCGTTACCTGCTGCATCGCCACCTACGGCATCAATACAAACATCTGCTCCAAACCAGTCTGTAGTTTTCTTTAGGAAGAGCACCGGATCTTCCAGTGATTCAAAGTTATATGCTTCGCATTTGGCGTAATTACGAACAAATTCCAGCCTGTATTCCAGGTGGTCGATTACGATTACGCGTGCTGCTCCAAACAACCATGCGCATTTAGCTGCCATAATCCCAACCGGACCGGCTCCAAATACCACTACTGTATCGCCGGGTTTGATGCCGCCCATTTCAGCTGCCTGATAACCTGTAGGCACAACGTCTGTCAGTAACAATGCATCATCCGGGTCCATGCCTTCAGGAATTACTGTAGGACCAACATCTGCGTAAGGCACTCTTACATATTCTGCCTGTCCGCCGTCGTAACCACCTGCAGTGTGCGAGTAGCCAAATATTCCACCTACGGCTGTGGCTTGTGAGTTAGATTCGTGACAGTTGCCATAAAGTTCCTGTTTGCAAAATGCACATTTACCACATGCAATGTTAAAAGGAACCAATACTGTATCGCCAACTTTCAATTTATTTACTTCAGACCCTACGTCAACAACTGTTCCCATAAACTCGTGACCGAAGGTCATTCCAACCCTGGTATCAGGCACGAGGCCGTGGTAAAGGTGCAGATCTGAGCCGCAGATACAAGAGCGTGTAACTTTGATAATAGCATCCTCCGGGTGTAGGATGACGGGATCTGGTTTCTCTGATGCCCTGACCCTGAAGGGCCCGCGATAGTTCATTGCTAACATAATTATCCTCCGTTTAATTTAATTTTGCTGCCTTAACATTCTTATCAGCTTACAGTTTCATTTATCTCAGAAAACATTAATAGATGATATTTTGTAAAATCATTTATTATCTTGAGCCTCTTAAGATGAGGAAGCCTGTAAAACTATTAAAGGACTGGGTGGCACTAAAGCATAAGGGACAGCTGATTAGGGAAAGTGGTGAACCTTACTTTAACCACGTTGCCGCGGTGGCAGCAATGGCTAGCGGTGCAACCGACTTCGGTTACGAAATTGGGTTGTGCCATGATCTTCTCGAAGATACTTATGCTACAATAAACGAACTCAGGGATGCACTGCTGAGCTTTGGTTACAGCCAGTCGGCCGCAATGCTGATCAGCTCCTGCGTTTTGGAACTGACGGATGTATTTACCAAATCTGCTTATCCTGGCTTAGGCAAAAGCGCCAGAAAAAAGATGGAGGCTGCGCGATTGCTTACAATCAGCCCTGCTGCGCAAACTGTAAAATATGCTGATCTGATTTATAATATTGGCTGGGTGCTAAAATACGATAAGAAGCGCGCGAAGAAATACCTGTTGAAGAAAAAACGGTTACTCAACGCTTTAATTGAGGGTGATAAGGATTTGCATAGTAAGGCTTTAAGCGCTGTGCTTTCTGGATTGCAATCATTGTAAGATCATTTATTTCTTCCTTCGGACAGATCCACCAAACAAAAATCATCTGACAGAGTTATACCATCTCTTTTACAGAAAGCAGAAGTGTTTATAAAATTGTTAATGAGATTATTATGGAAAACAGTCAGAACAGCGGGGACAAAAACGAGGACCTGCAAGATGCATTAAAAGATGTGAACGAGAATAAACACCAGGATTTGAGCCAGGAAAACATCGGCAACGAGCCTGAGGAACAAACATCCGGGGATCCGGAAAGCCCATATAAGCTGAAGGGGCTGGAAGATAAACGTCCTGAAAGTGATAATATAGAAAAGGGCTGGACTGTTGATTCCGATACCAGCACCAATGCTGATGATCCAGAATAAATTGACAATCCTCATTTAAAGAAAAACTATCATGAATTTAAAAGCTATAACATTCGCAATGCTTGTAAGCATTGCTGCCCTGGGTTGTTCTTCTGATCATAAAACAGAAGCATCAGCTGACTCCACAGCCAGCAAGGAAGGCACAGACAAACACTTAAACGAGATGCGTACAGGCACGGGCCCGGGCACCGGGACAGGAAGTGCAAGCGGAACCGAAACAGGAACACCGGGAACTGGTACAGGACCGGGTATTACCAGCAAACCTGAAGAGGGCGTATCAGGCGGCGACAGGATGATCGCAACTGGAACAGGTACAGATCCAAAAAAGCCGGATACCGGCGTAAAAAAAGGGAAATGGCCTACACAGGGTGATCCTTTCAGTTAATCTTTATGCTATCGGCGAGGTAGGTAAGCTAAACCAAAAGCTGCTTCCCTTGCCGATTTCACTCTCTACACCAATATCACCGTCATGTTTGTAGATAATCTGCGAGCAGATATAAAGGCCTAATCCCAGTCCTGAATACTGACTACCGTCACTGGTAACACGGTAGTACCTGTCAAAGATGTAAGGAATTTTTGCTGCTGGTATACCGGGTCCATGATCAGTCACGGTTACTTTCGTAACATCTTTTTCCTGCGTTATACAGATATTTATTTCTTTCGAATCAGGCGCATATTTAGCCGCATTACTGATAAAGTTTACCAGTACCTGCTCAATTTTGTGTGCATCTGCAAATACTTTAACAACTGGCTCACAGGATACTACAATGTCAAATGCTCCACCTGAACGGATGTCGTGGCAGCAATCATCTACAAGATCGCGCAGTACTACCCACGATTTCTTCAGTTGCAGCTGACCTTCGGTCATATTGGTTGCATTCAGCAGATCATCTATCAGCGCCCGCATTTTATCCATGCTTTTATTGGCCTGCAGGATAAGTTTGGGCAGCATAGGTGAATCCAGACGGTCACGCAGCTTATTCATCAGTTGCAGTGAAGCTTGTAATGATGTAACTGGTGTTCTCAGTTCATGACTGGCCACACTTATAAAATCGTCTTTTTGTTGTATGGCTTTTCTCCTGTTGGTAACGTCCATGAACGTACCGATGCCGGCAATAATTTCGCCGTCCGTATCTTTCAGCGGGGCTGCATTCATGGAGATATAAAATCTTTCCCCTTCGATGGGCTGTACGGCGATCTCGTAGTCATAAACGGGATTACCGGTTTCAATTGCGTTGGTAATAGGATAGTACTGTGGAGGGAGTGGCTCCCCGTTTATCCAAAGCATTTGCCAGTCTGCATAAACATACTCAGTTCTATTTAAACCGGTAATGCCAAGCATCTTTTTTGCCATTGGGTTAGCATAGGTTGTTTTACCTTCCACATCCATGATGATCACGCCCTCTGCCATGGTTTCCAAAACGCGGGAAAGACGCTCCTGATTGGTTCTCAGTTCTTTCTCAACGAGTTCTTTTTCAGCTATATTAATGGTCAGTTCCTTGGTTCTTTCTTCAACTGTAAGTTCCAGTGTTGCATTCAGGTGGTTTGCAACGCGCTGCGCATCCAGCAACTGTTCGTTACTTTCCTGTAACAACCTCTGGTTTTCCTGCTGGACAGTTAAATTTGTGATAATGATACTCATGCATAGGCCCTCACTTAGTTCAAGCCTTTTCAGTGATAACAATACGGGAACTTCATTTTGGTCGGCAGTGAATAGCTTAAGTTCCAGTTTAGTATGGTGCTCCCAGGCGTTGAGCATTATCCTGCTCCAAAATAGTTGGTCTTTATCCTGGATGAAACGCTGGAAGGGCTGCCCAATAATTTTTTCCAGCATGAGGCCGGTAATTTCTGAAAAGCTTGAATTGGCATATAAAATTATACCGTCCTGATTGAGCGTAACTGCGCCCTCAGACATTTGCTCTATAAATATCCTGAAAGAGTGGTCGGCCGTTTTTAATGTGAATATAGAATGCCCTTCATCATCCTTCACAATCAGTGCATCAATCTGGCCTGAACGAATGGCATGAATTGTATCATTTGCCTCCTCAAGCAAATATTCTGCTTCTTCTAATAACGCTAAGAGCTCTTCTTTTGATTTCTCTGTGTTCAAACTGCAGTAGATTATTTAATACCCAAACCACGTAAAACTTTTGCCTTGTCAGACATATCTCCAATTAATCTTCTGTATGGAGCCGGAAATTTTCTCACCAGCATTGGCACGGCAGCCACATTTTCTTCCAGTGCCATTTTAGGCTGCTGGTATACATCAATGACCTCGAGTTCGTATTTTCCTTCAAGGTGTTCCACAAGAATCTGGTTTAAGTTATTTATTGCGCGAACGGACAAGGACGAAGTGCCTGCAACAAAGAGCTGCAGTTGGTAGATAGGGTTATCTTTTATTTCCCATTCGGAAAAATCCTGATGATCATTCATTAAGGTCCTTATTGTGCTTGTTTAGGGCGTATGTTTAATCCCACCAAAACCTTTTCCTCGTTAGATAAGTCTCCAATTATTTTTCGCACAGGCTCCGGCACTTTTTTAACCAAAGTGGGAACCGCAAATATCTGGTCTCCTTCAGCGAGCTGAGGGTTTTCAAGCAGGTCAATTACTTCGATAACATACTGACCTTGCAAATGTTCTTCACAATATCTTTTTAAATTATTTAACGCCGTAACGGACTTTTGGGTCCGGCCTGCAACATACAGCATAAGCTCGTATTGTTCTTCCATGTTGTCGTTTAGATTACTCACTTGCTGAAGACTTGGTGTTACTGCGCATGTTAGTTAAGGTTTGTCGTGTTTTATTGATTACTTCCCGTTTAATTTCTTCTTCCGTATAGATTTTGTTCAACTCTTCTTCGGTAGATTCAAACTCTATACGAAGGTCCTCAATTTTACTTTCCAGTACTTTACGTTTACGTTCGAGCTCTCTGTCTTTACGGCTTAGCGCACTTGAATGCAATACTATGCCGGTTTGTTCTTCTAATTTATGCGCTTCTCTGGCCGATCCGGTTAGGATACCATCTGGCCCCAGATACACATCAAGTAAATCTATTCCTTTTTCTCCGATCACAAATTCGCGCACCTGATTAGAATGTCTCATTCCGCGGGATTTCATTACATACAGACCTTTGTTACGCTCCCCATTCATCTCGATGTCTTTGATTTGCAGCCAGGCATCTACCAGTGACGATACACCTTCATCTGTTTGTTCGTTTACAATATTATTTAGCGTAAGCGCAGTAAACATTACTGTAATCTGCTCTTCCTGTAAAAAGTCGATTAAACGTACAAGCATGGCTTTTACTTCACTAACTGATCCAATGGTAATCAGGTTGGTAATAGGATCAAGCACTACTACCTGGGGCTTGAACTTTTTGATTGCTTTGTGAATAGCTACAAGATGCATCTCCAAACCATACAACGTTGGTCTTGATGCATAAAACTTTAACAAGCCAGAATCGATATGTGCCTGCAAATCCATTCCTATAGAACGCATATTTCTGATGATTTGCTGTGGCGATTCTTCAAATGCAAAAAACAGGGACTTGCGGCCGTCTATACAAGCCTGATTAACAAAACCAGCTGAAATACTTGTTTTACCCGTACCTGCTGTTCCCGAAACCAGGACACTGCTGCCCCGGTAAAAACCGCCACCACTAAACATATCGTTTAACGCTGATATGCCAGTAGGTATGCTTTCTGATGATACAGGTTTGTCTAACTGAAGGGAGGTAACAGGTAATACTGATATTCCTTCTTCATCAATCAGAAATGGATATTCATTGGTACCATGTAAGGTACCGCGATATTTAACTATTCGTAACCTGCGTGTAGATATTTGATTGATTATACGGTGATCGAGCAGAATAACGCAGTCAGAAACGTATTCTTCCAGCCCTTGTCTGGTAAGTGTTTTCTCGCCCTGCTCGCCGGTGATAATTGCAGTAACGCCTTTTTCTTTTAACCACCCGAAAAGTCTGCGCAATTCGGCACGTAAAATACCAACGTCGGTTAATCCCGCAAATAAATTTTCTATGGTATCAAGAACGACACGTTTAGCGCCAATTGTGTCTATTGCATAGCCTAAGCGGATAAATAAACCTTCGAGGTCATATTCACCGGTTTCTTCAATTTCACTTCTGTCAATGTGAACGTAGTCTACTTTTATTTTTTTGTCAGCCTGCAACTGCTTCAGATCAAAGCCCAGTGAGGCCACATTCATAGCAAGTTCATCTGGTTTTTCTTCAAAAGCCATAAATACACCAGGCTCTCCATATTCCTGAGCCCCCCTTATCAAAAATTCTAATGAGAACAATGTTTTACCACAGCCAGTGCTGCCGCAGATAAGGGTTGGTCTGCCGGTAGGTAAACCGCCCATAGTAATCTGGTCTAAACCATTGATTCCGGACGGTGTTTTTGGCAGTGTTGTTAATGGTGTGCCAGTATGATCAGCTGGCGATTGTATTGATGACATAAATGATAGTGGTAATTTTGATAGAAATATAGAACAATTTCAGCAATATAATAGCGGCAATTAACACACATAGGTTGTTTTCTGTATAACTTGCTGATTATTAGTTTCGCTAATCGTGTTTTAAATCCCTGCTCAAAAAAAGTATTATCCCTGCCGATAAGCTCTTAAATGGTTACTCTGCCTTAATTATACATTTTCAGTTTGGTCTTCAGTAATCTTCTTGCTTCATGGATCCTGGTCTTCACTGTACCGATTGGTATGTCAAGTTCCTCTGCTATTTCATGGTATTTGAATCCTTCAAAGAATTTTAAAAAGGGGACCAGGTAGGCGTCCGGAAGATTTTTCAGTGCCTTGTTAATGTCATCACCAATCAAACTTCCTTCAGCCTGGTTACGGGATGCGCTTGTCACCAATTGATAAGACATTAGTTCTTCACTGGTATCTATAATACTTCTGCGCCTGACTGTAGCTCTGTAATCATTAATAAAAGTGTTTCTCATTATTGTATACAACCACCCTCGCAGGTTTGTGCCATCTTTATAAAGTTCAGAATAACGGAACGCTTTCAGAAAGGTGTCCTGCACAAGATCGTTCGCATCATCATTGTTCTTTGTGAATGAAAATGCAAAATTCTGCATTGCTGATTTGTGGCTGTTGATTTCAGAACTGAAGGTAATGTTTTTCATAGGGAAGATGTTAGTTATTGTTTTTAGGTAGATGGTTGTTTTAAAACAAGGAGCATACCAAAATAGTTAGTTTTATTTCCTGAAATTGAAAACTTAGGGGAACATTTTTGAGGAGCATAATAGAAAATACCATTATAAATGTTCAGAAATGTGATTTTAAAGTCCCATCAGAGAGATTAATAAGATTGTTTAACTTTTCTGCTACAGAACTTTAATAAATTTGGCACAGAAATACTGTTATATTTTGTATCTATATAACTACAGTGATGTGTGGGATAATGGGGACAAGGATATTTTCTTTATTCAAAAAGGTACCGGTATTATATTTCCTGGTTTCTAATCAGGCCTAAATAAAAAAAGCCCTCGAACTTAGAAATTCGAGGGCTTTTTTTCATAAAGCAGTATTAGCTTTTCACACTGTCGTAATCGCTCCATTGAGCAACACCTTCAGGTTCAGCATTTTTAACTTCTGCGCTTTTTACTTCGCTCAGTTCTGCGTTTAAAGTCTCTGCTTCAGCCAGTTCAGCAGATTTGTCATCAGGTAATTCAGTCAAACCAACTGTTTCTTTAGAGAAAGCAACCGGATCAGCTACAAATTCCCATTCTTTACCAGTTTTTGGCATTACACCTTCATTCCATGGACCAGTAAAACTATTTTCTGGCGAGAAATTGAAATATTGTTGGGTATAACGTGGATCAGCCTGCAATACTGCAGGAGGGAAGTTAGGCTGAATAGTATTCAATGCCGCTTCGAACATGTTGTAGTGCGCAATCTCGCGTGTCATCAGGAATGAAAGCGTATTTTTTACATACGGATCATCTGTGAATTTCATTAAGTGCTCATAAACAATCTTAGCTCTAGACTCTGAAGCTAAGTTGCTTCTTAAATCTACAGTAAGGTCACCATTTGAATGGATGTATGAGGCACACCATGGAATACCCTGGCTATTTCTTAAAGTTGGACCGCCACCGGTGATGATCGGGAATTGTGGATTGGCCCTTAAAGCTTCATGGATAATGTTTTCCTTTGTAGCTTTACCATCCAGCACCTGCATGATCTCACTTTGATCAGCAGCGTCCTTAAGTTCGCCGTTAACGCCTTTAAGCAACATCTGGATTGTAGCACCTACGATTTCAAGGTGGGAAAATTCTTCAGTTGCGATGTCCATCAGTAAGTCGTACTTATCCGGATGGGGTTGTTTAGCGCCAAACGCTTGTGTGAAATACTGCATTGCAGCAGCTAGCTCTCCGTTTTCACCGCCAAATTGTTCTAGTAAAATATTGGCAAAAATAGGATCGGGTTTAGAAACCCTTGCATTGAATTGTAAGTCTTTTGAGTGATGGAACATAATATGTTTTTTATTAGGTGAAGTGTACGCCTGTAACTCTTCTTATTCGTTTAAGTTTTACATGAAAATTAATGATAACGATTATAAACAAGCCCGCTATTAGGCATTCACATAATAAAAAACCAAAAGCTTATATTTTAGTTATCATACGTATGGAGACACTGCATTACAATACCGGAGATACCATACTCACTATCAATTATCCTATTGATGAATCAGGCCATTATTGTATCGAAACAGAAGATGATACAGAGATTGGGCATTTGTATATTGCCGGTATAGATGAAAACCATAAAACTCCAGTCTGGAAAGGGACAACGGAAGAGGTGGATCACATTGCAGCTGAACTGGGAGAATTTATAGAACAATCAGAGCTTTAAGTTCAATATATTCTTCCAATGAAAATAGCAAGTTACAATATCAATGGCATCAACGGCCGTTTGGCAAACCTGCTGCGCTGGCTCAAAGAAGCAAAGCCTGATGTTGTGTGTCTCCAGGAGTTGAAATCCACTGACGCTCTTTTTCCTGAGGAAGCGTTAATGAAAGCCGGCTACCACGCTATCTGGAGCGGACAGAAAAGCTGGAACGGAGTAGCTATACTATCCAGATATGGCGAAATCAAACAAACTATAAAAGGAATGCCCGGCGATGAGGAAGATGTGCAAAGCAGGTATATCGAAGGTTTTATCAATGGGATTGTAATAGGTTGCCTTTATCTCCCAAATGGTAATCCCTGGCCGGGGGATAAGTTCACTTACAAGCTCAACTGGATGAAAAGGCTGAACAGTCATGCGAAGCGCTTACTGTCTTTTGATCTGCCCGTT
>NZ_JBEVDX010000072.1:0-4871 GCF_040513095.1 Pedobacter sp. | reverse complement strand
AGAGGTTAAACAGCAAAGCTGAAAAAGAACGTCATGGTGGCTCCGGTGTTTATTACCATGCTTCGTACTGGGGAAGGCCACATGACTACCTATGGCTGTCCACTACTCATCCTGCACTCATACGTGAGGAAATGACTAAAGCTTACCAGGCAGAAGCCCGCAACCTGTGGGTAGTAAATGCCGGGGATATTAAACCGGGAGAATATAACCTGCAGCTGTTTACTGATATGGCTTATGACATCACCCCTTTCCTTAAAAGTGAGTATTCGGCTACACATTTGCAAAACTGGGTGGCAGGTATTTTTGGTGCTGGAAAAGCGCCTGCAATAAGTGGCCTCTTATGGAAATATTACCAGCTTGCCTTTGAGCGTAAGCCAGAATTTATGGGATGGAGCCAAACAGAACCTACCACGCAGACCAAACTTACGGCTTACAACCACTTTTATTATGGCGACCAGGCGCAGCAGCGGGTAGATGCTTATAATGATATTGAAACCAGGGCAAAAACAATTGGTAAAACTGTACACTCTTATCGCAGGGATGCCTACTACCAGCTGGTGCAATATCCGGTAACAGGAGCCTCTCTCATGAATAAAAAGTTTCTTTATCATGATAAGGCCGGGTTGTACGCCGCACAGAGCAGAGTAAGTGCACGCAGCTACCAAAAACTTTCTGAGGATGCATATGAGGAGATTGTGAAAGAAACAGATTACTATAATAATGCGCTGGCTGCAGGTAAATGGAAGTACATGATGTCATTTCATCCCCGCGACCTGCCGGTATACCAGCGTCCAAAATTTGATTCTATACCGTCAAAAACGCAGGCACAATGGCTGGTTTTGCCAGAGGGATACAAGAGCAATGATGGCCGGCGTTCTTTTACCCTGCCCAAATTTGATGCATGGAACAGGCAACGGTATTTCCTGGATGTATATCTTTCAAAAGCTATCACTACTACCCTTAACATTTCTGCTTCGGATGACTGGATCAAGGTCAGTGCCGACCAGATTACCTTAACCGGTGAGGGTTTGAAAAGTCAGCACAGGCTTTGGATAGAGATCGACTGGACTAAAGCACCCCGAAAAGTTGCAGGCGGACAGGTTATCATCAAAGATGCCAGCACGCAGGTCGCCATAACTGTATCGGCAAATAATTCGCCTATTCCCCTTCTTCATAACTTTAAAGGGGCCATCTCGTCAGACAGCTATCTGACTATCAATGCTGCAGGATACAGTGCTGTAAGCAATACAGCAAGTGCTGAATGGAAGGTTATATCACAATTGGGATCTTCTGGCAAATCAATGGAAACATTTACGGACAGTCCTGCGATAGACATAAATGATACTTTAGCCATTCGTAGTTCTGCTGTTCTGACTTATGATTTCTATACCCTGAAAGAAGCGGATGCTAATTTCAGGATTTATACGCTGCCAACGCATCCGCTGAATAAAGAATATGAAATGCGTTACGCTGTGAGTATAGATAACAGTCCTCCTCAATTATTCGACATTAAAACTTTTGGCCGCAGCGAGGAATGGAAGCAAAATGTGTTGAGTAACTCAGCGGTCAGATCTATTAGTAATAAACATCTTACTGCTGGAAAACACAGGATAACCTTTTACCTGATAGATCCCGGGCTTATCTTAGACCGGATATTTATTGATTTGGGAAACGCCCAGGACTACTATGGTGGTGTATCCGAACACTTATAGTATCCATATCCTTATCCGCCAAAACATTTACTTCCTTCATTTGTGGTTAGTACTGAAATTAAACACATATTTTTTTGAATGACTGAAGCAAACAATGATTTTTCCGGCTTTGTACGTGTACGTGGTGCACGTGAACATAACTTAAAGAACGTTAATCTGGATATTCCCCGAAATGCCCTTGTTGTATTTACCGGAATTTCCGGATCTGGCAAATCCTCTCTTGCATTTGGAACACTGTATGCAGAAGCGCAAAGAAGATATCTTGAATCCGTATCACCCTATGCCCGACGGCTGTTTAACCAGATGGCGATTCCTGAGGTTGACGAAATTGAAGGCTTACCCCCTGCCGTTGCATTGCAGCAACAACGAGGCGCAACCAGTACACGATCCTCTGTCGGCAGTGTGACAACTTTATCAAATCTGTTGCGGATGTTATACTCCCGTGCAGGTAATTACCCTGATGGACAGGAAATCATTTATGCAGAATCTTTCTCCCCAAATACGCCCGAAGGCGCCTGCACTGAGTGCCATGGTTTGGGCCGGGTATATGAGATCAATGAAAGAACAATGGTTCCTGATGATAGCCTGACCATTAGGGAAAAAGCCATTGCTTCCTGGCCTTCGGCCTGGCAGGGACAAAATCAGCGTGATATTCTGACAACTATGGGATACGATATCGATATTCCATGGAAAGACATGCCTAAAAAAGACCGTGACTGGATTCTGTTTACGGAAGAACAACCAGTAGTGCCTGTCTACTCCGGCTACAACCACGAAGAAATTCAGCGCTTCATCAAAAACAAGCGGCAACCGGATTATATGGGTACGTTTACCGGCGCGAGGAGATACGTCCGCCATACTTTTGCCAATACCCAAAGTGCCCTGATGAAAAAGCGGGTAAGCCAATATATGCTGAGCAGCGAATGCCCCCTCTGTCATGGAAAGAGGCTGCGCCAGGAATCACTTTCCATCAAGTTTGCCGGTTACGATATTGCTGAGATTTCGGGGCTGGCACTGAATAAGCTTGCAGGGATTTTTGCCCCTTATGCCAGTGGCGAAGCCAAAGCTTTAAAGCAGCTATCGGCGAAATTCCCGGAGAAAGTTGTGGTAGCACAAAGGATCGCAGAAGATTTTTTATCACGCTTACAAGTCATGCTTGATCTTGGTTTAGGCTACCTGACTATTGAACGCAGCACACCTACCCTGTCGCCGGGCGAATTACAAAGACTCAGACTGGCAACACAGGTAAGATCTAACCTGTTTGGGGTAGTTTATGTGCTTGATGAACCCTCGGCAGGTTTACATCCGGCAGATACCGAAGCGCTTTTGCGTGCGCTGGATAAATTGAAAGCAGCCGGCAATTCCTTATTTGTGGTAGAACATGAGATCGAGGTGATCCGTCATGCCGACTGGATTGTTGACGTGGGGCCGGCAGCTGGTGAAAAGGGAGGCCATATTCTTTACAGTGGGTTACCTGAAGGATTAAAAAACGTAGAAGCGTCTTTAACAAGGCAATACATATATGACCAGCGAACACATTTAAAGCAGGATACAAGACAGCCTAAAGACTGGTTACAGCTGGAAGGCGTCTCACGAAATAACCTGGATGATATCAAAATTGGTTTTCCTTTAGGGGTTATAACAAGTGTAACCGGAGTTTCCGGTTCGGGTAAAAGCAGTTTAGTAAGCCAGGTTTTAGTAGAACTGGTTGCAGAACATTTGGGTTTACAGCTGGATGTTTCTGCAGATACGGAAGCTGACCCGCTTGAACAGAATGAGATGATAACCACAGGCGGCCGGATAGCGTCTGGAATGAGTGCTGTTAAAAGACTTGTTGTTGTAGATCAGAAACCTATTGGCCGTACTCCACGATCCAACCTGGCTACTTATACAGGTTTGTTTGATCATGTACGTAAATTATTCGCTGCAACACCTACTGCTAAAGCCCGTAAATATGATGCAGGACGTTTCTCCTTCAATGTAGCCAAAGGCCGGTGCCCGCATTGCGAAGGAGAAGGAATGGTGATGGTAGAGCTGCTATTCTTACCGAGCGTTTATACGCCCTGCCCTACCTGCGGCGGAACGCGTTATAATCCGAAGACTCTGGAAGTAAAATACAAAGAAAGAAACATTGCAGAAGTTCTGGGCATGACCGTTGACGAAGGTGCTGCATTCTTTGATGAAGAACCAGTAATCAGCCGCGCTCTTGAAGTGGTAAGGGAAGTTGGTTTAGGATATCTGCGCCTGGGGCAGCCTGCAACCGAACTCTCCGGTGGTGAGGCACAGCGTATTAAACTGGCAACAGAATTACAGCGCTCACAGCACGGACAAACTTTGTATATACTTGATGAGCCTACGACTGGTCTGCATCCATCAGATGTAGAACGGCTACTGTTGCAACTGAACAGGCTGGTTGATGCTGGCAATACAGTGATCCTGGTAGAACACGATATGGATGTGATTGCAGAAAGCGACTGGGTGATTGATATAGGCCCAGGTGCCGGAGATGAAGGTGGACAAATTGTAGCTGAAGGAAAGCCTGCAGAAATACTGAAAAGCAAAGTTAGCCGCACCGCTCCTTACCTGGCAAAATACTTGTAAGCAATTACTAAACCACTGCTCTGAAGGTTAAATTTACCCTGGCATTCATCGGCCGGGTAGATTTAGCAATTCTGTGTTCCCATTCCTGCTGTAGATTACCTTTCATGATCATAAGCGCGCCACTTTCCAGTCTGATGGAGTACTTTTCACTGTGGTCTGCCTTGTGGCGAATATCGAAACTTCGCACCTGGCCAAAACTTACAGAGGCAATGACAGGATATTTGCCCAGCGCTTTTTCGTTGTCACTATGCCAGGCTACAGAGTCATTGCCATCACGGTAATAATTGAGCAGCACGCTGTTAAATTTCACCTTTGCTATCTTTTCTACCTTATTTTTTATTGCTATCAGCTCCGGTGTCCACTTATTCGGCGCTGACTTCCTAAGTGAAGTGTAATCATAAGTTTCCTGGTCAGCATACCAAGCGCATAGCCTTGGCGTTACTACCTCTTTATCATACATCTTTACCACTTTCTGCTGCCATGGCGATTGCAGTATGAACTTTTGCAATAGCAACTGGCATTCTTTTTCATTGAACAGGCCAGGGTGATATTCCAGCA
>NZ_JBEVDX010000071.1:0-23987 GCF_040513095.1 Pedobacter sp. | reverse complement strand
GCACCATTGGAATATTGTATTTCAATGCCGCGGCCTTTGCCGAAAGCTTATTACCCATGATCGCCATAGCCTCCGGTGTTGGCCCTATCAGGATCAGCCCTGCATCAGCTACCATTTTTGCAAAAGCCGGGTTCTCCGACAAAAAGCCGTAACCGGGATGGATAGCGTCTGCTCCTGTAGCGCGGCAGGCATCAATGATTTTTTCCCCGGCCAGGTACGACTGACTTGCCGGAGCAGGGCCGATGAACACGGCCTCATCCGCATAACGTACATGCAGTGCTTCCCTGTCAGCTTCCGAAAATACGGCAACGGTAAGGATACCCATTTCCTTTGCCGAGCGCATGATACGCAGGGCAATCTCACCTCTGTTTGCAATCAGGATTTTATTCATCAGCTTATCTGCTTTTTATGGTCATGACTTTGCCGTAAATTAAATATTTCTGAGTGGTTTCAGTTCTTTTAAAGTCTGAATAGCATAGGCGATCATGTCTTCGCTGATATTTAAGTGTGTTACAAATCTTATAGTGTCAGGCCCGGTAGTCCCGCATAAGATGCCATTATCGCTCAGGCTGCTGACTACCGCTGCTGAAGTATAACCTTTGGCAAGTTTAAAGATGACAATGTTGGTTTCCACCTGCATAACGTCTTCTACAAAATCGGCCGCCTTTAATGCATCTGCCAGCAGGACCGCATGCCGGTGATCTTCAGCAAGCCGTTCTACATGATGGTCCAGCGCATAAATACCCGCAGCTGCCAGGAAACCGGCTTGCCGCATGCCACCGCCGAATGCCTTGCGGATCTTCCTTGCTTTGTGAATTGTTTCTTTTGATCCCAGCAGAACCGAGCCAACCGGTGCACCCAGTCCTTTTGACAGACAAACGGAGATCCCGTCAAAATACTGACCGTAATTATGAGCCATATCCCCTGTTGCAGTCAGCGCATTAAAAATCCTTGCACCATCAAGATGCAGCTTTAAGCCGCTGCGTTTACATAATTCATGGACCGGCGCAATCTGGTCCAGCGTATAACATGCACCACCTCCCTTATTCACGGTATTTTCCAGCACAACCAGTGCCGAATTCGGATAATGGATATTGTCCTCATTAATTTCAGGAGCAATCAGTTCCGGTGTCAGGATACCCCGGGGTCCATATAGCAACCGTACAGAAGCCATAGAATGATAAGCGATCCCACCTCCTTCATAACGGTAAACATGTGCCGTCTGATCACAGATCACTTCATCCATGGGCTGGGTGAAACACTTGATCGCAATCTGATTGGTCATGGTTCCTGAAGGGCAAAACAACCCGGCCTCCATATTAAAAATCCTGGCAAGTTTAACCTCCAGCTCCGCCACGGTTTCATCTTCCCCGTAAACATCATCGCCAACCCTGGCTGTCATCATTGCCTCTAACATACCTGCTGTAGGTACGGTTACTGTATCACTTCTAAAGTCCGTTTTTATCTGCATCATATCTTGGGATAAACAGTACAAATATTACATTTTTCTGTTTCCTTTTCTGATTGGAGGCGAAATTATTACAAAACGCCATATTAAATTCTTTAATACCTAAATATGAGGCTTTTAAAATATAACCAGTTGATATTATTAAAGAATATAATGACCTTTATCAGCTTTCAGAAAATATTAAAATTTGGATTTTAAAATAACTAATGTAATTTTAGCTTAGTGTTATTTTGACAATATGTACCGGGAAGCGATTTAAAATTCTGAATACCTGATACTTAATTCAAAAACAAGATTTTAAGATTTAATATATTTACCCCGGGCGGGAATGAATTAACCGGATAACCGCCGGACAGAAATAAAACTAACCAAATAAAAACGCAGGATCGGATAAAAAACATTATGATCATGTGTAACTAATAATGATAAAAAAAAATCAAATGAAAAAAAACAAATTTGAGTTGTCAGGATTATTTACTTTTACACCCCAAAAAACAAATTAAGATGATAGTTATTGCAGATGGTGGTTCAACCAAGACCAATTGGTGTTTAATTAATGAAGCTGGTAGAAAAATTCATTTTAATACCGAAGGTTACAATCCGTATTTCTCAGATACTGATTACATTGTTGGATCTTTAAAAAAATCTTTACCTGATCATTTAGAGGCCGATAAATTAACAGGAGTCTATTACTACGGCGCCGGATGTTCAACTGATGCCAAGAAAAAAATAGTGGCAGATGCAATGGCACAGGTATTTGTAAATGCGGAGATCAATATTGGTCATGACTTGCTGGCATCCTGCAGGGCACTACTGGGCGATGAGCCGGGTTTTGCAGCTATTTTGGGAACAGGTACAAACTCATGCCTCTATGATGGAACTGATATTTCCCTGAACATTGATTCCCTGGGTTATTTCCTTGGTGATGAAGGCAGCGGATGTTTTATCGGCAAACGTATCCTCAGCGATTATATGAAAGGTTACATGCCTAAAGGCCTGAGAGAAAGCTTTTATGACAACTTTGCACTGACTAACGAAGATATATTCGACCACATTTACAACAAACCACTTCCAAACCGCTTCTGTGCCGGTTTCAGTAAATTTTTATATGACTTCAAAGACAACTATGAAGATTATACCTTCTCCACAGTAGAATATGCTTTTACAGCATTCTTTGAAAACCTGGTGATTCACTATCCTAACTATAAAGAATACAAGCTGAACTGTGTAGGCTCTGTAGGATACAGTTTCAGGGATATCCTGAGTATCGTTGCAGACAGGTATGAAATGGGCGTAGGTAAAATCATCCGTTCTCCTATAGATGACCTCGTTGATTACCATATGCAGGCTGCGAAGAAATTAGCCAAATAGAAATAAGCCCCTTTAAAATTGCCTGGCCCCAAATTGTTAAATTTTGGGGCCAGGCAGTTTTAAAGGGGCTCATATTTTTAAAACGAGATCTCTTTTCCAAATAACTTTCCGTACTTCCGTTTATCAAAGCGGTACAGGGTAGCAGCCCTGAAAGATACGCCTTTCTGCTTTTCGTTGAGGTCCTTCAGTACGTTGAAACTCAACATTTTCTTTCTGAAATTTCTTTTGTCCAGCTTTTTACCCAGGATCACTTCATATACGTTCTGTAACTGGGTGAGCGTAAATTTTTCAGGCAGGAGTTCAAAGGCAATAGGCTGATGTTTGATTCTTCTCTTGATCTTCTCGAGTCCCTGGTCAAAGATTTTCTGGTGGTCAAACGCAAGTTTAGGCAGTTCCTTTACATTGATCCAGTAGGCCTGTTTGGCGTAGTTGCTGATTGGTTTCAGGGCTTTGTCGCCGCCTAAACGCAACATTGCATAATAAGCTACTGAGATGATCCTTCCCTGCGGGTGACGGCCAACATCACCAAAGGTATAGAACTGCTCCATGTAAACATTTTCAATTCCTGTAAGTTCATGCAGGATCCGGGAGGCCGACTGGTCCAGGCTTTCGTTCTCGCTTACCAGGTTTCCTGGTAAAGCCCACCAGTCTTTAAAAGGTTCTTCATTCCTTTCAATAAGCAGAACTTTTAATTCTCCTTCATCAAATCCGAACAATATACAGTCAATTGAAAAGGTGGAATTAAATTGTGGTAAGACTTCTATCAAAACAATAAGTGTTAGTTTTACAATATCTGGTTAATTTATATCGCCAAAATAGCTGTTTAAACCAATTTAAAAGGTTATTTCCAGCTTTGTCCGGTAAACAAAAAATACTTTATTCTCCTGTTGGAAACAGAACACAAAGTATGAATTGTCGTAAATGTATTAAACTTTTTTTATAAATTTCATATTGTAACTAACATGTATTCCAGGATATGTCGTGTAACATTCCGGTCACATGATTTACATTTAATGATTTCAAATAGATTAGGTGAAATATTAAAACTTTTAAAAACTAAAGCAAATTAATATACTTGCCGGCGATTTATAGAGAAAAATCAAAATAAATTACTTAGTGTAGTATTTACACGGTATATTCGTAACCTATAAGATGAGACCAAATATCAAAAATATAGCTGTTTTGACCTCAGGAGGTGATGCTCCCGGAATGAACGCATGCATAAGAGCAGTTGTACGCACCGGCATATACAATGGTATAAACATGTTTGGTGTGTTGCAGGGCTACCAGGGATTAATAACCAATAATATTATCCCGATGGATGCACGTTCTGTGAGCAATATCATCCATATGGGTGGAACAATATTAAAAACAGCACGCTGTTTAGAATTTAAAACGGACGAAGGTCAGGACCTTGCGTTTGAGAACCTGAAGGCACACAATATCGATGCCCTGGTTGTGATTGGAGGAGACGGGACTTTTACAGGTGCGCGTCGTTTTGCCCAGAGGCATCAGATCAATGTGATTGGCGTTCCCGGTACTATTGACAACGACCTTTATGGATCTGACTTTACTTTGGGTTACGATACGGCTATGAACACCGTAGTGGAAGCTATCGATAAGATCAGGGATACGGCAGATGCACATGACAGACTGTTCTTTGTTGAAGTGATGGGCCGGGATTCCGGATGTATCGCATTGCGGAGTGCCATTGCATGTGGTGCAGAAGCAGTATTGCTGCCAGAGAAAGAAACCAGCATCGATGAGCTCATTAAACAGCTTGGTGCCGGTGCAATCACAAAGAAAACTTCAAGTATAGTTATTGTATCAGAAGGCCACAAACAAGGTGGCGCTTATGATATCGCTAAACATGTGAAAGAAAAGTTCGATCACTACGATACCAAAGTCACCATTTTAGGCCACCTGCAGCGTGGCGGAAGTCCGAGCAGCTTTGACAGGATTCTGGCCAGCCGCTTAGGTTATGCCGCTGTGAATGAGTTGCTGAAAGGCAGCACCCAGATGATGGTAGGACTGAGAGGAAATGAAATTGCTTTAACGAGCCTTGATGAGGCGCTGACGGAACATAATTTTAAATTGGAGAGTGATCTCTTAGAAATGACTCACGTTTTATCCATCTAATATGATAGCGGTAGTATACAGTGGTACAAAAACTGCAATCTGGAAAATAGCTAAAGACGGTAAAACGATAGCTGAATGCAGTATGCCGGGCATCAACCCCTTTTTTGTTGATCAAAAATCATTGCTGCAGCAGCTCAATAAAAAAACAATCCTGATTAATCATGCAGAGCAGATTAAAAAGATCTACGTTTTTGCAGCCGGTGCAACCTGCGTTGAAAGAAGGAACGAACTGGCAGAATCCATGTCGCTTTTCTTCAAATTTGCAAAGGTCACTGTACATGACGACCTGCATGGTGCAGCAATAGCAGCATGCTTTAACAAATCAGGAATTGTGGGTATCCTTGGCAGCGGTGCCAATTGTGCTTATTTCAACGGACAGAACCCTGTGCCAAATAACTTCGGACTGGGTTTTATCCTCGGTGACGAAGGTTCAGCAAATTACCTCGGAAAGATCATACTAAAACACTTCCTGCAGGAAAAACTGCCGGCAGAACTGCTGAAAAAGTTCGGCACGAAATATGACATTAACCGGTCAGAGATATTGGAAAGAGTCTATAAAAAGTCATTAGCTCAGCAATTTCTAAGTTCTTTCCTTGATTTTTATATAGAAAACAGAGAACATCCGTATATTCAGCGATTAATTGATGATGCCTTTCAACGTTATATAAATACATACCTGTTACCTACCCTGAAAGAGTATCCTGATAAAGAAATACATTTTGTAGGTATAGTAGCAGGGAATTTTCAGGACCGCCTCCGTTTAGTTGCTCAGAAGAATAACTTTGAAATTACTACTATTACAAAAGAACCAATATATAATTTACTTAATTACTATTCAAATTAATAATAATGACAAAGATTGGAATAAACGGTTTCGGCCGTATCGGCAGATTAGTTTTTAGAGCTGCTTTAAAAAGAGGTTTAGACATCGTTGCTATAAATGATCTGGTTGAGCCGGATTACATGGCTTATATGTTAAAATACGATTCTACACACGGTCGTTTCGATGGAACGATTGAAGTAGTAGGCGGAAACCTGGTAGTAAACGGTAAAACTATCCGTATCACTGCAGAAAGAGATCCTGCAAACTTAAAATGGAATGAAGTAGGTGTAGAAACTGTAATTGAATCAACTGGTTTATTCTTAACCCAGGCTGATGCAGAAAAACACCTTGCAGCAGGTGCAAAAAGAGTTGTTCTTTCAGCACCGGCAAAAGATGATTCAATCCCTACTTACGTAATGGGTGTAAATCATGACCAGTTAACAGCAGATCAGACTGTTGTTTCAAACGCTTCATGTACTACAAACTGCCTTGCACCAATTGCTAAGGTATTAAATGATAACTGGGGTATTGCTGAAGGCTTAATGAGTACTGTACATGCGGTTACTGCTACGCAGAAAACTGTTGATGGTCCTTCTCATAAAGACTGGAGAGGTGGCCGTGGTGGTTTCTCTAACATCATCCCTTCTGCTACAGGTGCTGCCAAAGCAGTAACTAAAGTAATCCCTGCATTGAAAGGTAAATTAACAGGTATGGCTTTCCGCGTACCGGTTGCTGACGTTTCAGTAGTAGATTTAACAGTACGTTTAGAAAAACCAGCAACTTACCAACAGATTAAAGATGCAATGAAAGCTGCTTCTGAAGGTGAATTGAAAGGTGTTCTTGGTTACACTGAAGATGAAGTTGTTTCTTCTGACTTTATCGGTGATGATCACGCATCTATTTTTGATGCCAATGCAGGTATTGCATTGAATGATAACTTCGTAAAAGTAGTTTCATGGTATGATAACGAATGGGGCTATTCATCAGCTTTAGCAAAATTCGTTGAGTACTACGGAAACTTAAAGTAAAACCCGTTCATACAGGTTTATATTTGGTTAGAATAGGGATGAGTCCGGATGGATCATCCCTTTCTTTTTAACCATATATTTGGAAAAACAGTAGAAAGAATTACTGTTTCAGGATCATTGCACCAAGCGGTGCAATATTGATCAGTATAGAATATTCCCTGTGGTTTGCTGCAATCCGTTCAGGCTTAAAGTTCCCTGCATTGCGTTTTCCGCTGCCAAAGAATTCCTTATCATCACTATTGAAGATCTCTTTCCAATCGGCCTTAAAAGGCAGTCCCATTCTGTAGTTTTCCCTGTAAACAGGTGTCATGTTCAGAATCACGATCAGTGTATCCTCTGCTTTGTGCCCTTTACGGATATAAGCAAATATCGAGTGATCAGCATCATCTGCGCTCAGCCATTCAAAACCTTCAGCAGAAAAATTGAAATTGTAAAGCGCAGGTTGAGAGCGGTAAAATTTGTTGAGCGATTTCACATAGTTCTGCATGCCACGGTGCGAAGGATACTGCAGCAGGTCCCAGTCGAGCGACCGCGTAAAGTTCCACTCCCCGTTCTGCGCAAATTCGTTGCCCATAAAAAGCAGCTTCGTCCCTGGCTGGGTAAACATGTAGGCATATAACAAACGCAGGTTCGCATGTTTTCTCCATTCATCACCGGGCATCTTATAAATCATCGACGATTTACCATGCACCACCTCATCATGCGAAAATGGCAGCATAAAGTTCTCCGTAAAAGCATAGGTGATACTGAAGGTGAGCTGATGATGGTGATGTTTTCTGGCCAGCGGATCAGTCTTAAAGTATTTCAGCGTATCATTCATCCAGCCCATCATCCATTTCATGCCAAAACCAAGGCCACCATCGGCAACTGCTTTGGTTACGCCCGGATAGGTGCTGCTCTCCTCGGCAATGGTTTGTACGCCTTTAAAGTTCGTGTAAATCGAATCATTCAGGTCTTTGAGGAACTGTATAGCGCCCAGGTTTTCTGAACCTCCATACTCGTTCGTAGCGGCATCCCCTGCTTTTCTGGAAAAATCAAAGTAAAGCATAGAGGCTACAGCATCTACCCGCAGCCCGTCGGCATGGAACAGATCCAGCCAGTACATGGCATTACTGATCAGGAATGATCTTACCTCATTCCGGTCATAGTTAAAAATATAGGATTTCCAGTCGGGATGAAAGCCCTTCCGCATATCCGCATGTTCATACAAATGCGTACCGTCAAACTGGAATAAACCATGGGCATCGCCCGGAAAATGCGAAGGTACCCAGTCCAGGATCACCGCAATATCATTTGCATGGAGCTGTTCAATCAGGTACATCAGTTCCTGAGGAGTTCCGTGTCTTGAGCTCGCTGCAAAGTAACCGGTGATCTGGTAACCCCATGAAGGAAAATACGGATATTCCATGATCGGCATCAGTTCTACATGGGTAAAGCCCATTTCAAGCACATAGGGAATCAGGCTGTTGGCAATTTCTTTATAAGTCAGGATTCTGTCCGGCTCCGAAGGATCACGCTGCCATGATCCGAGATGTACTTCATAAACAGACATGGGCTGGTCCAGCGCATTTAACTTCGGCCGCTTTTTTAACCAGCTTTTATCTTTCCAGCTGTAGTCCATCTCCCAGACAATAGAGGCTGTCTGTGGAGGATGTTCCCATCTTGTTGCAAAAGGATCACCTTTCTCAATGGCAGAACCATCAAAACCCCTGATAAAATATTTATAGATCGTTCCTTTGCCGGTAGCCGGTATAAAGCCCTCCCAAATTCCTGAAGCATCCAGCCTTTTATACAGGCGGTGCGATGTCTTTTCCCACTGATTGAAGTCGCCCATCACATAGACATCCTGCGCATTAGGGGCCCATACAGAAAAATAGGTACCCTTAACTTTGTTGGATTCTACCACATGGGCACCCATTTTCTCATATAGCCGAAAATGTTTGCCTGAAATAAACAGGGCCACATCAAAATCTGTCAGCAGACTAAATATCCATACAGGTGCATCATCACGCTTCGCCACTATTTCATCTGCAGGTTTGCGCTGCTTAGCTTTAGCCATTATTTATTGGGTTATATTCGATTTTAAAATTCCTCCAGACAAATCCCGTGTGTTGAGTTAAACACCCAGTATCTGTATTTCAGAAAAGTTTTTATTGGATTTAAAACGTAAAGAATTGCGGTCGTCAAAAAAGTAATCCCTGACTTCCATTCCATCTACGCTTACTTTCTTTACTCCAAAAGGAATGCCAATTAAATTATAATTATACAATTCATAATTGGGTGTATAAAGCCCTTCCAGTTTTTGCTCAATGACCAGACTGCGGTCTGTACCCTTCACGATGAATTTCTTTTCCGAATAGATATCCTGCTCATAGGCAAATGTATCTCCATGGTCTTCAAAGAAAAAGGAATTCACCTCATAGTTAGCATAGTAGATATTCAGCAGTACTTCGTCTACATTTTTCTCACCTACATACTGCATAACCGGGTATTCAGGGATGACTGCCCCGGCACGGATAAATATCGGCATATCTTCCAGTGGTGCTTCAATATGGTGTTCGTTCTCTCCTGCGAGTACTGCATGTGTCCAGTAATTATACCACTGTCCTTTGGGCAGATAGACGATCCTGGAAACGGCGTCCTTTTCAAGGATCGGGCATACCAGGATCTTGTCCCCGTAGGCAAATTCGTCCTGTCTGAAATGGTTCGCAACATTTTCCTGCTCCAGCATCACCAGAGGCCTGAGGATAGGGAAACCATAACGGTGGTGCTCCCAGAATACCGAATAAAAATATGGCATCAGCCTGTATCTCAACTCAATAAACTTTCTGTTGATACTGGTGTAGGGCTCTCCAAAACTCCAGGGTTCTCTTTCTGCCGTATCACCGGCAGAGTGCGCACGCATGAAGGGAGAGAATGTTCCCAGTTGTATCCATCGGGTAAACAGTTCCCCATCAGGTTCGCCGCTGAATCCGCCTATATCTGTTCCACAGAACGGAACGCCCGAAACTGACATTCGCTGGCATTGTATATTTCCAATCTTCAGATGCTCCCAGCTCGCCACATTATCCCCTGTCCAGACACAGCCATAGCGCTGCATCCCGGAATATCCTGCACGGGTAATCGTAAACGGCCGTTTGTTGCGCATCAGTTTTTTCAATCCGTCATAGGTAGAACGTACCATCTGCATCCCGTAAACGTTGTGTGCCTTGCGGTGTGAGCCTCTGAAACCGTCGTAATTGTGACGCACGTCGTTTGGAAAAGTACCAGCCCCGAAAACCGCCGGCTCATTCATATCATTCCAGACACCTGCTACGCCCATTTCCACCAGCTCCTTGTACAGTCCCCCCCACCATTCCCTCACATTGGGATTGGTAAAATCAGGAAACTGACATCTTCCCGGCCATACGTGGCCTTCCATAAAGTAATCGTCGCTCCTTCTGCAGAAATAGTTATTTTCCTTTCCTTCCTTGAATACCCAGTAGTTATCGTCCACTTTAATTCCCGGATCAATCATAACCACGGTTTTAAAACCATCATTGGCCAGTTCCTTGATCATCTTGCGGGGGTCAGGAAAATGCTTTTTGTTCCAGGTAAAACAACGGTAGCCGTCCATATAATCGATGTCAAAATAAATGGCATCGCAGGGGATTTTGTTGGAGCGGAAACCATTGGCCACTTCTTTCACCTTGGTCTCGGGATAATAACTCCAGCGGCACTGGTGATAGCCCAAAGCCCATTTTGGTGGCATTGGATGCGTACCTGTAAGGGTCTGGTAGCGCTTAAGCACGTCCATCATGTGAGGGCCGTGAATATAGTAATACTGAAGTTCACCGCCATCAGCCCAGAAACTGGTTTTGTCATTGTCTTCCTTTCCAAAGTCAAAGTATGAGCGGAAAGTATTGTCGAAGAATATCCCGTAGGCCGACTGCTCATGCACCCCTGTATAAAAAGGTATAGTCCTGTACAGCGGGTCCTGGTCCCATCCAAATGAATACGCATCGGTATTCCAGTTCTGGAAATGACGGCCACGCAGGTTCATATTACCTGATTTATCGCCCAGTCCGAAGAAATTCTCCTCCGGGAAGCACTTTTTAGTGGCAAACACATAATAACCGCCAAATTCGGCATTTTCTTCCCAGTGCATAGGCGAAGCATCTTCGCTCATGATCATCTGTGTCAGGTTTTCTGTGAAAGAGATATGAAAATCGTTTTTTCTGATCTTGCATGTGATGGTATTGGTAGCGATATGATAAGCATCTTCCATCTCAGTCATATGGAAGGTACTCACCTTCTGGTCCACCACCGGCACAGCGTAAGAGAAGTCATCCAGAAACACGCTATGGGGAGCCAGCCTTACCCTGATAATCTCATCGCTCACCACCCTAACCTCTACACTGGCCTCACCGTCTGAAAAGAAAAATCTGTTGCCTTCTTTACGAACACTATGCACCTGGGTAAGGTATTTTTTAACAATCGGCTTAAGATCAAGTACCGGATTGTTTAAATGCTGGATAGTTTCTTCTACTATTTCTTTAATGTTCTCGCTGTTCTTTATTTCGTTTCCTTGTTCTTCAAATTCTTCCATACAAATGGTTTCTGTGATAAGCTCGTATAGTAATAACGCCTGATTGGCATGGCTAAAGTGTTAATTATTATATCAAAAGACAAGGTTTGTGGAGATTATATTCAATTTTCTGTAAATTGCCCTAATGGTACAAATTCACGATTGTTCATTTAAAACGGCGATTTTATCACTACTATGAAGAACAAACTCAAAGCATTGATTTGCCTCATTATTCCGCTTGTACTGGCTTTCAGTTTCAATACAAAATTTGGCAGCCTCCCTCCTCTCCTCAAATTCCTTAACCCCTTTACAGGATTCTGGCAAAATGCCGAGCAACTACAGGTCAACCAGCAGATCAACCTAAAAATGGATGGTACCATTGCAGCGATAGAGATTGTTTATGATGACAGAATGATCCCGCATGTATTTGCGAAAAATGACCACGATGTCTATTTTGCCCAGGGCTACCTCACGGCAAAGGACCGCCTCTTTCAAATGGATTTCCAGACCAGATATGCTGCCGGGAGAATATCCGAGGTAGTTGGCATAAAAGCGATCGAACTTGATAAGTACCAGCGCAGAATGGGAATGGTATATGGTGCCGAAAACTCGCTTAAAGGGATGATGGCCGATCCTAAATCAAGGGAAATGATCAATGCCTATACCGAGGGTATCAATACTTACATCCACTCCCTATCCGGTGCCCGGCTGCCTTTGGAATATAAACTGCTTGATTTTAAACCTGAAGACTGGACTCCGCTCAAGTGTGCTCTCCTGCTCAAACAGATGTCGGCTACCCTTGCCATGGGCTCCACAGAATTTTACATGACCAATATCCTGAAGAAATTCGGGCCTCAGGTAACCGCAGATCTTTTTCCCGATTATCCCTTCAAAGAAGACCCTATCATTCCTGCAGGAACATCCTGGAATTTTAAACCACTCCGGATTCCGCAGCCACCTGCCTCATTTTCTGAAAAGAGCACAGGAAAAACACGCACAAAAACACTGGAAGACGGTATAGGCAGTAACAACTGGGCACTGGCAGGAGCGAAAACCGCCTCAGGTTATCCCATCCTGGCCAATGATCCGCATTTAAACTTAACCCTGCCCTCCATCTGGTACCAGATCCAGCTGAATGCTCCCGGGCTCAATGCCTATGGCGTATCACTGCCGGGCGCGCCGGGGATCATAATCGGATTCAATGACCGTACCGCCTGGGGAGTAACAAATGTGGATGCAGACATCCTCGATTATTACCAGATCAGGTTCAAAGACAATTCACACCAGCAGTATTGGTATAACAATCAATGGAAAAACACGACCAGAAGAATGGAAGTGATCAAAATAAGGGGCAGCAGAAACGAAACCGATACGGTCTTCTATACCCATCACGGCCCTGTGGTCTATTTCCAGAAACCGGCCAAACTGAAACTGGCCGACAACGTCCCTACTGGCAATGCGCTGCGCTGGATTGCCCACGACCAATCTAATGAGATGATGGCCTTCTACTATCTTGACCGCGCCAAAAACTATACGGATTACCGCAAAGCATTAACTTACTACAGTGCCCCGGCACAAAACTTTATCTTTGCTTCGGCTGATAATGATATCTCTATCACTGCCAACGGCAAATTCCCGCTCAAGTACAAGGATCAGGGTAAATTCATCCTGGACGGTACCGATCCAAAAGACGACTGGCAGGGATGGGTACCCGCTGCAGAGAACCCTACTGTGAAAAACCCCCAGAGAAACTTCGTCAGCTCCGCAAACCAGTCCTCAACCGACCAGACCTATCCCTATTACATCAACTGGGAATTTGGAAACTATGAAAGGGGCAAGAGGATCAACGACAGGCTGAAAGCAATGAAAAACGCTACGGCAGACAGCCTCAGGATCATGCAGAGCGACAGCTACAGTATACTCGCGCAGGATGTCCTGCCAGCACTGCTCTCAAAAGTAGATCCTTCCAAACTGAATGCAACGCAAAAAGAAGCTTTTGATATTATCAGTAAATGGGACAAATATTATACAGCGAACAGCATTGGAGGAAGCATCTTTCAGTTATGGACAGCCCGCCTCTTCTCAGATATCTGGAGTGACGACTTTACGGATGCCAGCAGCCCGATGCAGTATCCTTCCAAAGACCGCACTGTTGCACTGATCACTAAAGACCCTACATCCAAATGGTTTGATAATGTGAAAACACCTGCAAAAGAAACCCTGGAAGAGCTGGTAAACGAATCCATAAAATACGCATGTGATAGTCTCGAAAGGAAGTTTGGCCCTATAGGCAAATCCTGGGAATGGGCAAACCTCAAGCAAACAAATGTGCCCCACCTGCTGAACATCACCGGTTTTGGCTCTAAAAAGCTAATGATCGGCGGCGCGAAAGGTACAATCAATGCACTGAGCGAAAGCAACGGCCCTTCCTGGAGGATGGTAGTTGAACTGGGCAAAAAACCCAAAGGGCATGGGGTGTATCCCGGCGGGCAATCCGGAAATCCGGGCAGTCCTTTTTATGACAACATGATCGATACCTGGGCCGGCGGGAAATTATACGACCTGTACCTGATGTCTTCGCCGGCTGACCCCAGCGGCAAAACGATTTCACACCTGACAATCACAAAAAAATAATACATGGTCTTTTTCATCATACTCATTGCGTCGTTCTTATTACAAATGGTCCTGCCATGGTGGGTCATTGTCATCATCTCTTTTGCCACCTGCGGAATCATCGGCAAAACCGGAAAAATGTCATTGTGGCATCCCTTTTTTGCGATCCTGCTGCTCTGGACAGGCATGGCCCTGTTTAAATCCATCCCCAACGACAATCTTCTCGTAACCCGTGTAGCTCAGCTCTTTGGTTTGCGCGCCTGGTGGTGGATCCTGATCGTCACCGCCCTTATTGGTGGATTTGTAGCAGGAATATGCGGCTTCTGCGGCTATCATTTCCGCAAAGCCGTCCTTGCCAATAAATCGAATACTAAACTTTAATTGTATTTTTGCGGAGTGAAAATTTCAATTCCTTCCGTTTTTTCCATCCGCAGCGAAAAAGAGTTTAGCGATGCCGCACTAGCCATCTTCAAATACCAGGCAGTACGTTGCGCACCCTATAGTCAGTTCATCAGTCACCTGGGGATTTACCCGCAGCAGGTGACCGCGGTTGCTGACATTCCCTATTTACCGATCAGCTTTTTCAAAAGCCATCGTGTACAGAGCGGAGAGGAAAAAGAGGAAATTATTTTCAGCAGTTCCGGTACTACCGGAATGGTACAAAGCCGTCACTATGTAACCGATCTTAAATTGTATGAGGAAAGTTTTAACCTTGCCTTTGCCCAGTTCTACGGCACAGCCGAAGATACCTGCCTGCTTGCGCTACTGCCTTCATACCTGGAAAGAGATGGCTCCTCACTGATCTATATGATCGATTCCCTGCTCAAACAAAGCCAGCATCCTGACAGCGGATATTTTCTTCACAATCACGATGACCTATACCAGAAACTCATCACCCTGAAACATAAAAGACAGAAAACCATTCTCATAGGAGTAACTTATGCTTTACTGGATTTCCTGGAGAATTACCAGCTGGATTTTCCTGAACTGATAGTAATGGAAACCGGCGGGATGAAAGGAAAAAGAAAAGAAATGGTAAGAGAAGAACTGCATGACATCCTGAAAAGCGGCTTTGGCGTAAATGCGATACACAGCGAGTATGGGATGACCGAACTGCTGTCACAAGGTTATTCTAAAGGAGAAGGCATCTTTGAATGCCCCGGCTGGATGAAGATCATCCTGAGGGATACAAACGATCCCCTGACCCTGCTCCAATCCAACCAGACCGGAGGTATCAATGTTATTGACCTCGCTAATATCAACTCCTGCTCATTTATTGCTACACAGGATCTTGGCAGGGTATTCCCGGACGGCTCCTTTGAAGTGTTAGGCCGTTTTGACAATGCCGATATCAGGGGCTGCAACCTGCTCGTGCAGTAATTCGCCTTTTGAGGGCCGGCATCTATAACAAAAAAGGGCTGCAAAAAAGCACAGCCCTTCAATCAGCTTATTTATAAATCTATTCAGCGATCAGCAGGAAATAATTCTTTTTGCCTTTCTGAACGATGATATATTTGTCGTTGATCAGGTTGCTCACAGCGTAAACTGCATTTGCTTCTGCTACCTTTTCTTTATTGATGCTTAATCCACCACCCTGTACAGTTTTCTTCACTTCACCTTTTGAAGGAAAAACCGTAGTTTTCTCGGCCAGTAAAGTCGCCGTATCAATTCCGGCAGCAAGTTCCTCACGGCTAACCGCAAACTGAGGCACACCTTCAAAAATTTCCAGCACATGCGCATGGCTCAACGTTTCCAGGAAAGACAATGCTCCGTTGCCAAACAAAAACTCAGAAGTTTTCAATGCAGTTTCCAGCGCAGCCTCAGAGTGTGTTCTGATCGTAATATCCGTAGCCAGGGCTTTCTGCAATATTCTCAGGTGAGGAGCAGCATTATGTTCTGCCTCCAGTTGTTCCAGTTCTTCTTTGCCTTTTAAAGTAAAAATGCGGATCCACATTTTGGCATCAGCATCGGTAGCATTGAGCCAGAACTGGTAAAATTTATAGGGAGAAGTTTTTTCCGGGTTTAACCAGATGGCACCGCTTTCGGTTTTACCAAACTTGGTACCGTCAGATTTCTTGATTAGTTGTGTGGTCATCCCGTAAGCTGTACCGCTTTCTTTTCTTCTGATCAGCTCTGTTCCGGTTACAATATTGCCCCATTGATCAGATCCGCCCATCTGGATGCTGCAGTTATGATTTTTCCAGAGGTAATAGAAATCATATCCCTGTACCAGCTGGTAGCTGAACTCTGTGAATGACATCCCTGTATCACCTTCCAGGCGTTTCCTCACACTATCCTTTGCCATCATATAGTTTACCGTGATGTGTTTGCCCACATCCCTGATAAAATCCAGAAAACTGAAGTTCTTAAACCAGTCTGCATTGTTCACCATCACCGCACCATTGCCTTCATCACTGAAAGTCAGAAATTGATTCAGCTGTTTTTTTATCCCTTCCAGGTTAACCGCAAGCGTCTCTTCATTGAGAAGGTTTCTCTCGTCCGATTTACCTGAGGGGTCGCCCACCATACCTGTAGCACCACCAACAAGTGCAAAGGGTTTATGCCCCGCACGCTGAAAATGGATAAGCGTCATGATCTGTGTAAGGTGACCAACATGTAAAGAATCTGCTGTAGGATCAAAGCCGATATATCCCGAGCACATGCCCTCATTTAATTTATCTTCTGCATTGGGCATGATATCGTGTAACATGCCTCTCCATCTTAATTCGTCAACAAAATTGGTCATTCTTCTATACTTTTCGGCAAAGATAAGAAAAGCCTTGTTAAAAAATTTCTACTTTTAAAGCGATGAACTTCCTTTCCCATTTTTATTTCGAACGCAAAAACACCGACGATTATATCGTAATGGGAGTAGTATTACCCGATCTGATTAAAAATGCAGATAAAAACTGGAACCTCAACCCACAGAAAGACGAATACCTTTTTACAGATGTCCCCGGATATAACTCGCTGCTTACAGGATGGAAAAGGCACCTGGAAGTGGACAGGTTATTCCATTCCTCAGCTTTCTTCAGGGAACAGACCGCTATCCTCAAACAGATGATCCTGCCTGCGGTGGAAACAGGACCTGTAAAGGCCTTTTTTCTGGCGCACATTGGTCTGGAACTCATTCTGGATCAACTGCTGCTCACACACAATGTAGTGGATGCAGCTCAATTTTATGAACAGCTACAGGCTTCGCGGACGGAGGAGCTCAGCGGCTTTTTACGGCTGGCAGGATTGCCTGATCAGCACAGGTTTGATAAGTTTCTCGATGATTTTATCAGCAGCAGGTATCTTTTCAGCTATGCGGATATGGAGAATATCACCTACTCGCTCAACCGGATTTGTATGCGCCTCTGGAAGGACCCATTTCAGCAAACACAACTGGATATCCTGACCATCCAGCTCGGCAGGTTCAGGCAGCAGCTGGAAAATAATTTCCTGACGATCTTCGCTGAGGTAGGAAAAGAGCTCAATAAAAATAAATAACTTCGCGTTATGTCACAATCTTCTATTCAGGACACTATGGATGCCATGGTTAAGGAACTTAACCAGCACAGCTACAATTATTATGTATTGGCGATGCCCACCATCGCCGATTATGAGTTCGATAAAAAACTTGAAGAACTCAGCAAGCTCGAAAAAGCACATCCGGAGTTTGCAGATCCTGATTCGCCAACCCTTAAAGTGGGCGGAGATATTACCAAGAGCTTCGTTACCGTCAAACATAAATGGCCGATGCTCTCTCTGGGCAATACCTATAATGAGCAGGACCTGCGTGATTTTGATGAACGTATCAAAAAATCGATAGGAGACAATTTCGAATATGTATGCGAACTCAAGTTCGATGGCTTGTCCATCAGCCTGACTTACCAGGACAACAACCTGCTGAGGGCCGTTACCCGCGGGGACGGAACAAAAGGAGATGACGTAACCTCCAACGTAAAAACCATCAGCAATATCCCTCATCACCTGAAAAAATCTGAGGCTCCCCCACTGTTTGAAATACGCGGAGAGATCCTGATGCACAGGGCCGCTTTTGCACGCCTGAATAAGGAACGTGAGGAGCTGGGTGAAGTGTCATATGCCAATCCCCGCAATTTTGCTTCAGGAACGATAAAGATGCAGGACCCCAAGGAAGTAGCCAAACGACCGCTGGATGCCTTTTTCTACTTCCTGAATACCGAAAAAGAATATTTCAAAACACACTGGGACAGTCTGGAGGCACTTAAAAAATGGGGTTTCCACGTATCAGAACATACAAGACTGAGCAGCGGTATTGACCAGGTACTGGAGTTTATCCACTACTGGGAACAGCAGCGTTTTAAGCTTAGCTATGATATTGATGGGATCGTTATCAAAGTAAACAGTTTTGCACAGCAGCAGGAACTTGGTTTCACCGCAAAATCGCCCCGATGGGCAATCTCCTATAAATACAAAGCTGCAGAAGTGGAAACCATACTGGAACGCGTAAGTTACCAGGTGGGAAGAACCGGAGCAGTTACACCGGTAGCAAACTTAAAACCTGTATTACTGGCGGGAACAACTGTCAAACGTGCAACACTGCACAATGCAAATGAGATTGAGCGGCTCGACCTCCATATTGGTGATAGTGTTATTGTAGAAAAAGGCGGTGAGATCATACCCAAGATCATGAACGTGAACCTGGAGAAGCGTAAGGCAGGCGCAGAGAAAGTCATTTACCCGGTAAAATGTCCTGAGTGTGGCACTACACTTATCCGTAACGAAGGCGAAGTAGCTTTTTACTGCCCTAACGACGAAGCCTGCCCGCCCCAGATCGTAGGCAAGATCCAGCATTTTATTTCCCGCAAGGCGATGAATATTGACGGACTGGGCGATGAAACGATTGAATCCTTTCACCAGAGAGGACTGGTCAATCATATCAGCGACCTCTATATTCTTAAGGATAAAGCCGCAGAACTAAAAAACATTGAGCGGTTCGGCGAGCGCTCGATCGACAATATGCTGAAGGGAATAGAATTGTCCAAACAAATGCCATTTGAAAAGGTACTTTTCGGACTGGGCATTCGTTATGTGGGAGAAACAGTAGCCAGAAAACTGGCGGTTGGCACCAAAAATATAGACAATTTAATTGCTGCATCAGTGGAAGAGCTTACCGCTATCGACGAGATCGGACAACGGATTGCCGAAAGCATTACCGAATACTTCAGTCACCCGGCTCATATCGCCCAAATTAACCTCCTGAAAGCCTATGGATTACAATTTGAAGCGGTAAACACAGTGATTACATTGGAAAGTGATAAATTAACTGGAAAAACATTCGTAATTTCGGGGGTTTTTGAAAATCACAGCAGGGAAGAACTGAAAGAGATGATCGAAAGCAACGGCGGAAAGATTTTGAGCAGCATCTCTGCGAAGCTCAACTATCTGCTTGCCGGCGACAACATGGGCCCATCCAAATTAGAGAAAGCCCAAAAACTAAATATTCCCCTGATTTCGGAGGAAGATTTATTAGAGCTATTGAAGTAAAAATTCGAATAAAAATGAACAGATTCCACGGAACGGGTGTAGCGCTGGTTACACCATTTAATGCAGATGGATCGGTAGATTACGACGGTTTGGAAAAACTGATCAACTACCAGATCGAGGGAAAGGTAGAATACCTGGTATCGCTGGGTACCACAGGAGAGTCGGCAACACTCAATAAGGAAGAAAAGAAGAAGATCTGGGCATATACAGCAGAAATAAATAACGGTCGTTTACCACTGGTAGCAGGTATCGGCGGCAATTATACAGCAGAAGTAATTGAGGCAATCAAGGATTTTGAACGCCATGGTTATGATGCGATCCTGTCTGCGAGCCCTTACTACAATAAACCAACACAGGAAGGAATCTATCAGCACTACAAAGCCATCAGTGAATCTACTGATATGGATGTGTTTGTGTACAATGTACCTGGCCGTACTGCAAGCAATGTGAGCCCGGATACTACCTGCAGACTGGCTACAGACTGTAAAAATATAATCGGAACAAAAGAAGCTTCTGGCAGTTTCGATCAGTTTAACCAGATCATGAGGGATAAACCTGAAGATTTTATGCTAATCTCAGGTGATGATCCTGTGGCCCTGCCGATGATCGCACTGGGTGGAGTTGGTTTAATCTCTGTAGTGGGAAATGCTTTGCCATTTGAATTGTCTGAGATGATCAGACTTTGCCTGCAAGGTGATTTTAAAGCCGCTCAGCCTTTGCATCTGCAGCTGATTGAGTTCACCCGTCTGATATTTGCCGAAGGCAACCCTGCAGGCGTTAAAGCAGCTTTAAAGCAGCTGGGTATTTGCGGTGATCAGCTGCGCCTTCCACTTGTACCGGCATCTGCTGGTTTAACTGCGCAAATCGCTTCACAGATCCAAAAAATAAGAGCATAATAAAAACGCCCCGGCATAACCGGGGCGTTATCATACAAATCAAAAGAAATTGGTTAAGCTTCTTTGTTTTTTGTTTCCTGAATCTCTAAACGGATAGACTGCGCTATGTTTTTAAGATCCTGCATCCCTTTGCGAACACGCGTTCCGGCAGCACTGTTGGCTTTGTTGTAAAACTTGTCTGCATCACCTTCCAGTGAAGTCACCAGTTTTTTTAAGTCATCAAATTTTTTCATTTCAATTACCTTTTGGTTTATATTTTAGGTTTGATTAATACTTAATTACTAATGTATTGGATTATTCTAAGAAATGAAAATTTAGGCTGACAAATAAAAAGCTGAAAAACAGTCTTTTTTTCCACAAAAAAGCGGGTTATCCACATAACTGCCGGCAAAACATCACCTATCAACCTGATAATTAAGTACATGAAAAATACTTCTAACAAAAAACGCCCTCTAATCCTAATTAGAGGGCGTTTCTTCAGACAGTCCTGAACTATTTTGCGATAAACTGATTATCATTATAATGACCACTATTTAACTTCTCAGCAATAGCACTGAAAGCTTCGAGGGTACGGTCTACGTCCTCAATGGTGTGCATCGCGGTTGGGATCAGGCGCAGCTCAATCAAACCTTTCGGAATAACGGGGTAGATCACGATAGAACAGAAAATTCCATAATTTTCACGAAGATCCAGTGTCAGGGCAGTTGCCTGCTGCAGTTCACCTTTTAAGAATACCGGTGTAACCATAGTATCAGTAATTCCCAGATCAAATCCGCGTGCCCTCAGTCCTTTTTGTAAAGTTGTAGCAATATGCCACAAACGCTCTCTCAGTTCAGGATTGTTTTTAAGGAGCTCTAAGCGCTTTAACAAGCCGATCACCATTGGCATAGGCAAAGCCTTTGCGAAGGTCTGTGAACGCATATTATAGCGTAAGAAGTTGGTGATTTCCTCCGTAGAGGCAACAAATGCACCAATACCAGCCATAGATTTTGCAAATGTTGCAAAATAGATATCTACACCTTCGATGCTGTCCTGGGCTTCATGTGTACCGGCACCGGTCTTGCCCATAGTACCAAAACCATGTGCATCATCAATCAGCAGACGGAAATTAAATTCTTTTTTCAGGTCAATGATCTCTTTGATCTTACCTTGTGCACCCGACATACCAAATACACCTTCAGTAATAACAAGTATGCCCCCACCGGTTTGTTCTACCAGTTTCGTTGCACGTTCCAGCTGCTTGCGCGCACTGTCAATATCATTGTGTTTATAAACGAAACGTTTACCCAGATGCAGACGAAGGCCATCTATAATGCAGGCATGACTTTCACCATCATACACGATCACGTCATTTCTGTCTACAAGGCAATCGATGATGGATACCATGCCCTGATAGCCAAAGTTCAGCAGAAAAGCGTCTGGCTTGCCTACAAATGCGGCAAGTTCAGTTTCCAGCTGTTCATGGTATTTTGAATTTCCAGACATCATCCTGGCACCCATTGGATAGGCCATACCAAATTCTGCCGCACCCTTCTGGTCAGCTTCCCTTACTTCAGGGTGGTTAGCCAGGCCCAGATAATTATTTAAACTCCAAACCAGGTGCTCTTTACCCCGAAAATTCATATGCGGCGCTATTTCTCCTTCTAATCTGGGGAAAGAAAAATATCCGTGAGACCACTTCTGGTGTTGCCCAAGCGGGCCCATATGCTTTGCTATCTTTTCAAAAATATCCAATGTTACTGTATTTAAGTTATTTTATTTGCTGCGAATTTAAGCTTTCTGCAGTTGATATACAAATTCTACTAATTTAGTATACTTTATTATCTGGTGCAACAGCGATTGTAACGCAAAAAAAGCCCTAACAAATTTTTGCTAAGGCTTTCTGTTAATAATTGTAGAAAAGGTTAATCAACATTATCGTGTAAGAATGAATTGTTCGGTCTGATTTCAGTACCTCCCTCTTCATCATTGCTTAATGTAAATCTTGACACCTGCGATTCCGAAGAATGCTGTACCTGCTGCAATTGCATCTGCTTGCGTTTGTAAGCTGGTTCATTCTCCATTTCCTGTAATCCGTTCGTGGTACGCAATTTCATGCTCAGGTCTTTTAAACGCATGATCCGTTCTTTGGATTTCTGCAGCTGATCTGCTATGGATTCATCACTTTTATCATCATCCAGTCCCGGTTCAGCAACTTCTTCTTCCTGTACCTGTGCCGCAGGCTCTACATAGCTGGATTTTGGTGTTTCAAAAACAAAATCAGTTTCAGAAACCTTCAGTTCAAAATCAATACCCGCTTCCTGTTTTGCTTCAGCAGGAGTTTCTTCTTCAACCAGTGTATGTCTGATCATTGAAGTTTCAGACTCTTCAGTCTGTCTGCCCCTGTTACCGCTGTACATGTCGCCAAAAAGATCCGATTGTTTGATATCCTCTTTCAGTTTCATTACCGGCTCATTTGAAACGGCCGTCTTAGGTTCGATAAAAGAATTTACAGGCTCCAGTGGCTTTACCAGTGGTGCTTCTTCCGGAGTCAGCAAAGAGATTTTCTTTACATTTTGTTTGTCCTTTGCACGCTGTTCCGTAGTCTGGAATCCTGTAGCAATAATCGTTACCGATAGTTTATCGCCCAGATTTTCATCAATGCAGTTACCCCAGATCAGATCTGCAGATAAACCTGCCTTGTCCTGGATATAGTCTGTAATGATTGCTACCTCGTCCATTGTCACTTCACGTAAACCAGAACTGATGTTCAGCAATATATATCTCGCACCTTCAATTTCATTATCTTTTAGCAGTGGAGATGCCAATGCGCCTTCTACAGCCATTAAAGCTCTGTTCTCCCCTTCACAGGCAAAACTACCCATGATAGAAACACCACTGTCTTTCATTACCGTACGCACATCCTTAAAATCCACGTTGATATAACCCGGAACGGTAATGATCTCTGCTATACCCTTGGCAGCTGTTGTTAAGATATCATCAGCCTGTGCAAAGGCAGAGCCCAGCGTCAGGTTACCAAATATCTCACGTAACCTGTCATTCGAGATCACAAGGTAAGAATCCACATATTTTTTGAGTTCATCCAGACCGTCTTCAGCCTGCATCTTACGGCGCTTACCTTCAAATGAAAATGGCGTAGTAATGATCGCAACTGTTAAGATGTCCAGTTCCTTGGCTGCCTGCGCAATGATCGGACTGGCACCGGTACCGGTTCCACCGCCCATTCCGGCAGTAATGAACAACATTTTTGTGGTACTGCCCAACATGCTTTTGATATCGTCTATATTTTCAATAGCCGAATTTTTCCCAACTTCAGGAATTGAGCCTGCACCCATCCCTTCGGTTAAACTTGCACCTAGCTGTACTTTATTCGGTATAGGACTGAACTCCAATGCCTGCGCATCGGTGTTACAAATTATAAAGTCTACACCTGCAATTCCCTGACGGTACATATGGTTAACCGCATTACCACCACCGCCACCAACACCAATTACCTTGATGATTGATGACTTATCTTTTAACATTTCAAAATACATATATTTATGAATCAGTTACTTAAAAATTGGTT
>NZ_JBEVDX010000070.1:0-3891 GCF_040513095.1 Pedobacter sp. | reverse complement strand
TCTGTCATCAGGGATACCAAATGGATCCGTCCGGGGCAGGTGAGCTGGGAGTGGTGGAATGCAGCTTCGCCTTACGGGAAGGATGTGAATTTCGTTTCCGGTTTTAATCTGGAGACTTATAAATACTATATCGACTTTGCGTCGAAGAACAAGGTATCCTATATTATTATGGATGAAGGATGGGCAGAATCTGTTGATGATCCATTTACGCCAAATAAAAAGGTAGACTTGCATGAACTGATCCGTTATGGCAAGACAAGAAATGTAGATATTATTTTGTGGCTCACCTGGCTCAGTGTGGAGAAGAACATGGGTTTGTTCAAGACTTTCTCTGAATGGGGAATCAAGGGCGTAAAAATCGATTTCATGGACAGAAATGACCAGTGGATGGTTAACTATTACGAGCGGGTGGCCAAAGAAGCAGCCAGGTATAATATGCTTGTAGACTTTCATGGTGCCTTTACACCGAGGGGACTAGAACATAAATATCCCAATGTGATCTCTTATGAGGGGGTACGAGGCCTTGAACAAATGGAAAACTGCCAGCCTGCAAATTCAATCTATCTGCCTTTTATGCGAAATATAGTTGGCCCCATGGACTTCACACCCGGAGCCATGATCAATATGCAGCCGGAAGTGTATGGCGGTATTCGGCCTAACTCGGCCAGTGTGGGCACCCGGGCCTATCAACTGGCTCTCTTTGTCCTGTTCGAAAGCGGTGTGCAGATGTTATGCGATAATCCAACACTATACAAAAACAATCAGGATTGCACAGACTTTATTACCCAGGTACCTGTTACATGGGATGAGACAAAAGCACTGGTGGCGGATGCTGGTGAAGTTGTGGTAGTAGCAAAAAGAAAAGGTAAGAAATGGTTTATCGGAGGTATTACAAATGCAAAAGGGAGGGAGTTGACCATCAAACTGGATTTCCTGGAGAAAAACCATACTTACCAGATGAGCTCTTTTTCAGATGGGATCAATGCTGACAGGCAGGCTATGGATTATAAAACGGATAACACTCAGGTTACCGCTGATGCTGTTATTCCTGTCAGGTTAAGCAGAAACGGTGGCTATGCTGCAGTCATTACTGAACTATAATAGTTACAAAAGAAATACTTGTATTAATTGATGCTTTATTTTCAATTACACCTGGGTTTTTTTCCATTTCCCCTTCTTAAAAAGGATATAGGCCGCTATGGTTAATCCAATCTCTGCGGTAGGAATAGAAATAAACACCCCCTTTGGTCCCATTTCAAAATATTTGGCCAGCAGATAAGCAAAAGGAATCTGGAATACCCAAAATGTAAAGAGGTTGATTTTTGTTGGGGTGGATGTATCTCCAGCGCCATTAAAGGCACTCGTAAAAATCATGCCCATACCATAAATGATAAAACCAAAGCTTAAAATCCGGAGTGATAAAGTAGCCACATCCCTCACGGCCTCGTCCTCGGTAAAAAACGATGCAAACAGGTTTCCGCAGGTCAGGAATAAAATACTCACAACTGCTAAGATCACTACTGCATATCTGATCGTCTGAAATACAGATTGCTCGGCCCTGTCCACGTGTCCGGCACCTAAATTCTGACCAACCAAAGTTGCAGCTGCATTACTTAATCCCCATATCGGCAGCAGAAAAAACATCATGAGCCGTAGTGAGGTTTGATAACCTGCCGAGCCTGTGTCTCCACCAGTAGTAGCTACCAATTCTGCAAGGAAAATCCAGCTGCAGCTCGCGATCACAAACTGCAAAATGCCAGGAGCTGCAATTTTGGTAATGGCTTTAATCTGTTCCCATTCGGGTATAAAGTACTGGGGACGGACCTTTAGAATATTTTTACCGTTCCATAAACAGTAAACCTGATAGCAAACGCCCAGGCTGCGTCCAAGGGTAGTCGCCATTGCAGCTCCCGTTAAACCGAAGGCAGGTATCGGGCCTAGTCCGCGAATAAAAATTGGGCATAGAATGATATTGGCGATGTTTGCGATCCATAAACTGCGCATTGCGATCGCAGCATTACCGGCACCCCTGAAGATCCCGTTAATCAAAAACAGCATGACGATAATTATGCTTCCACCCATCATAATGCGGACAAAGTTGGTTCCATGAGTAGCGGTTTCCCTCGAAGCCCCCATGATCAGAAGGATATCTTTGGCGTATAAAAACCCGGCAATGCTGATAGCCACATTAATCACAGATGCCATTACAATAGTTTGCATGCCTGCTTTGGCTGCCGCTTCAGGATTCTTTTCTCCAATACGGCGGGCAACAACAGCCGTAGCGGCCATGCTTAAGCCAATAGCCAGCGAATAAATAACAGTTAGTACCGACTCTGTAAGCCCTACCGTCTGAATCGCGATCCTGCTGTTATCCAGATGCCCCACAAAATACAGGTCAACTAAAGCAAAAACAGATTCCATTGCCATTTCCAGCATCATAGGAATAGCCAAAAGAACAATTGCTCTCTTGATACTGATCGATGTCAAATCAACTTCACGACCTGCTAACGCCTGTTTTAAAACGGAAAAAAAAGAATATATCTGGTTTGACAGTCGCATAAAGAAATTGAGAATCGTTAATAGGTATATATATCACCTCAAGGATAAAAGTACTCAAATCTTTGAATCGATCCAAACAGACAAATAATCTACAAAAGAAAATACCGGGATAACTATTTCCGGCGCAGAGAGAGTAAACCTGCAGCAGTTGCAAGCAGTAATCCCGCAACCAGATACTTGCGATGTGCTTTGGGTTTTCCCGGAATTCCCCATCCTCCGTATACTGCGTTCCCATAATCCACAGGACCAAACACATTCCCATCAGATTTTGCAATGGGATCAGCATTTTTCAGGTAAGTACGGATAACTGCCCCGGTAATGCCACGCGTTAATGCGGGGAATAAGCCATATGATAATCTTAATAAGGTAGATACACTTCCAATCATAACTTCAGCCCGGGGTTTTTCCGCTAGCTTAACTATGCTTATGGCTACACGACGGGGATCATAGACAGGGGGAGCAGGCTTTAGGTATTTGCCAGTATAGTTTGCTGCATGTTGTATCCCCGGAGTATCCAGAAATGCAGGAAAGGCATCGCAGATATGTATGTTTGGCCAGTCTGCCAGTTCCGCTTTCAGAGCAGCTGAGAATCCCCTCAGACCAAATTTGCTGGCAGAATAACCTACACCGAAAGGAACAGGAAGAAATCCGCCGATAGAGATATTATTGATCAGCACACCATGCTTTTGAAGTTTAAAATAGGGCAGAACAGCATGCGCCCCGTTGATGTAGCCCATAAGATTGGTATTGATCACTTGCTGATGCACAGCCAGAGGAACCTCGTCAAAGCTGCCTACAGCGAGCAGACCGGCGTTATTTACCCATATATCTATTTTGCCGCCAAAAGCTTTCGCCTCTGCCGCCAGTTCGATCATCGCACTTGCGTCGGTGACATCGGTAATCACATATTTTACCTGCGCCCCCAACTCTGAACATTCTTCTGCTACTTCACGCAAAGCATCCGGATTTCTGGCAGCCAGAATCAATGTAGGTTTTTGTAATGCAAATTCTAAGGCTATTGCTTTTCCTGCACCACTTGAAGCTCCTGTCACTACTATTGTCTTATTTCCCAGCATAATATTAAAGATTACACTTTCTTAACCCCTCAGAAATGGGTAATGTTTTAATAAAGGGAGCTTAGCTGATATATTTACTAAAACGATTACTGATAATAATGATATCATACTGAAATCAATGTTTACCCTTCTCTTGCTAACACTCATCACTCCTGCGTTCTCCACTACGGATGTTGAGAACAAACTTATCATAAGTTACAAAAGAATCGATTACTGGTCTGAGCGTCAGAAAAAGCCAATAGTCTCTTACAACTAT
>NZ_JBEVDX010000069.1:0-3630 GCF_040513095.1 Pedobacter sp. | reverse complement strand
ATTGAAAAAGCCTATAACGATCCGAAGCGAAAACTGGTAACGTTGCAAATTTGCCAGGGATAAGAGAAATGGCACATCGGAAGCAAGTAATTTCAGCGACGCATTGAAGCAGCACTATTTTATCGACCAGATCATAGAATCAGCTGCAAAAATCTAAATCCTTATGAAATACAATTACTACTGCATATCGGTAGTATTTACAATGATATGCAGTAGCACGTCAGGGGCCGCCGATATTATTTAACCAACACCTATTAGAAAACAAGAGCTATACCTCTAATTATTATACTGGTTAATTTGTATCTGGGTTTTCTGATCAGTGTCTTTTGTTGGATCAGGATTTTATTTTTAAAAACAGATCGTCGATCTGGGTATGTAATGACGAATCAGTAACCTGATGCAGTTCGTTTAATAAATCGCTGGCAACTGGTGGCCCTAAAGGATAGGCATATTTTCTCAAGAGGTTTCTCAAGGCTTTATTGACATTTTCCTCGCCGATTAATTGCTCCAGTTTAGCCATTACCAAAAGTCCCTTTGAATAATAGAGATAGGTGTCATCGGAATTCACTTTTAAGAGCGGAGTTTGCTCGGTAAAGCCACGTTCACTCAAATAAATCGCTTCGTGAACAGCTAATTTTTCATTTACCGCAGCAGCCCCCACTAGATGCCTGGCCAGCATCAGTTCGGTGTACATAGCCAGAGTTTCAGTGAGTATTTTCGAACCCTCGCGTTCGTCTGGCGCAAGCTGTGCAGTGCCCCACCATTGGTGTGACAGTTCATGGGCGGCAAGTTCGTTGATCACATCCTGCCCTTTGTCTCCTGGCAAGTTATCATGAAAAAGCAAGTGCTCGGTCATGAATATGGTGGCGGGATAAGCCGTGCCGGCGAACCCGTCTGTAAAGGAAGATACTTCTGCGAAACGGATGGTTTTAAAAGGATAAGGGCCAAAATTTGACTGGCAGTAATCCATGGTCCTACAAGCATTTTGGAGCAGTTTATTTACATTTTCAAAGTGTCTGCTATGATAGTACACTTCTATTACTGTGCCCTTGTAGATAACCACCCTCTTTTCATAGCGGGCAGCGGAAAGACCGAAGCGGAATGGAATGGGCCTGTCTGACCGGTAAAGAAAGTGATCCCGGCCCTTTTCCTGCCATTCGCATATCAGTTCACCTACGCCAACCACCATTTGCCCTGAAGGAACCGATACGGCCATCTGCAGGTTGATAAAATCGTTCCTGCCACGCGGCGCTTCTAATTTAACAAGTGGCGTTTGTTTGCCCAAGTGCCGCTTGCGCCTTTCAGACTCAGAGGCGATCTCCCTTTCCTGCTGGTACCCAAACCGCGGGAAATAATTACTGATCCGAAGGAAGGAACCGTTGTGAACAATTGCATTGAACGACTGGTGGCCTGTGAACCCGCTCCAGTGATAGGAAAATGAAAAACGGAATAAGGCAGACTCACTAGGCATCAGCGGTTGTTGTAGCCTTAGGAAGCCGGTCCTATTGCTAACTGGCTGCTTATAACTGCCATGTTGGTAAGTAGCCGTCTCCATTACTACATCCTCGTCAAAGTTGAGTAATAGCGAATCGACAGGCTTGTTACTCTTGTTTTTCAAGATATACCGGCCGCTGACCTGATAAGCATTCCGTTCCGGGTAAAGATCGACACTGGCATTCACGGTAGTCACTACTGGTTGAAGAAGCTCATTGTATTTGCGGTACCGCTGTTCATATGTTTGCTGGCTGTGCAGACTTTGTTCAGTTTCTAAGGGAGGCGTTTGCTTATAAATGTAAATCCCGGTCAGGATACAGAGGATTAGCGACAGGCCTAAACGCCAGCTATGACCTAAGAAGTTCTTCCGGCCTGATGTGCTCCCTATCCATAAAGTGGCAGTTAGGCTTACTCCATATAGCATTCGCCAGGAAAAGCTTCGCAGGTAGTCATCCCAACCATTCATTTCACTATATTTTGCTGCATAGGCAGCGGGAAAGCGTAAAAGCGGATGTAAAATGCCTACGGTTTTCCCTGCTGAAGTAGTAAGCAGGAGCATCACCAGGCAGGTAATGAGCAGGCCTGACCATTTACGGTGTACCCAGTGTTGTGTGAGGAGCACTACGCCCGCAGAAATCACTAAGGGTAAATCGATCAGCCAGTAAAGTGCAGCATAAACCGTCCAGTCAATTATAGTATACTGGAAAATGACCTGGAAGATGATACCCGTGAGAACAATGATTGAAGTCAGCAGGATAATAACGGTCGACAGTGTGATCCATTTAGCTACCAACAAGGTGCTTTTGGTTACAGGCGTGCTGTTCTCGATCAAATCAAAACCTGTGCCTGCACTTCGCCAGTATAGTTCATGCGCATAAAATAATATCACCAGCAGCAGCAAGCCCGGAAGATTATAGACGATACGGTTGGCCATTAAGGCGGTACTGGCATGCTGCTCCGGCAAACGGATACCCTGGTCAATGCTGCCATAGAATTCCATGCACATATAGAAAATCAGGCCCACCGCAATCAGTACAAATGGGATGCTTTTGATTACCAGTTTGGTATCTAATTTAACTAAACTACGGAGCACGCTGGCCTGATAGCCCGCGCCTTCAATTTTTCCCGGAACTGGCTTGTAGGCAAAGCTTGTGCTGCCCTTGTCATGTTCGGACACTGCTTTTTTGGAACGAGTGTTATCATTGTCATCAACTTGAAACTTGAATCTGGAATAGACTGCTAACATCAGTGCTGCAGCAGCAGTCAGATAGACAAGCCGGTTTAGCAAAAGATTTCCTGACAGTTGTAGCAGTAATGTATTCTTTTGCGCTACGGTCCAAAGATTGGTCTGCTGATAAAAAGCAGACTGGCCAAAGGGATCAGCCTTTGCAGCCAGTTCCAGCGCCTGTGTAGACTGTGGCAAACCGCCCGCCATCATCGGTGATCCGGAATAGGTCAGCACCACCAGGTATGTTATGTAGATGAATAAGCCGGTTAAATAAACCATCAATTTGTTCCTGCTAAACCATGCTACTGCACTGATCAATACCGAGCAAAGAAAAATATTGGGAAGCGCCAGTAGCAGGATGGGCTGCAGATAAAACCAGAGATTGAACTTTTGGTAAGCCTGCCGGTCACTGTCAGCTAAATGACCGGTTAAGTAACCGGCCACAAGTAGGATAAAACATATGAAGCTAAGGCCGAAAAGTGCAAAAAACCTGCTGCTTAAATATTGTGTTTTGGAGATAGGCGTAGCGTACAGGATCAGACCAAATCGAGCGTCGCGCTCTTTAAAGTGAATCTGAACAGCTAAAATAGTCGTGGTAAATATCCCAGTCAGGCTTAGCAAGCCTACCATATTAGCGATGTTGTAAGGCGCGTTTCGGTAAATTTCGTTCCCTGGGCTAAAAGACAGTTTCAAACCGACAAAAAAGCCAAGCGCTAAAAGTAGAGCAAAGATGATATAAATGCCTGGCTTTTTGAGATAAGCGCCCATTTCAAATTTCAATAAAGCGATCATAAGTTAGTTGTTTGAGGTAAGCAAGTGGAAGTATACATCCTCCAAAGCGGGTTTAAGCGGTTCAAAGCCATTTTCCGGGTCTTTATCTGCATAAACATGGATATTGAGCCTGCCTA
>NZ_JBEVDX010000068.1:0-6868 GCF_040513095.1 Pedobacter sp. | reverse complement strand
GGGTACGTACTGGGAGTGTTGCTTATTCCCAAATACATCAGCCAGGTGAATGCCCTGAGGGGATGTACATTGCTGGGAATTGTCTTTACCCTGCTCATTATCTTCTCGCACGGCGAGGTTAAACTGCTTGGTCACGTCACCGATATTTCTATATGGTTTGTGGTGTTGCTTGGATTCGCCAATTCAATGGTGTGGACCGGCATCTGGCCGCTGGCCCTGGCTGATTTGGGCAGGTTTACCAAATTAGGCGGATCAGTTCTTATCATGGGTTTGTGTGGAAGTGCAATATTGCCCCTTGCTTATGGTTATTTTGCAGATACATACAATTTGAGAGTTGCCTATTGGGTGCTTGTTCCATGTTATATGTACCTGGTATTTTATGCGTTTTACGGTCACAAAATCAGAATATGGAAATTGAAAAGACAGGACAAAACAATGGAATTGGTTGAACCTTAAACCCAGGCTAATGCATACTTTATACAACCGCAGAAAATTTATCGGGCTGAGTGTAATCGCTGCTGCTGCTACCGCCATTACAGGGCCGGTATCAGCACATTTAGCTGCAACAGCACCTGTTCCGGCTGGATTGAGGGTAGGCATCATCGGTCTGGATGTTTCCCACAGTGTAGCTTTTACCAAATTATTAAATGCTGAAAATGCCCCGCCAGCTTTCGGCGGTTATAAGGTAATTGCTGCTTATCCTCAGGGAAGCAATGATATCGCCTTCAGTGCGGATAGAATTCCGGAGTTTACAAAGACTGTGAGTGCTATGGGAGTCGAGATTGTTTCTTCAATAGCCGATCTTCTCAGTAAGGTTGATGTCGTGCTGTTGAATACCAATGACGGCCGTCTACATCTGGAACAAGTATTACCTGTTTTGAAGGCAGGTAAACGTGTGTTTATTAATAAACCTTTTGCAGCATCTATGAATGATGTGAAAGCGATATTCGCGGCCTCAAAAAAATATAAAGTCCCGGTATTTACTTCATCATCGATGAGGTATATGGAAAACAAAACACAATTGCTTTCTGCAGAGACAGGAAAGATCCTGGGGGTTGAAACATACAGTCCCGCAACAATCGAGTTAACTCACCCCGATCTGTTCTGGTATGGAATACACGGAGTGGAAATGCTCTTTACGCTGATGGGCAGGGGATGTAAAGAAGTGAGAAGAATATATACACCGGATACAGATTTAGTTACCGGTATCTGGGAAGATAACAGGATAGGGACTTTCAGGGGGACCAGAACAGGGCCGCATAATTATGGCGGAACTGTATTTGCTGAAAAGGCAATCGTGCCGGTGATCCCTGCAAAGGGTTTTGCAGGACTGATGACGGAAATCATAAAATACTTCCAGACCGGCATATCCCCGGTAAGTCCGGAAGAAACATTTGAAATTTATGCTTTTATGCAGGCTGCCGATGAAAGCAAAAAACAGGGAGGCGCTGCGGTAGCCTTAACCCATTCGTATAAATTATAACAATCCTTAATAAACAGAATTCCAATGGATAGTATCATAACATCACGCCGTAAATTTATAGCCTCATCGGCAATAGGATTAACAAGTTTGGCTGCCATGTCTTTTCCGGCATTCAGTGCCTCTCCCTTTCTTAGCGATGGCATCCGTCTGGGATTAATCGGAACAGGTGCCAGAGGAGCCGGACTGGCGGGATTACTGAAAGACATACCATCAGTTAGTCTGGTAGCCTGCTGTGATACTATTCCGGAACATCTTAAAAACGGAATGAAATATGCAGCTGCTGATGCAAAAGCATATACTGATTACCGCAAGCTTCTTGAAGATAAAAGCATTGACGCAGTTATCATCGCCACGCCGCTGTACCTGCATTATCCCATGGTCCTGGATGCGTTGCAGGCCGGCAAACACATTTATCTTGAAAAATCAATGGCTTATGATATACCGCAGACTCTTGAACTGGTAAAGAAGATGCGCGGATCAAAATTGATTATGCAGGTAGGTTTTCAGTACCGTTATTCTCCCCTTTATCACCGTGTTAAAGAAGTTATTGATCAGAACTGGATCGGTAAAATCACGCATTTTGAATGCCAGTACAATCAAAACTCCAACTGGAGAAAACCAGTGAGCGATCCAAAACTGGAGGAAGCAATCAACTGGAGAATGAAACGCAAATACTGCGGAGGTCCGCTTTCAGAATTATGTGCCCATCAGATAGATATGGTCAATTACATTTCCGGTAGTCATCCTCTGAAAGTAACTGGTATGGGAGGAATCAATTACTGGAAAGACGGCAGGGATACTTTTGATAATATCCGTACGGTTTATGAGTATCCGGATGGAGTAAGATCCAGTGTTACTTCAGTACTTTCCAATGCTTATAACGGGTACAATATCAAGATTCTGGGCGACAAGGCGACTATAGAAATCCAGCGTGACAAGGCATTTATTTACGGTGAATCTTTATCAAACAAACGCGGCACAGTTGATGGGGTAACCGGGGCAACTATTGCAGCAGCTACTCAGGGCAAGCCTGTTGAACTGGTTTTTGATGATCCTTCAGGTAAAAAAGCAGAACCAACAATATACTGTTTACAGGATTTTTTCAGCTGTATCCGTAATCATAAACAACCCCTTTCAAATGTTTATACGGCCAGAGATACTTCTGTTGCCATACATTTGGGCAATAAAGCTGCTGATACTGAGCTGTTCCAAAGCTGGAAACCTGAATATTCCATTTAAAATAAGTATATGAACGCTGTTAAGGTGACAATATGGTTTTTATTTCTGCTGTCAGCCGGGGTATCTGCTCAAAACACTGCTAAGCCTTATTATATTAACGGGTACGCACAGGGTACTACCTATCATATCACTTACTATTCAAAAGATAGTTTGCTTGCCAAACAAGAGATCGATCATCTCCTGGATGGTATAGATAGTTCACTTTCAGTTTACAAGCCTTACTCCCTGATCAGTCAATTTAATGATCCAAAGTGTACAAGGATCCTGATGGATAAACACCTCGGCATCGTTGTACGCAAATCCATAGAAATTTACAGACAATCGGCCGGCCTCTTTGATATCACCGTTTACCCCTTAACCAGGGCATGGGGTTTTGGAAATAAAGAGATCAAAACTTATCCTGATTCTGCTGCCGTAAAAGCGATGCTGGCATGTGTGGGGTCAGACAAGCTGATCATACGCAGCAATTATCTGATCAAAAAAGTACCCTGCGTACAAATTGATGTCGACGGCATTGCACAGGGATACAGTGTGGATGTGGTCGCAGATTTTCTAGACAGCAAAAATATACAGGATTACCTGATTGAAATAGGAGGGGAGATCAGGGTTAAAGGGCGGAAGCGGCCAGAAAATACAGTGCTTCAGATCGGTATCGAGGGTCCCGCAAAACACGCGGGTGATGATCCTGTTTTGCAAAGGATCATCAGTATGGATGGCGGAGGATTAACCACATCTGGAAATTACCGCAAATATTTCAAAAGCGGGAACAAGGTGATGTCACACCTGATGGATCCGAGAACGGGTTATCCCTTGCAAAACGAATTGATCGCTGTTACTGTTAAAGCGAAAAATGCGATAACTGCTGATGGTTATGATAATCTACTTATGGCGCTGGGTTTGCAAAAGTCACTGCAGTTTTTAGAGAATCATAAAGAATTAGCAGCTTATTTTATCTATCGAAAGCAAAACGGAGTAATTTCTGATATCACTTCCCCGGGTTTTTATCACTTTAAAGAGTAATCGTTTAAAATTCTTTTAAAATCACTGATATTTTATGATAATTTAAAACTTTTTATTAAGTTCGTGTACGTTAACGTTTGCGATTGACCAAGTTTGATCTGAAAAGATCATTTTTTTTAACATAAATCGGGTACGTACACGAAAAGATCCTGAAAAGATAGCTGCAGAATAAACCAAAACAAAATATTTAACCACAATTAATTATGCTCAAACACAACAACAAGTATTACCGGCAATTTTTAGGATTGTTTTTTGGTCTGATGGTGATCCTGTCAGTCCCGGTCCAGGGGCAGTCGCGCAAAACGGTCAGCGGGAACGTGATAGATGAAAAAACTAAAGAATCGCTTATTGGTGTCAGCGTTAAGCTGAAAAGTACAAACAAGGGGGTTGCCACTGATGCGAAAGGTAATTTCAGTATTCAGGCACAGGCCGGGGATGTATTGATCGTTAGTTATATAGGTTATGATACCCAGGATGTACCAGTAGGTGATAAAGATTTTTTAAAGATTACGCTCAACGCGAATTTAAAAGATCTTAATGAAGTAGTCATCAGTGTTGGTTATGGTAAGACTAAAAAAGCGGATATCACCGGATCGGTCGCTCAGGCAAATGTAGGTGACATGGCCAAGGCACCGGTGCCTTCATTTGATCAGGCACTTGCCGGAAGAATGGCGGGAGTTCAGGTAGCGTCAAGTGACGGACAACCCGGTGCAGAAGGAGTAAACATCGTGATCAGGGGAGCCAACTCTTTAACGCAAAGCAATGCACCATTATATGTTATCGATGGTTTTCCCGTGGTTAGTCCGGATAACGGAGCGATTAACCCTGCAGATATTGCATCTTTGACGGTTTTAAAGGATGCATCAGCTACTGCGATTTATGGTTCACGTGGTGCAAATGGGGTGATAGTGATTGAGACCAAAAAAGGAAAGAATGGCGCCCCTGTCATTAGTTATTCGGGGTCCTATGGCTTTCAAAGAGTGGAAAAGACAATGGATATGATGAGCGCGTACGACTTTGTGAGCTACGAGAATGAACTCAATCCTACCACCACAGCGACAAGTTATTTCACTAATAACCGCACACTTGATTCTTATAAAGATATAACAGCGATCGACTGGCAGGACCAGTTATTCCGCACAGGCGCCACGCAGATCCATAACCTCGCTTTACGCGGTGGCAATGCATCCACACGTTATTCCATTTCTGGTTCAACATATAATCAGGATGCGATTATTATCAATTCGGGATATAAACGTTACCAGGGCAGGGTTGTGCTTGATCAGAACGTAAACGATAAACTGAAAGTCGGGATCAACGTAAATTATACCAGCAGCGGATATTCTGGTCAGCAGGCATCCGAGGCAGCAAAATCGAACTCCTCTACCAGTACATTGTTATATGGTATATGGGGCTACCGCCCGGTTACAGGTGGCGATAACAGTTCATTACTTAATAATGTTGTTGATGACGCGGTTGATCCTCAGACAGACTACCGTATCAATCCTATTGTTTCTGCAGAGAATGAATATCGTCATACCGATCAGAGCAATATGCTGAGCAATGCCTACATTAATTACAGTATCACTAAAAAATTGGTACTGAATATTACAGGAGGAGTAAACAACAGGACAACCAAGACAGGTAGTTTCTTCAACTCCTTAACCTCGAGAGGTACACCGCTGATTCCGAGTAACACCAAAGGTTCAAATGGTTCAATTTATAACAACGAGAGAAATATCTGGAGCAATGAAAATACACTTACTTACAAAACAACAATAAATGAAGATCATCAGATTGATGCGGTTGGAGGCTTCTCGCTGCAGGGCATTCATGATATGACTAACGGATTTGCCGCGAGTCAGGTGCCAAATGAAAGCCTGGGTGTAAATGGTTTGGCTAACGGTGTTGATGATGGAAAAGTTACCCTTGATTCCAGATCAAAACTGCAGTCGTATTTAGGACGTGTGAATTATGGCTACAAAGGCAGGTACCTGTTTACTGCAAGTTTCCGTGCAGACGGGTCCTCAAAATTTGTAAGCGGACAACGCTGGGGATATTTCCCTTCAGGAGCTTTTGCGTGGCGCATGAGCGACGAGAGTTTTATGAAAAATATTACCACAATATCCAATGCCAAGCTTCGTGTGAGTTACGGTCTGACAGGTAACAACGGCGTTGGCGATTTCTCCTATCTGCCTGTAGTTGCAATTACCACCAAAAGCAATTATTCTTTCCAGAATGCTTCGCCTTCACAGGGTTTAGCAGTTACAGCCCTTGGTAATTCTGCCTTAAAGTGGGAAACCACCGCACAGGCTGATATTGGTTACGACCTGTCGCTGTTCAACAATAGGATAGACCTCTCTGCAGATATCTACCGTAAAACCACTAAAAACTTATTGCTCCTGGCTGATCTTCCGCCATCATCGGGTTATACCAGCGTTTATAAAAACATAGGCAGGGTTCAAAACCAGGGCCTTGAATTCACAGTCAATACTGTTAATATCAAGACCAATAACTTTACCTGGGAAAGTAATTTCAACATCAGCTTTAACAAAAGCAAGGTGCTTGATCTGAATGAGGGGCAGCAGTCGATCTTATCTTCTGTAAGCTGGGAAACCAACTTCAATGCATCGCCATTGTATATCACCAATATAGGTCAGCCGATATCACAGTTCTACGGTTATGTATTTGACGGGATTTATCAGAAGTCCGATTTCAATACAACAGCTGCCGGAGGCGTAGGAACATTAAAAGCTGAACTTGCCACCAACGGAAATGCCCGTGACGTAATTAAACCCGGGGATATCAAATACAAAGACCTCAACGGTGATGGTGTGATTACTGCAGCAGATCAAAAGGTTATTGGCCGTACCACGCCAATCCATACTGGCGGCTTTAGCAATAACTTCACTTATAAAGGATTTTCACTGGGTGTGCTCCTGACATGGTCATATGGCAATGATATCTTCAATGCCAACAGATTGATTTTTGATGGCAATGCCAGGGCGAGTTATAACTTAAACCAGTATGCAAGCTATGCAAACCGCTGGACAGAAACTAACCCAAGCAATACACTGTACAGGGCGGGTGGCCAGGGACCGTTAGGATATTACTCCACACGCACAC
>NZ_JBEVDX010000067.1:0-31088 GCF_040513095.1 Pedobacter sp. | reverse complement strand
TTACGGTTTTTTCGATTATCTCTGCAAGGCCAAGCGCTTCGGCGGCGGCAGATTTATAGGCATTGATCAATCCGGGAACTCCAAGAAGGGTTCCGCCAAAATACCGTACCACAACAATAAGGATATTAGTTACGTCTGCCGATAAAAGCGTATTCAAAATTGGTCTGCCGGCAGTGCCCGAAGGTTCACCATCATCATTTACACGATAGACATTCCGATCGGGACTCAACCGGTAAGCATAGCAGAAGTGGTTCGCTTTGGTATGTTCTGCACGGAGGCCCAGCAGTATAGGTTTTACCTCCGACTCCGAAAGTATAGGATACGCAAAGGCAATAAACTTACTTCCTTTATCTTTAAACAACCCTTCGGCGCGACTTTCTATAGTTTTGTAGGTGTCATCAAACAGCATTGGCCTGGGATAAGGTAATTAACAGGATTGCCGCCAGAGCAAGGGTAATTCCTATGTAGTTGATCCTGCTGACTTTTTCTCTGAAAAGGACAATACCCACAAGACTTCCAAGCAAGATCACGCCCATATTCATCGCTGCAAATACCGTTGAAGGATTACCAGATAATGCCCGGTGCGCCTTCATATAAAAAAGGATATTGCCGAAATTGAAACAGCCCAGTACAATTCCGCAGGCAAAATTGATCAGCTGAACCTTCTGTTTTTTAACGGCAACCGTATATAATAATATCAGCATGGCTACTAGAAAAGAAACGCAGAAAACAATCAGCAGCGCACTGGTATAGGGAATCGACTGATCCAGGGCAAGTTGCTTGAATATCACATCGATCACCCCGAACCCAATGAACACAAGGACAGGGTAGAGATAACTGAATTTTTCTGACCTGCCGGTGGATTTACGGAAAAGCGTAAGGAAGATGGCGATAAAACCCACAATAAGCCCTGCAATCCTGAAATTACTAAACTGTTCACCAAAAAGGAACAATGCTGCAAGAATCGGAATAAAGAGGGATAAGCGCTGTGCAATATCGGTCTTTACAATACCTATATTTCTTACAGAGGCAGCAAGTACTAAAAACAATACCGGCAGCAGAACTCCCAATACCAGCGTTAGGGCGGGCGGTACAACTGTAATTGTACTGATAGCTGGTTTGAAAAATAAGAAACTCAGCAGGATGGCAGCCAGGTAATTCCACATGACTGCCTGCAAAACATTGATCTGATACCTTCTGGCCAGTTTAAGAAGCACAGCTACAGTGACGCTGCAGCAAATACTTAAAAATATGTATATCATTAATTCCTGATGTTTTCATAAATGGTTAAATAATCCTGATCAACCTCGGTTACTGAAGTGATCTTTCCGTTGATTTGGGGCGAGTATATCCCTGTTTCCCAGTTGCTTTTAGAATTGAATACTCTTGCTTCATCCCACAGGCCCGCAGAAATAAACTGGTTCAGGATGTTGGCACCCCCTTCAATGATTATAGACTGAATATCCATCAGGTACAATTGATAAGCTATTTTTTGCGGCAGATAATACTGCATATCTTCCATTGATATATAATGCAGATTATTGATCACATCGGTTTTGACTTCATTGAGGATCACAGTTCTTGCCCCGGCAGTAAATACATGATTGTCCTCCGGAACCTGGAGTGTGCGGTCAACTATAATTCTGACAGGATTACTACCCGTCCATTCCCGTGCATTCAGCTGAGGGTTATCTGCAATAGCAGTTTGTTTTCCAACCAGGACTGCATCTTCCTCAGTTCGCCATTTGTGCACCAGTTTCTTAGCCAGAGGACCACTGATCCACTGTTGTGTACTGTTTTTTGGCGCAAAGTACCCATTTGCAGTTCTGGCCCATTTTAAAATAATGTAAGGCCGCTGCTCTCTGATTCTGGTGAAGAAACGCCGGTTGAGCTGCAGCCCTTCTTCATGAAGTACACCGTAAACAACCTCTATACCTGCAGCCTCCAGTTTTCCTATTCCTTTACCATCTACATCCGGGAAAGGGTCCCTGTTGCAGATCACAACTTTCTTTACCTGATGACGAACCAGGAGATCCGCACAGGGAGGGGTTTTGCCAAAATGGGCACAGGGTTCAAGACTTACATAAACAGTTGATACTTTAAGCAAAGCGGATGCCGCGTCTCCATAAGTTAGAAGCACAGCATTTACTGCATTTACCTCGGCATGTGCCTTACCATATTGCTGATGATACCCTTCGCCGATGATTTTTCCTTCGCTGACGATCACACAGCCCACCATCGGATTCGGGCTTACGCTGCCCTTTCCCAATTCCGCCAATTCGAGACAGCGTTTTATGAATACTTCATCGCTCATGAAACAAAAGTACCTTCAATTTATGAGATGTTATAATATTTCAAACATTGACATGCAACATTATTAACTACTTTTGCCCTTCATGACACTGAAACAATTAGAAACATACTTTATTGATGAACTGATACCTGTGTACGGTTCGGACGAAGCAGCACAGTTGTTTTATCTTACCGCGGAACATATTTCAGGACTAAACCGGAGCGCGCTTATCCTGAAAAACGATTTTCAATTGGATGCGAAGACAGAAGATGCATACAAAAATACACTCTCAGCATTGACAGAAGGCAAGCCCCTGCAGCATATTTTTGAGGAAGCCTGGTTCTATGGGTTAAAGTTCAGGGTGAACAGTTCAGTACTTATTCCCCGTCCGGAGACGGAAGAACTTGTACACTGGATCCTGGAAACAGCTTCAGGCTTTCCTTTTTCGCACCTGCTGGATGTAGGTACGGGAACTGGCTGTATAGCTATAACCTTACAGAAAAAGCTGGATTCTGTTAAGGCCGAGGCGATGGATATTTCTTCTGATGCGCTGATGATAGCCAAACAAAATGCAGTGGCAAATGAAGCTGACATTGCCTTTATTCAGGCAGATATTCTGGGGTACGAAGGTATTGAAAGTTACGATCTGATCGTGAGTAATCCGCCATACATAACGCCAAAGGAGCGTCAGGAAATGCATCAAAATGTACTGGGCTATGAGCCTGAACTGGCGCTGTTTGTAACAGAAGAAAATCCGCTGATCTTTTATAAAAGCATAGCTGATTTTGCGGTAAGGCACCTTGATGCCAGGGGATTTCTATTTTTTGAAATCAATGAATATCTGGGTAAAGAAATGATAGAGATGTTAGAAGATAAAGGTTTTGCAAACATACACTTGAAAAAAGATATGCAGGGCAAGGACAGGATGATAAGGTGCAACAAAGCACAATAATATAAACAGTTATCCAGGTCAGGTACGGGGATGAAATTCAGTAATAATTCCTTTGAGATAATCTCTGTCCAGGTGGGTATAAACCTCGGTGGTTGTAATACTGGAATGTCCGAGCATTTCCTGTACAGCCCTTAAATCCGCCCCGCCTTCGATCAGATGAGTAGCAAAGGAATGTCTGAAAGTATGTGGACTGATGCTCTTTTTCAGTCCGATCTGATTAGCCAGCGCTTTAATCATTGTAAAAACCGAGATCCGGGAAAGCTGCGTACCCAGCCTGTTTAAAAATATATAATCCTCATTTCCCTTTTTGATATCCTGATGGGTCCTGATCTGGCTCAGGTAAATATCTATAAATTTGAGGGCTGTATCACCGATAGGAACAATGCGCTCCTTATTTCCTTTACCTATGACTTTGATATAACCTTGCGAAGCATGCAGATCTGATATCCGTAAGGTAATCAGCTCAGTTACCCGCAGGCCGCAACCATAAAGTACCTCAATGATGGCCTTACTGCGCATACCTTCAGGTTTGGAAGCATCAATAGCTGAAATCAATTCGTTGATCTCTACAATATTCAGTACATCAGGCAGTTTGCGGCTCAGTTTGGGTGCCTCCAGCTGTGCTGAAGGATCTGTTTCTATCATGCCCTCAAGGAGCAGAAAACCGAAAAAAGATTTCAGACCCGAGATCACACGGGCCTGGCTGTTAGGCAACATTCCCAGTTCACTAAGCCAGGTCACAAATCCATATAAATCACTGTCTTTAATATCTTTGACATTAAAATCCTTATGTTGTACTTCATAATACTGTACCAGTTTATCCACGTCATTCAGATAGGCTTCTATTGAATTTGCAGACAAACCTCTTTCCAGTTTCAGGAAGTTTTTAAAGGAGACATGATGGGGGTAATTCACACAAAAATTTTAATTGTTGTTTTTAAAGATTAAGTTTGGATGGATGAAGATACAAATTATTAACGGACCGAATTTAAATCTCCTTGGCAAACGGGAACCGGGAATCTATGGAAGCAAAAGTTTCGAAACCTATTTTACTGAGTTACAAGCAAAATATACAGGTACTGCTGAACTGGCATATTACCAGAGTAATGTTGAAGGGGAACTGATCAACAAGCTGCATGAAGTTGGTTTTTCCTATGATGGGATTGTAATTAACATGGGAGCATATACGCACACTTCAGTAGCCATTGCTGACGCAATTGCCGGCATCAAAACTCCGGTAATAGAAGTTCATATCTCTAACATTTATGCACGTGAGGAATTTCGTCACATCTCGCTGAGCGGCAGAAACTGCAGGGGGGTGTTAACCGGTTTTGGTCTGGATGGCTACCGCCTTGCTATCGAAAATCTTTTAGCTGGCTAAAGTATCTGATACCTTTTACAAAAAAGTTCCATACAATACTGGAAGGATAGACACCGGTGAGTTTGGCATAGGGAATCTGGTTATTTTTCCTCTTTGAAGCTGTCTTCCTGGTACTCCTGATAAACTGGTAATGTGCTTTATTCACCGCTGCTGCAAATTTAGTTTCACCTTTTAGCAGAAACTGCAGCAGCGCTACAAAATCTATGCACATGCGGACACTAAGTCCCCATACAGCTTCCCAGAAGGGGAGATTTTTCTGCATGATGATCAGGTTATTCCTGAAATTCAAAAATACTTTATAAGGACTATTGGTAGCAAGTGTGCCACCACCAACATGGTACACTTCTGCTCCGGGGCAATAAATAATTTTATAACCCATATTTTGTAAGCGCCAGCAAAGATCGATCTCCTCCATATGCGCAAATAAATCGGCATCGAAGCCACCGCTTTCTTCCCATACCTTACGTTTGATAAAAAATGCCGCACCGCTTGCCCAGAAAACAGCTGTCTGATCTTCGTACTGGCCCTGGTCAGTCTCCAGGGTATCAAATATCCGTCCCCTGCAAAACGGAAATGCATTCCTATCCATAAAACCGCCGGCACCACCAGCATGTTCAAATTTCGATTTGTCGCTAAACCATTTGATTTTAGGCTGGGCAGCAGCAATGGCAGCATCGGCCTCCATCGCAGCAATCACAGGTTTTATCCAGTTTGCAGGAACTTCTACGTCAGAATTTAATAAAATGTAGTAGTCAGCAATAACATGGGCCATGATCCTGTTATATCCTTCGGCAAAGCCGTAGTTACGGTCGTTCTCAATGATACGTATCGCAGGATAGTGTTCACGGATAAAATCCACAGAATTATCCGTGGAAGCGTTATCACCAACGATGATTTCCAGCTGCCCGTAATCAGACTGAAGGATACCCGGCAGGAAACGGGACAACAGGTCTTTACCATTCCAGTTCAGGATAACAACGGCTACACTTGGTTCAGACATCAGAATTGAAAGACGGGATTAAGACATATAAAAACATTTAACACTAGGAGATAGCCTTTTTTTATCATTATTTTGCCTGCATTGAAAATGCAAACATAAATTAACCAATGCACAATTCTGCTATATTTCCTCTTTTTTATCTTCCACCAGTCAGTTATTTCTCTGCACTGAACGCGCTTGATTACGAATTCACGATTGAAAAGGAAGAGCATTTCCCCAAACAGACCTACCGGAACAGAACAAGGGTATATTCACCCAATGGCCCGCTGGATCTTTTTCTGCCCGTAATTAAAGGCTCTAAATACCATACTAAAGTGAAAGATGTAAAAATCAGTTATGATTTTAAGTGGCAGCGCCTGCATTGGCTGAGCCTGGAAAGCTGCTACCGCAACTCACCTTACTTTGAGTATTATGAGGATGAACTGGCACCTTTTTACATCAGAAAGTTCGACTTTTTATTTGATTACAACCTGGAGATGCTCCAGTGGCTCTTCAAGCAACTGAAGAAAGCTCCCGAACTACACTTTACTACAGAGTATATCAAGGAGATCCCTGTTGAGCTAGACTACAGGAGCAAGCTTCATTTCAAGAATCCGGAACTGATTTTGCCGGTGAAACCTTACCATCAGGTTTTTGAGGACAGAGCAGGATTTTTACCAAACATGAGTATAGCAGATTTGTTGTTCAACCAGGGGCCACAGGCAAAAAACTACCTCTAGTGTATGAATAAAAAGAGCAGATCGCAAAGGAAAAAAAATAATTATGGGGTTCATAAGGCAGGTACAAGTCCTGGTTTAGTTTATATCGACGATACTGCTCTGGAGCCAGTTATTACGCTGCACCAGCTAAACGAAAAAAGTTACCAGAGCAGAAAACTCGAAAACCTGAAAGATCTTGCAAAAATTCTTTCAGATAAAAGTTACACTTTCTGGGTAGATATCAAAGGGTTTGGCTCTGCCGAGATGTTTGATATCCTGGGACGCGATCTGAACATCAATAAACTGGTACTGGAAGATATCACAGTCACTTATCAGCGGCCAAAACTGGAAGAGTATGACAACTATGTTTTCGCAGTTAGCAGAATGCTTTTACTGGATGAAGACAAACACCTTCAAAATGACCAGTTGTCCTTTATTTTGACCGACAACGCCCTTATTACACTTAAAGATAGTTATGCAGATTGCCTGGAACCTGTAAGGCAGCGTCTGGAAGCTGGAAAAGGAAACATCAGGACAGCGGGAAGCAGCTACATTATGTATGCGATCATGGATAATATCGTAGATACCTACTTTGAAATACTTGGTACCTGGAGCGAGGAACTGGATCAGATCGAAGACAGGCTGATGGATAAACCTGACAGATCTATCATGTACGATACACAGCTGATCAAAAGAAACCTGATCAATATCAGAAGAGTATCATGGCCTGAAAGAGATAAGCTGAATGATATACTCAGAAGTGAGAGTCCGCTGATTACTGACCAGACCAAGCTTTTCATACGCGATGCCTATGATCATTGTATACAGATCATTGATATCGTAGAATCGCTGAAAGAGATCTCGGCCAGTAATATAGATATGTATCTGTCACTGATCAGCAACAGGATGAACGAGATCATGAAGGTGCTGACCATCATATCTTCGATCTTTATTCCGCTTACTTTTATAGCTGGAATTTACGGGATGAATTTTGCCGACAGAGATCCTGTTACAGGCAAACTTATGCCGATGAATATGCCCGAATTATATGAACCGCATGGTTACCTGTATACCTGGATCATTATGGGACTTATTGCCGTGCTGCAGGTGATCTATTTTTGGCGCAGAGGCTGGTTTAAATAAGAACCGGGCAGGTTAAAACGGAAAATATGCTTATCTTAGCAACGCATGCAATCCTATGAACTAGACCGCACAGACGTAACCAGGCTCAAATCTGCACTGACCGGAACCGACAGCCAGCTGGCAGTAATCCTGGATGAATATCACGCGTCCGAAATCGCGATACTGTTCGAGAGTCTGACCAAAGAAGACCGCCAGCGGATTATCAACCTGCTGCCGGTAGAAACAGCTTCTGAAATCATCTCAGAGATGCATGAAGAAGCCCACCCGGAAGAACTTTTACTGCAGCTCCATCCTGATAAACGCACAGAGATCGTAGAAGAACTGGATTACGATGATGCGACGGATATTATCTCACAGCTTGAGGAACACGAGCAGAAAGAGATCCTGAGCGACCTGAGTGAAGATGACGCGTCTAACATCAGGAACCTCCTGAGTTACGATGAGGATACCGCAGGGGGACTGATGAATACGGAATTCATCCGCATTCATTTAAACCTGACTAAAAAAGATGCGATTGATGAGATCATCCGCCAGAGCGAAGAAATAGAAGAGTTCTACACAATATTTGTTATAGATGATGATAACGTTTTCCAGGGAATTGTCTCACTGAAAGATATCATCAAAGCCAAGGGAAATGTACAGATTACTGAATTGGTCAAATCTGATGTAGCCTGGGTAAGCCCGGATACAGATCAGGAAGAAGTGGCCAGACTGATCTCCCAGTACAATATTACCAGTATTCCGGTTCTGGACCAGCAGATGAAACTGCTGGGCAGGGTCACATTTGACGACGTGATCGATGTACTGGAGGATGAGAATACGGAAGATATTTTGAAAATATCAGGGGTATCTGAAGACGAGGAACTGAGCGGTAACTGGCAGGAAGCTGTTAAGTCAAGGCTTCCCTGGCTGATTATCAATCTGGGAACTGCCTTCCTGGCTTCTGCTGTAGTGCGCTACTTTGAGCCTACGATCGCCAAGATTGCAGTTCTTTCGGCCTACATGACTATCATTGCCGGAATGGGCGGAAATGCAGCCACACAGGCTCTTGCTGTAACCGTCCGCAGGATCTCACTCTACGATCTTACTGACAATCAGGCTTACCGAACTGTACTAAAAGAATTTACTGTAGGATTAATTAATGGAGCCGTAACAGGGTTAATTGTATTTCTGTTTGCCCTCGTATTCGACAGTAACCCACTGCTTGGAGTAGTGATCTTTCTGGCGATGACCGGAAACCTGCTCATTGCTGGTGTAACGGGAGCTGGGATACCATTAATTCTCAAGCGGGTAGGGATTGACCCTGCAATTGCGTCATCAATCATCATCACCACATTTACCGACGTCTTTGGATTTATGCTGTTGCTGGGTTTAGCCAGCAGATTGTTGCTTTAATTGCCACCATTATCTATCACAACTTACCCGCGCTATACTTTGATCTTTTCTGTCAGCTTATAAATATCATAAGCCACTTTCTGTATCAGGTCAAATTGTTCAATAATTAGCGCTTCATTATTATCGAGCAGCTTTTTGTCGTCATTTACGCTTTTGATCAGCGGCACATTACTCAATTCTTCCTTTGGACTGTTCAGGAACTCTGCAGAAAGATTCAAAAGATACAAAGTATTGTTGGCTATCGGCTTTAATTCATCAGGCGTTGAAAAAAAGAATGCATGTTCTTTATTGTACAAAGAAAGCGTGGCGATGTAGGATGAAAGCAGGTGGTTCAGCGCTGTAAACTGGTGCATCTCTTTCATTAGTTTCTGCTTGCTTTTGGGCTCAGAGAACATCCGTTGAAAGATGGAAGAAAGATTTGCAGAAGTTACATACACTTCCTTACGTGCCAGTTTATAATTGGTCAGGTTTTGTTCGGAGGCAAAATACAAAAGTGTTACCTCCTGGAAATAAGCCATATTTGCCCGCAGGGTATTGAGCATGGCTTCTTTCAGATTCTGGTGTTCCCAGTTCGGAAAGAGGGTGTAGCTGCTTAGCAATGCTATTCCGGATCCAATCAGCGTATCGTATATCCTTTCCTTTGCTATGGAAAGGCTCCCCATTCCCAGGAAATCAAATAGTACCAGAATGTAAGGCGTCATGAAAAGCACACTGACCACATAATTCTTACGCTGAAAACTATATGCCCCGATCATACAAAACAGCAGGATGAAAAACAGTGTATTCCTGTCTTGAATATACAGCAGGATGCCCATTCCCACAAAAGCCCCTATAATAGTACCGAACAATCGTTCATAATTCCGCTGTTTGGTTAGGCTGAACCCCGGTTTCGATATCACAAGAATAGTCAACAGTATCCAGTAGCTGTGCGATGAATCCAGGATCCTGGCCACCACAAAGCCAAAGATCATCGCAATTGCCACCCTGAGGGAATGTCTGAACGTCGCAGAATTAAACGTAAGGTTATCGTAAAATAGTTTGATATCTATGGGTTGCCGCGTTACAAAACGTTCCGTTTCAATTTCCCTTTTCTTCAGGTTTTTTTTCTCAGCTTTGTTGAAATAACTGTTTATCGTTTTAATCCGGGTGAGGATATTTTCGATGTTTACTTCTATATTTTTCAGCGCAATGATGCCCAGTGTATTGTATTTTCCATCTACATTATCCTTCTCAAGCTTGATAATGGCCTCTTTTAGTCGCTTAACTTCAGCGATCAGTAAACTTGGTGGGAGAGGGGTACCACCCGTTTTTAGGGAAAATGCAATTTCATCCAGTTCTGAGGCAATCCTGTTGATTACATCCTCATAATGGACTAAAATTCCGGCAGCATCAAATTGCTCATGTAAATGCTGATAATCATAATAAGTTGACATTACCTGTTCGTAAAGGTCAACCGTATCTACAAAAACTAAGAGTAAAAACCTGCCTTCGGGAGTCGATTCTTTAACGATTTCCCGCGTTTTAAAAAGCAGTTCCCGGACAGCATCCTGTTTTTCATGAACCTGAACCTGATGTTGAAGCAATTCTGCATAATTGGCATCGTAATCTGTATTCTGATGATAAAATTTCGCCTTGGCCCGCAGGAATCCGCTGATCTCATGGATCGATTCACTTAATGCCTGCTGAACAACACGGTAAGGCCTTAGCTGGTAAAAGAAAAAACTGAGGAACGAGTACCAGATACTGCCACAAAAAACCAGTAAAGAATAAATAAGGACATCTTTCCAGGGGCGCACATCGTCAATGCTCAATACCATAATCAGTAATACCGCCGTTCCAATAGATGCCGCCCGTGTTCCATAAAGAAAGAACATGGAAAATATAAAACTGCAGCTTAGCAGTAAAATTCCTATGAAATAAGTGTTTTTATTCGTCAGGCCAACTATCACGGAGATTAGTGTAATCAGTACAGAAGTAATAAGCATAGCGTTTCTGCGGTGCACACTTGGTCCCGGGGTATCCACAACACTTACGCATAATGCGCCCAAAGAAAGTGTCATCCCAAACTTGAGCATGCCGAACTGTGCGAGAATCAGGGAAGGGAAAAGAACACCAATCGTTATACGCAACCCGTCAGCAAAGTAAGTGCTGAGTAAAAAATCTTGTATAGTTCGGATCTGACGGTTACTCATTGTTTGGTACGCTCAAAAAATAAATTATATATGCTTGTTAATGGTATAGGCTACCATCATCTCTGATCAATAATCTGACCGAATATCCTAAAACGGAAAAACAATTTCAGGAATGATATTTCCTTAAAGACTTCGTGCAAATCACGAGTCCTATAACGGTAAGCACAGCCGACAGAATAAACGGCGCACCAGGAAAATAGACTGAGCTTTCAGGACTGGTAAAGTGCGCAAAAAGATTCGTCATAATCAGTGGACCTATGATCGCAGATAAACTCATCAATCCGGCTGTAACACCTTGTAATTCACCTTGCTCATTTGCAGGCACATCATTAGACAGCAAGCCCTGCATGGCTGGGCCGAAGATGCCTGCAAGGCAATAAGGAACCGTGAAGGCAAACATCATCCAGCTTTGCGTAGCGAAGGCGAAAAGGATAAAGCCAGCGATATAAAGAACCAGTCCGTAGAAGACCGCTTTTACCTGGCCGATCTTTGGTATGATCACCCTGATGAGCAATCCCTGTACAATTCCGACTAATACGCCCACAAAACCTAACGAATAACCAACCCAGGCTTCATTCCAGTTGAATTTTTCCATGGTATAATATGTCCAGCTTGATTGTACGGAATGACTTGCGATATACAGCAGGAATAGTGCAACCAGCAGTCCTGCAAGTGCAGGATATTTTTTGATGTGTAAAAGGGCCCCCAAAGGATTCGCCCGTTTCCAGTCGAACGCACGTCTGTTTTCTTTAGCGAGCGACTCAGGAAGGACAAAATAGCCGTAAAGCCAGTTGATCAGAGCTAGTCCTGCAGAAATCAAAAAAGGAATTCTGAGGCCAAACTGGCTGAACAAACCACCGACTACCGGACCAACAATAAATCCAATTCCAAACGCTGCACCAACAAGTCCGAAATTCTGTGCGCGTTTCTCAGGTTCGCTCACATCCGCAATGTATGCCATAGCAGTGGTAAAACTGGCGCCTGTAATTCCTGCAATAATCCGCCCGACAAACAACCAGGCAATAGTGGGCGCAAATGCGAGAAACACATAATCAAGTCCTAAACCCAATAAAGAAGCCAGTAATATGGGCCTGCGTCCAAATCTGTCACTTAAACCACCAAGTATGGGAGCACCTATAAACTGCATTGCAGAATAGGAAATGGTTAACCATCCGCCATAAACTGCCGCAACGCTGATACCGCCACCGGTGAGTTCTTCAATTAACCTGGGCAGCACCGGGATAATGATCCCAAATCCTGTGAAATCTATCAATAACGTGATGAAGATAAACCCAATTGCTGATTTTTTCTGAGAGGCCATATTTAGTCTAAACTGCAAATCTAGTTTTATTTTAACAGTTATTTATTATATTAGACGTATAATTCTTCAGTTCAATACCAGATACTTATCGCCTTATAAACCCCAGTAATATTAATTACTATAATTAATATTATGTTAAGTACGATTATGTATGACCCCTCTCAATGCATAATCAGGACTAATTTCTACCCCTTACTGAATCAAATAATAAATTAAAATTCGTCTAACTGAGCTTTAAGCTCCTGAACCCTGTCAAATCTGTTCTTACGGGTATAGATTTCAATCAATAAATTGATCGTAGCCTTGTCCTTAGGTTTGACTTCATGGGCTTGTACAAGTATTACTTCGGCACGGTTGATAAAAGAAGCATATTTGGCAACATCCCGGTGTTCAGGTACCAGGGCGTCATTACCGTCAGAAATGTAAACCAATCCAAGCTGATACAGGGCATCAAAATAGTTCTTATCAATAGCAAGGGATTTGTTATACGCCAGCTCAGCAGTACCCATGTTGGTACTTTTCTGGTGCAGATAGCCATACAGATAATATAAAAGCTTACTTCTGGTATCAACTTTCAATGTGCCTTCAAGTACTTGTTTGGCCTCATTGTATTTTTCAGTATCCAGTAAAATATTGATGTAGTCATTATTCAATAATGTATTGTATGGATTAGCACTCAAACCTTCTTCAAGGGTTTTAATAGCTTTGTCCGTATCCTGCCTGTTCTTGTAAATTCCAGAGAGGCGCTGGAAAACAACGGGATTTCTTACACCGTTATCTTTGGCACGTTTATAATATTCGAAAGCACCGTCATCATTTTTATTGCCTTCGGCACTCAGTGCTGCATTGATAGCGAGGATCGTATCTTTCGGGAAAAAGTCACTCACTTCTTTTAAATACGTGTATGCAGCTGAAAATTCCTTGTTCGCATAAGCTACATTTCCTTTTTGCTGTTTCTTAATATTTACGTTATAATTCGCGGCAGCAATCAAACCAGAATTGTCCTCGAAGTTTTCAAATCTTTTTGCGGTATCAATAGCTTTCAGCGTAAGATCATAATACTTGTTAGAATTGTTCTGATCAGAATCCAGCAGTGCAATATACGAGCTCAGGTATGATTTAATCGCCCAGGTTTCCGGATATCTTTTGGTTTTGGAATCGGCAGCGGTCAGTTCACTGGCTTTTATCCCTTCGTTCAGGATGGCCATTTTAGCTTTCTGATCTTTCTTGTTGGCGATAGCGGCCTGAAGTTTTCCAACGCTGTTTTTGGCGATCAGCAGCTGTGTTTTTTGTGCAAACACCTGCTGTGAACTAACTATCATAAAAAATGCGGCAGAAAATACAAGTCTTTTATCAATCATATGCTTTATGGCTTAGCTACAAATTTATACAAAAAAAAAGAGAGATAAAATTTATCCCTCTTTTAATATCGTCTATTAACGATTATTTTTTAACAGCATCCAACAATTTCTTGGTTGCTTCATAATTTGGTGTGTCATTCTTGAACGCGTAAATGATTTTCAGGTTTTCTAAAGCTGAAATCATTTTTGGATCAAGTTCATACGCCTTTTTGTAGTATGGCAATGCCTGATCGATGAAACCAGTCATTTTCAATGTAATCGCATCAAATTCCTTTTTCTTTTTTGCGTCGATTGCATTTCTTTTGCCTTGCAGATCTAAAGCCTGTTTGTAATAAGTGTCTCCCATTGCATACTGATAAGCTGCATTTTTGGGATCTTTGGCAATCAGTTTAGTTAACATTTCCTGCGATTTGGCAATGTTACCCTGTTTGATGAAAAGATCTGTTTGCATACCCACGAAATATGGGTTTTCAGGATACTTTGCCACTGCTGTTTCCAACAATGCAGTACCACCAACAGTATCTTTTACTTTATCAAAAGTTGTAGAGATCACTTCACTGTATAAAGACTCACTGTCTTTGTAACCCAGGTCGATAGCTTTTTTGAAATTTCTGACCATTTCAGGGTAGTTTTCAACTTGTTTAGCAGTTACACCAGCATTAACATAAGTGGATGTATCCTGAGGATTTTTGGCAGTTACCTCATTGAAGAAGGTTAAAGCAGATTTGAAATCTTTTTTATTGTATGCAAAAATTGCTCTGTTTCTCAATGCATTAGACAAAGTTGTTTCTGCTTCCGCAATGTTTTCTTTCTCCCCCCCTTTTGTGTCTAAAGCTTTAGCTTTTGTAATTGCTTCTTCAGCAATTTTCTCATTTGCAACAGCATTAGGAACATTCAGTGAATCTACAAAGGCTATTCTTGAAGCAAATAATGCCCTGTAAGACCAGGCTTCAGGCATTTCTTTTGATTTTTCGTTGGCGATAGCGTTATCAGTTGCCTTTAAGCCTTCTCCAAGAGATTTCAATGTAGCATCAAGTGGTGTTGTTGCAGTAGCAAATTTCGCTAATGCCCAGGCATTTTTGGCTTTTGAAACTTCACTCTTTTGAGCATTCGCAGCATAGGTGGCAGCACCTATAAATAACATACTTAAAAGTACTTTTTTCATATGGGTTGGTTTTTTAATTAATTATAAAACCTGCCTGAGCTGAGAATTGTTTTGAATTTCTCGGTCTCCTGCAGGTTTTACGGTTTCAGTATTTACTATTTAACTCTATTTTTCTTCGTCAGCGTCTTCGCCGTCTTCAGCAGAATCATCCTCTTCTTCATCATCATCTTCCTCCTCTGCTTCAGCATCTTCACCGCCAGCAGCTTCTCCTTCTCCAGGCAAAACAGCTGTATCTGCTGTGATCAGTACATCTTCAGACACTTCTTCTTCCGGATCATCCTCATGTTCAATTTTGGCTACTGATGCAATGGCATCATTTCCTTTTAAATTGATCAGACGAACACCTTGTGTCGCTCTTCCGATTACTCTCAAATGGCTTAACACAATACGGATTACTATACCCGATTTGTTGATGATCATCAGGTCATCGTCATCCGTTACACTCTTAATTGCAATCAGGTCACCTGTTTTTTCGGTGATCGTAATGGTTTTAACCCCTTTACCACCACGGTTAGTTACACGGTAAGCTTCGATATCTGTACGTTTTCCGTAACCTTTTTCAGATACCACCATTACAGTTGCAGATGCATCATCAACAGCGATCATACCTACTACTTCGTCTTTATCGTGTGCTAAAGTAACACCCCTCACTCCTGTTGCTGTTCTTCCCATCGGGCGGACGGTGCTTTCATTGAACCTGATCGCACGGCCTGAGCGTAATGCCATCACAATTTCACTTGAACCGCTGGTTAAACTTGCTTCCAGTAACTGATCACCTTCATTGATATTAATGGCGTTGATACCATTTACCCTTGGTCTCGAATAAGCTTCAAGCGAAGTTTTCTTAATCGTTCCTTTTTTGGTACACATGATGATATAATTATTCTCCAGGTATTCCTGATCTTTCAGGTTCTTGACTTTAATATAAGCCTTGATTTTTTCTTCCTTCGGAATATTAATGATATTCTGTATTGCCCTTCCTTTGCTTAACCGTGATCCTTCAGGGATCTCATATACCCTAAGCCAGAAACAACGTCCTGTTTCAGTAAAGAACAACATATAGTTGTGGTTGCTCGCAATCAGCAGGTGTTCAATAAAATCTTCATTTCTTGAATCACTACCTTTAGAGCCTTTACCGCCCCTTGCCTGTGTACGGTATTCTGTAGCAGGTGTACGTTTGATATAACCTTCATGAGAGATTGTGATCACCACTTCTTCATCTTCGATGAAGTCTTCCATGCTCATGTCTTCTGCAGAATGAACGATCTGTGTCCTGCGCTCATCACCGTATTTCTCCACCATTTCTGTCAGTTCATCTTTGATGATCTGCATTCTCAGGCCTTCGTCAGCTAAGATTGAATTGAGGTACTCAATAGTTTTCATCAATTCGTTGTACTCATCTTTGATCTTGTCTCTTTCCAGACCTGTCAAACGGCGCAGGGTCATGTCAAGAATCGCACGCGACTGAATATCGCTCAGACCAAACTGTTCCATTAATCCTACCCTTGCTTCCTCAGGTGTATTTGAGCCCCTGATCAGTTTAATTACTTCATCCAGGTGGTCTAAGGCAATGAGTAAACCTTCAAGGATATGTGCACGTTTCTGAGCTTCGTTCAGTTCAAATTTCGTACGGCGTACAATTACGTCATGTCTGTGGTCAACAAAATGCCTGATCAGGTCTTTCAGGTTCAGCATCTGCGGTCTTCCGTTTACCAGCGCAATGTTGTTTACACTGAATGAAGTCTGCAATGCAGTCTGTTTAAACAGGTTATTCAGGACGATAGAAGCATTCGCGTCGCGTTTAATTTCATAAACGATACGGATACCATCTTTGTTGGACTCATCCTTAATATTGGAAATTCCTTCAATTTTCTTTTCCCCGATCAATTCAGCAGTACGCTCAATCATCATCGCTTTGTTCACCTGGTAAGGAATTTCAGTAACAATAATTACTTCCCTGTCCTTCACTGCTTCAATCTCAGCTTTGGCACGCATAACGATCCGTCCCCTGCCGGTTTCAAAAGCTTCCTGAACACCATTATATCCATAGATCAGGGCACCGGTAGGAAAATCCGGTCCTTTCACGAACTTCATCAGTTCAGGTATAGTGATCTCGTTGTTTTCAATATATGCAATGGTTGCATTGATTACTTCAGTGATGTTGTGAGGGGGCATATTTGTTGCCATACCCACTGCAATACCAGAAGCCCCGTTGATCAACAGATTGGGCACTTTAGCAGGCAATACTGTAGGCTCCTGCAGGGAGTCATCAAAGTTAAGCTGAAAATCTACTGTATCTTTATTGATATCCGCAAGCATATCTTCGGCAATCTTCTGAAATCTTGCTTCAGTATAACGCATTGCTGCCGGAGAGTCACCGTCAACGGAACCAAAGTTACCCTGACCATCTACCAGCAAATATCTTAAGCTCCATGGCTGTGCCATACGAACCATGGTCATATATACCGAAGAGTCACCATGCGGGTGATACTTTCCGAGTACTTCTCCAACAATACGGGCTGATTTCTTGTAAGGCCTGTTGTTTGCCAAACCGAGATCAAGCATCCCGTAAAGTACACGACGGTGCACTGGTTTTAATCCATCGCGTACATCAGGTAACGCCCTTGATACAATAACTGACATCGAATAATCGATGTAAGCAGACTTCATCTGCTCGTCTATATCAATCTTTATAATTTTGTCGTTTTCCTGATTTTCTAAATCTTCTGCCATAAAAAATTAATGTTCGTTTAAAAACGATTTGAATAAGGTAATGTTATAACCTTGCGAATTTAAGAAAATATTGCTGTTTAAGCGTATTGTGGAAAAAAATTAAGCCCAGTCTATACCTTTTATCAACTTGCCAAGAGTTTCAGCCTCTGGACTGCTTTCTGCAGGTTTGTGATTGTAAGCCCACTTTACCGTTGGTGGTAAGCTCATTAGGATCGATTCTATCCTGCCATTGGTTTCCAGACCGAATTTTGTGCCCGAATCGTACACCAGATTGAATTCTACGTACCGGCTCCTTCTCAGGTATTGCCACTCCTGTTCTGCGGCAGTAAATTCAGTATCCCTGTTCCTGTCGATCAGTTCTGTATATATAGGTATGAATGTATTGCCTACACCCAGAGAAAAATTGAAAAGCTGTTCCCAGTCGAGACCCGTATTATCAGGTTTCAGGCGGTCATAGAATATTCCTCCAATGCCGCGTGTTTCTTCCCGGTGTTTGATAAAAAAATAATCATCGGCCTGCTTCTTGAACTTAGGATAAAATGAGGAATCAAACTCGTCGCAGGTTTGTTTGAGTAAATGGTGAAAGTAACGGGCATCAGTATCAATCACGTAATGTGGGGTCAGGTCAATGCCGCCGCCAAACCAGCGGGTTTGCTCATCCATTTCGAAATAACGGATATTCATATGTATGATGGGCACAAAAGGATTGGAAGGATGGATCACGATAGAAACACCTGTGGCAAAGAAATCATCGCTGTCTACCTTGAAAGCTTTTTTAACTGCTTCCGGCAGTTTGCCATAAACAGCAGAAAAATTCACACCACCTTTTTCAATTACATTTCCGTTCTGAAAGATCCTCGTGCGTCCGCCTCCGCCGCCTTCCCTTGTCCAGATTTCCTCTTCAAAACTGCCTTTTCCATCAGCCAGGGCTAATGACTGACAGATATCATCCTGTATTTTCTGGTACGCTTCTACTACTTGATCTTTAAACATGATTACCGAATAATTGTAAATCAAAGTTATGTTTTATAAAATTTAATGGCGGATGGATCAGGATATAAGTGTTTCAATTTTACACTTAAACAAGAAATGCCGTCCGGGGACAGCATCTCTCATGTATAAGTTAAAAAACTCTATGGAGTTTTCGTAGTATCTGGCGGAGTAGTTTTTGAAGTGTCTTTCATTGCCGTATCTGCCGGCGGAGTTGTTACCGTTGAGGAATCAACTACGGTGCTGTCAGACGAGCCTGACACATTTTTTGTTGAGTTGCATGCTGAGGCGGCTAATAACATTGAACCTGCAATAGCAAGACTTAAAATCGTTCTTTTCATAATGAGATCTATTTGTTCTACTCCTGCAACAATCCTGATACGTTATTGTTTAAAGTATTTTTTTGTATCCATACATAGTGGTGATGAAAATCCGGATTATCTTTCTGATATTTAAGCGTCATGATCGTATCAGAAAAAACTTTAAAATGGGCAATGCGTGTATATCCCCCACTTTTTTTTCAGCGCATCTGGGTAAAGAGGTTCCATCAGGGGTTCAGGGCTGCGGATATAAAAATCGGCATGAGTATCCTCAACAGAAATTACAATGGATCCATTTTTGGAGGAACAATCTTTGCCGCAACCGATCCTTTTTATTCCATATTATTTGACCAGCTGCTGCAGCGGGAGGGATTTAAGGTTCGTGTATGGCTCAAAAGTGCCAGCATCCAGTACCTTAAACCTGGCCGATCAGCATTGTATTTTACGCTGGCAATCACAGATGAAATGTTAAATGAGGCGATCGGTGCATTAAACAGCAGTGGCAAATTTATCAAAGCCTATCCTATAGAAGTTACAGATCATCAGGGCCTGGTTTGTGCTACTGTCATGAACGAAGTTTATATAAGAAACCTGCATAGCGGAGAAAATGGTCCGGTAGCTTATTAATTATGCCCGCATAAACCCAGAAAAATGAACATCAGGAAACTAATCTTACAAGGCGAGGGAACTACACTGGATTTTAAAAAAACCATTACCAATAATGAGAAGATTGCAAAGAGCCTAGTTGCTTTTGCAAACAACAGGGGCGGCCAGCTTTTGATAGGCGTGGCAGATGATGGGAGTATCAAAGGCGTAAAATCTGAAGAAGAAGAAAAGTATATGATCATGAAATCGGCCCACCAATTCTGCAAGCCGGCAATAGAACCGGAGTTCGAGGAAATATATGTAGACAGCAAACTGGTTCTCGTAGCTAAAATAGCTAAGAGTGATACGAAACCCCATTATGCGCTTGACGAGAATAAAAAATGGTGGGTCTATTTCAGGGTAAAAGACAAAAGTATCCTTGCCAGCAAAATCATTGTAGATGTGCTTAAAAATGAACACACCCAGACAGGCCAGCTGATCACCTATACCGATCAGGAAAAGAAACTGCTGGAATTCCTTGGGGATGAAGGACGTATCACCTTAAAACAGTTTAGCAAACTCACAAGAAGCTCCTACAAACAGGCACAAAAGATCCTTGTGAGCTTTATTCTTGCAGATCTGATTCAGCCCCACACCTCCGAGAAAGAAGAATATTTCACCAGGATTGAAACAAAATAGGTTACCTTTGAAGGTTCATTACCTATATCATGCTGCACTCTCTTTATTTAAAATACAAGCCCTACTATGCCGATAATCTCAGGTTAGCCTTACCAATAGTAGTCTCACAGCTTGGGCATACCCTCGTACATCTGGCAGACAGCGTGATTGTAGGTCATTTTGCCGGAACGATACAACTGGCCGCGGTTTCACTGGTGAACAGTATCTTCATGCTGATCCTGGTGCTGGGTCTGGGAATTTCATATGGCCTCACTCCTCTTATAGCCCGCGAAAACGGTAGCGATAACCGGGAGGAATGCGGCAGGCTTCTGTCAAACAGTTTACTGCTAAATATTGCGATGGGCATTTTGCTCTATGTATTTGTCAACTTCGGTACGCTTCTGATTATTGACCATATTGGCCAGTCACCTGATGTTGTTGCCTACGCAAAACCTTATCTTCAGTATCTTGGACTTTCGATTATCCCGCTGATGATCTTTCAGACCTTCAAACAGTTTACTGAAGGACTTGGCTTTACCAAACAGGCTATGTATATTTCCATCTGGGGAAATGTTATCAATATCATTCTGGGAGTCATCCTGGTAAAAGGAATGTTTGGAATTTCCCCCTTGGGTGTAAAAGGTGTGGGTATAAGTACACTGACAGACAGGGTACTCATGTGCGTGGTTATGTCCTATTATGTTTTTAATTCCAAAAACTTTAAGGCTTACCTCAAAGGCTTTAGATTTGGCTTTTTTGATAAAGTGCGCAGCCTGAAAATCTTAAAGATTGGCGCACCCGTATCCTTACAGTATGCTTTCGAGATCAGTGCTTTCAGCGGAGCGGCAATACTCATTGGTACAATCGGTGCAATAGAACAGGCCGCGCATCAGGTAGCTATCAATCTTGCTGCAATAACCTATATGATTTCAAGCGGTATAGCTTCTGCGGCTACTATCAAAACAGGAAACAACCTGGGTAAGAATAATTACAATGATCTGAGAAGATCCGCATTGGCAAGTTACCATGTAATTCTCGCATTTATGGCGGTCACAGCGCTGATCTTCATTCTGGCCAGCGATATTTTGCCATACATCTATACTGAAGATATGTCAGTAATCAATATAGCCTCGCAGCTGCTGATCATTGCAGGTTTTTTCCAGCTCTTTGATGGTACTCAGGTTGTCGGCCTGGGCGTACTTCGTGGAATGGGTGATGTGAACTATCCAACGATCATAACGTTTATTGCTTATTGGATAATCGGTATCCCTCTCGGTTATTTTTTAGGCATCAGGCTTGGCTTCGGAGTTAACGGAATATGGTATGGCCTGACGTTTGGTCTGCTAACTGCTTCAGTTTTGCTGTTTTTCAGGTTTCAAAGCCGGACAAAGAAGCTCCTGCTTACTACTTAGGCCTGTTTTTTTCTGTTTGAATTAAAAAGCATACATGATCTTCTGATTATTTTCCACTGTCAAAACAGTATTTTCGTGGATAAAACGTAATCGCAGAGCCTGAGGGAGTAGAAATACGATTAGGCTTGCTTTTTGACACATTAGTGACAGACCTAAATACGTTATCATGTTAGCACTTTTACCTAAGATTAAAGGACCTCAACATCATAATCTCTACACAGATCCGGAAAGTACTTTAGTTGCATCCCTGGTAGCCCGCGATACCAAAGCTCTTGAAATGTTGTATTCCTCCTATTCTGCTTCGCTGCTTGGTATCGTATGCAAGGTAGTAAAACAGGAAGAGGTGGCACAGGATGTACTACAGGAATCATTTTTAAAAATATGGAATTCTATTGGCCAGTACGACGCAACAAAGGGCCGGCTATTTACCTGGATGTCCAGACTTGTCAGAAATACCGCGATCGATCACCTGAGAAGCCGCGGAGAAATTAACAGCCTGAAGAATGACGAGCTGTCAGAATTGACGGTGGAAATCAATGAGCGGTATCAGATCATCTTCCATCCCGAATTTATCGGATTAAAACAACTGATCGAAGTACTTACACCAGAACAGAAACTTATTCTCGACATGGTATATTTTCAGGGATACACACAGCTTGAAGTAGCCACGGCACTAAATATTCCGGTCGGAACCATTAAAACACGCATTCGCATGTCTATTAAAACGCTGCGTGCCTTTTTTATTTAATGGTAACCGCAATTTAATTCTGGATTTCAGTTATTGTGGTATGTAGTTTGTCCTTTGGGTGTAACCCCAAATTATGGCCTCATCAAATAAATCCATCTATAGTGCCCTTGCGGCAAATCTCCTGATTGCAATCACAAAATTTACTGCTGGCGCATTTAGCAACAGTGCAGCCATGATATCCGAAGGCATACACTCACTTGTGGATACCGTCAACCAGATTCTGCTGTTGTTCGGATTAAAAAGAAGCAAGAAACCTGCAGATGCTTTAAGACCATTCGGCTATGGCAGGGAGTTGTACTTCTATTCATTTATCGTTTCGATACTGATCTTTGGCCTGGGCGGAGGAATTTCGATCTACCAGGGTATAATACATATCATCAACCCTGAACCGCTTGGAAATCCAACCTGGAACTATGCGGTGCTGGCTTTGTCTGTCGTTTTTGAGGGAACATCGCTGATTATTGCTGCCAGGGAGTTTAACCTGACGCGTGAGGGTCAGACCTGGTGGAGAGCCATAGTAAGAAGTAAAGACCCTTCAAGTTTTCTTGTGCTTTTTGAGGACGGCGCTGCTGTACTCGGACTTTTCATCGTGATGATCTGTATGTTCTTCGGTCATAAGTATAACATTCCCGAACTGGATGGTGTGGCTTCACTCCTGGTAGGCCTGTTACTTGTGGGTGTTTCTATGATCCTTGCCCGGGAAAGCAGAAGCCTCCTCATGGGTGAAGGGATCTCGGATACTTCAAAACAGCGTATAACTGAGATCACTGAAAAAGATGCTTCAGTACTCAAAGTGATGCGTATCATCTCTACTTACCAGTCGCCGGAAGACGTGATGCTGATGCTGATAGTTGCATTTAAGGATGATCTGGACACGCAGGAAATCAACGAAGGAATTGAGCGCATACGCTCGGAAATCCGTAAGGAATTTAGTTTAATACATTTTGTAATTATCCAGCCGGAAGTAATTACACACAAATTTAAATATTAGTACCCTCAATCATGAAACGACTGCTCCCATTTTCCATTACTATTTTCATAATTTACCTGCTCAACTGGTATGTGCTTACAGGTATCTTAACCTTAAGTACAAACCCATATATTGCTCCTGTTTTCTGGATCATCATTACTGTCATTACCGCTGCAGTCCTTTACGGTTTTGCCAGAATGGCCAAACATGGGATGGACCTGTTTTTAAAGATTTCAGTGCATATTGCGTTTACCCTGGTGGTCTCCGAGATTATGATGGCTATCCTGCTGTTCCTGGGTGATGCCTATGATCTTATCGCCGGTGTACCAAGAAACGTGTACTGGGTCGAAGCTTGTTTTATGCTGATGTTGTTTACAATATTTCTCTTTGTTTATGGGATGATCTTCGGAAAATACAATTATAAGGTGATCCGGCATACTTTGTTTTTTGATGATCTTCCGCAAAGTTTTGATGGTTTTAAGCTGGTTCAGATATCTGATGTGCATGCCGGAAGCTTAAACAACCACAAAGCTGTTCAGCGCGGGATCAATTTAATCAATGCGCAGGAGGCTGATTTATTCGTTTTTACAGGCGACCTGGTCAATAATAAGGCTGAGGAAGTTAAACCCTGGTTGACTTACTTTTCTCAGATCAAAGCACCATACGGACAATTTTCTATTCTCGGCAATCATGACTACGGGGATTATATCAAATGGGGTAACCTGGGCAATGACAAAGCTAAAAACCTGTTTCAGTTGAAACAATACCACAGGGAATTGGGATTCAGGCTGCTGCTTGATGAGCATGTACATCTTACAAAAGATGATCAGCATATTGTACTTGCCGGTGTTGAAAACTGGGGTATAGGTTTTGGGGAACGCGGCGACCTGAAAAAAGCAATGGCGGGCACTACTGCAGAAGAGTTTAAAATCCTGCTTTCGCATGATCCTACCCACTGGGAAGCTCAGGTTAAAAGTTTTGTACCAAAGGTTCAGCTCACGCTATCAGGACACACACATGGGATGCAGTTTGGCCTCGAGGCATTTGGCATCAAATGGAGCCCGGTGAAATACAGGTACAAGCATTGGGCAGGACTGAAAACTGAGAATGACAGGGTAATAAATATTAACCGGGGATTTGGTTTCATCGGATTTTCCGGTAGAATCGGCATCTGGCCGGAAATCACTGTGATTGAGCTGAAGAAAAAATAACCAGGCCTGCAGCATGATGCAGTGCATCAGCTGCAGGTGATAAGTTTCAGACTGCGTAGATAGACAACTTGGCATTTCTTACCGGTTGTCCCTTAATCGCTATGTATTCTGCTGCGTTGTCACGTACCGTTTTGATGATAAAAGGATCATTACCTTTGGCAAATTCGTCATAGGCCAGCTTCAGCCTGTCTATATGTGTATCTGCGTTTACCTTCCATTTTTTATCCTGATACATAAAGTAAGCGAAAATCACTCTCGTATCTCCTTTTAACTTACCATCCAGGCGTATGTACGCCACATTTTCCGATTTCAGCGGCTCCACTGCCTTGGTATAAAATTCTTTAAAATCCGGATAGGTCTCTTTTGTATTGGTCATTTAATTATTTATTTGATATTTATATATTGCTTTCTGTTCAACTATGTTCCCTGTTCTCTCACATTACCTGTGCGTTTGAGCGCTCCCCAGCCTTCCAGTTCTCCTTTTAATGCTTTTCGGATAGACCTGAACAATACCAGGTACATCAGCTGTCGCCAGTAAAATCGCTGAGGGATGATGTAGATCAGTTTCTTAAAGGATTCTTTCTCCATCCTGAAGGCAATACCAGCAAACAGCAGATCAACAAGGATGAAGATACAGTAATAAAAGAATACCTGTCCGAATCCGTTGTGCAAACTCAGAAGGCTGCCCACTCCTGCCCAGCTCAGCGAATTAACGGATGAAAGAGAGAACAGGCCGGTGATCATTGATAGCAGCATAAAGAAATCTGCCAGCGGTGAGAACAAAGGAAGAATGATCTGATAGACCAGTATATTGGGCATGCCTACCATTCCAAAGTACCCGTATTTCTTGTTGAACAAAGTCTTCCTGTTCTTCCAGAAACTCTGCATCACACCAAAACTCCATCTGAAGCGTTGCTTCAGGAGCATATTCACTGTTTCCGGAGCCTCGGTATAAGCAATCGCCCGGTCACAGTTTCTTACCGCATGTCCTGCCCTGAGGATACGCATAGTCAGGTCACAATCTTCGGCAAGAGTATCTGTGGTAAACCCACCTACTTCCTGGATCACCTTTTTCCTGAAAGCACCGATCGCTCCCGGCACAACGGTAATGGTATTCAGCAGGTCGAATGCACGCCTGTCCATATTCTGTGCTGTAATATATTCAATGCTCTGCCAGTTGGTAATCAGGTTGATTTTATTACCTACTTTTACCGTTCCGGCCACTGCGGCTGTTTCTTCGTCATAGAAGTATCGCATCAGTTCGGTAATCGCGTCAGTTTTCAATTGGGTATCTGCATCAATACAAATCACAAAATCTGCGGTAGAATGTCCAATACCAAAGTTCAATGCAGAAGCTTTGCCACCGTTGGCTTTGGTAAATATTCTCAGGTTGTCAAGCTGGCCGAAGTTTTCTTTTACCAGTTCAACAGTACGGTCCTTTGATCCATCATCAACGAAGATAAATTCAACATTTTTGTAAGTAGTTTTGAGTAAGCTCCGGAGGCTCTGCACAACGGTTACTTCTTCATTGTATGCAGGAATGATAATGCTCACCTTCATTTCAGGGTCCTTTAAAAGGAATTCTTCCTCATGTCTGGCCAGACTCTTATGCCTGATGGCCAGTATTGCAATAAAGATGCTCCTCAGCATGGCCAGTATGATGGCGATGATAAATATAAAGTTAAGCGCCAGTGTGCCATAAGAAAACGTTTTGAGGAACAAATCGTCGCCGGAACTGATAAAGTCACTGCTGCTAAGCTTTACTGGCGGCATCAGTTGATCACGTTTTTTACCGATGAGCTGTCCTACTGTAGCAAACTTATATCCTTTTGACTTAAAATATCTGATGATCCTTGGCAGTGCTTCTACTGTGGCCTGGCGGTTACCCCCGGCGTCGTGAAGCAGTAATATATTACCCAGGTTCTGCTGTTTCACAACGGCATTAAAAATCTGGTCTGCGGTAATCCCCGGATACCAGTCCTCGGGATCTATTGATTCACCAATGTTGATGTAATTTTCATTCCTGCTCTGCATCACAGGTAAAATCTCCGCCGATGTGGTCGGCTCTGCATCCGCATTATAGGGAGGCCTGAATAAAATTGTACTGTGGCCTGTCACCGATTCAATGATCTTTCTGGTAGCATTCAGTTCAAAGTTTACCCGCTCTACGCCCATTTTAGACATATCAGGGTGGAAAAAAGTATGGTTACCGATTTCATGGCCAAGGTTGTACTCTCGTAAAAGCAGTCCCATGTTCTGTTCGGCCATAATGCCTACAACAAAGAAACTTCCGGGCACCTTTTCTTCCTGCAGGATATCGAGGATCTGCGGCGTATACACCGGATCAGGACCATCATCGAAAGTAAGCACAATTGTTTTTTCTGCGTGACCATAGCGGCGGATACTGTACTTTGTAGGTAAAACCACATACTTCTGATCCTTGATTTCGTAAGTGGCGGTATCGAGTTTTACATCAATTTCTCCGGCTTTGGGAGTTGATACAAGATCCAGAATCTCGCCTTCTCCGGAATAATCAACCCTGTCATTCAATCCTATGTGGGTCAGCCTTTTGAGATCTACACCAGTTTTCCTAACGGAATCGATGCTCAGGTTTTTTGAAATGAATGTCCAGACCCTCGGATCTTCTGCGCCCATTCTCCAGAGGGCCACTCCTGCTACCCCCCAGTCGTCCGCTTTCCTGATCAGGTTAAAGTTTGTGGCTGCATCAGTGAAAAATACCTGATGGCTGATTGCAGATTCATCGGTATAACTAAAGTTCAGGTTAGCAGATACAGGGTTGTAATTGACTTTTCCCTTGTATCTGTTGGCTGTTGCAATGGCCTGCTGATAGGTTATGGTCTTACCTACGTCGCCATCCGGCCAGTCATATCCGTAACAGGCCAGCGCCAGAATAACCTTTTCAGAGGATATTTTCTCACAGATCTTATCCAGTTGTTCTTCCACCCATTGCTGATGGGAAACATCTCCCGCATTGCTGCTTTCGGTATGCTGGTCATAGGCCATAACGAAGATATAATCATTATACTTCGCCAGCGTTTCCAGGTTGTAATCGTCGTTATCAGGTGAAATATCCTGCGATACAATCATATTCTGTGCATGCAGTTTTTCATACAGGTTTTGCTGAAAAGAAGCCAGGGGTGCATCAGAACTTTCTTTGATCTCTTCAAAATCAATATTTACACCCTTAAATCCATAGCTTTTTAAAGATTTGATCAGGTTAGCTATAAACCTGTTTTGCAGTGATTGATCCTGCAGGAGCTTATGGATGGCATTGCCGTCAAAGCTGTCGCCGCTAAAGTTGGATACCATTGCAATGGCAGTCTTTTTGTTTCTCCTGATCAGTTTCATGGCATCCCCGTCAACCTGATCAATCAGGGTGTCTGCACCATTTTTTATAAAAAATGATTCGGTCACCACCATATCAAGCTGTCTGATATGATCCTGTAAATCAGTTAATGACTGCGGGTCCCAGTTCACATAGAAACCGGCATTGATCCTCGCCTTGTTGTTCGGGTGTTTCAGACGGTGTGCCTGCTGATCCTGCCTGATCTTCAGCAGCTTCTTTTTTGATATTTTAAAATCCTTGTAGGTAGTTGATTTCCTGATCTGTTCGATCTGCCTGGTACTGAGCGTAGTTGCAGTGCTGATCACAGGCAAGGCCGGATAGTGATTGGATACCAGCGTGTAAGCCACACAGGCAGTAGCCACAATAAATGTGATAATCAATAGCCTGGTTACCCACTGGAAGGTAATCCAGCGACTTTTACCGGAAGTTTGAAATATTTGTTTATCTGGCATCTCTCAGATTAAAATCAAATATAGGTATAGAATTTGATAAAAAAACCGTGTTTAATCAGGAGATTTGCAGATAGCCACCATTCATGACAACAGCAGAAATTCCGGTACCACTTCAGCGCAAGATCATTCATATTGATATGGATGCGTTTTATGCTGCCGTTGAACAGCGGGATTTCCCTCAGTACATGGGTAAACCTATAGTTGTAGGCGGCTCGCCTGACGGACGCGGGGTGGTAGCAACAGCGAGTTATGAAGCAAGACAATTTGGGATACACTCTGCAATGTCTGCCCGCAGGGCGATCCAGCTTTGTCCTCAGGCGATCTTCGTGAGACCCAGGTTTGATGCCTATAAGAGCGTATCGGTGCATATCCGGGAGATCTTTAACCGATACACAGACCTGATAGAACCACTTTCACTGGATGAAGCCTACCTGGACGTAACAGAGGATAAGCTCAGTATTGGATCTGCACTTGAGATTGCAAAACAGATTAAGGACGCGATCAGGGATGAGCTGAACCTCTCGGCTTCAGCCGGGGTATCCAGTAATAAGTTTATCGCCAAGATTGCCTCTGATATGAACAAACCTGACGGGTTAACTTTTATCGGCCCATCCAAAATAGAACGTTTCATGGAGAAGCTGCCGGTGGAGAAGTTCTTTGGCGTAGGTAAGGTTACGGCCGACCGGATGAAGAAAATGGGTTTGCATACCGGTGCGGATCTGAAGCTCCTTTCAGAACAGGATCTGGTCATGCGCTTCGGCAAGACCGGGAAGTTCTATTATAAAATTGTACGCGGTATAGATGAGCGCCCTGTTCAGCCGCACCGCGAAACCAAGTCGCTGGGTGCAGAGGATACTTTTGAAGAAGACCTGTCTACACAGGAGGAAATGTTTACTGAACTGGAACAGATTGCAGAAAAAGTCACAGCCAGGCTGGAGAAGAACAACCTGAAAGGCAAGACGCTGACGCTCAAAGTGAAATTTCACGATTTTACACAGATCACCAGAAACCAGTCCTTCGTTACCCCTATTGGCGATTACCATGCTATCATAAAAACAGCAAAGGAATTACTGATCAGGGCAGATTTGGAGAACAGCAAGGTCAGATTGCTGGGTATATCCCTCAGTAACTTCGGTAATCTGCTGCCATCTTCTAAAATCACAGATCCCGATCAGCTGGAACTTTTTTAGATTTTATCTGTCAGCGCTTCCATAAAAGCGACAATTTGTTCAACTTCTGCATCAGACAGGTGCAGCGGTTTTGCAGAAAGAGTTTGCTGTGGCACTTCCAGACGAAGCCCTGCCCCTCCCCCTTGATTGTAGAATTCAACAACTTTATTCAGGTCTTTAAAAACACCATTGTGCATATACGGAGCTGTCATAGCTGCATTTCTTACCGATGGCGTTTTAAATGCGCCCCGATAGTAGTCTATAGAGAAAAAACCGTATCGCCCAGCATCCTTATCGTTAATCAGGTGTTCAAAATCATCATTTGCAGGTGTGCCTAAAACTTCAAATTCTGTACGTTTATATAATGGTGGAATCAGACCATTGAATAAGGGTGCAAAATGGCAGCTTCCGCACTGACCTTTCCCCATGAAGAGGTTAAAGCCTTTCAGCTGTTCAGCACTCATCGCATGTTTATCTCCCGACAGGTACTTGTCAAAAGCAGAATTCATAGGCGCCAGTTCCATAATATAAGCCGTCAGTGCAGCTGCAAGGTTGTCTATAGTCACAGGATCGCCCGCTGCTGCCGGAAAGGCCTTGAGAAAGTCCGCCCTATAGTAGCTGTTTTTTTTAAGACCGGCAATGACTACAGCGTGATTCCCATTCATCTCCAGCGGATTTGCAATTACTGCTTTGATCTGCTCCGGCAGACTTTTAACTCTTCCATCCCAGAACTGCGCATACTGGAAGCCTGCGTATAACAACGCTGGCGCATTACGCTGCACAAAGCTTTTACCATCAAAGGCAAGACTGGTTTTTAATCCGTCACTAAAGTAATTGTCAGTGCGGTGACAGCTGCTGCAGTTTCTTTTCAGGTTGCCTGATAATGTGTTATCAAAAAACAGTTTTTTTCCTAAAGCAACTTTCGTGGGTTGCGCCTTACTTATTGCCGTAAAAGCTGCTGCAGGAATGGCATCCCTGCTAAAGATATGCTTTGCCTCATAATTTAAACTGCTCTTCCGGTTCACAGAAAGATCCAGGCTGCTGATGAATACTCCCAGCTGTTCCTGTAAAGGTAATGCATAGACAGTCAGGAAATCCATCCGGTTAAACCCATCAAATTCCGGATGCTCCTTTAGAAAAACCAATGTCTTTTCCAGGGTTTTGGATAGCTGCGCGGAAATACCGGCAGCCCCGGGCCTGGTTTCAATCGCCAGGTAAGGCAGAAGCACCTGCTGAATGGCGGCGACCGACTGATAAGCTTCTTCAATTCCGCTTTTCAGTTCAGGAGCATCATAACCCGTAATACCAAGGGTGATTACCCTGATCAGTTCCAAACGTGCACTCTCCAGCAGCTCCTTATCGGTACCCTGGAAATCATAAAGTAAGGCATTCAGATCAGCGGCAGATGATGAAAGCAAATCTGCCTGTTCCATCAGCTCTTTCCTGTGCGAATAAGGGTCATCACTGAAAAGTAACACCTCCATGACCTGGAAACCCGAAGGCTCCTGATATTCCATGTACGGCTCATCCACCTCAACTTTTGCCGGCCGGT
>NZ_JBEVDX010000066.1:0-45566 GCF_040513095.1 Pedobacter sp. | reverse complement strand
ACTATGCGGCCGACTGGGGCGAGAAACATAAATGGGGACTGCGTGGGGGAGTAAGCACGCGTAATGGTGATAACCAGGCTTGCGGACAAACCTATATCGATCTGTACAATCTTGATAAACAGCCTGAGCGTATTAAAGATATCAAAGAATCAATGGATCTGATGATGAAATCTGGTAAGATTGACGACTGGACATGGATCGATGCCCTGCAAATGGGAATGCCTGTATTCGCTAAACTCGGCACTTTATATAATGATAACGCCTACTATGAGTACATGTATCAAATGTATATGCATACCAAAACTGCCGAAGGTGGTGGTTTGTACAATGCCAAAGATAAATTATGGTGGCGCGATAAATCTTTCGTACCGCCGTACAAAGAACCAAACGGTGAAGACTGCTACTGGTCCCGCGGGAATGGCTGGGTAATCGCAGCCCTGGTAAGGGTTCTGGATATCATGCCTGAAAATGCCCCTCACCGTGATGAATACTTAAAGACATACAAAGAGATGTTGACTGCATTGCTCCCTGTTCAACGTCCTGATGGATTCTGGAATGCAAGTTTACATGACGCGAACAACTATGGCGGAAAGGAAACTTCCGGAACTGCATTATTCGTGTATGGAATGGCATGGGGCATAAATAATGGCTTTATTGATGCCAAAGTATATAAACCGGTATTGGTAAAAGCCTGGAACGCCATGATCAAAGATGCGGTGAGCAAAGATGGTTCATTGGGTTATGTTCAGGGAACAGGTAAAGAACCAAAGGACGGTCAGCCTGTAACTTTTACGAGCAGACCGGATTTCGAAGATTACGGACTGGGCTGTTTCCTGCTGGCAGGATCTGAAGTTTATAAACTGAAGAAATAAGATGAAAGCAGCTTTCAAAATGAAACTCAGGCCGGGATTTGCGGCAGAATATAAGAAACGGCATGATGAAATCTGGCCGGAAATAGCGGCCCTGCTGAGGGAGAACGGGATCAGTGATTATACGATCTTTCTGGATGAAGAAACGAATACGCTTTTTGCCGTGCAGCAGGTAAGCGGGCAAGGCTCACAGGCACTGGGAGAAAAAGAGATCGTTCAGAAATGGTGGGCTTATATGGCAGACATTATGGAAACAAATCCCGATCATTCGCCTGTTTCGGTGACTTTGAAGGAAGTTTTCCATATGGATTGATAAGAGTAGAATTGATCATCTTAACAGGTGACTATGTTAATCATATATAATGAAGAAATCCCTTTTGATTTTGTCCCTGGTAGCTGGAATGTTCAGTGCAGAAGGGCAAGTAGTAAAACATGCAAACATTCCCTGGCCTCAGGTTAAACAGCAAATGCGCCCATGGACACGCTGGTGGTGGATGGGGAATGCCGTAGATGAAAAAAACCTTGCTACAGCGCTTTCTGCTTACGCAGCAGCCGGGATAGGTGGGGTAGAGATTACTCCGATTTACGGGACAAAAGGTTTTGAAGACCGGTATATCGACTTTCTATCCCCGAAATGGATGGGTATGCTTGATTTCACCGTAAAGAGAGCCGCTGCCCTGGGCATGGGTGTGGACATGAATACAGGTACCGGCTGGCCATTCGGTGGTCCGCAGGTAACCTCTGAATTTGCGGCAGCTAAACTTGTAGTACAGCGTTATGCTATTCCTAAAGGGGAGACACTGAAAGAAGCGATAGTTATTAAGGATGAAAAACAACAGAAAGCCGGTGCTGTGTTACAGGCAGTAACCGCATATGGATCAGACGGTAAGGTTTATAACCTCTTCGATAAAGTGGATGCAAATGGACAATTGAAATGGACTGCAGCGACGTCCGATGCAGAGATTTATGCTTTATTTTCCGGTAGAACGCTGCAGCAGGTAAAAAGAGCAGCGCCCTCAGGAGCCGGGTATACGCTGGACCACCTGGACAAACCTTCAGTTGATGCTTATCTGAAGAGATTTGATCAGGCTTTTGCCGGGCATTCCCCCGGAGTAAGGTCTTTTTTTAATGATAGCTATGAGGTTTATGGAGCCAACTGGACCCCTACATTTCTTACAGAATTTAAGCGGCTGAAGGGATATGACCTGAGCAGCCATATAAAAGAGCTGACCGGGAAGGATTCTACCAGCATGGAAATCGGGAGGTTAAAATCAGACTACAGGGAAACAATGAGCCAGCTCTTGCTGGAAAACTTTACGCAAAACTGGACAAACTGGGCGCACCGGTATAAAAGCATGACTAAAAACCAGTCGCACGGTTCGCCGGGAAACCTGCTTGATCTCTATGCAACGGTAGATATTCCTGAAACGGAGACCTTTGGTTCCAGCCATTTTGATATTCCGGGTGTAAGGCGCGACAAAGCAGATATCCGCAATGTAGACCCTGATCCGATGATGAGCAAATTTGCGAGCTCTGCAGCGCATACTACGGGTAAAACACTTGTGTCTTCAGAAACCTTTACCTGGTTGACAGAACACTTTAAAACCTCGTTTTCACAGGCCAAACCCGAAGCTGAACAGCTGTTCCTGTCGGGCATAAATCATATATTTTACCATGGAACTACCTATTCGCCCGCGGATATACCCTTTCCGGGATGGCTGTTTTATGCTTCCACGAATATGGTACCCTCAAATAGTCTCTGGCAGCATCTGAAAGGAATGGACGATTATTTCAGCCGCTGCCAATCGCTCCTGCAAGCAGGTAAGCCGGATAATGAACTGCTGATTTACTGGCCTGTGTACGATGCATGGGCAAATCCTAAAGGAATGGATATGCCGATGAAGGTGCACGATGTGGATGAATGGTTGTATCCAACTGAATTTTACAAACAGAGCCTGAAACTGGCCAGCCTGGGCTATTCATTTGATTTTGCATCAGACAATATGCTTGCCCATGCAAAAGCCAGCAAAGGACAGTTACTTACATCGCCTTTGGCCAGTCCTTACCAGACACTGATCGTTCCGGCAGCTAAGTTCATGCCTTTGAAAACGCTAAAGGATATTTTTGCACTGGCAAATAGCGGTGCTACCATTATCTTTCAGCAACTACCTGAGGATGTGCCGGGTTTAAGCAACCTTGAGAGAAACAGGACTGAATTTAAGCGCCTCCTTACCGGGCTTGACCTGAAATCTTTGGGCAGTGGAGTAAAAGGTTCTGCCTATGGTTCCGGCCAGATCCTTGTGGCGCAGGATATTCAGAAAGCATTGTCATTCAAACTGATTGAAGGGGAAAAGCTGAGCCAAAGCGGTTTGAAATTTATCCGCCGGAAACTTAATTCCGGTAAATACTATTATTTGGTGAATCATTCTGCTAAAACCATAGACGAATGGATACCGCTGAATGCCAGAGGCACAGCAGTTACGCTGCTGGATCCGCAGAGCGGGGATTACGGACAGGCTCAAACACAAAGCAAAGAGGGGAAAACCTGGGTTAAAGTATATCTGCAACCTGGAGAAACGTTATTCCTGCAAACCGGCAGCCAGAAAGTGGGCAAAATGTGGACTTACCTTGATAAACCCGGAAAAGCTTTGGCTTTAAATGAAGACTGGGACCTGCATTTTACAACAGGCGGTCCTGTTTTGCCTGCAGATAAACATCTGGACAAACTCGTATCATGGACTGCCCTGAACGATTCCTTAACAGTAGCATTCTCCGGAACCGGAGCTTATACACATACTTTTACGATGCCACAGAAAATGCAGGGGGAGTATGTTCTGGATTTAGGTAAGGTTGATGAAAGTGCCCATGTATGGATCAATGGCAAAGATGCCGGGATCATCTGGAGTATTCCCTTTCAGGCAAGAATTGGAAAGTACCTTCATCCGGGTAAAAATACTATCAAAATAGAGGTAGCGAACCTGATGGCGAACCGCATCAGGTACATGGATCAAAAACATATAAGCTGGAGAAACTACCATGAGATCAATTTCGTTAACATTAACTATAAGACTTTTGACGCGTCAGGATGGGAACCAATGCCTTCAGGACTAATAGGCCCCGTTCAAATTTTTGGATATAACTAGGCGAATTAGTTGCTTTACGCAAACGTTTGCGTACTTTGTACAAAGTTTAGGTAAACTGTTTTAGCTAAACTTTGTACTTTGATCCGGCAATTTTAGTTTTATGAAGCTCAATGATTTTTTTACGTATATCCATGTTGACGAATACTCTGCAATACCAAAATACTTACAACTAACAAAATCTGTTTTAGCGGCCATTGAAGAAGGCAAACTAAAAAAGAACGATACGCTTCCTTCCATTAATGAGGTAAGCTATGAACTGGAGATCTCGCGCGATACTGCAGAAAAAGGATACAAACACCTTAAAAACCTGGGTATCCTGGGTTCTATTCCGGGCAAGGGATATTATATTCTGAATGAAGATTACAATCAGCGGTTAAAGATCTGCCTGATGTTTAACAAGCTGAGTAACCACAAAAAAATCATCTATGATGCCTTTGTAGATGCTATTGGTGAAAATGTAGCCATTGATTTTTACATCTATAACAACGACTTTTCTTTGTTCAAGGAACTGCTGACAGCTAAAAATGAGCAGTATTCGCATTATGTGATCATTCCCCATTTTATTGAAGCAAGTGTGGATGAATATGAAATCTTAAATACCATTCCCAAAAGCAAGCTGATCCTGATGGATAAAATGATCCCCGGTATAGAAGGGGAATTTGGCTCTGCCTATGAAAATTTTGAGAAAGATATCTTTCAGGCGCTGGAAAAGGCACTTGAACCGCTAAAAAAATACCATACCATCAAACTCATTTTTCCTGAGCAGAGTTATTTTCCTGAAGAAATTAAGAAAGGTTTCTCCAAATTCTGTGAACAGTATGGATTTGTACAAAAGGTAGTGAACGATGTGCTCAATGAGCCGATCAGCGAAGGCGAGGTTTTTATCAACCTGATGGAAAATGACCTGGTTACTTTGATCGAAAGGATAAAAATGCTGAATTTTAAGATCGGCACACAGGTAGGCCTGATCTCTTACAATGAAACCCCATGGAAAAAGATCATTCTCAACGGGATAACTACCATATCTACAGATTTTCAGCAAATGGGGCGTATTGCAGCTGATCTGATCCTGAGAAATTCGAAGGAACAGGTAGAAGTACCGTTTTATTTAACGCTGCGCGACTCGCTCTGATCTTGTCTTAAACTGCTACCTTTGCAGAAATGGAATATTTCAAAAAGCTTCTTGATCTGTTAAAAACGGAGAAAGAAGAAGACCAGAACGCATACCTGAAACTTACTGAATCCGCAACTGTAGCAGAACGCAGGGCAAATGGTTTAACCTGGTATCCGGTTGCGATCCGGGGCTCTGAAATGAGCAGGGGCGACTATCTTACCGTAGAACTGGAACGTACCTCGCATCAGGATATCAATCATCAGCTCCGCTTTGGTGCAGCTGCCGTTTTATTCTCTAACCATGATTCCAAAACCGACCGTCTTGAAGGTGTAATCTCACACTCTAGTGGCAACAAATTAAAAATAACCCTGCGTACAGATGAGCTGCCCGACTGGTCGCGCGACGGAAAACTGGGTGTAGATGTACTTTTTGATAACAACAGTTATGATGAAATGCAGAACGCCCTCAAAACTGCTGCCGCCCGTCTGGAGCAAAAAGAAGAGGGCCGCCTGGTCAGAATTTTAACCGGCGCATCTTCAGCATCTTTTAATGCTGAGACTTTTACCTATGTGATGCCCGGGCTGAATACGATGCAGCAGCAGGCCGTTGATCAGATCATGTCTGCCAGTGACCTTGCAATTGTTCATGGCCCGCCGGGTACCGGCAAAACAACAACCCTGGTACAGGCCATTAAAGCTTTGATCAAAAGGGATCAGCAGCAGATTCTGGTGGTTGCACCAAGTAATACGGCGGTTGACCTGCTCAGTGAGAAACTTGCTGACGAGGGACTGAACGTGTTACGTGTAGGAAATCCCGCAAGGGTTTCTGAGCGCCTGATGTCGCTCACGCTGGACAGTAAAATGGCCGGTCATCACAGTATGAAGGAGCTGAAGAACCTGAAGAAGCAGGCAAATGAGTACAAAAAGATGGCCCATAAGTACAAGCGTAATTTTGGTAAAGCCGAGCAGGAACAGCGTAAAGCCCTGTTTAATGAAGCTTACAAAATCATGAAGGAAGTGGGCAATACCGAACAATATATCATTGATGATCTGGTAAACAAGGCGCAGGTAATTACTGCAACGCTGGTAGGATCTAATCATTATACAGTGCGGGGCCGTGAATTCCATACTGTAGTGATTGATGAAGCGGGACAGGCATTGGAACCTGCCTGCTGGATACCTCTGCTCAAAGCAAAAAAGGTGGTCTTTGCCGGAGATCACTGCCAGTTATCGCCCACCATAAAATCCACTGTGGCAGCAAGAAACGGCCTGAGCACAACATTACTTGAAAAATGTGTGTCTGCTCATCCGGAGGCTGTAACCCTGCTGGAGGAGCAATACAGGATGAATGAAAAAATCATGGGATACCCCTCAAAGGTTTTTTATGAAGACAAACTGATCGCGCATCCGTCAGTGGCAGAGCGTGTGTTGTTCGCCGGGGATTCGCCACTGGCTTTTATTGATACGGCAGGCTGTGGTTTTGATGAAAAAAACGAAGGTACCAGCAGTACAAATCCCGAAGAGGCGGCCTTCTTGCTGAAACACCTTACACAGCTTGTGCAGCAGCTTGCAGCCCATTATCAGTCAGATGGTTTTCCCAGCATTGCTGTAATTTCGCCCTACAAACAACAGGTTTATATCCTGAAGGATTTACTGCTGAATGCTCCTGACCTGCAGGTTTACGCAGACAAAATCACGGTGAATACTATTGACAGTTTCCAGGGCCAGGAGCGTGACATCGTCTATATCAGTCTGACAAGAAGTAATTCCGAAGGTACAATTGGTTTCCTTTCTGATACCAGGAGAATGAATGTGGCTATGACCCGGGCCAAAAAGAAACTCGTAGTGATAGGCGACAGTGCAACACTTTCCAGATCGCAATTCTATTCGGATTTTATCACCTATGCAGAACAAAGTAATGCCTGGAGCAGCGCATGGGAGTATATTGAAGTCTAACGATAAATTTACTGGTATGCGGTAAAAAGCTTTCCCTTGTTTTGCAGAATTGCCTATATTAGTATTGATGATTTCGAATAAGAGTTTTATAGATAATCTTGTCAGGGTGCTGGCTGCAAATCCTGCAATCGAAAAAGCATACTTCGGTTTGCTTTACAATGATCAGCTGGACAAGGACGACCTTTTTCTTGGTGTAGAGCATGAAGGCGGGGCAGAGGTAATACAAAACATGACAGAAATTGTAAGGCAGACCTTTCTTCCCAACCGGGAGATCTATTTTGCCTCTACCGGAGTGCAGCCTGATTTGTTTGAATTTATAGAAAGTACCAACTTTCCGTTTTATATCAAAAACCGGTCGCTGCCACTCAACATGGCAATTATGAACCAGTGGTTTGACCCTGAGGCCTACAGAACTAATTTTATGTACCAGGTAAGGACTGCAAAAGTGACTTCGCTTTTCAAAGATTTCGATCCCATGAGCAATGTTCTCAATGTTCAGACCTTTGTACGGGACGGCAAAGAGTTTATTCCTTTGTTTTCGGAAAGAGAAATGATCTTTAAAAGCGGCATGACACAAGTGCCTTCTGATCTGACGCCGCTGGAGTTTGACCTGGCCAGGATAGATGAAGCCGGAGACAGAAAGAAGTCGCAGCATTTCTATGTGCTCAACCCCGGTACATCATTTGAGGTCGAATTTAACGCATAAGTGCAAGGCTATTCCTTGACAAAGTGATTACATCCATTCTTTTGAACAAAAAAATAGATCTGTATCTTTAAAAAATCTTAACAGGCCATTTAAAGGGCCATTTTGAATGATAAAGATGAATAAATTCCAACCCTACGCAGATAAATTTACTGTTCAGATTTTAGACCGTCTACCAAACTTCCTTCTGTCTGTATTTTTGCTCCTGGCAGGTATCTGGATCATCAAACGTTTTGTGAGGTTCCTCCGCCGCCACTTTCACAGGAACAGTATAGATATTTCGCTGAGCGAATTTCTGATCAGTATTATCAACGTAGTTTTATATATAGTGCTGATTATCTCCTGCGCATCCATGATTGGGATTCAAACCAGTTCTTTTGTGGCCGTTCTTGGTGCTGCGGGTCTGGCTGTAGGCCTGGCCCTTCAGGGAAGCCTGTCAAACTTTGCCGGTGGTGTACTGATCCTTTTATTTAAGCCTTTCAGGGTGGGCCACAATATCAGCTCCAGTAACAATGTATCCGGACTGGTGCTGAAAATCGATATTTTATATACAACCTTAAAGGCAGGTAACGGCACAACCATTTACGCGCCAAACGGACCATTGGCAAATGCAGTGATCAATAATGTGTCTGATAATGAAACAAGACAGGCAGAGTATAAGTTAAATGTTGCCTATGATACAAATATTGACCACGCCCGTAAAGCTATTTTAGCTATATTGGAGAATGATGAACTGGTATTGAAAGATCCCAAACCAGCCGTACTGGTGGGCTCCCTGGGGGAGACCGGTATTGTACTGATCGTCAGGGCCTGGATTGACAACAGCAACTTCTGGGCAGTGTATTATTCCAATTATCAGAAACTTATTGAGGTACTTGACAGCAGTAACATTAAATTACCCAATACATCACCTCAAATTACTCTGGTTAACCAGCCAGCACTTACAGCACAAAAATGAACGAAGAATTTTACCGCCATATCTTTACCAAACAAAACCAGCTTGAGCAGATTCCTTCCAACAAAGTGATAGCCGACTGGGCGGTGAACCTTTTGAATTTAGTTTACCCTGAGCGCCAGACATGTCCTGAGTTCAGCCTGTTGGAGATTGAGGAAATGTTCAGTGCATCACAGCAGGAGCTGCTGAATATTCTCAATACGACCAAAGCATGCAAGGACTGCAGCAACGAACAGGTTGCAGCTATTTTCTACAAAGAACTTCCGGAATTGTACAGGAAGATGAATACGGATATCACTGCAACATTAAATGGTGATCCTGCAGCACAAAGTGAATTTGAGATTATCAGAAGTTATCCGGGATTTTTAGCTGTATCATTTTACAGGCTGGCCCATCACCTGCTGAAGCTGGGTATTCCCCTGATTCCAAGGATCCTGACTGAATATGCACACTCAGTAACTGGTATAGACATCCATCCCGGGGCGGTAATCGGAGAATTCCTGTTTATTGATCATGGAACTGGCATTGTCATTGGTGAAACAACAGTGATCGGGGATCACGTAAAATTATACCAGGGAGTTACTCTGGGAGCACTGAGTGTAGATAAGTTTATGGCCAATACAAAAAGACATCCGACGATAGGCGATCATGTGATCATTTACTCTGGCGCAACAATTCTGGGCGGCGATACCTTCATCGGGGAAAACAGTGTGATTGGCGGTAACGTATGGCTTACAAAAAGTGTTCTGCCAGATTCAACAGTCTATCACCAGTCGGCCATGAAAGTAATAGAAACTAAAAACAAGAATTAAAATGGGAAACATCATAGACTGCATCGGCAATACCCCATTGGTGGAGATACAGAAGTTAAATCCAAATCCTGAGGTAAAGATTTTCGCAAAGCTGGAAGGAAACAACCCCGGCGGCAGCGTTAAGGACAGGGCTGCATTGAATATGATCCGCAGTGCAATGGAGCGTGGTGAAATCGAGAAAGGATCAAAACTCATCGAAGCTACCAGTGGCAATACAGGAATTGCCCTCGCCATGATTGCTGGTATATACGGACTGGATATTGAACTGGTGATGCCTTCAAATTCTACCAGGGAACGTACCCTGACGATGGAAGCCTATGGAGCAAAAGTAACCCTGCTGGAATCCATCGAAGTCTGCAGGGATTATGCTGAAGACAAAGGAGCACAGCCAGGCTATTTCCTGCTGGACCAGTTTGCCAACAAAGACAACTACCTGGCACACTATAAAACTACAGGCCCCGAAATCTGGAGGGATACCGAACACCGTATTACACATTTTGTAAGCTCTATGGGAACCACCGGAAGCATCATGGGGAATTCCATGTACCTGAAAGAACAGAATCCTGATATTCAGATCGTGGGTTGCCAACCGACTGAAGAATCCTCAATTCCGGGCATAAGGAGATGGCCTGTTGCCTATCTGCCTAAGATATTTGATGCAAAAAGAGTGGACAGAACAATGGATGTTTCCCAGCAGGAGGCCTCGCACTATGCCAGGGAAATGGCCCGGTCCGAAGGGATCTTCGCCGGTATGAGCAGCGGGGGAGCACTGGCATGTTCACTGAAACTTGCCTCTGAGCTATCTTCTGGTCTCATCGTATTTATCGCCTGTGACAGGGGAGACAGGTACCTGAGCAGCGACTTGTTTATCGGATAACATATAATAAAAAGATCCCTGCTGCAGGGATCTTTTTATTATATGTATTACTTCTTGTTCGCAGTAGCAGCGCTGTATAACTGCGCATCAACCACAGCAATGGTAACCATATTCACAATCTCGCGAACCGAGCTGTCCATCTGCAAGACATGCACAGGTTTATCCAGACCAATCAGGATAGGCCCAACCGCTTCTACATTTCCTAACTCCTGCAGAAGTTTATAAGCAATATTACCAGATTCCAGATTTGGGAAGATCAGCGTATTTGCCGGACTGCCCTTCAGTGAAGAAAAGGGGTAGTTTCCCTGTAGCAAATCGGAGTTCATGGCAAAGTTCGCCTGCATCTCGCCATCCACAATCATGTTCGGATATTTTGCTTTCAGCATTGCAGTTGCAATCCTGGTTTTTTCAGGGATAGTCCCGTTATTGGAGCCAAAGTTAGAGTACGATAAAAGCGCAACTCTTGGTGTAACGTTAAAACCTTTAACAGTTTCATGGATCATTGCAGTAATATCGACCATATCCTGTGCTGTAGGATCAGGGTTTACGGTAGTATCACCTAAAAATACAGGGCCTTTTTTGGTCAGCATTAAATACATACCTGCAATTTTCTTTACGCCCGGCTTGGTACCGATCACTTGCAGTGCAGGTTTTAAAGTAGACTTGTAGTTTTTGGTCAGACCAGAAATCAGGGCATCTGCAGAACCAAATTCGATCATGCTTGCTCCGTAGTAGTTGCGGTCGCGCACCAGCTTTCTCGCCTCGTATAACGTGATACCACGTCTCTGGCGGCGCTGGTAAAGATGTTCTGCAAATTTTTCGGAATCATCTGTTCCCTGCCATGGGTCGATAATCTCAATATCGCCCAGTTCAATACCATGTTCAATGATAATCTGCTGGATACGTGTCACACTTCCCAGCAGGATAGGAGTAGCGATACCTTCGTCCTTAACAATCTGGGCGGCTTTTAAAATCTTATAATTATCAGCTTCGGCAAATACAATGCGTTTGGGTGCTGATTTTGCTTTATTGGCAAGGTTTCTCAGGATCTTATCATCAGCACCTAATCTTACGCGCAGTTCTTCCTCATAGGCAGGCCAGTCGGTAATCGTTTTGCGCGCTACACCAGAGTCGATCGCTGCTTTTGCAACAGCAGAAGAAACAATGCTGATCAGTCTGGAGTCAATTGGTTTTGGAATGATATAATCTTTACCGAATTTCAGGTTTTTGGCTTTGTAGGCCAGGTTCACTATTTCGGGTACTGGTAATTTCGTGAGATCGGCAATTGCCTTAACCGCTGCAATCTTCATTTCCTCATTAATAGAAGTAGCACGTACGTCAAGTGCACCGCGGAAGATGTAAGGGAAACCCAGCACGTTATTCACCTGGTTGGGGAAGTCAGAGCGGCCCGTAGCCATAATGATATCCTTACGGCAATTGATTGCAATATCGTAGGCGATTTCAGGATCAGGATTGGCAAGTGCAAAAACAATAGGGTTTTTGGCCATAGACTGCACCATTTCTGCTGAAACTACGTTTGCTGCAGATAAACCGAGGAAAACATCAGCGCCTTTCATAGCCTGTGCGAGCGTTGTCACGTCCTTTCTCGGGGTGGCAAAATCCATGCGGATAGGATCAAGGTCAGTACGGTCAGTATTTACAATACCGTCTTTATCAAAGACCAGCATGTTTTCTTTTTTGACCCCTAATTTCAGATATAATTTGATGCAGGAAACAGCAGCAGCACCCGCGCCGCTAACGACCAGCTTTATTTTTTCAAGTTTTTTGTTCTGCAGTTCGCAGGCGTTCATCAAAGCAGCACTGGTAATGATGGCTGTTCCATGCTGATCATCATGCATTACAGGAATATTCATTTCCTCTTTCAGGCGCCTTTCGATTTCAAAACACATCGGGGCAGCAATATCTTCAAGGTTTACTCCGCCGAATGTTGGCTCCAGTGCTTTCACAACCGTGATGAATTCATCCACACTTGCGGCATTAACTTCAAGGTCAAACACATCGATATCAGCAAATATTTTGAAGAGAAGGCCTTTACCTTCCATGACAGGCTTGCTGGCTGCAGGGCCGATATTTCCTAAACCAAGAACCGCAGTACCATTACTAATTACAGCCACAAGATTTCCCTTAGCAGTGTATTTATATACATCTTCGGGATTTCTGAAGATTTCCATACAGGGTTCTGCAACTCCAGGCGAATAGGCAAGGGCTAAATCTCTTTGTGAATTGGTAGGTTTGGAAGGCACGACCTCGATTTTACCTGGCCTGCCATTCGAGTGATAATCTAATGCGTCCCGCTTGCGGTTTGTTGTGTTACTCATCTTGTATATGGATTCGTGATTTTTGCCCGGAGACCTCTGTCTGAGCAAATTCAAATAAAAGGTCGAAAGTAGGCATATGTTTAAAATAATACTAACATTAAAACCCGATTTTCCGAAATAACATTATATGTATGCAGATTTAATCCAAATTCTAGTAGAAATACGAAAAATACACCGTACTTTACACACTTAAATAATTGCATTTTTATGACATTCCTAAATGTGGTGTTAGATCCTCCTGCCTATGGTTGGTCAGACACAAATGGTAATCTCTCTAAACCCACTCCAAAACAGATCTTTACAGAGTTTTTTAGCAGACTCAATATCTTCAAAAGCAGGAAAAACTGGCTGCCCTTCTACAGCTGGTCTAAGGTCCTTATATCAGTTCCTTTTTTGATGCTTTTCATCTTCCAGTACTTCAGCTGGGGCTTGCTCGCTGTAGCGTTTGTTTACAGTATGATCATTATGGGTACACACGGAACCATCTGGCACCACCGTTACTGTACACATAATTCGTATACGTTCAGAAATAAGTTCTGGCGTTTTTTTACGCAGAATCTTACCATTTCTATGATTCCTGAGGAGATCTATGTGGTATCTCACCACGTGCATCACGAAAAATCTGACATGCCGGGTGATCCGTACAATGCTTCGGGAGGTTTCCTTTACTGTTTCCTTGCCGATGTCAATCATCAGCCAATAGCAAAAGATTTGACTGAGGCTGATTATCAGCGTGCAGTGAAACTGATGGTAAATACGGGTATTACGCCAAATACGTATACCCAGTATTTAAAATGGGGTTCTATTGCCAATCCATACAGAACGATGTTGTCCTGGGTGCTGAACTGGGGCTTCTGGGGAATAGTATTTTTCCTTACAGGAGGTTTCGGATTGGTTTGTGCTGTATTTGGTGCGGCCGGAGTTTGGGCTGTAGGCGTAAGGACTTTTAATTATGAAGGACACGGAAAAGGAAAAGATATGCGCAGGGATAACTATGACTTCAGCCGCGAAGATATGTCCATCAACCAGTTATGGCCTGGATATGTAGCAGGAGAGTGGCATAACAACCACCATTTATATCCTGTAAGTGCAAGAACAGGTTTCCTTCCTCATCAGTTTGACCTGGCCTGGTGTTATATTCGTTTAATGTATGCTTTAGGCCCGGTAAAGAGTTTCAAAGATTCGAAAGTTGAATTTCTGGAAAAGCACTACAACAAAAAATAAGCTGCTATGTATTCTAAGGAACAGGCTTCTAAACTAAAGGAGGCATTCTGGACGAAGTTTGGACAATATATCGCTCCTCATCCATCCGCTGAAGGGTTAAAAATTAACTGGATAAACTACAAGACCGGAATCAGGCACCTGCATTTTAAAATGCAGGCTGATCACCGTTCGGCCTCCATTGCGATAGAACTTTCACATCCGGACCATGGCATTCAGGAACTGATCTTCGAACAGTTTAAATCGTTTGCCAAAATCCTTTCCTCGTATCTGAATGAAGAGTGGGACTGGCAGCTGCACAGCACAGATGAAAATTATAGAACTGTGACCAGGATCGTTAAAACCCTGGAAGGGGTCAGTATTTTTAAGGAAAGCGACTGGCCGGAGATGATCTCCTTCTTTAAGCCCCGGATAATTGCACTTGATGAATTCTGGACTGATGCCAGTCAGAGTTTCGACCTCTTCAGATAAAACTTGTGATAAAGCAGCTATTATCTACCTTTGCAATTCGGCAGCACCTTCAGCTGCTCAATTATAACCAAGGATAGATGTACGATATTTGCTGCATAGGACATATTACATTAGACAGAATAGTGACGAGCACAGCTGAAAAACATATGGCTGGCGGTACTTCATTTTACTTTTCAAACGCACTTCGCCAGATGGACATAGATTATGGTCTGGTTACTCTTATTGCGGATAGTGAAATGCCTTTTGTAACCGAATTACGTAACAACGGTACGGAAGTTATTGTATTCCCGAGTGCCAGAACAGTGTATTTCGAAAATATTTATTCTGCAAACCTTGATCACCGTACACAGCGTGTATTACAGGAATCTGATCCATTTACCATTGAACAGCTGCGTGATATTGATGCTGAGATATTTCACTTGGGTCCTTTACTGGCCAATGATATCCCTGTTGAACTGATCATGGATCTTTCAAAGCGCGGTAAAGTTTCCCTGGACGTGCAGGGATATTTACGTGAAGTAAGCGGGCAGCGTGTTTGCGCGGTTGACTGGACGGAGAAAAGGGAAGCCCTTCAATATGTACATACTGTAAAAGCAGATGATGCTGAACTGGAAGTCCTCACTGGTATCAAAGGAATTGAAGAAGGAGCACGGGAACTTGCAAGCTGGGGCGTTAAGGAAGTTGTGGTTACGCTTGCCAGCCTGGGATCGATCATTTATGCTGATGGCATCTTTTATGATATTCCTGCCTACCAGCCTGCCGTAGAAACTGATGCTACAGGTTGCGGAGATACCTATATAGCCGGCTATCTTTATCAGCGTGTTAAAGGAACAGGCATTCAGGAAGCCGGAGAGTTCGGAGCGGCAATGGCGAGCTTAAAGATAGAATCTTCCGGTCCTTTTGATGGAACTGAAGCGGATGTGAAAAAAAAATTATTGGTGAATAAAGAATAAAATACCGCGATTGTGCTTCATTTAGGCGTGTTTTTCTATTTTTTGATTGCTTTAATTCGTCATGGAAATGTTTTTTTGAAAAAAAATCTATAGTGTAGTTTGTACACTATTAAATAGTTTGTATATTTGTATCAACAACAAAGAGATAAACACTTTCAATCTGTTGCTAAAACATTTTAGTAACATTGAAATTTAAGAGAAAACCCGTTCATACAGGTTTATATTTGGTTAGAATAGGGATGAGTCTGGATGGATCAACCCTTTCTTTTTTTATACCAATCCCATTGTTCTCTTTTCCACACTAATCTTCCTTATTTCTTCCTGTATTTTTAATAATCCCGTTACAACAATTTTATCTGATTGAATTAATACTAACTTTGGTTATACGCTATAAAATTTAGCTGTAATCAATATGAAGAAAACTACGATACTACTATTTTTGCTGTTCGTTTCTACAGCATCATTCTCACAGGGAATGTTAAATCTGTTCGGCCGTGCCAATGACTTTTTTGACCTGATGAGTCAGCAGAAATTTGCAGAAGCCGATTCTCTTTTTGATACCAACCTAAGAACTAAAGTACCTGCAGCAGAGTTGCAGAAACTTTGGACTGAACTGAACAGCCGGTATGGTAAGTTTGAGTCTGCAGCGGCGGTACAGGGAAAGGCCCAGGGCGAATACTTTACTGTAATCGTTGATGCTAAATTTGCAAATGATACCCAGTCGTTTATCATGGGCTTCGATAAATCTGAAAAAGTAGCCGGCTTCTTCCTGAGACCACGATCCACAGCAGCAGCATATCTGAACCCTGCATATGCAGATACAACCCTATACAGTTCCAGGGAGATTTATGTCAAAACTCCGGGACATAACCTGGTTGGTTTACTGACCACGCCCAAGAATGTTGCGAATTACCCTCTTGTAGTGCTTGTACATGGTTCAGGTCCAAGTGATATGGACGAAACAGTAGGGCCGAACAAGCCTTTCAAAGACCTTGCTGCTGGTTTAGCTGCAAAGGGAATAGCCAGCATCCGTTATGTCAAAAGAACGATGATTTACTCAGCTGAGTTTGGCGGCGCTTTTACAGTAAAGGAAGAAACTATTGATGACGCCCTGGCCGCAATTGCCCTTGCCGGTACGCTTCCGGGAGTGGATAAGAAAGAGATTTACCTGTTTGGACATAGCCTGGGCGGTATGCTTGCCCCGAAAATCGCTACCCTGGCCCCTTCATTGAAAGGGCTGATTCTTGCAGAAGCACCTGCCAGAAAATTTACTGATCTGCTGGAGGAGCAAAATAAGTACATGTATGCAATGTCTAAGGACACAACGCAGGCCGGAAGAAAACAGCTGGCAGATGTTCTGAAAGAACTTGACAGAACCAGGATAACCCAGGCAGGAACAATGAAACCGGATTCAAGCCTTCTGGGACTACCTGTATCCTACTGGGTAGACCTGAATAATTACAATCAGGTTGAAACAGCCAGAAAAATAAATAAACGCATCCTGATCTTTCAGGGAGAAAACGACTTCCAGGTTTCTCAGGCGGATTTCGATAGCTGGAACGCTGCTTTGGGCAAAAAAAGTAATGTGACCATGAAATCATATCCGGATCTGAATCACCTTTTGAGCTCACAGCTCGAAAAAGGTTCTGTTGCACAATACCAGCAGCCCGCAAGTGTATCTGAAACATTAATTAATGATATTGTTGCCTGGATTAAACAGAAGTAACAGGCTCAGCTGGTCAGGATTGCTAAAGTTGCCCGCCTGAATCAGCATGGTGTAAAAATCACACGACAAATGAGGGGCAACCCTCATTTTTTTTTACTTTGCAGCGATGACAAAATTTAAAGCACTACTCTTCGATCTTGACGGTACCCTTGTAGATTCAGAACACTTTCATTTCAACACCTGGAACGAGCTCCTGGCAGAATCCAGCATTCAGCTGGAATACTCAGACTTTCTAAAGAATTATGCTGGTATACCCTTACCGGGAAATGCGGCGAGATTAAAGGAGCTTTATGAGATTGAATCGCCACTTGAACTACTTATCTCCAGAAAGGAAGAACTAACGGTAGAGCGCCTGAAAACAAGTGTGATTGATCTGATGCCTCATGTACAGGAAACACTGGACTTTTTCAAAAGTAAGGGGCTGACTATGGCGCTGGTTACTGCAAGTAAAAGACCGGATGTAGATGAAATGTTTAAAAAGAACGGACTGGATAAGTATTTCAGCCTGATGATCACCAGAAGTGATGTGACGAACAGTAAACCAGATCCTGAATCTTACAACCTCGCTGTAGAAAGACTGGGATTGCAGAAAGCAGAGTGCCTGGTGTTTGAAGATACCTTAAATGGCCTGCGTGCTGCTAAAGCAGCCGGTTTAACGTGTTTTGCTATACAGGCCAATACTGATGACCACCTGAAATTATCTGCTGCAGATAAAATATTCCTGGACTTCCAGATTGTAAAAGAGTTTTTAATAACAAACGAACTGATCTGAACGGATCTCCGGCCCGGCAGGAGCTGATTCCGTCAGGAGGGCAAAAAGAAACGGGGATAAGCTTTGACACCTATCCCCGTCATCTAAATTAACGCTCTCCATATAAAGACGCTGATTTGATCAGTTTATTATTCTTCCTGCTTATTATTTTTTAAGTTTTCCAGATAAACTGTAAGTATACTTTTCAGATACAGTTCCGGTTTAGGCATATTGATCACTGTACCAGGCTCTTTGTCCTGCGACTGTTTGATGTAGTTTGCCTTGATTTTTCCCCAGTCCTTAGAATACAGTTCGATAAAGGTCTCTACAAACTGTTTATCGGTATAATCTTTTGGAAGCTTACTGAGCACAACTGCTATCTTCTCTTCTTTTTTATGCAATACTGCCATAATGATTCTTTAATGCTGTAAAGTTACACTAATTTGTTTACCTAAACTTTTATCGGGGCCGATTGTTTATACCACATAGTTTATTGAATTGTTCATTAAGTTCATAATTATGGCGGGTTATCTGAAAGAGGGGGGATTATTCAAATTCTTCGCGGAATGTTTACAGGATTTGTATAATGCAGAGAAGAAATTTGTGAAGTGTGCAGCCGCTTTGTCAATTGCAGCATATACTGAGGAGCTTCAGAATGCGCTGGTGTCTCAGTCTCAGGTATCGGAAACCCATGTAGTCAGGCTGGAACAGGTATTTAAACTGATTGATATCCATCCGGGTGAGGGGAAATGCAAAATTGTAGAGCTCTTAAGTGATAAATCTGCAGATATAGTAAAGACAGTAGAAACAGGAACCGCATTGCGGGATGCAGAAATAATTTATGCGGTACAGCTGATTGCCCATTATAAAATTGCCTGTTATGGAAGCCTGATCTCCCTGCTTGAAGAAATTGAAGAAGACAGTGCAGAGGTACTGCTGGAAAGATGCCTGGCAGAAGAAAAACATGCAGATACCTACCTTACCAGGCTTGCCATTACTGTGATCAATCCCGCGGCTAAAAGGGAATCAGCATAATTAATTTCCCTTTTGCTGTTGCATGCACTGATGATACAGCTCTAACATATGAAAATATTTTTCTTTCCAGTAATCCTTTTCCTCAGCCAGCTCCTCATAGCTGGGTTGCACTGAGCTGGGTTTTTTCTGGTCGGTAATCATTTCAGGAAAGTCTTCTGCAAAATCATGATTGAGAATTTTGCCATATTTTAAGAGGATGCCAAATGACAGATTGGGTTGTTTAATGTGGTTGTAAAAAGTTGACCTGTCAAACCCGGCAGCCTGTGTCAATACTTTAATCTTGATCCCCTTTTTGCGGACCAGCCCGTTCAGAAATTCACCCTTGTGTATCTTAAAATCCTTGTTTTTCACCATAAACAAGGTAAATGTTTAATTTTTGAAAATATTCTACATTAATTTTTATTAATCTACATAAATGTTGATATTTGTGTATAATGTGTAATATTATGTAGATTATTATAATTTAAAACTCTACAGTATTTAAGGAAACTAACCAAATATATGATGCAATAAGATAATGATCCAATCAAAAATTTATATTGTAGCTTCTTCATATTGAGTGATTAAGCTTGACGAACCTCGTAACAGAAATCTGGTAAATTTCAATACCCTACGAGATAAGTCAGGCAGCTGGATCCTATACATAGGGTCGGTTGCTTGCTTATGTTTATTGTAGGGCCATATTTTGAAAAAAATATGAAGGTTTACCAGAACCTCTGTTACATTAAACCCGCAAGTGGCCGGCCCTATATACCCCAATGAATAAATATCAAATTATCGGACGTTTGTATACCATTGCCCAGTCACGTACAGGTATAGAAACAATCAGGAGGATCTGGGTAAACGGCATCGAAATTCTTCCTGAAATGGGCTGCGGCCTCCGGCCCTTTTATGAATGCGGCTTCAGCTGGGGGAAGACCGGAGGTAATCTGTCCTACACTACTGCACTGACTATCTGTTTGTCTATATTCCGCGAAGAAAGGCTCGCAGAAAATTTATTCGTCTGTTTTAAGGAAGACTTTGTGCAGTATTTTCCTGAGGGAAACTTTGATCTGAGTATTGATCTCAGCGCATTCCTTATCAAATACCAGCTGAGGTTACAGCCCGATCTTTACAGCTTCTTCTGCTTTTCCTGCCTTATTAATTCCAGAGAGATCCTGGTCTATAAAAACCCTCTTTCGGGCCAGGTCACAGCAGATCTTTCAGAGAATTATGCGATGCATATCCTGATGATTACTGACGAGAAGACCCGAAAGCTCAATGAGCGCAGGCACCGATTGATATTCAGGTTTTTAAGCAGGGAAAGTTATATAGTCAAAGGTGATGATGTGGATACGGTGCTGCAGAAAGTAGAAAGCATTATGTCTACATTTTTCTGGAAATCCCTGGAAAGGGTACTTCGGGCAAAATATACAGGACGCTGACGGTAACTGTTTGAGGGAATGTACTGTTTTAAAATGTACGACTAAATCAGTAGTCTTTGATTTATTATTTTATATTTGCTGACAGGATATATAGAATAAAGATGCAGGATAATAAAAGCGCAACTCCGGATAAGCTCATAAACGAAGTAAAAGAAAATGATGCCCTCAATCAGCCTGTGAAGGATGAAAAATATTGGCGTGTGATTGCCGGCAGATGTTTATTTGCGCTTGCTTTTATGATTATCGGACACCTTATCGCTTCCTTTTATCCGATGACCAACCTGATCAATGCCTTTAAAGTATTTGGTGATACTTTGGGTTTGGAATCTGCATTTGGCTGGATGTTACTGGCCGGTTTTATCGCTCAGCTGGTGGATGGGGCATTGGGTATGGGTTATGGTGTAATTTCCACTACTGTACTGCTTTCTACCGGATTAAATCCTGCTGCGATAAGTGGTAGTATTCACACTGCCGAAATGTTTTCCAGCGGTGCATCCGGATTTAGTCATTACCGGTTTGGCAATATCAACAGGAAACTTTTCAAAACATTGCTTTTACCAGGCGTACTGGGAGCAATCACAGGTGCCGTACTGCTATGTTATCTGGGCGAAGCTTACGGAAGCTGGCTGAGACCGGTACTATCTGTTTATACTTTATTACTTGGTGCCAGAATCCTGTTAAACGCTTTTAAAAAGAAAAATGAATCCCGAAAGGTAAAACATGCCGGATGGCTTGCAGGTGCCGGAGGTTTTCTGGATTCATTTGGTGGAGGAGGATGGGGGCCGCTGGTAACCAGTACCCTGATTGCCAAAGGTAAAACTCCCCGTTATATCATCGGTACCGTCAGCCTGACTGAATTCTTCGTCACCCTCGGCAGTGCACTAACCTTCTTTATCATCTTAGGCACCAGCCATATTCAGACCATCGCAGGCCTGATCATTGGTGGCGTAATTGCAGCACCAATCGCTGCAAGGCTTGCAGGTAAACTCAATACAAAAACAATTTTGATTGCCGTAGGTACACTGGTGATCGTCTCGAGTGCGCGAACCTTAATCAAAACAGCGGGTTTAATTTAAACATTTTTATAAAGTCTACTAAATATGTAGAACTTATTGTATATTTGACACGAACCAACACATAATGATATGGAAACTGCAACTCGTACAGATCAGGAGCTGCTCGGATTGCTAAGAGAGGATGATAAAGATGCCTTTGATGAACTTTACCATCAGTATGCAAAACGTCTTTACATACAGGCCTTCAAAATGCTGAAAGATGACGTTCAGAGTAAGGACGTTGTTCAGGAGGTTTTCCTGCAGCTCTGGAACAAGCGGGCCAGTCAGCAAATTGAGTCTTTGAATGCCTATCTGTATGCCATCACAAGATTTCAGGTTTTTAAGGTACTACGTTCAGGGAAAAGCCACGCAGACGTTTTTGAGGTGGAACACGAATTGCCTTTATGCAGAAATACAGAGTATGCACTTGCTGAAAGAGAAGTCTCTACAGCTTTTTTTTCAGGCTTGTCGGATTTGCCTGAAAAGTGCAGGACGATATTTACCTTAAGCCGGGTAGAATGTCTTTCCAACCGCGAGATCAGTCTCCGGTTATCCCTTTCTCCAAAAACAGTTGAAAATCAGATTACCATTGCTATCCGCAAACTGCGTATTGGCCTGAGTGATTTTTTGCCTGTACTTTTCCTTATTTTTCTCTGTTGTTGCAAATAAGCTGATGAATTAACATCAGCCCTTTGGGGGCAACGTTCTCATTTCTACACTTACTACCAATGACTAGGCAACAATTTAATAAATTGATGGATAAGCACCTTAATGGATCAGCCAGCCCGGAAGAAGAACAGGAGCTCTTCGAATGGTATGATCGCTTTCAGGAGAAAACCGGTGCCGGGAAAACGCTGAGTTCCGCTGAAAGTGATGCACTGCTTCAGAAAACTAAAGCGCGGATCAGTTCCCGCAGTAGAAACCATTTCATTTGGCCAGGTATAGCGGCATCGCTTGTTTTAATCCTGTTCAGCACATGGCTTATCCGGAAAACAGACAGGCCTGCCAGTCTGGTAAACATTGTTACACAAAAAGATAAAAAACACCATGTTATCCTGCCGGACGGTACCCTGGTTTGGCTGAATGGAAACAGCAGACTGAAATATCCTGTTCAATTCAGCAAACAACGCAGGGAACTTTGGTTAAGCGGTGAAGGTTATTTCGAAGTAAAACACAATTCCAAATGGCCATTTATTGTACACACCCACAATCTGGATGTAAAGGTACTGGGCACAATTTTTAACCTGAAGGCTTATCCTGATGCGAAAACAGAAGCTTCTCTGCTTAGGGGTTCTGTAGAGGTAAAAGTAAATCATGGAGCAGCACAAAAAATAGTCCTCAAGCCTTACCAGAAACTAATCGCTGCAGACCTGGTTAAGGGACGGACAAAAATACAAAGCATCAAAGTTGAAGTTATAGCACATGACGTGGACCAGGCTTTTATCGCCGAAACGGCATGGACACAAAAGGCTTTCAGTTTTACAAATGAAACATTGGGTGCGATCACCGCTAAGCTTGAAAAAGTTTACGGACTGAAAATTATCATACAGCATCCAGCATATAAGGAAGAAAGATTTACAGGCACTTTTGATAATGCCAGCCTAAGCACAGTACTAAATGCACTTCAGTTCAGTAATGAATTTAAGTACAGAAAGGAGGGGGAAGAAACAATAATCATTTACTAACCCTCAAAAAAAAAGGGAAATACCTTACAGTATTCCCCTGATTTCGATCATATATCCGGAGATCAATTGGCGTTGCACCCGGACTAATAATTCACTTAATCTTATTAAATTTATGAAAAAAACCGGAAAGTCCGGTAAGGACCACCATGGCCTGATGCTATCAAAAACTTTTCTCCTGCTCAGGTTAACCACAATATTTACACTTACCTCATTGGTACAGGTTTCAGCAAATGTAACCGCACAGGTGAATAAAATTACCATTGCGCTGAAGAATGCAAGTCCTGATTTTGCACTGAAAGCCATTGAGAAAAAATCAAATTACAGATTTGTGTACAGTAACAATCTTTTTCCTTCAACTGAAAAAATCAGTATTAATATCAAAGATGCTTCTTTAGAAGATGTGCTGAATACAATTCTGCAGCCGCACAGCTTTACGTTCAAAGTAATGGATGGCAATCTGGTGGCCATTTCAAAAACTGCGGCCATTCGTGATATAGCTATCAAAGGAAAAGTTACTGATGAAAAAAATCTTCCTTTACCGGGTGTGAGTATCCGTATCAAAGGCGCCAAACAAGTAGTTTCTACCAATAGTGATGGTGACTTCCAGATCGTTTCGGCCGAAGATAAACCCACACTGGTGTTTACTTACATCGGTTACAAGACTAAAGAAGTAATTTATAACGGGCAGCCCTTAGCCATTACCCTGTCTCCGGATCAAAGTGATCTGAATGAAGTGGTGGTAGTAGGTTATGGTACGCAAAAGAAAGGAAACGTCCTTGGCGCTGTCGCGTCTTTTGATGCTAAAAATGTAGAGGAAAAACCAATAGCCAGGGTAGAACAGGCACTTATTGGCCAGATGGCCGGTGTGCAGGTAAGACAGCAAAGTGGAATGCCCGGAGCAGGATTAAGTATCCAGGTGCGTGGAACAGGTTCGATCACCGCTGGGAACGAACCCCTGTATGTACTGGACGGGTTTCCGCTGGATGTTGCCAGTCAGTCTTCTTCAGGTGCAATCTCCAACAGTCCGCTGGATAACCTAAACCCAAATGATATCGAAAGTGTACAGGTACTCAAAGATGCTGCTGCGGGTGCTATTTACGGATCACGCGCTGCGAATGGCGTAGTATTGATCACCACGAAACGGGGTGTTGCCGGCAAGGCCAAGATCAGTTTTAACGCTAATACGGGTGTGGCCGAAGTTTCCAGAAAAGTAGATTTACTGAGTGCTGATGAGTGGGTTGCGCAAGCTACGGAGCTGGCGAACAATGCCTGGGTAGCTTCTGGTACCGGAAGAACCGCAACGCAAACCAATGCTGAGCGTGCAGCGATCTTAGGAACTCCCGGTGTAATCAATACAACATATATGACAGACCCGAGGTGGGCCGTTCCAGGTCATCCCGGTCTGGATTACGTAGACTGGCAGGATGAAGTTTACCGTGCAGCAGTATATCAGAACTACGAAATGTCTGCCAGTGGCGGTTCGGAAAATGTGCGGTACTTTATCTCCGGAAATTATCTCAACCAAAATGGTACACTTATCAATTCCAATTATAAAAACTACGGCTTAAGGGCCAATATTGAAGCCAATGCCAGCAAAAAGCTGAAGTTTGGAATTAACCTTGCGCCATCGTATTCCATCAACAATTCACCTCCCGCGGAAGGTAAAGACAATCAGCTCCAAAATCTTACACAAATGGTTCCGGTAGTAGAAAGTTCTGCAGGAATCAATACTGGTGCCTACGGTAATCCTACCTATACCTGGTCAAGCCCAAGATTGATTAGTCCTTATGCCTATTTGGAAACAGCAATCAATAAGATTAAAACTTCCAGATTGCTCACTTCTGTATATGCGGACTATGAGATTGCAAAAGGTCTTTCCCTCAAATCAACAGTCAACTATGACAACGTCGACAGGAATACAAAACGTTTCACCTCCGATCAGGTAACAGTAGGTGCTGCAACAGCTATTTTTACCAATCCGGGTCTGTATTCTACCGGGGCGTACCTTGTCAATAAAAAACAGAATTTCCTGAATGAAAATACTTTAAATTACAGCACTACGATTGCCAAAGACCATACCATCTCAGTGGTTGGAGGGGTGTCCTATAACATTGTGCATACCGAGGGCGTAAGTTTAGCTACTGCAGGAGGTTTTGCAAATAACCTGGTAACCACACTGAATAATGCAATTGCAAATGCTGCAGGGGTAACCACAACAGGTACATCTACAGAGACCAACAATACCTTGTTCTCCTATTACAGCAGGGTGCAGTATGCCTTCAAAGACAAATACCTTTTGTCGGGAACTGTAAGACGGGATGCTTCCTCAAAATTTGGCTCAGATAACCGCTGGGGAACATTTCCCTCAGTTTCGGCAGGATGGAAAATATCCCAGGAATCCTTCATGAAGGATATCAAACAGATCAGCGACTTAAAATTGAGACTGAGCTGGGGTAAATCCGGTAACAATAACATCGGGGACTATAACTCTATCCCAACTTTAAGCAGCAACGGATACGTTTTTGGTGGGAATACACCAGTTACTGCGAGCGGACAGGTAGTCTCCGGCTTAGCTAACAGTGCCTTAAAATGGGAAACCTCAAGTACATATGATGCCGGTCTGGACCTGAGTTTATTCGCAAACCGGATCAATTTTACTTTCGACGCTTATCATAAGAAAAACTCAGACCTTTTGTTAAACCTGCCTGTGCTTGCCGCAAGTGGATTTACTACCAGTCTGCAGAATATAGGTGCTGTTGTAAATAAGGGCCTGGAATTCAGTGTGAATACTGTCAATGTAAGAACACCCGATTTCCAATGGTCAATGAACGCTAATATCGCATTCAACAAAAACAACGTGACTGATCTTGGTCCTACGCATGCTGATATTGAGATTGCTTCAGCATACAGTGGCAGTAATGCTCCTTATTTGTTAAGAGAAGGCTTGCCTGCATTTAGTTATTACATTACTAAAGTCAGCGGGATTTTGACGGCAGCAGATATAGCTAATCCGGCAGTGGCCAAACTAGCCAATCAAACTGTGGGTGATGCCAAATACCTGGATGCCAATGGTGACGGTAAAATTACCGCCGCAGACAGGGTGATAGGTGGACAGCCAACGCCGAAATATACCTGGGGCTGGACAAATACTTTCAAATACAAAGACTTTGATCTGGGCGTTCAGTTATATGGTCAGCACGGAGGTTCAATACTTTCTTATTTGGGCAGGGCGATAGATTTTTCAGGAAGTACCACTGCAAATGTGCTGGGTGTATGGAGAGATCGCTGGAGCACGGCGAATCCCGATGCGGATGCCCCAAGGGGGAAATTAGGTGCAACCTATACTTATCCACAGGTAACTTCGGACTGGGTTTACTCTACTGATTTCTTCCGGGTACAAAACATCACACTGGGCTACAACCTGAAGAAATTATTTAAAACCCCATCCATAGGATCTGCGAGAGTGTATATTTCCCTGGAAAACTATTTTTCACATGATAAATACAAGGGTGGTGCCAATCCCGAAGCACAGAATACTAACGTAAGCGGAAATACCAGTTATGCTGTTTCCGGAGATTATGGTTCTATGCCTTTGAGCAAGACAGCTTCTATTGGTGTAAACTTTGGCTTCTAATTTTAATTTTATGAAAACGAATACATACTTATTACTTATCCCTCTGCTTCTCCTTTTGGGTAGCTGCGAGAAACAACTGGATCAAACCCCGGTGTCAAGTGTTGCCACTGAAAACTTCTATACCAATAACAATGACTTTTTGCAGGCTGTAAACGGAGCCTATTCACAACTGAGTACCTATCCAAGTCAGGCCCTCTGGCTGGGCGAAATGAGAAGCGACAATATCAATGCTACATCTGATGGTAACAGAGATTGGGACGGCATCAACAATTTTACGCCGAACATCACCACAGTTGGCTTTGTCACGAATGCCTGGAGGAATAACTTCAATGGTATCTTCAATGCCAATAATGTATTACAGGCCCTGGAAACCAAAGGCAGCGTCATCGGCAATGCTGCTTTGGTGACGAGGTATACTGCAGAATGCAGATTCCTTCGTGCGTTTTATTATTTCCAGCTTGTGCGTTTATATGGAAAGGTGCCATTGATTACTACACCTAAAACTGCTGCTGAAGTGAATAGTATTCCACAAAGCACTGTTCCGGAATTATATGCTGCTATAGAGGGTGACCTTACTTATGCTGCTGCAAATCTGCCTGCCAGTTTTACCGGAGCCGATCTTGGGAGGGCAACTTCCTATTCTGCCAAAGGTATGCTGGGACTCGTTTATCTGACTAAATCAGGACCGACTTATGGTGTGGATGGACCTGGATTAAACAGCAATGAATACAGTAAAGCGGCGGCGCTGTTTGACGAGATTATCACAGGCAGTCCCTACAGTTTTGGTGCCAGTTACAGCTCAATTTTCTCTTATTCCAATGAGAACAACAGCGAAGTCGTGTTTGATGTACAGTTTGCCAGCAGTCTGAACGGGGCAAGTTTCCCTTCGCACCTGGTGCCTGTGGCCTACTGGACAGGGCAGGGTATATCCAATAGTTACGGTAACGGATACGGCGCAAGTACCTTTCCGGTAACTACCAGCCTAAAAAATTCATACACTACCAATACTGTTAGCGGTACGGATGCACGTTATACGTTTAATGTTGCCACTACCTACACAGTGGGACCATTTATCAAAAAATACATTGACATCAGTAAAAAGGGAACTGCCGGTACGGACTGGCCGATCAATTTCATTGTACTCCGCTATACAGATGTGCTGATGATGAAGGCTGAATGTATTCTTCACGGAGCTCCGGGAACTCAGGCAGATGTTGATGCTATTGTAAATAAAGTGCGTACAAGGGCAGGTATAGGATCATTATCCAACGTTACGCTGGCTACACTAATGGCAGAACGCCAGCGTGAATTCCTCGGAGAAGGTCTTCGCTGGAATGACCTGGTTAGGGAAGGACTGGCTGTTACGCAAATGAATGCCTGGCGTACAGCTGATGCAATCACTAAAATCAATGAGATTGTACCTAACTACGTGATCTATCCTGTACCAGCAACCGAATTACAGACAACTCCTGGGTTGTATATCCAGAATCCTGGTTATCAGTAGAACCGAACATCCAATTTCTAAGAACCCCTGAATTTCCAATATGACGATCAGGGGTTTCTTTCTTTCTTTCTGGAAAGACGGACAAATATTGTACATTCGCAGCTGATTATTGGAGCATACGCTCAAATAATCTCAGTTCTTTACTAAAATTTTATCAACCGGTAAGGGTATACATAGCTGTATACTAAAGGGAACCATGTGAAAATCATGGGCTGTCGCGCAACTGTAAATAACTGTAAAGTTATAAGTCAGATACCTGCCCTTACTGAATTGGCAATGCTTTCGCGGTATGAAGCTCAGGTCAGGTTTAACAATTATTATGCGGTCCTCTTGGAAGACTGCGTTCTCTTTTTATATACCTTTCATTTTTCCGACGTTTGCATTTAAAATTGAAGCAGAGCGCTTTTTTTTAATGGTTTTGCTATACAAAAGCACTACGCAAAGCCAAACATACGCGAGAAAAAATACATGAAGAAACACCTACTTATTTTATTCCTGTTCTTACCTTTTACACCACTCTTTGCGCAGCAAAAAGACCTCTCGGGCAAAGTCACCGACAGTGCCTCTCATCTCCCGGTCAATGGCGTAACTGTAGTTCTCTCACCTTCAAATCAGACTGATATTACAGATGAAAACGGAAGGTTCCTTTTTAAAAAGATACCATCTTCGGCAAAAATGATAACTATATCCGGCATAGGTTATCAAAAGATAGTATTACCGCTGCGTACTTTTTTCAATGGACAGGTCTTAACCCTTGTGCCAAAGCAAACCCAGCTTTCTGATGTAGTGATCACCGCCAATTCGACTAATCCTTATAAAATGATAAGTGAATCTGATATCAAAATGAGGAACATCTCAAATTCGCAGGAGGTACTGCGCATTGTGCCCGGATTATTTATCGGCCAGCATCAGGGTGGAGGGAAGGCCGAACAGATATTTCTGCGTGGCTTTGATAATGATCACGGTACTGACATCAGTTTAAATGTGGACGGGATGCCAATTAACCTGGTTTCACATGCCCATGGGCAGGGTTATGCCGACAGCCATTTTATCATTCCGGAAACGATCTCTGGGACCACTTATAAAAAAGGGCCTTATGATGCAGAAAAAGGTGATTTCGCCACGACAGGTTTTGTGGATTTCCACACTTCCAATGCCATAAGTAATAATACCTTCAAAGTTGAAGGAGGGCAGTTTAATACTTACCGGATAATGGGGATGATGAATTTGCTGACGGAGAAAGCAAAAACAAAAGGGCATTCCTGGTATGCTGCATCAGAATACCGCTACAGTGACAGTTATTTTGTAGATCCGCAACATTTCAAGCGCTTCAACTTTTTTACCAAATATCACGGCCAGCTGTCTAAAAATACCTGGCTAACTGCATCTGCTTCTACAATGTACAGTAAATGGGATGCATCAGGACAAATTCCTGAAAGTGCTGTTGATGCCGGTGTAGTACCTTACTATGGAGCTTTAGATCCGAATGAGGGAGGAGTAACATCGCGTACAAATGTGAATGCCCAGTTGTTAACTACACTTGCCAATCATGACATTATAAAAAATCAGTTATACTATTCAAAGTACAAATTCGACCTGCACACCAACTTTACTTTTTTCCTGGTTGATACGCTGAATGGTGATGAAATCAGACAGCGGGAGTCGCGCAATTTATATGGCTACAAGGGCAGCTATCAGCATGAAAGTTACCTGGGAAATATCAAAGTTTCTACAGATTTTGGAATCAACGCCCGTCTTGACCTAACTACTGGTTCAGAACTGTCCCATACCATCAATCGTTATACCTTGCTGAACCCCGTTAAACTGGGAGATGTGAGGGAATTCAGCGCAGGTGCCTATCTCAGCGAAACTTTAAGGTTCAGTGAAAAGTTTACTATAAATGCAGGCCTGCGGTTTGATCAGTTTTATTATCAGTACAATAACAAATTAGAGGGCGACAGCACATTGAATGGAGCAGGAATCTATAAAGCGAATAATAATACCGTAAGTCCGAAGATCAACTTCTACTACCAGGCTTCTGCTAAAACCCAGTTTTATGCGTCGCTGGGCAAGGGTTTCCATTCAAATGATGCTCGTGTAGTGGTAGCAGAAACAGGTTATAAAAAGCTGCCTGCCCTGTATGGCGCTGATCTGGGAACAGTATTTAAGCCGGTGAAAAATCTGATCATCAATGCAGCTGTATGGTACAGTTACCTGCAGAAAGAATATGTGTATTCAGGAGATGGCGGTACAGTGGATTTTAGCGGGCGTACTCAGCGGATTGGCTTCGATCTTTCTACACGTTATCAGCCGTTTAGCAAATTATACTTTGATGTGGATGTGAACTATGCCCACGGCAGGTCAATGGATGATCCAAAGGGCGAAAACTATATTCCACTCGCTCCGGTTTGGAGCAGCACCGGCGGATTGACTTATATCCTGAAGAGCGGATTTAATGGCAGTTTGCGTTACCGTTATTTAGCACACCGACCAGCAAATGAGGACAACAGCCTGGTGGCCAAAGGATATTTTATCAACGACCTGGTGTTCAATTATACAAAGCCAAGGTATGAAGTGGGGCTAACAGTAAGCAACCTGTTCAATGTGAAATGGAAAGAAACGCAGTTTGAGACTACCACACGGCTACGAGGGGAAAGCCCGGTTGACGGGATTGCTTTTACTCCCGGAACTAAATTCGCTTCGCTGTTTCATCTTAGCTATTTCTTTAAGTAGGCTGTTAAAACAGCTGAAGATTATTTGCTGCTGCCTGCTGGCCAGTGCCTGAAACATCCGGCTTGATCAGTAGTTGTGATTTATGTTTACTGATCCAGGCAGTGTAGTTTTCCTTTTGAACAGGGGATTTTAATAATGTGGCAGACAGCTGCAGCAGGTTCATCCTGTTTTCAATAATTGTCCTGTATTTCTGAAAGGAATGCTGTATCTGTTGTTCTGACTTATTCTTTGGCTTGATACGAATGTTTTTATTGACCTGCGTCAACAGCAATGAATTGATCTCTTTCGTAAAATAAGCAACTGCAGATTCAATGCGGGCCTGCAATGCCTCCTGATCCCTGAAACCACTGTCTTTGTGCAGGTTTTTCACCTGGTTCTGGAAGCGCTCTGATACACCCATCAGGTCAGTCACCGATTTTTTGAGCTGAGCCAGCAAAGCCCTGAATTCCGGAAGATTGGTTTTAACGATTTCTGCATTGGCAAGGATCGCATCCAGTCCGATCAGCATCTGGTTGAAAGAAAAATTGTTCAGAACCAGCTGAAGAATAAACTTTTCCTGTTCTGTAACCATAATCTGATCCATATCCTCTTCCCTTGCAGGTTTCATATAAGCAATCACTTCCTGGTTTGATCTCAAACTTTCCGTGTTGATCTTAGATTTGAGGATAAGTCCGTTTAGGGTTCTTACGCGGCTCAATGCCACGTAAACCTGGCCGGCAACAAATGATTTTCCTGCGTCGATTATAGCACTGTCAAATGTTAATCCCTGGCTTTTATGGATTGTTACTGCCCAGGCCAGTTTGATAGGATACTGAGAGAATTCCCCCACCTGCTGCTGAACAATGGTTTGTTCGGGATCTGTTTTGTATTCGAAAGACTGCCATGATGTTTTTTCCAGGAGTAAATCCGGATTATCAGGGAAGGAGATATAGATCTCGCCGTCACGGATAGACTTCACCTTTCCAATCTTGCCGTTATAAAATTTACGGAAATCACCTGTGTCATTCTTAATAAACATGATCTGGGCACCTTCTTTAAGTTTCAGCACCTGTTCTGCCTGCAATCCTGCTTCCCTGAACTCTCCGCTCAATTCGCCATCAAAGGTATATTCTGTACCTGGAAGGGCATCAAGTTTCTCTTTATTTATAGCACTTGCCTCCGCATTATGCGAGGTGATGATGATCGGATTTAATTCTTCTGAGGCCGTAAATTGCGGATTATACCTTTGATTCAACAAATTTAGTGTTGTGTCGTCAATCTGGTTATTTCTGATAGAGTTCAGGATATTGATGAATTCAGGTTCAGTCTGCCGAAAAACGGTAGTCAGTTCTATCTGTAAAAGAGGATATCTGCTGATAACGTGGCTGTCAAAAAAATAAGGCGAAACATAGGCTGTTCTTAAGAATGCCCAGTCTTCTCTTTTGATCACCGGGGGCAACTGGTAAAGATCCCCGATTAAGAGTAACTGTACGCCACCAAAGGGAGCGTTGTTCTTCCTCACAAATCGTAATATGGAATCAATCACATCCATCAGGTCGCAGCGGACCATTGATACCTCATCAATCACCAGCAACTCCAACTCAGTGAAAAGGTTCATCTTTTCCCTGTTGTAGCTCGAATCTGAAACCAAAGATTGAATGGACATAAAACCTGCCTGCAGATTCTGAAGGCTGATGTCTCCGGGGAAGAAAGAGCCGCTAGGCAACTGAAAAAAAGAGTTGATCGTTGTACCTTTGGCATTCATGGCAGCCACTCCGGTAGGAGCGACGATGACCATCTTTTTGGAACTCGTCTCTTTGATTTTTTTCAGTAGCGTGGTTTTTCCTGTTCCTGCCTTTCCTGTGAGAAAAATATTCTGGTTGGTATAGTCAATAAATGAAAGGATCTTATCAAAGATAGTATTGGCAGTACTCATGCTGCAAATTTAACGTTTTTGGCCGTTAAATGCAGAAGTTACGCGCTTTTATTCAACCAAAAGAGCCTGCAGTCACAATGGACACAGGCTCTCTTCAGCAAGTTCAAATGAATCAGGAAATACTAAAATGTATACCCGATACTCGTCATGTAATTTCTCGGCGTTCCGGGGAACAACCTGTTGAAATCATATCCACCGATCCAGTGTGTCTTGTCAAAAATATTATTAAAGTTCACAGCCATTTTGAACTTTTTCACCGAATAGGAAAGTGCTGCGTTCAGCAAAGTATATCCCGGGAGCTGTAATGCCTGATTAAGCGTATTTCTTTTAGTAACGTAGTTGCTTCCTACAGCGATACCTAATCCTTTAACTTCTCTTCCTGTAAATACATATTTGGCCCATATATTGCCCTGTGAGCGTGGTGCATTCGGCATTAGCGTTCCAACTTCTGAGGCTATATCACTTTCCGTGATGATTGCTTTATTGTAGGAGAAATTGGCAAGGATACTCAGATTTGAATTAACAGAACCATAGATATCGGTTTCAATGCCGGTGGAACGCTGCTGACCAACCTGGCGTAACAAATCTGGGTTGTCACCGTCATTAGCATTGATCAGGATATTGTTCTCCTCAATGCGGTAGGCTGCAATGTTAACCGCCAGTCGTTTTTCAAAAAGTTCCATTTTCAACCCACCCTCAATCATTTTGCCTTGCAATGGGTCGAAGGGACCACCATAAATAGCTGCATTACCTACAGTAGAAGCTCCTTGCGGCTGATAACTTTCCGTATAAGTTCCGTAAATGCTCAGGGGCTCTATTGGCGTATAAACTAATCCAAATCTTGGTAGCAGAGCCGATTGTTCCACTTTTTGCTCGTCGGTTTCTCCTGCATTAATCAGGTCAACATAATACTCCTTGCGAAGCGCCAGCAAAAGCTGGAATTTGTTCCACTTGATCTGATCCTGAACATATACTCCATTTACATAGTATTTACTAGGCGTATTTTCATTGATGGTTGCAGTGGTAAAGTAATCGCTCATCAGTGCAAATGAGTAATCCGGGTTTGTAAGATCGAAATGGGGAACATTAGGTACAGGTCTGTTATTGGCGATCAGGTACCTGCTGCTATTTGCCGCGTTATAAGAATTAATTGCCCCGGTATTGGCTGCATTACGGTATCCCCGGGCACTGATCGAAGAATTGTTATCTTTCGGAAAAGCACTCTGGATATAGTCGTATCCAAATAAGACCTTGTGCGTAAGCGGACCAGTTTTTAGGTCGTAAGCACCATATAGCGTCAGGTTATCCGTATTGTTGGTCGTGTATCTTCTTGATGCACGCATCTCCATCAGTGTGGGAATAGGTACACCTGCTGCATCTACCGCATAGTTATTTGATGTCCTGTGCTCCATCAGATCTTCTTTCCAGAAGAATTTCATATAGGAAGCGTTGATACTGAGTTTGTCAGCTATTTTACGCTGGATGGAGATCGTAGAGAACAGATTTGTCTGTTTGAGGAAATCATTGTCTTTTCCTATTGCAAACGAAATAGGTGTACTGTACAGCAGCTCGGCGCCAGAACCTGCTGTTGCTCCAAATATAGGCTGTCCACGATCTAAACGGCCATTGGTTTTAGAATATACAAGTTCAAAATTCACCTTGGTCTTGTCGTCTGGTATAAAGGAGAATGAAGGAGCGATCACAATATCCTCGCTGCCCTGCAGCAAGCGAAACGATCCTGCATTCTGGTAAGCCAGGTTTAGCCTGTAAAGGAATGTTTTAGCGCTGTCCAATGGTCCGGTAAAATCGGTAGTAATCCTGGTAGTATTGTAACTTCCGGTAGAAAGCATCACCGATTTTCTGTCTTCATTCAAGGGCTTTTTTGTGATGATATTCACCGTACCACCCGGATCAGTATTGGCAAATAAGGCAGAGGCAGGGCCTTTGATCACTTCCATTTTTTCTACATAGGGCAGTAGGGAAGAACTCCATCCGTTAGAAATAGTTCTCAATCCGTTGATTAATGAATTCGATGCGCGAAATCCCCTGATAACGATATCATTATCATAAGTTGAAAACGCGTTTACACCACTCATGTTTTTGATCAGGTCGATCTGGCGAAAGGCCTGCTGGTCTTCGATAACCTCTTTTGTGACATAACTGATAGCCTGTGGAATATCCCTCAGGGCTGTTTCGGTTTTCGATCCCGAGAATGTACCAGCTGCCCTGTATGATCTTTCTTTCCTTCCTGTAATTTCAACATTTTGAAGCTGGCCACTGTCTTCTGATAGAAACGTATTAAAATTGTGAAGACTTCCGTTAGTCAGGTCTGCTTTTTTTATGAGGAGCTGATAGCCGATAAAGCTAAACCTGATAGCATATTTACCGGGTTTTAATTTCAATATATAGTGCCCCTGTGCATTTGTAGAAGTGCTGATTTTTAGTTCTTCAACCCTTACTGATACATTCGGAATCGGTTTTCCTTTTTCATCTTCAACCTTGCCTTCAATGACCAGTTCATTCGTCGTCTGTGCCTGTACGTTTTCACTCAGTATGCCCAGGAGAATCCCGGCAATAGTGAGGAGCTTTAGTAAAATTTTTCTCATTCTTGTCCTTATCTTTAATCAGTCTAAATTGAGTCGCAATACTAAATAAAATATATTGGAGTTCAAAGGGTAAATGTTACAACGTTTACTATAGAGATACTAATTGATGAATTTATCCGTTTTTATGATGCTGTTTTCAATAAAATAGTAAAACATGAGCGTGTATAATTTTAATAATAATTAATTTATACACAATATGATAATCTGCCGGTAGCTGCCTGTACAAATCATAATCATGTTGCCAATACATTACTAAATATTAAATTTGCTTTCATTATCCGGAGAAGTCAGACATTTATTACAGAAACTATACATCAGATCAGCATGAAATACACAACATTTATTACAGCAGAAGAAGCTAAAGAAAATCTGGAAAACCCTGATTTTCTGTTTATAGATTGTTCTTATGCATTGGCTGATGGGCAGTGGGGTCTGAAAGAATACAAAAAAAGCCATATCCCGGGTGCAATTTACGCCGATCTGCATGATGATCTTTCCGGAGCAATTGTTCCGGGACAAACTGGTCGTCATCCTCTGCCTGCAAAGGAAGAGCTGATCGCTACCTTGTCACGTTTCGGTATTGAGCCTACCACTCAGGTGGTAGCCTATGACATGCAATCCGGAGCGATGGCAGCAGCCAGATTATGGTGGCTGTTAAAATGGAGTGGACATGAAAATGCAGCGGTCTTATCGGGAGGTAAAAGTTATTGGGAGAAAAGCAGTTTTCCACTAAGCTCAGAAGAGACGGAGCGGCCTGAAACACAATTCTCCGCTAATTTCAACGACGCATTTCTTGTTCAGTCGGATGATGTACTGGGAGAAATTTCAAAGGCTGGCAGCTGTATCATAGACTCCCGTACAAATGACAGGTACCAGGGACAGAATGAAACGATCGATCCGGTTGCAGGTCACATCCCTACAGCAATATCAAAACCTTTCAACAGCTTGCTCAACCCTGAGGGAATGATCGACGACGAGACTAAACTTGATGAGTACTTTAAGGAAATACCTGTGGATGCTGTTTTTTACTGCGGTTCTGGTGTAACTGCGGCATTTAATATCCTTTTGTTTGTGCACTCCCGTCAGGCTTTTCCAAAACTTTATGCAGGATCATGGAGCGAGTGGATCACTGACAAAAAAAGGCCCCTGGCCTGAGGAGCTTTAAACGTTTGAGGGGCTCAGCCCAAAGTACTGCTTAAATGCGAATGAAAAATGTGCGAACGTTTCAAAACCTACTTCGTTGTAAACCTCTGAGGGACGTTTGCCGCTCTCTTTAATCAGGTAAAAGGCCTCTTCAAGTCGTCTTTGCTGAACCCATCGCCTGGGGGATTGATGAAAAGTCCTGTTGAAATCTCTTTTAAAGGAAGCGAGGCTGCGGCCAGTTAGAGAGGCCATTTCTTTGACATTAATATTGAGCCTGAAGTTCTGCTGCATAAATTCTTCAAGATCTGTTTTATTTGTTTGTTTAACTTTTCTATCAGCATGTGCAGGTGTTGCTTTCATAAGCCAGTCTGTCGATGATCTTAAATACATATTTTCAGGGTTTTACAGATAGGATTTCCACATCAAAATCCAGGATCGCATTTGCAGGAATGCGGAGATTGCCAAGTTCATCCCTAAGATCTGTTTGTCCCATAGCAAGGCGTGACGGAATGATCATTCGGATTTTTCCACCTTTTTTTACATGCCCCGGCAATACCTTCCTCCAGCCATTGATCCAGGTTCGGATTCCTCTTGAATCAGGACTAAGGTCAAAAGTAGCATCCTTAACAGTTTCGAAAGCGGTTCCATCCGTGTACCGGCCTGTATATGAAGTCTGGATGGTAGACTGTTCTGTGATAAGAGGGAGCTCACTTCCTTCTGAAGATGCGTAATACCATACACCAGAGGGATCCTTTTTCATATCCTTAAGTCCTTTACTTGTTATAAAATCCCGTATCAGCCTGTCGTCACGCTGCATCTGGGATGTGTCCTGATAAAGGGTAAGTGTGATATCCAGATTTTGATTGGAAGGAATATTACCCGTACCATTTTTCCCGTAACCCAGATAGGAAGGCAGCAGGATCCTTGCAGAGCCGCCTCTCTTCAATTTTAGTATAGTGTTACGTATTGCAGGTATGGATTTGACAGATGCTCTCCACTGTTTTGGTTCCGTATAGATAATATAATAGTGAGCTATCTGATCTGTATAACCAACATGGGTACCTCTGTTAGCGTACGCTGGTAAATCGTAGTAAATATTTTCATTATCCAATCCCTTTATCCGGATATCATAGAGCACAGAATCTGTGTTTTTCAGGAGTTCTCCCGTTCCGGGACTCAATATCTGATAATAATAACCCGTCCGGTCTTCACCTTCAACCATCAGGTTGAGGCTGTTTCCGGAGATATAATCAGTTAGTTTTTTTGAATCCAGATCCTCAACTGACTCATAATCTTTTTTGCACGAGATAGTCAATAGCAGGCTTAGCAAGGCCAGAGTGCATACTGAAAGTTTTTTTAACATGATTTTTTCCTCCCTTTTGTTTTTGCCAGATTAAATAATCATAGCTATTGTACAAAGGTGGATGTTATTTCGCGCCCTTGTTTTCCTGAGAGGCTCAAGTTATTTCTTTAAAGACTTGTTTGTTGTTAAAAATTGTTAAATTCTTCTATCCGTGTGTCGTTGAGGGACTTTAGATTTACCAATCCAGTTTGATCAACGATACTCCCTGTCTTGGCAGGGTGAAATCTAAAATAAGGCTGTTATTGTCTACTTTTAGCTTTTGTGCTCCACTTATCATTTCCAATTGTCCTGCCTTCTCCAGTATTGCAATCTGGGCTTTCGTTGGACTTTGAGGTGATCCCATCTTTTTCCATACTTCATATGAATTGCTGTGTTTGCTGTCGATCCGGTAATGGGTCATGGCGACAGTCTTAGCTGGAATATGATCGACTTTCAAGCTGACAGGTTCTGCAGGGCCTTGTTTGTCCTCGTCATGATAATTCCAGATTATAACAGCTGCAGTTCTGGTATCTTTTGACGCCAAAGCACCTATATCAGTTTGCGGGCCACGAATGCTTGAATCCATGACAGTTTTCAGGGAATACATGCGGTTACTCTGCACTGCTACGCGGTCACCACTCATTTTGCCAAACATTCTGAATACGTTCAGCACAGGCTTATCTACACCATTGGTTGCCAGGTCGCGAAATCCGTAAAACCAGGGCTGGTTTTCAAATTCAAAAGACCAGGAAACTGCACCTAGAAAGTTGATTCCATATTGGTCTTCCAGTTCGTATTTACGGGCGAAAGTTGCAGCCGTATAACTGGAATACATCGTTCCGTTGCGATAAGCGTTCTCCGGATTGGTCGCCATTCCACAGGCTGCACAACCTTCAGGATCAGATTCACCGATGATAATGGGCAGATTTCTGGTCTGAGGGTAGGAGGCTACGATCCTGAAACCGGTGGCGATATCTCTCAGTTGGGGGGCTGGGTCCATCCTTACAATGCCATCAACAAGTTTTGGCTCTCCTTTGGCGTGAAAGCTTACAAGCTCCAGGGGAGAGCCGATTTTGCCCGTAGCGTAATTGGTGCCGCTGATACAGTGTTGTATAAACTCATTCAGATATTCCTGTGATTTTTTACTTTTTGTTCCGGCGACATTCATCCCACCAATTCTGGCAGTAGGCAAAGCCCTTTTCAATCCTGCGGCTGCATAGTCATACAGTTTAAAAAACTCCTGACGGCTACCCTTAAAGTAATAGGCAGGCTCATTCCATACTTCCCAGTACCAGCTTTCAACTTCTGCTTTTCCATAACGTTCTACACTATGTTTTACCCATTGATATACCAGTTCTCCCCATTTATTGTAGTCCTTCGGAGGGTATGCCCAGCCCGTCATGATCAGGTCGTAATTGTCGCCGGGCTTCCAGTAGTGCCTGTAGGGTTCGGGATGTGTAGACAATGCCTGAGGCATAAAACCAATCTGTGCAAAAGGCTTCATCCCGCGTTTTACATAAGTATCAAAAATACTATCTATAATTTTCCAGTTGTAAACCGGATTTCCATGAACGTCTTCAGTATAGGCATTTGTAGATCCCCATTTCAGTGCAGCTACTCCGTCGCCCGTAACCAAAAGGCTGTGGGCACGTACATAGACCGGGCCTTTACTTAATGCAGCGATCTCAGTCAGCAGTTTCTGGCCATCTTTCATGTAAGTATAGTTGGGCTCATCATATCCAAACCATGCCCATACCGGCTTCATAGGTGCTTTTTTCTGTGCAAGATCTACAGCAATCCTTGCGGGTTCAAGGTTTGAAGTTTGAGAATAGCTGTATTGGAAGGAACAGATTATTAAAATAAATGCCAGGGTAAATGCTGTAGCGGGAGACTTCATCTAATTTCTTTAGGGCTGGATGAACAAAATACGTTTACTAATATAATATTGTTTAATGATTGATTATGAAAGGGATAAGGTATTCACCTGTAATTTTGTTGAGACAGTGTAATTCCATTATCTTTGTGGCTTAACTTAATCTCCGCATTTCGTGTTTAATGTAAATAATATCTCCGTTTCCTTTGGTGGAACAACACTGTTTAGTGACGTCACTTTTTCGATCAATGAAAACGATAAAATAGCCCTGATGGGTAAAAATGGTGCCGGTAAATCTACCATGTTAAAAATAATCGCCGGTGCTACGAAGCCTACTTCCGGAAACGTAACAGGTCCAAAGGATGCAGTAATTGCTTATCTGCCACAGCATCTGCTCACTCAGGATGATGTCACCGTTTTTGAAGAAACGTCAAAGGCATTTCAGGACATGCAGCACATGCAAAAAGAACTGGACGAACTGAATGAGCAGCTCACTGTCAGGACTGATTATGACAGCGACGATTACATGAAGCTTATAGAGCGCGTATCAGAACTGAGCGAGACTTTCTATTCAGTGGAAGAGGTCAATTACGATGCTGAAGTTGAGAAAGTGTTAAAGGGGCTGGGTTTTGAACGCAAAGATTTCAACCGTCCAACATCAGAATTCTCTGGTGGATGGCGTATGAGGATCGAGCTGGCCAAGATCCTGCTAAAGAAACCTGATCTTATATTACTGGATGAGCCTACCAACCACATGGATATTGAAAGCATCCAGTGGCTGGAGGAGTTTTTAATGAACTCAGCTAAGGCGGTGATCGTGATTTCCCACGACCGTACTTTTGTGGACAACATCACAAACCGTACAATTGAGGTTACCATGGGCCGGATCTACGATTACAAGGCCAAATATACCCATTACCTGCAGTTACGGGCAGACCGGCGTGTACACCAGTTAAAAGCATACGAGGAGCAGCAGCGCTTTATTGCGGACAATCAGGAATTTATAGATCGCTTCAGAGGTACCTATTCTAAAACCCTCCAGGTGCAGTCCCGGGTCAAGATGCTCGAAAAACTCCCTGTAATTGAGATCGATGAAGTGGATACCTCGGCCTTGCGTCTTAAGTTTCCACCTTCGCCACGTTCAGGTCAATACCCGGTGATCATTGAAGATATGACCAAAGCTTATGGAGATCACGTTGTGTTCGAAAAAGCATCTATGGTGATCGAAAGGGGAGAAAAGGTAGCCTTCGTAGGAAAGAATGGTGAGGGTAAGTCTACCATGATCAAGGCAATTATGGGCGAAATCGATATCCAGGGTGGTTTAAAGGTAGGCCACAATGCCAAAATCGGTTATTTTGCCCAGAACCAGGCAGCTTTGCTGGACGAGAGTTTAACCGTATTTGAAACCATTGATCAGATTCCATTGACCGATGGAAGTATAAAAATCAAAGACCTTCTGGGTGCTTTTATGTTCAGCGGCGACGATACTACTAAAAAAGTAAAAGTGCTTTCAGGTGGTGAGAAAACGCGTTTGGCAATGATCAAACTGCTGTTGGAGCCGGTAAATGTGTTGATTCTTGATGAGCCGACCAACCATCTGGACATGAAGACCAAGGACATCATTAAAGATGCCTTGAAGGATTTTGACGGAACGCTTATTCTTGTATCTCACGACCGTGATTTCCTTGACGGCCTGGCTAAAAAAGTATTTGAGTTTGGGAACAAACGTGTCCGCGAGCATTTCGAAGACATTAAGGGTTTCCTTGCTTACAAGAAAATGAGCAGCCTGAAAGACATTGAACAAGCTTCTGCAGGGAACTAGAATAAAATTGATTATGTCAAAGAGCCTAACTCCGCTTGTTGTTTCCGGCCGGGAGAATCTGCCATTTTTTTTGTCTTAATTTTGGCAATACCTTCACGGGGATGTTCGCCTGCATTAATGCATGAAACTCTGACACAAAGATAAGCACGCATTGTGCGAACCGTATGTGTTTTCTTTAGCGTGGCTTTTATTGGCCGGATTCTTCCGTTATTGTCCGCTATTGTCCGGTATGACCGGCCATTTTTCATTTCATTTTATGAAAAATTGAAGCGGATAAGGAAAAGCAGCACTAAATGGTTAACAGAATTTGCAAGTGCGAAAGCAACCTCTTGGTTAGCCAGGGGAAGGGAACTTTGGAAAAGCCTGCTTTATAGCTTAGTCTATGAAGTAGCGCAGCATTAACGTACTGCTAGCGATGTGATAGCGCTTATTTCAACTAGTTGGTATAAGCGCTATCACATCGCTAGCAGTACGTATACAGTACGCTACTTCCCTGAACAAAATACTTTTAATCTCCTGCTGATCATATATTTTTTTGTTTCCTATCCCTAATCCTCCTATCTTAAACGTCTTATTGACGTATAATAAGTAATATTTAGGGTATGATAAAAAAAATGCTGGTGCTTTTGGCACTGCTGGTGCCAATGTTAGAGCATGCGGCCGCACAGATTGTGTTTAATAGTCCTGACGGGAAGATTGCTGTGAAGCTCTCCGCAAACAAAGGGAAAGTTTTCTATGAGATTTTCAATGGTAAAAATCCTGTTGTACTTCCTTCTGTTTTGGGCTTGAGTACCAGCAAAGGCGATTTTTATGAAAACATGAAAATCGTTTCGACTGCTGTGACTAAAGGAGAAAAAATACAGTATAAACTTACTTCCGGTAAAAAATCCAGCGTCACTTCCATCCAGAATACCGGAACACTGAAACTGGTCAATGCACAACAGCAACCGCTGATCATCACCTTCCGGCTGAGCAATGATGCTGTTGCGTTTAAATACAGTTTGCCGGGCAAAAGCTTGGAAACAATCACCATCAATGAAGAAAAAACAGAATACAGGTTACCTGCGAATACCCTCAGTTGGCTGCAGCCTATGCAGGAAGCGAAATCCGGCTGGGAGCAGAGTAATCCTGCCTATGAAGAACATTACCGCCAGTCAGTGAAGATCGCTGATATACCGGATTCTGTGAAAAGGGGATGGGTATACCCTGCATTGCTGAAAGAAGGAAACAACTGGCTGGCAATTACTGAGGCTGGTATAGACGGAACTTACTGCGCAACACGTTTAATCTCGCATCCGGGAGACAGCAAATTTACCGTAGGCTTTCCCGATCCCCGGGAGATCTACACCGGAAGAGGCTATTTGCCAACAGGAAAAATGCCTTTTTCTTCTCCATGGCGGGTTATTGCCCTGGGAAGTTTAAAAACTGTAATGGAATCAACTGCCGGTACAGATTTTTCTCCAAAGGTGGCTGTTTCCAATACAGCATTCATCAAACCGGGAAAGGCATCCTGGAGCTGGATCATGTCTAAAGACGATTACATTGTTTATGATGAACAAAAGAAATATATAGATTTTGCCGCTGCTATGCACTGGGAGTATTGCCTGATTGATGCAGACTGGGACCGCAAGATCGGGTATGAGAAAATTAAGGAACTGGCCGATTATGCCAGGTCGAAGAATGTAGGCATTTTGTTATGGTATAATTCTGCCGGTGATTGGAATACGGTGAAATACACTCCGAAAAATCTGCTGTTGACAAAGGAGAGCCGTAGAAAAGAATTTTCAAGAATTCATGATATGGGCATCAAAGGAGTGAAAATCGACTTCTTTGGCGGCGATGGGCAATCTGTGATGCAATATTATGTTGATATCCTGCAAGACGCAGCAAAGTATGAGCTGATGGTAAATTTCCATGGCGCTACGCTTCCACGTGGATGGGCACGTACTTATCCGCATCTGATGACTACAGAGGCAGTACGTGGTTTCGAAAATGTGAGTTTCCAGCAGGCTGAAGCCGATCGTGAAGCGGAGATTTGTGCTACAGTACCTTTTGCGCGCAATCTTTTCGATCCGATGGATTATACCCCAATGAACCTGTATAAGATCAACAACAAGATCAAAAGGAAAACCACCAGTGCATTTGAACTGGCGCTCTCCGTAGTTTTTCTCAGTGGTATCCAGCATTATGCTGAGTCGCCGGAGGGTATGTCTCATGTACCCGAAAATGTACAGCAGTTTCTTAGAGTTCTGCCTGCAAAATGGGATGATGTTAAGTTTATCGATGGCTATCCCGGAAAGTATCTGGTACTTGCCCGTAAGTCTGGCAACAAATGGTACATTGCCGGTATCAACAGTGACAGCGCAGAAAAGACTGTTCAGTTCAGTACACTTCCTTTTGGAAAGAAAAGTACAGTGATTGCTAATGGGGATGGTCAGCTGGGCTTCCATACAGAAACTGGAAAAACAAGCGGAGTGCAGAAGATAGTTATGCCACAGCAGGGTGGCTTTGTAATGGTAATAGAATAATAATAATCAACCGATAACAACCAAAAATAATATACCATGTTAAAAAATGAATGGCTGAAAGGGATTTTTTGTCTCTTTCTTGTTTTGTGCTCACTGAATATGGCGAATGCACAGGCTATACGTAATTCTGAAAAAAGTAAAACTTCTGCATACCTGTTCACCTACTTCATTGGCGGTAAAGGCGGGGAGGCTATCCGTTTTGCATTGAGCAATGACGGCTATCATTACAGGGCCTTGAATCAGAATAAGCCGGTTTTAGATCCTGCAAAAATGAGTGCTACCGGAGGCGTGCGTGATCCGCACATTTTACGTGGGGCAGACGGTAAAACCTTTTATATGGTTGCTACCGATATGAATACAGAAAAATATGGCTGGGATACACCAGATTCAGGAATGGTACTTTTAAAGTCGAAAGACCTGATTAACTGGGAATCTCATGTTGTTAATGTTCCAGCGCTTTTTAAAGAATTTGCTGCTGTTAACAGGGTTTGGGCACCACAGACTATTTGGGATCCACAGGCTAAAAAATATATGATCTATTGGTCCATGCGCACCGGAAAAGATCCTGATAAAATTTATTATGCTTATGCCAACAAGGATTTCACGGGATTAGAGACGACTCCTAAACAACTTTTTTACAAGGAAGATCACGGTGCATGCATAGATGGTGATATTGTAGCTAAAGACGGCAAGTATTATATGTTTTTTAAAACTGAGGGTTCAGGAGCAGGGATTAAGATTGCAGTTTCAAATGAGCTAACGAAAGGTTATGTTTTGATAGACCGCTATGTACAGCAAACCAAGTCGCCGGTTGAAGGTTCAGGAACTTTTAAATTAAATAACAGCGACGATTATATCCTGATGTATGACAGGTATACAGAAGGGAAATATCAGTTTACAAGAAGTAAAGACCTGGAACACTTTACTGCGATAGATGACGAAATTGCGATGAACTTCCGTCCCAGACATGGTACGGTAATGCCTATAACAGCAGCAGAAGCAAAAACTCTGGCAACCCACTGGATGAACGCAGATGATATGATCCTTGCTGCACAGGCCAAAGAGGTCAAAAAAATTAATATATTCTTCGATACTGCTGGCAAAAAGGCGTACATACCAGTTATGCCGGGGACAAAATTAACTGCCTTCAATCCTCAATTTACTACTTTTCCGGGCATCACAATCAGCCCTGCAACAGCACAGGATTTCAGCCATGGGCCGGTAAATTATACCGTAGATATCAATGGTAAAAAACAAAATTATGAGGTGATCGTGCAGGAAAATCACAACGCTGCAATACCTGGTTACTATGCAGATCCGGATATTTTGTATGCCGAAAAAACAGGTAAATTTTATATCTACCCTACCAGTGACGGTT
>NZ_JBEVDX010000065.1:0-19653 GCF_040513095.1 Pedobacter sp. | reverse complement strand
TCGGCTCCGCTGTCAGTGATGATTTTGCTGAATTTCGCTAATGCTTCTTTCGCAACTTCTTCTGACAACAACGGGGTTAGAACGATAACAGTTTCGTACTGATTCATTGTTATGATTATTTTATGTTAATTCCGTATGACTACGGGGATGCAAACTTAGGAATAAATTTCTATAAATCAAACGGTTCAGTTTAAAAATTATAGAGGTTTTTTATTCCATACGCTTTTGACCCATAGCATATTGGATACCGCCCAGCAGGTGTTTAAGGAACAAGGGATCGGTATAAGAGGCATCAACATGACCCAAACCTGTATAAAATGCCCGTCCGCCATCGTAATTGTGGTACCAGGCCATCGGATGATGTGCCCCGTTCATCCCGCCGCTATAGGTGCTCTCATCCAGTTCGATCAGCACTTTGAGGTCTGGATTAACATCCTTGAAATTATACCATTCATCTTTTCTTGCCCAGGTAGCGGGGAGGTGCTTTGTAGCGATACTCTTACGATTGATGACATGGAGGTCTGCCATTTGTTGTGCAGGATGTTTGACGAAATAGGCTCCCGCCAGTTTACCGTACCAGGGCCATTCGTACTCTGTATCAGTTGCGGAATGTACACCCACATACCCACCTCCTCCTTTAATATATTGTTCAAAAGACTTTTGTTCTTCTTCTCCAAGTACATTGCCTGTCGTGTTCAGGAAAACCACGGCTGCATACTTTTTAAGATTGAGGGGTGTAAACTGTGTAGAATCCGTCGTAGTATCCACACCAAACTTATTTTCAATGCCTAATTTCTGAATGGCAGGTATCCCGGCAGCAATCGATGCATGGTGGAAACCTGCAGTTTTTGAAAAAACAAGGATCCTGTATTTTTGGGCATAAACCGTATTTCCCATAAAAAATGCCAGAAGCATCAGCAGGGAACGTACTCTCGTGTTAAATTTCATGTCAGATCTATATTTAGTGCATACAATCTACCTAATCTAAACTGAAAACAAAAATCTAATGTTTACCAAAAAGGTAATTCAGTCCTATGGTATATCTCTTGACCCCAATATTGAAAAAATTGTAATTGGCTATGCTGGAAGTGGGCATGTAGATGGCCACAACTTCTATCCTTTTACTGAACACCATACCCAGCCTGAAGGGAAATGAAGTACTGAAGGCTTCAAAATTAATCTGATTTTCTGTAACAGTGGTTTCATCACGGAAGGAATTATACCTGGATGATTTGTTATTGCTATACTTTGAGAAGCTCATGGCAAAGCCAGCTCCCAGATAGATTTTCAGAGGATCGGTATTATATATATTATAAATCAGCTGAGGAACTACCATAGCGGTATACTGATTAAAAGTATGGCTCAATCTTGCATTTGCCTGAACATCCGTAGTGGTAGATATTTCATTTTTGCTCTGCACCAGTGAGAGTTCCACCCTGTAGATCAGTTTGCCGATTGCAGGATTTGCAAACAGGTCCATCCCAGCAGTTAATATTGGTGAAACTGAAGATTTATTTGTCGCAGCAGCATTGGCAAGCTCATTATCACCTCTGTAGGCTGTATTTGATATACTGATTCCTGATCCGGCAAAAAATCTTGTCCGGGAGTACTTTGACTGAACTGCTGCTTCCGCTTTCTGTTTATTGATCAGTAAAGATATCTTTGATAAATCTTCCTCTTCATAATGAATACGCCTGATTTTCTCACTATCGGCAATTGTACCGGCATTAAATTTTATCAGCAACTCCAGCAACTGGCCGCCAAACTTACCTGCGGTAATGATATTACCTTTGTTATCAGGATCAAGATACCGCTCGTACACCAGTTCTACGGGTACCGCGGCACCCTTTTCTTTTATATAGAATCTGTTTTTAATATTATCGCGGTATCCATATAATGTTACATTTTCACCTTTCTGGATGACCTTAAGAAACACAGTATCCCTTCTGGAACTCGAATCCGGCCCGAAGGAGAGACTTGAAACATTGTTGCTGCTCATGCTGATATCCACTTCATAACGCTCAAACCTTTCCACATCATCAACTGTGTACCCGGAACTGTTTTTCAGGGTAAAAGTTTGAACTTTGGCCCCGGTCATAGGTTTAAACTGGACTGAAGTAGGATTGACCGACCGCTCTCTATAATTAACATAACCTTTTAGGGTGTCAACAGTATTGGTTAGCACATATCCTTTGCGGAAATTAGATTGTGCGGCGGTAACGAAAGGAATTGCAAATAATAAATAAAGGAGAAAGCGTTTCATGGAGATAATTAACTGATTGTAAAGCAAAATTAAAATTAATTTCCACCAACGTGCAATTATTTTTAATGCATTGAAAATCTCCACTTCAGGATGTTTCCACCGGATATGATTTTGCAAATGGGTTTAAGATTTTATTTTCCCACATATCTCCTCTGCTCCACAAAAAATTTATAATTTCGCATTGAAATGGAAAATTTTATTGTCTCCGCCCGTAAATACCGTCCGGCAACGTTTGAAACCGTTGTAGGGCAGCACCATATTACGGGGACTTTAAAAAATGCGATTAAAAACAACCAGCTGGCCCAAGCATTTCTTTTTTGCGGTCCCAGGGGTGTTGGTAAAACTACCTGCGCAAGGATCCTTGCCAAGACCATTAACTGTACCAATCTGACAGCTGAGACTGAAGCCTGCGGAATCTGCGACTCTTGTGTGTCATTTCAAACAGGACATTCCTTCAATTTCCATGAGCTGGATGCTGCATCCAATAACTCGGTAGACGATATCCGCAGCCTGATAGAACAGGTACGGATCCCGCCACAGGCAGGAAAATATAAGATCTATATTATTGATGAGGTGCATATGCTGTCGGCTAACGCATTTAATGCCTTTCTGAAAACACTGGAAGAACCGCCTTCATATGCGATTTTTATCCTGGCTACCACAGAAAAGCATAAAATCCTGCCAACCATATTGTCCCGCTGTCAGATCTTCGACTTTAACAGGATACAGGTAGATGATATCTCGGGCCTGCTCAATAAGATCGCTGTACGTGAAAATATCAGTGTAGAAGCAGACGGACTCCATATCATTGCACAAAAAGCAGATGGTGGCTTGCGGGATGCGCTTTCTATGTTTGACCAGATTGTCAGTTATACCAATAAAAACCTGACCTACAAATCTGTCATTGACAACCTGAATATCCTTGATTACGATTATTATTTCAGGTTGACACAATACCTAACCGGTGCCGATGTGAGTCAGGCGCTCGTTCTGTTTGATGAAATCCTGAACAATGGTTTTGACGGAAACAATTTTATCAACGGACTGGCCAGCCACCTCAGGAACCTGCTCGTGGCAAAAGATCCGCAAACAGTAAGGTTACTTGAAGTAAGCGAGAATATCAAACAGAAATACCTTAGTCAGAGTCAGCAGACACAGGTTTCCTTTATCCTGACGGCGCTTAATCTGGCTAATCAGTGTGACCTTAGCTATAAGAACAGTAAAAATCAGCGATTACAGGTAGAACTGGCACTGATCAAGATGTGCCATATCAACTCAGTGCTGCAGCTGGCTCAGCTGCCCCATACCGCTACTACAACAGCAACTGACTCAGATCAGATTAAAAAAAAAACTAGTATAACTTCTGAGAAGCCTGCCGTTCCGGCACAGCCGGATGAACTTCCTCCTCCTTCCGGTTATTCAAAACCAGTAGAATCAATTCCGATTGTACCACCAACTGCAAATTCAGCTGCTGCCCGTATTCCGGCAATGCCGAACTTGAATTCTATTCATAAAATTGCCCTGAAGCCGAATGTTTCGGGAAGTCCTGCGCTGGGAACCATGATTCCTTCACTGACATCAATGACCAATGCCGAAGGGGAAATAGAGAGTGATGAACCTAAATACGTTTATGGTGAGGATAAGGAACCCTTCACATTTGAAGAGCTGATGGTTTTGTGGGATGAATACGTACTGAAGGTAAAAACAGATAATAAGATTAACTTTTATACGATTCTTACAACCAATGAGCCGGTACTGACATCCCCTACCGAGATCACCGTGCTGATTACCAATACCGCACAGGAAAGCATCCTGCAGAATGAACTGGTAGATTTTCTTAATTTTCTCCGAACCAGGCTGAAGAACTTTGACGTAGGGATTGTCACTAAAAAGGTAGAAAGCAAAATCGAAAACAGGTTATACACCAGTATAGAAAGATACCATTACCTTGTAGAGAAAAATCCTAAACTGGAAGATCTGCGCAAGCGCTTCAACCTGGATCTGCTTCCATAAAAACTATTTCTTACAGAAGCGGTATTTATATTTCTTAAACAGCTTTTGGATCGTCGTTTAACGGATAACCTTCCTCATCCAGGTCAGTGCGGTCGTCTTCAGGCGTTCTGGCCAGGAATTCATCTTCAGCATCAAGTTCTACGATCTCTTCGCCGCTGATATGCATTCCAAGATCATCCAGATCTGATTCCTGCTGTTCTCCCTTATTTGCATATTCATCACCTATATAAGGATTGGCTTCGTCATAATCAGAATTGTCATCACCGCCATTCGCCGCAGTAGTTTCATAAGGCAGTGGATGATCATAATCCTTATCCGGTCCTTTTACATCCAGTTCATAACTATCTTTGTCTTTATTAAAAGATAAGTCGTTGAAATCTTTGGTTTCCCCAAGGTCAGAACTGTGAAGTTTATCTCCAGCCTTCAAATTTTCTCCGTTATTATTGTCGTTCGTACTCATATGCTTCGTTTTATGTCAATATAACGTTACGTTATCTTTATTTGTTTTTGTAATTTACGCCGCGATGAGGCTATAATCTCAAAATTTATATCTTTGTTTCTTTCATAAGTAAAAATTGAAACCACAATATGTCTATACAAAAAATTAAAGTAGCCCAGCCCGTTGTAGAATTAGACGGTGATGAGATGACCCGTATCATTTGGAAATTCATTAAGGATAAACTTATCCTGCCTTATCTTGATCTTGATATCAAATATTATGATCTTGGGGTGGAATACCGTGATGAAACCAATGACCAGGTAACTATCGATTCAGCTGAAGCCATTAAAAAATATGGTGTGGGTATTAAATGCGCAACAATCACTCCTGATGAGGAGCGTGTAAAAGAATTTGGTTTAAAACAAATGTGGAAATCGCCAAATGGAACTATCCGTAATATCCTGGATGGAACTGTTTTCCGTGAGCCTATCGTAATGGGCAATGTACCACGTTTAGTACCAAACTGGACTGCACCTATCTGTATTGGTCGTCATGCTTTTGGTGATCAGTACCGTGCAACTGATTTTGTAACCAAAGGAAAAGGTAAACTGACAATCTCATTCACTCCTGAAGATGGTAGTGATGTACAGTCGTTTGACGTGTATAACTTCCAGGGTGATGGTGTTGCTTTGGCAATGTACAACACTGACGAGAGTATCCGCGGTTTTGCGCATGCTTGTTTTAACCAGGCACTCATCAAAAAATGGCCTTTATACTTGTCCACAAAAAATACTATCCTTAAAAAATATGATGGCCGTTTCAAAGATATCTTCCAGGAGATCTATGAAAATGATTTCGTAACGAAATTTAAAGAAGCAGGTATAACTTATGAGCACCGTCTGATCGATGACATGGTTGCTTCTGCATTAAAATGGAACGGTAACTTTGTATGGGCCTGTAAAAATTATGATGGTGATGTTCAGTCGGACACTGTTGCACAAGGTTTCGGTTCATTGGGACTTATGACTTCTGTACTGGTTACACCTGATGGAAAAACTATGGAAGCTGAAGCTGCGCATGGTACAGTGACACGTCACTACCGTGATCACCAGGCAGGAAAACCAACTTCTACTAACCCTATTGCTTCTATCTTTGCATGGACAAGAGGATTGGAATTCCGTGGAGTATTGGATGGCAACCAGGAGCTGATTGATTTCTGCCACGCTTTAGAGCAGGTTTGTATCGAAACTGTTGAGAGTGGAAAAATGACTAAAGATTTAGCTGTTTGTATCCATGGTAATAAAGTAGAGCACGGTACGCACTACTTATATACTGAAGAATTCTTAGCTGCAATTGACGAAAACTTACAGTCGAAATTAGGTTAATACCCTGATTAGCTAAAAGCTTTAAATATAGAAAGCCGTTTCATACCTGATATGAGGCGGCTTTCTCTTTATAACAAAGAATACATAAAAGATATTTCCTACAAACATACTTTTCATTAACTTGTTAAAATTATTAATTGACACCTAAGAATAATCAGAAGATTTCTATTAATGAAAACATACTTTTTTGTGAGTGCTGTACCAACACTGTTGCCAGGATGAAGAAACTAGCAACACTTATTTTAGCCGCGTCTTCGCTTTCTGCTTTTAGCCAGGCGAAACAGGACACTTCCAGAAGATTAGATGAGGTAGTGATCCGTCCTTACTTCTCTTCCCAGCCCCTGATCAGATCCACCGGGTCTGTAGGTAATATTAATCTGAACACAGTCACGCTGCAATCTGCCAGTTCACTGGTTCCCGCTATGAATACGATACCCGGGGTCCGGATGGAAGAGCGATCTCCGGGCAGTTACAGATTATCCCTCCGGGGCAGCCTGCTGCGTTCACCTTTTGGAATCAGGAATGTTAAGATCTATTTTGATGATTTCCCTTTAACCGATGCGGGTGGTAACACCTATTTAAATGCACTCGATATCGCCGCTGCAGGAAGCATTGATATACTCAAAGGTCCTCAAAGCAGTATCTATGGAGCTAACTCCGGCGGCGTAATCCTGATCCATCCGCAGGTTCTTGGCACAGACAGTACAAAAGTAGACTTTAACCTTTCAGGAGGTTCATTCGGAATGTTCCGCGAAAACATCGCATTGGCTAAACAATGGAAAAAGTACCAGCTGAATATTGTACAGTCGTATCAGCGAAGCGATGGATACCGCGACAACAGTGCAATGGAACGAAAATATATACAGGTAAACCAAAAATGGGATTATGCTAAAAATGCCAGCCTGGAAGCACTGGCCTTTTACTCGGATTTATTTTATGAATTACCCGGCGGCTTAAATGCGGCACAATTTGCAGCCAATCCAAAATCTGCCAGACCTGCTGCAGGTACGATCAGGGGAGCAATTGAACAACATTCCTCCATTTACAGCAAAACAGTATATGGAGGCCTGACCAATAACTGGCAGATCAGTCCCGCTTTTAAACATGTGATATCGGTATTTGCTACACATACGGATTTCGAAAGCCCTTTTATCACCAATTACGAGTTCCGCAAAGAATCGACGCTTGGTGTCCGTACGTATGGAGAATATGAAAAGAACACAGGTCAGGTAAACTGGAAATTTAATTTAGGTTGGGAAAGCTCATATACGACTACAGATGATAAAAACTACGACAACAATTTTGGCACTCCTGCCGGCCCACAGGCTTTTGACAAACTCAGAGCCGGCGCCAACTTCGGTTTTGCCAATCTGAACATTGATATCTCCAGGAAACTGCTGCTGGAATTGTCAGCCAGCGGGAACTTATACGGATACCATTATAAGAGCAGTTACCCTGCAGTAGTTGCGGAAAAGAAGAAGAGTTTTGATCTGCAGTTTATGCCACGGGCAGCACTTTCTTACCTGTTTACACCGGATTTTTCTGCAAGAGCCTCAATCAGTAAAGGTTATTCGCCACCTACTTTAGCTGAGATCCGGTCATCTGATAACCGGATCAACACCGATTTACAGCCTGAAAAAGGATGGAATTATGAAACCGGCCTGCACTATCAGCTGGCTCAAAAAAGAGTTTTTGTGGACTTAACCGGTTTTTATTATCACCTGAATAGCGCAATTGTTAGCAGGAAGAATGAGAATGGTACTGAATATTTTATCAATGCAGGTGGCACAAAACAACTGGGACTGGAAACCTCCTTATCTGCTTGGATTATCTCTCAGAACACTACAAAATTTGTAAGAGGTTTATTGCTCAGCAATGCCTACACTTTAAGCCATTTTACATTTAACAATTATTTGGCACAGGTAGCTTCCAATGGGAATGTGGTAACAACTGATCTCAGTGGCAAATCCCTGACAGGTGTTCCAAGGAGCGTTGTGGTTACCGGCGTACAAATTCTTTTACCAAAAGGTTTATACGTTTTTATGCAGCACAATTACACTGCTAAACTTCCTCTTACCGATGCCAACACTGTATATGCAGGCAAATATCATCTCGTTCAGGGTAAGATCGGCTGGAAGGATATCAAACTTGGTAAGGCTGCGCTGGAAATTTATGCAGGAGCAGATAACATACTCGATCAGAAATACAGTTTGGGTAATGACCTGAACGCTGTAGGCGGACGATATTTCAATGCTGCTGCCCCGAGAAACTTTTATGGAGGATTAGCTGTACACTTTTAATCTTCAGCCAGGATTTCATTTAAACCGGAACCCCTTCGCTGGTTCCGGTTCAAATTTCACAACTGGAATTTATCCACCACCTCCAGTTCATTGACTACTATCTCCGTTGTGTACCGCTGCTCTCCGCTTTTATCCGTATAGGATTGCACACTGAGCTTGCCCTCAACCCGGAGGGCTGAACCTTTTTTTACCACATCTTCTACGAGTTCTACTTTTTGGTTCCAGAATATCAGCTGAAACCATTGTGTCTGATCAACTGCCTCTCCCAGACTGTTCTTGTAAAACTCATGTACACCTATACTGAGCCTGGCCAATTTTCTCTCATTGGCAAATTGTACAATTACGGGATCTGCGCCCGCATAACCTGTTAATCTCACACTGTTTTTTACTCTTTCCATGACGGTTCAATTTAATATTGCATCCAAAGATGACAAGAGCAGAGGACAACAGTCGTTGATTAAACGTTTATAAACGGATAAATAAATATTAATTCAACAATTAAATAACTTGGAGTTAAGTTTGCAGAACCAAAACAACAACTATGAACTATTGTCTGGATTGCGGCGGGAAATTATCTGGGCGACTGGATAAGAAATTCTGTGACGATTATTGCAGGGGCCACTATAACAATCAACTGAATAAAAATAAGAATACAACACTGAAGGAAATCAACAACATCCTCAAAAAAAATGCTGCAATCCTGAAAAAACTGGAAGAAAGGGGCATTACCAGGTCAAGTCAGCAAATACTGACAGTTGCGGGTTTCAACTTTAACTTTTATACGCATCAGGTATATGGACAAATGGGCGAACTCTATCACTGCTGCTATAACTATGGATACTGTTTTATGGCTGAGGGCGAAATAGTACTCCGGGTAATTCAGGATCGGGATAAAATTTAGTAATTTGGCCTGTCAATTATTTATAAACCTGTCCAATGAGTTTTCTAACCGCAGAATGGAGAAAATTAGCGATCGCTAATTATGCCATCGACAAAAGCCTCCTCACGCCCTATCTGCCCGCAGGGACGGAACTGGACTTATGGAATGGCACCTGTTATGTCAGTTTAATCGGTTTCCTGTTTAAAAACGTGAAATTATTGGGATTCAGCATCCCTTTCCATGCAAATTTTGAAGAGGTAAACCTGCGCTTTTATGTAAAGTTTAAAGATGGCGAAAACTGGAAACGCGGAGTGGTCTTTATCAAGGAGATTGTGCCTAAGTTTGCACTTTCTGTAGTGGCCAATACGATCTATAATGAGAATTATGAGACGATGCCAATGACACACAGCTGGTCGGAAAATGAAGAAGAAAGAGCGGTGGAATACCGTTGGCGCTGTAAAAACCAATGGCAATCCTTCAGCTTAACAGCAAATAAAGGCCTGTCAGAAATTCCGGCAGGCAGCGAAGCAGAATTTATAACTGAACATTACTGGGGCTATGCCCGTTACAGTGAGGTGAAAACCAACGAATATGAAGTAAGGCATCCTAAATGGGCGCAGTATAAAGTGAAAGATTTCAAAATAGATGTAGATTTTGGTCTTGTGTATGGTGAAACATTTGAATTTCTGAATCAGCAGCAGCCTGCATCCGTAATGCTTGCAGAAGGATCAGACATTTCGGTAGAGGGCAAAAAGGTGATCTATGGTTAATACAAAATATCTTCAGTCGCTGCCAGACAGCAAAAAGCTGCAAAGCGCATGTAAGGCAATGGCTGTCCTGGATGCGATCCTGTGTCAGGAATGGGTATACCGCTATCATTCCTATAACAATGACTGGAGTGAAGACGAAGAGTTTTTTGAAATGAGAAATGGTGAAGGTGACCAGCTCCTTATTCTTTTCAAAGCCGAAGGTACCGTCATCAATGGTTTTTCTGCAGATGCAGAACAGGGAGATAAGACACAGCTAACAAAAGGAATACCAGAGGCCTTCCATGAATTTATGTTTGGCGAGCCTGTAAATTCTGCCGGCACAACGTTCTGCGTCTGGAAAACTGAGAATCAGGAATGGGAAACAGGCATACCCGCTGCGGGCGACGACCATTCTGAGGAACTGCTGAGTCCGCTGGACGGTAATCCTGAAACCTATGTAAAATGGGCGACTGATTATTTTAGGGGCAGCTACCGAGAAGAGGGCATTTCACTTGAGACTGTGACCGCAATATTTAACCAGGAACCCCTCAGCAGAGAGATGGTATTATCGCTTGTTCCGGTGCTCGAAGACTGGGACCTGCTGCTCGAAGATCTGGCAGAAGTTTCATTCCCGTATCATATAAACAGCTAAAACGTTTTCCATACTATAAATTTCATATTTTTGCGGAAATTATTGCGCATAGTATGAAGCTACTCAAACTGATCTCAAACACAAAAACAAGTCTGATTACACTCTGCCTGGGAGGCATCACCCTCGGGATGACGGAATTTATGATGATGGGCGTGCTGCCGGATGTAGCTAAATCTTTGGCCGTCAGTATCCCCGCAGCAGGAAACCTGATAGCTATTTACGCTTTAGGTGTAATTGTCGGAGCGCCTGTCATGGTTGGTGTTCTGGGAAAATATCCACCCAAAAGAGTTTTGATTGGTTTGATGATCACTGTAGCCTGCGGAAATATTTTGTTCAGTATTGCCCCTACTTATGGATTATTACTTTTTGCCCGTTTTCTTGTAGGCCTGCCTCATGGCGCCTTTTTTGGAATTGGAGCGGTAGTAGCCAGCAAACTTGCCGATAAAGGCGCTGAAGCGAAGTCGGTTTCAGTAATGTTTGCCGGCCTGACAATAGCTAACATTCTTGGTGTACCACTGGGTACATTTATCGGGCATAACTTTAGCTGGAGGATTTCCTTTTTCCTGATTTCGGCTATGGCCCTGATCACTGCAGCAAGTATCAAACGCTGGCTGCCAATGTTGCCTTCGCAGTCTGACGCCAAATTTTCTGATAGTTTGAAAGTCTTTAAAAAGGTAGAGTTGTGGATCATCATTGGCATTTCTGCCATTGGAACTGGCGGATTGTTTGCCTGGATCAGTTATATTGCTCCACTCATGACAGATGTAGCCCATTTTGACAGCAATATGATCACTCCGATTATGATTGTAGCCGGTTTAGGTATGGCGGTAGGAAATTTCGTAGGCGGCCGTTTGGCTGACAAATTCTCGCCATTAAAAACTACCTTATATCTCTTACTGGCCATGATTATCGTATTGATTCTCGTAGCCCTGCTCAGCCAATTCAAAGTGATTGCGCTCCTCCTTACTTTCATCACCGGCGGATTAGCTTTCGCAGTGATTGCTCCGATGCAGATGCTGATGATCGGTGCGGCAAAAGGTGCGGAAATGCTCGCATCTTCGGCTATGCAGGCAAGTGCCAATATGGGAAATGCACTGGGAGCTTTTCTGGGTGGATTACCGATTGCAGCCGGTTTTGGTTATACTTCTCCTGAATACGTAGGTGCTTTACTTGCCTTTGTAGGATTTTTATTATGTATACTTTTAAGCTGGAGATTTAGTGCTAAAGTAAAACTGGAGCAGGCTGCTATTGCTTAGCAATCTTCAGTTCGGTTTCTTCCGGCACTCCCCTTTTCAGGTACATAATCACCATGCCTGTCAGTATGAAAGGAATACTTAAAATCTGCCCCATATTCAGAAGGAGGCCGGCTTCGAAAGCACTCTGGTCTTCTTTAATAAATTCGATGCCAATCCTGAAGCAGAAAATCAGGAAGATCACCAATCCAAAATTAAAGCCTGAAGCTTTGGGATATTTACTGATCATCAGATACACAAATATGAAGATCAGCATGTAGGCAACCGCCTCGTAAAGTTGTGCCGGATGACGCGGTATGGTGTCAACCTTCAGGAAAACGAAAGCCCAGCTTACATCAGCAGGTTTTCCGATGATCTCTGAATTCATCAGGTTGCCCAGACGGATAAAGGCTCCTGCTAAAGGTACCACCAATGCAATCTGGTCCAGCATAAACCATAATTTTAGTTTAAACTTGCGGCAGAAGAGGATCAGACTGACCATAATTCCAATTCCTCCGCCATGACTGGCCAGTCCCTGAAAGCCCGTGATCCTGAACTCCGGTGTGAAGGTAAAAGGCAGGATGATCTCCAGTGGGTGCTGGGAATAGTAGTCGAAGTCATAAAAGAGACAATGCCCCAGCCGCGCGCCAATCAGCGTTCCCAACACTACATATACCGTTAAAGAGTCCATCAGTGTCACATCTATTCCATATTTTACAAATTGTCTTTTCACTACGATATAGCTGGAAACAAAAGCAAGCAGGAAAAACATGGAATAATATCTCAAGGCAAAAAATCCCAAATCGATGAGAGAATCACTGGGATTCCACAGAACTGTAGCTAAAACCATATGCAGGCTAAAATATTTTGGTTAACAGCGTGCAAATATAGACCATATCTGCAATATATAATACCCTCGCAGCATATAGTAAGTAGCGGGGAATTTAAAAGGTAATCCTATCTTTGTATCCTAATCAGATATCCGGGAAGCTAACTAGTATGTTTAATCGATTCATCACTCTTTTTTTACCCCTGTTACTGGCCTTTACTATAAATATCCTGATAGCTATACCGGTCAGCGCCCAGAAGGTAGTAGCTGTAAATGACAGCGTGGAGCAGCATATGTTCACTTTCGGAGAAATTGAATGGGTAAAAGATGTGAAGAATAACCTGGATTTTGCAGAAGTAAGCAGCAAATCCTTTAACAGACGCTTCCAGACCAACCTGAAAAGTACCCCGCAGACGAAGGATTTAAGAGCTACCTACTGGTTCCGAATCAGGATCAAACACAACAGTCTGGCAGATAAAAGGTTTATTCTCGAGTTTTTTGACCAGACCATCGATCATGTAACTGCTTACCTGCCCCAAAAGGATGGCAGCTACCGGATAAAAGAGTTTGGGGATACATTCAATTTTGAGCACAGGGAACTGCACCACAAGAATTTCGAACTGTATGTGAGAAATGACAACAATGAAACCCAGGCCTATTATTTTAAATTTAAATCTTCGCAGATTGCCGACGTGATCATCGTACTGCGAACGGTCGACTGGTTTATCTCCTATGCTTTAGACGAATATTTCTACTTCGGTATTTTTTACGGGATGATCCTGGTCTTTAGTTTTTATAACCTGATCATGTTTATTGCCATGCGGCAACGGCAGTATCTGTATTATGTGTTGTATAATTTAAGTGTAGGTTTCTTTGAAATGAGCACGGATGGTATTGCTTACCAGTATCTCTGGTCTTCATGGACGCAATGGAACCAGATCGCATATGCCTTTGCCCTGTATGCTACAAGTGTTTTTGCCCTCCTTTTTACGCGGGAATTGTTATTTGTTAAATCGAAAGCTCCCCGCCTGAACCAGCTGATCATGTATATTATCGGTATCAGAACTGCTTTATTTGTATATGGGCTGCTGATCGACCGCTCTCTGCTTACTTATAAGTTCATTGAGTTTGTACCTCTGGCCGTAGCCTTTTGTACTGGTATCTCCATCTATAAACAAGGCTATAAGCCCGCACGCTTTTTTGTACTGGGATACAGTTTCCTGTTTGCCGGATTTACACTCAAGCTGCTGATCATGCTGGGTGTTTCCTGGCTTAACTTTGGAGTGGCCGGTTATTACAGTCTCAGCTTCTGCTTTGTTCTGGAAATGGTGTTCCTTTCATTCGCCATTGGTGATAAAGTAAGGGTACTGAAACATAAAAAGGATAAAGTGCAGCGGCAGATGATCCGCCAGATGGCCGAAAATGTAAAACTAAAGGATACGCTGAACCAGCAGCTGGAAGAAAAAGTAGAGGAACGTACTAAAGAAGTATTTCATAAGTCGCTCATCATTGAAGCAAAAAATGCAGAACTGCTGGAAGCCAACGACCTTCTGAAACAACAGGCAGAGGAGATTTCGAGGATGAACGTGCTGCTGGAACAGGACAACCAGGAACTTCAGTTCAATGTAGAGAAGGTTACCCGCGACAGGGTGATGTCGGCCGATGTAGACTTTGAGGAATTCAGCAAGATCTATCCGGACAAAGAGAGCTGCAACCTGTTCCTGTCCGATTTAAAATGGAAAGACGGCTACCATTGCCGCAAATGCAAAAACACACATTACTATAACGGCCATATCCCCTACAGCAGGCGCTGCAGCAAATGCGGATATGAAGAATCTGTAACCACTTACACCGTATTTCACAATACCCGTATCCCTATCAATAAAGCATTTTATATGATTTTCCTGATCTACTCCAGCAAGGGTAAAATCTCCTCTCACAAGCTTGCGGAAATACTGAATATCCGCCAGAGTACCTGCTGGACTTATGGTTCAAAGATCAAACTGCTGATGGAAGAACGCAAGACCATTCTCAAAAAAACGAATAAAAACGGATGGAGTAAGCTGGTGCTGGAGTAAAAAATCTCAAGGTATTATAGCGTATCATTTCTACCGGGCAGCCCTTGTACTAAAGAGGCTTTACATGCTGATTTCCAGCACTAAAGCCTGCACTAATGTTATGGTAGTATAACGTATTAAAATCACTACAATACACTATATATCAATCAGTTACGTAAAATAAATTTGTGTTTTTACTTGCATTTGAGCACTAATTGCCGTTAACTTTATCCACCAAATAAAAATTAAATACAAGCAAAATCATGAAACAAAAAGTTACTCTTTTTATCATTTGCCTTTTATGCGGGATCTCTGTAGCGATGGCACAGAACATCACGATAAAGGGTGAAGTCAGAGATCAGCAGGGCTTGCCCTTACCCGGAGTTTCGGTAACGGTTAAAGGTTCTACACAGGGAGTGGTAACCGGTACTAATGGAAGCTACATTCTGTCTGCTCCGAAAGACGGTGTACTGAACTTCTCATTTATAGGTTACAAAACTATCGAGGAACCGGTAAACAACAGAACAACGGTAAGTATCAAACTAACGGATGATAACCAGCAGCTGAACGAAGTTGTTGTTGTAGGTTACGGCACCCAGGTAAAGAAAGACCTGACAACGGCAGTAGTATCGGTATCTTCCAAAGATATCCAGAACCAGCCGATCACTAACCCACTGCAGGCTATACAAGGTAAAGCAGCAGGTGTGCAGGTGAGCTCTCAATCAGGAAAACCGGGAGCAGGAATTTCCATCAGTATCCGCGGGAACACTTCGATCACAGGTTCGAACAGCCCGCTGTACGTAATTGACGGAGTGACCTCAAGGGATGCAAGTTTCATCAACCCGAACGACATTGAGTCGATGACTATCCTGAAAGATGCATCTGCTGCTGCCATTTATGGTTCAAGCGGTGCAAATGGTGTGGTGCTGATCACAACTAAAAAAGGTACTGCCGGCAAATTGAAAGTTGGCTTCAATGCCTTCACTGGTTTCTCCAACTTCTGGAAAAAACAGGATGTACTCAACAGCGATCAGTATATCGCCCTGCAAAAGGAACTGGGCTACACTACTTTTGGTGGAACTCAGAATACCGACTGGCAAAAGGAAACTTTCGGAACAGGTACACAGAACAATTACCAGGTTTCCCTGTCTGGTGGTACTAAAGGCGGCCAGTACTATTTTTCTTCAGGATACCAGCAAGACAAAGGTGTTGTGGCACCTGCAAAGCTTGACAGGATCAGCATGAACTTTAACGGTTCACAAAGCATTACGAAATGGCTGAAATTAACAGCTACAGCATCATTAACGAATAACAATTCAGTAGACGTACCTGATAATGCAGGTTCTACTAAAGGCGGCGTCATCTTAGGCGCTCTGACTACTCCCCCTACTCTAACCATCTATGATCCAAACGGTAATTTCACTGCAGTTCCTGCGGGATATGATTCGCCGATTGGAAATGCCTTCGGGTCAGTTAACAGAACCAGATCACTGAGATTTATCGGCGCATTTGCTGGCGAAATCAAGATCACTAAAGACCTTTCATTTAAATCGAGCATCAGCTCCAATGCAAGGAAAGAATACTACAACTACTTACTTGATCCATACAAAACTGTTTATGGACGAACCGAAAGAGGTATTTATAACAACAGCAAGACGAAAGACAACGTATGGCTGAACGAAAACATCCTGAGCTACAATAAAACGATTGGTAAGAATGTATTTGGTGCAATAGCCGGTTACACGATTCAGGAGTCTAACTATTCGCTGAAACCTTATTCAGAATCCCGTTATATTGACGCAACCACCGGGGCACCTATAGCTCCAACACTTGCAGTAAATGTAAATACGGATGCACAATGGGCTAAACAATCTTATTTAGGAAGGATCACTTATGCTTACGACAGCAAATACCTGTTCAGTTCAAATTTCAGGGCTGACGGATCTTCACGTTTTGCTCCGGGCCACCGCTTTGGTTACTTCCCTTCGGTTTCTGCAGGATGGAGAATCTCAGGAGAGAACTTCCTGAAGGACAGCAAAACTATTAACGACTTAAAACTTCGCGGTAGCTGGGGCCAGGTGGGTAATGATGAGGGTATCGGCGATTACGCTTACCTGAAACTTTACCAGATTACGGCACAGAACTCTTATAACCTGACACAGCCGGCTAACGAACTGTTGTCCTGGGAGAAAACCACGCAGACCAATATCGGTATAGATCTGACAATGTTTGACAGCCGCGTAACCTTCACTGCTGATGCCTACCTTAAAAAAACCAACGACCTGCTGATCAATGTGCAGTTGCCTCCATCAACAGGTTTAGGCACACAGGCACTGAATGTGGGTTCAATGGAAAACAAAGGTCTGGAATTTGCCTTATCCACTAAAAACTTCCAGAAAGATAAATTCACATGGACCACTGACCTGAATATCTCCTTCAATAAAAACAAAGTAACGAGCCTTGGTTCTGCAACCAGCTCCCTGGATTATGCCGGGCTGTATGAACGTGATGCAGCTGTTAAAGTTGTAGCCGGCCGTCCTCTGGGTAGCTTCTACGGCTATGTATTTACAGGTGTGAATTCTCAAACTGGTGCTGCCATGTACCAGGATACAAATGGCAATGGTGTAACGGGATCTGCTGATCCGGCAGACCGTACTTTTATTGGCAATGCACAGCCGAAATATACCTACGGTGTGAACAACAACCTGACTTACGGAAACTTTGGCCTGTCGCTCTTCTTCCAGGGTGTGCAGGGAAGCCAGATGTTTAATGCCTCGAGACTGGATCTGGAAGGAATGTACGACACTAAAAATCAATCTACGGCAGTGCTAAACAGATGGACTACGCCGGGACAGATTACAGATATTCCAAAGGCGCTTGTTGCCTCTTCTGAAAACTCTCTGACATCAAGCAGATTTGTAGAGAACGCTTCGTACCTGAGATTGAAAACAGCAACCCTTACCTACAACTTTGGTAAAACTACTTTAGGTAACTGGAAAATGGATAAGCTGATGATCTTCGCCTCAAGCTATAACCTGCTGACTTTTACCAAGTACAGCGGTTTAGATCCTGAGGTAAGCCGCTATACCTCTAACACTCCAGATATGGGTGTTGATTATGGCACGTACCCACAATCCAGGACTTTCATATTCGGTGTAAATGTTGGCTTTTAATTTAGAACAAAATGAACTTAAAAATATATTCACTGATCGCAGCCGGGGCATTTGTCCTTTCAGTTCAAACTGGTTGTAAAAAAGACTTTTTAGATAAAAACCCGATTAATCAGGTAACTGCTGACCAGGCTTTCACTACTGCCGCAGCGGCCGAAAAATTAATCCAGGGCGCTTATGACGGAAGATACAATGATTACAATATCTGGGATTACCAGGTAAACGGAGATGTAAAATCTGACAACTGTTATGCTGGTGGTGATAACCAGGCAAATATTCAGATTGACCTGTTTACACCGAACGCTACGAATGGTAACGTTTCAAGAGACTGGTCGGCACTATACATCGACATTAAAAACGCCAATGAAGTTCTGGAGAATGTTCCAAACATCAATGATGCAGCGCTGGATGCGGGCGGCAGAAGAAATCAGATCCTGGCAGAAGCCAGAGGACTGCGTGCCTATGCTTACTTTAACCTGGTAAGGTTATTTGGCCCTGTTCCGCTGATCCTGAAAACACCTTCCTCCATTGCAGAGACACAACCTTCCAAAGCTACTGCAGATGCCGTTTATGCACAGATTATTTCAGATCTCGAATTTGCTGCTACAAATGCTCAGACTACTGCTGTAAACAAGGGCATCTTTACAAAAGGCGCGGCCAATGCACTGCTTGCAAAGGTATATGCGTCACAGGCAACGCCAGACTGGACAAAGGTGAACACTTATTGTGATGCCACCATTGCTAACGGATACACGTTGTTTGGAAGCTTTAGCGGTCTGTTTGATGAAGCAAATGAAAACAATTCAGAATCGATCTGGGAGATGCAGTTTGACGGAAGTCAGCACAGCAACTGGATGCCTGGTGTTATTGTAGGGACAGGATGGAAAAGATTTGATACGCCAACAAATGACTTGTCGGCAGCCTACGATGCTGAGGGCGATGTCATCCGTAAAAACGCGAGTATCTCATTCAGAGATGTAAGCAGCGACGGATGGTCTGACAATTACTGGCCAAAAACAAAATATCCTTTTGTAAATAAGTACAGAGCAGACACAAAAAGTAATATCTACACACTTCGTCTGGCAGATATCCTGCTGCTGAAAGCAGAAGCACTGAATGAAATCAGCGGAAGCGGATGGTCACAATCAAAAGTTATTGTTGACCAGATCAGAAAAAGGGTAAGCCTGGCAGGAACACCTGCGGCAGATCAGGCTTCAATGCGTCTGGCAATTGAAAAAGAGCGCCGATTAGAACTTGCTTTTGAAGGCCACAGGTGGTTCGACTTACTGAGAACCAACAGGGCTATCACTGTTATGAATGCACAGAAAGATGGCAGCGGTACATCACTGAACTATAATGTGACGGCAGCAAAACTTTACTTCCCTATTCCACAGGCTGAGGTTGACAGAAATCCAAATATTAATAAATAATGAAGAAATCTATAATATTTGCCTTCACACTTGCTTTAGCAGCCTGCTCAGCAACAAAAACTATCACTGGCACGCATCAGAATAATGATGCTGCCAGTGATGTTGCCTTCTGGCTGACCAAGGGGGACCGCTCAGTACTGCTGGAAAAGCAAACCACTGTATTGAATTTTGGCGATCCGAAAAACAGCAACCCTACTATTACAGTGGATGAATCACAGAAATTTCAAAGTATTGATGGCTTCGGCTACACCCTT
>NZ_JBEVDX010000064.1:0-3502 GCF_040513095.1 Pedobacter sp. | reverse complement strand
ATGTTAATCTGCGCGTAATTGACCAGGAAAGTGTAATCATACTTACTGGTATCGTCTGTGATCAGATCGATTGACATTATATTACTATTTTGCTGCTTTGTGGTGGTAATACCTTGCTGGATAACCTCGGGGGGTAACTGGCTTTGCGCTTGTGATACCCGGTTTTGTACATTGACTGCTGCCTGGTCGGCATCAGTACCGAGTTTGAAGTAGACGCTGATCACAAGGATACCATCATTACTAGCCGTAGAGTTCATGTACATCATATTCTCCACACCATTAATAGATTCTTCCAGAGATGGCGCTACCGATCTTAATAAGGTCTCTGCATTTGCTCCCGGATAGGTAGCCGTTACCTGGATTGCAGGAGGAGCGATATCAGGGAATTGCTCAAGTGGTAACTGGGTCAACCCCAATATACCTAGGATCACTAGTAGCACGGATATGACCGTTGCGAGCACCGGGCGCTGTATGAATTTTTTAATCATGATAATTTATTTATTGTTTTCGTTAGCGGCTAACGGAATAGTCGTTATGCTTTGTGGTTTAATTTGGTCACCTTCTTTCAAATGTTCAATGCCGGAGGCCACGATTTTAGTACCTGCCTTAATTCCGCTGCTGACCAAATATTTATCCCCGCTTTTACCGGTTATAATAATTGGCTGCCTGCTAACCTTATTACTGTCACCTACTGCAAAGACAAATGTTTTATCCTGCAATTCAATCGTAGACTCCTGGGGAATTAAAGTTGTGTTTTCATGGATCAGACTTAGGCGAACTTTTCCTGTATTGCCTGATCGCAGCATCATATCAGGGTTGCCAAAAGTGGCCCTTAAAGTCACGGCACCAGTATTTTTATCGAACTGCCCGTCTACCATATCAATCCGGCCTGGCAGATTATAGACACTGTTGTCGGCAAGAACCAGCCTCGCCGCTGGCAGGTTTTTTAACTTTTCATCCAACGTTGCACCTTTGTACAGCTTTTTAAAGCTAATGAAGTCACTTTCGCTCAGGGAAAAATATACACGGACTTCATGAATATCAGAAAGCAAAGTAAGCGGCGCGAGATCATTCGATGTAACCAGACTACCCATTCTTTTGTTCAGCCTGCCGATATAGCCACTTACTGGTGCCTTTAGCTTCGTATACTCCAGATCTATCTGCGCTGTTCTGACGTTCGCACGGGCCTGTTCTATATTTCCTTCCGCCGTCTCCCTTGCTGAAAACGCTGTTTTTAATTGGTAGCTTGATATGACCTTATTTTGTACAAGCGGGGTAAGTTTATCAATTTCCAGTTTGGCATTGGACAACGCTCCTTCAGATGCATGAAGACTGGCTTTCGCGTTGTTTAATCGTTCTTTGAATGGACGGTCATCAAGTTGAAACAGCAGCTGACCTTTCTGTACATATGTACCTTCATCAACAAAAACCTGCTGAATTTTACCGTCCACCTGTGGGCGTACTTCAACATTTATTAATCCCTCAATAGCTGCAGGATATTCCTTAAATGTGGTTACTGTATCGGCCCTGACGGTCGTAACCGGCAGTTCTTTAACAGCGGAAAGCTGAAGTGGTTGGCCCTCGCTGCATCCCCAGAATAGGACAACTAAAATCAGGGGAGCGATTCGTTGTTTACCAACTAAAGGAAAAAGGTGTTTATCGAGGTTAAATCTGAAAATTGACATAATTAAGTATTTATTTGTTTAAGTGTTTGCTAGTTGAAAAAGGGCTATACTTCTTCGATGTATGGCTCTTTCGAAAGGTCGTTGCCAGGAGCAATAAGCGTATCGATAATGCCAGAGATGGCTTCGGTTAAGATTTGTTCGCTTATTTTCTGCGGAACATGACTGCCAATCAGGTTGATTGATATAAGGCCATGCACAAATGACCAGCACGCATAATAATATTTTTGAATGATCTCGCCGGCTTTCTCAACCTGCCCTACAAGCAGGCCGATTACTTCGGAGAAAAGTGCAGCGGGAACCTGCGAATCTGTTCGCGGCTCATTGATATCGCAGCATGTAGTTTCTACGCCAAACATAATTTGATATAAGTGTTGCTCTGCAAATGCAAAATCCCAGTAGGCAGCCCACATTAGCAATAGTTGTGCTTTAGGATCACTTTCGGAGTTATTCCGTGCCTGATTAATTCTTTGCGAAAGCTCTAGAAAACCCAGCCGCGCTAATTCCTGAAGCAGGGCTTCCTTGCTATTGAAATACTCATATATGGCGGGAGGGCTATACTCTATAGAATCAGCAATCTTTCGCATGCTTACCGAATTCCAGCCTGATCCTTTCCCTATAGCGAGTGCAGCTCTCAAAATATTACACCTGATATTTTCTTTATGCCTGTTGATTCTCTCTTTGCTTCCCATAGTAATTTACCTGTCAGCATACCACTTAACCGCGATAGCTTTATTAACAGTGTAAAGGTAGGAGGCACTCAGTTCATGAAATAGGGCATAATCAAACGGATATATTGCAATTTCAAACAACTAAGGTTTTACGAAAGGTGCTCGGGGTGGCATGTCCATTTTTCTTAAAAAATTTGAAGAAGTGGGCAAGATCTTCAAACCCTAAGCACCAGGCAATCTCCATAATATTCCAGTCTGTATTTTGAAGCAAAATCCGTGCTTCCTGCATAATTCGGTCAGCAATTAGTTGTGAAGTTGTTTTATTGTTCACTTCTTTTAAAGAACGGTTTAAATGATTAACATGAACTGACAAATTATCTGCAAACTCAACAGGGTGCCGAAGATGCATCCGACTGGATGTATTTAAAATTGGGAATTGTCCTTCCAAAAGTTCATTAAAGCAGGTAGCAATGCGAATGGAACTGCTAGATTCCCTAGGATGAAATTGTGCTGCAGGCTGTAGCTTAAGTGTGTCCAGGATTAATTGCAGGACCTGCGTTCTCAGCACGTCATATTTGTAACTGAAATCCATAGCCATTTCATTTTCCATTTGCTTAAAAACTTTTGTAAAAAACTCCATCTGAACAGCAGTAATTTCTATCAGAGGGGAAACGCCTGGTTTAAAGAGTGGATAGTCGCTGATTTTAGCAAATTGGTCAAAAAAGTGTTCCTTAAAAACACAAAAATACCCTGGATATTGTTTACCAATCGGCTCAAAGCGATAAACCATGTCAGGTCTTGAAAAAAGAATAGCGTACTCTTTATATTCAATGACCTTATCAGCATAATACATACGATTATGCCCATGATGAAGACTAATCTTAAAAAGTCCTTTACGGTTATAAGGCTGGCAAAGGAGATGTTGATCAACGGGGGCATAAACTACCTTAAAATCACCAGGAAACAAATCTTCCTGCAAAACCCATTTATTCTCAAAGTCGATATGCTGCTCGCGCGTTAAAAGCTGTGTATTCATGATCTTCCTCTTTTTTTTGTGTCGTTTGTTTCAAAATTCTACCTAATGCTACTGAACACTTTTTAAATATTCGCTATTTTATGTCTCATTTAGGCAGAAAACTATTTATTAAT
>NZ_JBEVDX010000063.1:0-7513 GCF_040513095.1 Pedobacter sp. | reverse complement strand
CAGGGAATTGGTGCACTACTGGTACTTTGCTAATCGTCTCCTGGTGTTGTAATCCAAACTATGGAGAAGATACGTGAGCTATCTCTAGTATAAAGGAATATGACTGATAGTGTCATTATAAGTACTTTACACGGTTTAAACAGGGTTTTTGTTCGCTATTAACAGGCGGTTGACAGGGTGTTGACAGGCTAAAAAGGCCAAATGAGCCTGTCAACACCCCGACAACCTCCCATCAACAAGCTGTGAATACCGAACAAGAACCTTTGTAAAACTCTATAGAATGCCTGTTTGTACACCAGGATTACTAGTAATTAATAGTACACGTTATAAAGGAGAAATGAAGAACTTGCTGACCTCTATATTTTAAAGCCGATTGCTGTTCGCGGCTCATCTTCTTTTTCGATGAATTTACTTAGATATGTAAATTACAAACTATTTTCTGATCATGCTTCATGAGTTGTTTTCAACCTGCTCAACTTTGATAAATAAATGTTTGTGCGCCATCACCATTTCGCGTATCCATGTATAGATCCGGTGATTTATATGTTTACATGAATAGCTCTTTCACTATTCAGGATACAGGACAACATCCTCGCGCCCTGTTCTGTAAAAACAGAAAGGCATGTAACGTAATCCCTGACGATCATCTTTGGAGGTTACAAATTGAGACCTCAAGCTTAACAAAAAAAGCCCCTGAGTAGGGGCTTTAGGATATAAATACGTTTAAGGCTAAATAAAGCCTAGATTTACTTAAACTTATTCTTCAGCGCAGCAAGCTTCATCTGCAAATCGCCTTCAGGTTCAGGTTTCGCTGGCCTCTGCGGCCTGCCGGAAGAGGACTGACCTTTGCCCGGCGCCACCTGGGGCCTGTTCTGAGCTTTAACACCACCTTCAGGTTTTCTAAATCCAGCAGCTCTTTCAGATATACCTTGCTTAGGCGCATTCTCGCTCTTCATAGACAATGAAATCCGCTTGCGTACCACGTCAATCTCTTTCACGGTCACTTCTACCCGCTGGCTAACTTTGAGAACGTCATTCGGGTTTGAAACAAACTTGTCTGCCAATTGACTCGTATGCACAAGACCATCCTGGTGCACGCCAATATCCACAAAAGCACCGAAGTTGGTGATATTAGTCACAATGCCAGAAAGTTTCATCCCAACCTTCAGATCGGCAATTTCATTTACACCTTCAGCAAAACTAAACGCTTCAAACTGCTCCCTTGGATCACGTCCCGGTTTTGCAAGCTCAGCCATAATATCATTTAAAGTCGGCAAACCAACACTATCACTCACATACTGCTGCAGTTTAATCTGCTTCTGCAGCTGAACATCTTTCAGCAAATCATCTACAGAATGCCCAAGGTCCTTCGCCATCTGGTTCACCAGCGCATAACGCTCAGGGTGAACACCGCTGGCATCAAGCACATGCGCTGCATCTCTGATTCTCAGGAAACCCGCAGCCTGCTCATAGGCTTTGCCTCCCAGTCTTGGAACTTTCTTTAAACTCTCGCGGTTCTTAAACGCACCATGTTCATTTCTATAAGCTACAATATTCTGTGCAAGCTGTGGTCCCAGTCCGGAGACATAAGCCAGCACTTGTTTTGATGCAGTATTCAGCTCTACACCTACAGCATTCACACAACTCATTACAGTATCATCCAGTGATGCCTGTAACTTGGTCTGGTCTACATCATGCTGGTATTGTCCAACCCCGATAGACTTAGGATCAATCTTTACCAGCTCCGCAAGCGGATCCATCAGCCTGCGGCCAATAGAAACAGCGCCACGAACAGTAATATCCTGCGTAGGGAACTCTTCCCGGGCCACTTCAGAAGCAGAATATATAGAAGCACCATTTTCATTCACCATCACGATCAGAACTCCCGCAAGACCAAGACCTCTAACAAAAACTTCAGTTTCCCTTCCAGCTGTTCCATTGCCAATAGCAATAGCTTCAACCTCATGCTTAACACATAACTTCTGGATGGCATCCGCAGCATTCTTGACATTTCCCTGTCCGGTATGCGGGTAGATAGTTGTGTTTTCCAGTAGTTTTCCCTGTCTGTCCAGACAAACAACTTTACATCCGGTACGGAATCCCGGATCAATAGCAAGTACATTCTTTTGCCCCATAGGTGCGGCAAGCAACAGCTGCCTTGCATTTTCAGCAAACACACGGATAGCTTCCTCATCAGCTTTTTGTTTGGACAGCAAACGTAACTCAGTTTCCATTGAAGGCCCCAGCAATCTTTTATAACTGTCATGTACAGCAAGTTCTACCTGTTTTGAACTCTCATTATTACCCTGGATAAAGTGTTTTTCCAGTATAGCTATTGCTCCTTCAACTTCGGGAACAGCCTCAAGTTTAAGGATACCTTCATTTTCACCACGCCTCATTGCCAAAATACGGTGCGAAGGAGAAGATTTAACCGGCTCTTCCCATTCAAAATAATCCTTGTATTTTATTCCTTCTTCTTCTTTGCCTTTAACAACAGCAGATTTAATCACCGCTTTTTGCTGAAAATACTTTCGCATATCGCTTCTCACTTCAGCATTTTCACTGATCATCTCCGCTATTATGTCCCTTGCACCTGCTAGTGCATCCTCAAAAGAAGATACCCCCAGTTCCGTATTCAGGTATTTTCTAGCTTCATCCTCCAAATTCATTTTCCCCTGTGCAAACAGGGCAAGTGCCAGGGGTTCCAAGCCTTTCCTGCGTGCCTCAGAAGCCCGGGTTTTCCTCTTCGGTTTGTACGGAAGGTAAATATCTTCAAGGACCGTGATATTGGCAGCTTCATTGATCTGCGCTTCAAGCTCCGCATCAAGTTTCCCTAAAGCCTCTAAAGCTTTTAATATAGCTTCACGTCTTTTGTCCAGCTCACGCAATTGCTGGAAACGGTCACGCACCGCAGCCACCTGAACTTCATCCAGACTGCCGGTCATTTCTTTCCGGTACCGCGAAATAAAAGGTACTGTTGCCCCCTCGTCCAGTAATTCAATAGTGGCAATAACTTGTTTTTCTGCAACTGCCAATTCTGCAGCTATAATCTTTGAGTGACTACTCATATTGAAAAAATAGGTTTAAAACAAAAAATCCCGCAGGGCTTAACCAACGGGATTCTATATACTGTGTTTGAAATAGCTTATTTTGTTACGTACATTACTTCTTTTACCGCTTTGATTACGCGTTCTGCGTTAGGTAAGCTGGCTGCGATCAATGTAGGTGCATACGGAAGCGGAACGTCAGCGCAAGTGATACGCAATACCGGAGCATCTAAATGATCAAAAGCATTTCTTTGTACATTGAATGCAATCTCAGAAGAAATTGAAGCCAGAGGCCATGCTTCTTCTACAATCACCAAACGGTTGGTTTTTTTAACTGACTCGATGATAGCTGCATAATCGATAGGACGTACAGTACGTAAATCGATAACTTCAGCATTGATACCTTCTTTGGTTAATTCTTCAACTGCAGGGTTTACAACGCGGGTAAGCATTTTACCAAAAGTAACGATAGTCACATCAGTTCCTTCTTTTACAATTCTTGCTTTTCCCAGTTCGATATAATATTCCTCTTCAGGAACTTCACCTTTATCACCGTACATTACTTCAGATTCCATGAAGATAACCGGATCAGGATCGATAATTGATTGTTTTAATAATCCTTTTGCCTCATAAGGCGTAGAAGGAACTACAACTTTTAAACCCGGGCAGTTTGCGTACCAGTTTTCAAAGTTCTGAGAGTGTTGTGCACCTAACTGACCAGCGTTTCCTGTAGGACCACGGAATACAGCAGGGATAGAAAACTGACCACCGCTCATAGATAAGATCTTAGCAGCACCGTTGATGATCTGATCGATTGCAACAAGGGAGAAGTTAAAAGTCATAAACTCTATGATCGGAACTAAACCGTTCATTGCGGCACCAATCCCGATTCCGGTAAAACCTAGCTCAGCAATGGGTGTATCAATGATACGTTTGTCGCCAAACTCATCAAGCATACCCTGACTTACCTTATATGCACCATTGTATTGCGCAACTTCTTCGCCCATCATAAAAACGTTTTCGTTCTTACGCATTTCTTCGCTCAAAGCTTCACGCAAAGCTTCTCTAAATTGAATCTCTCTCATTGTATATTCAAATGTTAACTGCCGCAAATATAACTATTGTAACTTAATAATAAAGTAGTGTTTTAAATACAATCCTTTAAGAACGAAAATCACCAAAATATATTGGCAATAAGCCCTAAACAAGCATATTATTTGCCGCATAATGACAAATACGGACAATATTTGCAGTTATCGGTCTGTGTCGTATGTGTAAATGGAAGTCCGGGGTTGAATAATTCTTCTAATTTTGACTTTAAAAGCACAATAAATTCGTCCTTCTGGCTGGCTAAATGTTCTACCTGCAGGTGTACGCGCTTTCTGCTTTCGCTCGAATAAAAAAGTGTACCCTCTTTTCTCATCTTCCTGATCAGGTACAAATTGGGTTCCATGCCGGTAATACCTTTGGCCTGCTCATACACATAAGTATAGAACAGTGTTTGTACCAGCGCCTTATTCTGTTTCCCGCTGTCTGCATCAAAAATATCATGCAATGAGGAATAAACCAGCTCGTCCCTGCCTGTTTTATAATCCACTACCCTTGTTATTCCGTTTTTCAGGTCTACCCTGTCGATAATACCGTGCAGGGTTAACGACCGTTCCACACCATTGACCCCAATCTTAAAGCTGATCTGATCTTTGCTTTCCAGGTCGAGTATAGAAAAGGGAGCTTGCATTTCATCATAATTCAGGATCACATTCGCATATTCTGCAACAATTGCCAGTACCACCTGCTGCATTCCGTTATGGTTTACCTGCTGGTGTTCATTGCCGGCCATTATTTTAGCAAAGGCTGTTATTCCCAGTCTGTCGAGTTGCTTCCTGTGCTCCGCGATTCTTTCCCTGGTGATGTATGGGCCATCCGCTTTGAGCTCTTCATAGAAACGTTCCAGCACAAAATGCAGCATCGAGCCGATGTTATTGGCTTCCAGGTTTTCAGTCAGCTCTTTGGGTTCTTCGATTTTCGCGATATATTTATAAAAGAACTGTACGGGACAGTTCATATAGGTGGTCAGAGCCGTGGCAGAAATCCGTAAAGAAGGATCCTGCTGGTCGAGATACATATTTAAGCGGCTGAGTATTTCAGCCTCTTTTATGATATCCATTTTGGTATGGTGGCTTGTAGCTATGTTTTGCGACTGGTCAAAATACCTGAATGTATACCCGCTCTCAAATTCAAGCTGCCGTAAAAAACGACTGGGTTCACCGGTATTATTTTCATCACCCTGTCCGTTATATACCAGGCTGATCTTACGTGAACGCTGCAGCAGGCGGTAAAACATATAGGCCGAAATCGCATCCTGATTTTCGATTACAGGCAGTCCGTATGCTCTGCGGATACTATCAGGGATAAAACTCGGGGATACGCTTACCTGCGGCAGGATACCTTCGTTTACCCCAAGGATATACACATGGTCAAAATCAAGGCTTCTGCTTTCCAGTAATCCCATTACCTGAACACCTTCCAAAGGTTCTCCGCTTAAAGGAACCGCAATTCCCTGTATTGCTTTCTGCATCAGCGACAGTACAAATGGCAGGGGAAGCTCATTCGTATACTCAGTTAGTGTATCATGAAGCCTGTTTAGCTCCTTGATGGTCGCGATGAAAAGGTCTGCTTCGGTTTGTTTCAGCGTTGTTTCTGCAATCTGCTGACGAAGGATCAGGGTAAACACATCCAGTAAGCCTGAAATGGAAGCTACACCGGTATTTCGTCTTTTAAAGAATATCCCCGAAAGTTCTCCTGCGCCTTTGAGGACATCCATCTCAATTTCTACAAAAATCCCTTCAAGTATTTTTTTCTGCAGTTCATTGCGCAGGTCTGGGGGAAGCCCGACCAGTGGGTGTGACAAAAAAGCCTCTACCTCCCGGTAGTGAACGGTATCTTTTTTTCCGGCAGATAATTGCGATTGTACGCTGAGCCAGATATCAGCAAGGCCGAATATGGAGGTAGCCAGCAAGGGATATCCCATCGTCACGTTAAGATTTACCGGCACTGTTGCTCCAGCTTCTCCTTTATAATGTGTGGGTATAGTTTGCAGTACGGGAAGCAGCAAACTTTCATCTGCCAGGATCAACGCAATTTTTCCGGCATTATCTGATGCATCGAGCATAGGATAATCCTGTTCCAGTTCATGCTGCAGGATCTTTGCCTGCGCAGTTTGTCCCTGGGTTTTATATACGCTGATCTCTTTCTGTACCGACCGGATCAGGTCGCGGCTCTCACCGAGCGCATTGGGCAAACCCAGCTTCTGAATATTTTTTCTGAGGAAAAGTCCGGCTTCCTGGGTCTCATCCTGCATATAATAGTTGTCTGTATCAAAATAAAAGAGGGCTTTTTCATCCTGGTTCCAGCGCTTAAAGATCATGGCTTCCGCATTGCTTAGTGCATTAAATCCGGCAAACACCAGCTTTCCTTTTGCAAAATCATCAATAAATTCCGGCTTTTCTGCTTCGCCTAAGGCTAGTTTCCTGTAAATATGCGCCATGGAGGTCAGCCCTTTTGCAGCAAGTGCCTCATGGAAACCCCTGTACAAAGCCGGCATTCTCCGCCACATCCGTATAAACTGTTCCTGGTGGTTCTTTTGTTTTCCTGAAGAAAAGGACGTCCAGAACTGCTCCAGAAAAGATTGCTGCTCCGCGGTAAGGTGCTGGAAGTTCTTTTCTATCACGGCAATATCTTTCAGTTCTTCAAAAAGCTGGTCTGCATTAACCAGGTCGTTGTCAATCTGGGCGAAATCACTGAGGATGATCCTTGCGACAGGGTAAAACACATCAGGACTGATAGCTTTTGCACCTTCCTCTTTCAGTAATTCGTTGTATTGCTGATAAAGCGTAAAGAATTGTGTAAACCCATCCGCTACCTGCAGATCTGTAGACAATGCAAAAAACTCCTGTATTGTAAAAAAGGAAGGACTCCAGAATGGCTTTCCTATCGTTTGTGCCAGGTGGTTCTGCAGGTAAGCAACCGGCCGTTTATTGTTAAATACCACCGCAGCATGGTGCAGGTCTTTCCCCATCCTTGCTACCAGATCATCTGCAACTTCTTTTAAAAATGCCACCATGCTTTAAACCAGTTTCAATTCGCCGCTATTGGCATAAAATAAATAAGTACTAACTGCCGGATAACCCATTTCCTGGAGCAGCGCCCGGTAGCCATGAACCTGTTTGATATGCGCAGGGCTTTCTTTCTGTGTAAATTTATAGTCGATCACCACCACTTCTCTGTCTGAGATCAAAACCTTGTCCGGGCGGTAGCTCTTGCCATCGCGGTCGATAATACTTTTCTCATTAACTGTCTGGGTACTGCTGTTCAGTAAACGCTGCAGATCAGCATGGGCTAAAACGGTGGTAGCCTGCTGCTGTAAGGAGCTGAGTTCCTCTTCCCTGAAATACCCTTCATTGAGC
>NZ_JBEVDX010000062.1:0-6554 GCF_040513095.1 Pedobacter sp. | reverse complement strand
ATGCTGGCTTAATAGAAATTTCAAGGGCTATACCCAATCATTTACTTCTAAAAGACGGCATTAAGAAATCCATCTTAAAAGATATTCTTGCAAAGCACGTCCCCAAAGCATTGTTTGACCGGCCTAAACGAGGTTTTAGTGTTCCCATTGCACTGTGGTTCAGAAAGGAGCTGAAAGAAGAACTTTTAAGTTTAAACGAGGGTTTACCGCCTTTTATCAATAAGGCTTATGTGAACCAATTGGTCCATGAACACCTCTATCTAAACAGAAACCATTCTTATACCCTCTGGAATTTAATGAGAATTAAGAAATTCTATAGCTCTCCAAAAGCTAAGGCAAACCCTGTAGCAATGCTGAGCTATTCGTAAAATAAGGCGAAACCATTAATTTAAAATATATGTATGACTTTGTTATTGTAGGAGCTGGATTTGCAGGAAGTGTACTTGCTGAAAGGCTGGCAGATGCTAAATATCGGGTACTTCTTATTGAAAAGAGAAATCATATTGGCGGCAATGCCTACGACCATTATGATGAAGCGGGGATTCTGGTGCATAAATATGGGCCACATATCTTTCATACAAATAGTACTGAGGTATATACCTATTTATCAAAATTTACAGAATGGCGCCATTATCAACACAAAGTACTGGCAAGTGTAGATGGGCAATTGTTGCCGATACCCATTAATATGAATACAGTCAATGAATTGTACGGGCTTGATCTCGATGCTGAAGGGGTGTCGGCTTTTCTCGCAGAAAGGGCAGAGAAAATACATCCTGTAGTAACCTCCGAAGATGTTGTACTGAGCAATGTAGGCAGAGATCTGTACAATAAATTTTTTAAGGGTTATACAAAAAAACAGTGGGACCTTGACCCTTCTGAACTTAGTGCATCAGTGACGGCAAGAATTCCAACGCGCACTAATAAGGACAACAGATATTTTACTGACAAGTACCAGGTAATGCCCCTGCACGGTTATACCAGGATGTTCGAAAATATGCTGGCTCACCCCAATATTCATATTATGCTTAATGCTGATTATAAAGATGTGATCAGCGGAATAAGTTATAAGAAAATGATATTTACAGGTCCTATAGATGAATATTTTGATTTCCGCTTTGGGAAACTCCCCTACCGGTCAATAGATTTTAAGTTTAAAACTTTTGACCAGGAGCAGTTTCAGGAAACAGGAACGATCAATTATCCTGATGATTATGATTTTACCAGAATTACTGAATTCAAGTATCTAAGTGGCCAGAAACATAGTAAAACCTCCGTGGTTTACGAATTTCCAAAAGCAGAAGGCGACCCTTACTATCCAATACCAAAACCTGATCATGCCGCTCTTTATCAAAAGTATAAAAGACTGGCGGATGCTATGGATCACACCTATTTTGTTGGGCGGTTAGCTACATATAAATATTATAATATGGATCAGGTTGTTGCACAAAGCCTCATGGTTTTTAAAAAAATAGCAGGATTGGATCAGGTAGTTAAAAGCTGAGGGCCCAGCTACAAATTCATTCCTTTGCTTAGGCCGCCCAGATTGTTTCGTCTGATGGTTCTGCCTCTTCAAAATACAGGTTTTCACCATATATGGTGTGCCCGGCGATGATTTTCTTTAAACACTATAAATTAGTCCGCTACCTCTATCCAACGATTTGATGGAAGCCAGATCATCGGCAGACAACTCAAAGTCAAATACAGTGAAATTTTCATTTATCCTATTCCTATTAGCTGATTTCGGAATAACCACCACCTCTTTTTGGATTAACCAACGCAAGACCACCTGGGCGACACTCTTATTATATTTGCATGAGAGCGCGACTAAGAGTTCCTGATGAAAAAGATTATTTCTACCCTGAGCAAAGGGTGCCCAGGATTCCAGTTGAATGCCTTTAGAATTTAAACCATTCTGCATTTCTGTCTTTTGGGAAAACGGATGGGTTTCCACTTGATTGATTGCCGGGACCACATTATGCTGCTTAACTAGATCTGAAATTTGATTCATATTAAAATTACTAACACCGATCGCCCTTACTTTACCCTCCTTGTATAATTCTTCCATTGCATTCCAGGATGAATCTACATCTCCCTGCGGAAGATGGATCAAGAACAGATCAATATAGTCAAGACCCATTTTCTTTAGCGAGGCCTCACAGGCATGCTTTGTTTTTTCATAGCCTACATTCGCGGGGATAAACTTCGTGGTTACAAAGATTTCTTCTCGTCTGACATTACTTTTTTTGATTGCTTTGCCAACCGAATCCTCATTGTTGTATACAGCAGCGGTGTCTATAAGTCTGTAACCGATATTTAAAGCATTTAGCACGGCCTGTTCACATTCAAAACCCTCTTGAAGCAAGTAGGTACCAAAACCAAGTAGCGGCATCTTTACTCCATTATTTAATATTACATTTTCCATTTTTGCACTGACTTAATGTCAAGTTCAAAATTCTTAATATCCATCCACTGAAGTGTAACCGGATTGGTAAATGTTGTAGTCAAATTGTTTATATGGGTGGTCTTTCTGTAAATTTGTCTTTAAATTATATCAACTGGAGAAGCCAAAATTTACTGCTACAGTATTCCCGGCAGGTTTTATCCTGAAAACCGGTCCACCGGCCGGCTTTGAAAACATGCCTGTGACAGCATTTAGCTGATAACTCATTCCTTCAAAGTTACAGGATATACTTTTGGCTCCAATATTACTGAAAGGCAGTTTTTGTTCTGACGCTGCATTTAAATCAAGAAACCAATCCAGCTTTTCCTTACTCACCAGCTTTATATTAAAACTCTTTTCATTGAGATCCATTTCGAGCGTTCCTTTAACGGATGTAAGAGGCCAGGTTATGTGTACAGAATTTAAGTCCTTGTTGGTGAAAACCGGATTGCCACCTTTCAGCAATACCTCTTTTCCCTGTATGATCGCCTTTACTCTTAAACCTGCAAGCTCATCCTTTGCGCTCCAGATGTAACCATCAATTAACGGTAATGTGTAAAAAGAACATTCATTGGATGTTGCGATCTCTGTAGTGTATCTATCTGGAACTTTTTCATTGAATAAATGGATATCCCGGATCCTCAGTCCATCATTTTCCCATAACAAGTTAATTCGATAAAAGCGGCTGTTGTACCAGATCGTTTTTAAATCGCTGCCCTCAAGATCTTTGGCTACTGCAAATGAAGTTGCAGGCGTTACCTTGTATTTCTTTTTAAACCAAAGTCCTGATTGCTCCAATGTTTCTACAACCAGCTTACCCTCTGCACGCAGTTTTGCAATTAAAGGCAATTGCAGTTCCAATCCTTTTGCCATCGCAGACCACGTAAAGGAATTTTCCTGACCAGCCTGCGTATAATTCCATCCCAGTGATTTGTCCTGAGTAAATATTTTAAAAAACCATGAAACCCATTCCGCATCGCCTCCTCCGAACTTATATACAGGTTCCAAAGTAATAACACCTTGTCTTTTTGTACCAAGGCCGGTATCATACTGTCGGACCGGATCACTGCCAAGCATCCTGAAGATCGGCACAGGAATTTGATTTTCCGCGTTTTGGGCGGGCATATAGGAGTTGATCTTACTTGGATAGTAGGCCTGATTCCAATACCCGCCCCATAAGGTATATCCATCAGTACCATACTGGTCTTTACAATTTGCAGAAGCAACGATTTGGTATTTTTTATACATATAATTCAGTGTGTGGGCATCAATAAACCAACTGGCCACAGACTTTGGATAATAACCGAAAATCTTTTTAAAATCTGCCATGTATACATCTGTAATCTTTTCCCGCTCAGCAGGTGTATAGCCAGTCGCAAAACCAACATCGGCATGCCAGTCCCAGGAATACCTGCCTCTCCATTTTATTCCTGCTTTTTCAATAAGAGGCTGAGGAAGTTCCCACCAGCCGCCTATCTCAAAAGAATTTGCAGGTAATGATCTAAGCAATTTTTGATACCGGGAATCCATAAGGGCATCATATTGCAATAAGAATGTTCCTGGAAGGTTATATTTTCTCATGATTTCTACTTGCTTTACAACCGTCTGATAAAGTACATCCTCGGTAATTTCTGGATCTCTTGGCTCAAGCAGCCTTATAAAATTCACGATATTTACCACTTTAGGTCCATCCTCATCATAACTTTTATTTCCGCTATGGGATATAAAAGAAGCGAATAAAGATGTTGTATTAAATATTATAAGAACAGTAAGCAGCGCTTTGATTTGTTTGTGCATCTTTTTAATATAAATTGTTAATATTAGTTTCAGTTACCAGCCGGGATTTTGTTGTAATTCGTGGCCACTTGTCCTGTAAAAAGCGATCTCCCTCAATGGAAGCGGCTGCAGATAATCCCTGGCAGAATTAAACCGACGGTTGCTTTCTGCAATCAGAAATCCATTGGTATCCACCTTTGATATTTATATATTTAAAATTACTTAATAAGTGCCATAAAGGTGATCAGTTGCAACATAATAGATTTCTCTTTTTGTTATAATTTATAAGGTAACCTCTCTTTAAAGAATCGTTAAGAAAAGAGCGGCCGATAAGTTGCTCTACTAATGGCTGCCCAAGCAGAAATGGCTCCAATAGTACTTTAATTCTCTTTTCCTGGATTCCGATCCGCCTAGCGAATTCTTCGAAATCTAAGTGGCTTGGCGCCGCATTTTTTTTCCAATCTCCAGATTTGAAGCCATCAGCGAAAAGACCTCCGTCCAACGCAAAATCTGGATCATCTACATGTAGTTTGGTGTTCAGCAGATCGTAAGCCGGGCTTAGTACAAAGTCCCCCTGAGCAGTTTCAAGCAGCCCAAGTGATAAAAACATTATAATGTGGTTTTTATTTGAATCCGGGTATAGATCGGATGATCTGAATGTTGACGTGGATAGTGCTTTCACTGTAATACAGGATAACGGTGGTTGCAGGGCTCCCAGCACCCAAGAGATTTTAGCAATGAAGGTAGGTATTATACAAATAACTATTTCTTAATGAAATTGAAGACGCCAAGATATCTGGAATTGGAAGGCCGCTTCCCATCTGCAGAAAGCAGAAACATCCATACGTGTACGGGGCCTTTGAAATAATTTACGGTATCCGGAACATTAGCAATATCATCCTTCCTCAGGGCCAGATCATCCATGTAGAACAGCTGCCTGCGTCGCAGTGCATCACTGTAAAAAACGAGATGTACTGTGTCGTGATCGTTGACCCCAGGTTTTTGGCGGTCAGGGTTTATCCACTCTACAGTGATGTCACCATTTTCCTTTGTTTTTACTGTTGGCCGATATACATGATCCAGGGTTCCTTTACTTAATTGTACCAGTGCGTCCTCAACCTTGAGATTCGGGTATTCACCTGTTACTGCAGTATGGAAATTTTGTTTGACTGCAGCGTTCATTGAGGTTATATTCATCCTCTTTGTGTTATACCCATCACGTACAACATAGACGAATTTACTCAGGTAACGGGAAATTAACCCAAGGCGGGAGCGCTGCCTTTTCTGGTCCTTACTAGGTTTTCTGCTGGACTTGCCTGGTCTTGACCTCCCAAGTTTAAGTTGGCGCCATCGGTAAACGACAACGCCAGCTACCCTACCGCGGAATTCACCGAGCCCACCCGGTATATGATATGCCATATTATTTATCTTTTATTCCTCGCGTGCAGGTAATATTAATTGTCCTAAATATTCGCTGTCACATACACGTTTCTGATCAGTAGACATGAAGGATATATAGATTTCCATGCGCGTAGGTGTGTCCTCTTTAAGCATATCAAACTGGTATTTACCTGCCGACCTTTTTATAGCGTGGGTTTCAAATTCCGCATTTTTCAGCTCCGGAAGATAAACTAACACCATCAGCTGGTCATCATGTCTAAACTGGTTTTTTATGAGCTCTGTATTCCATGTGAATTCAAGACCGGCGTCATTCTGGCTTACCTGAAGACCAGGAGTTTTTGGCATTTTACCCTTACTGAACTGGACTTTGGTAAAATCAATTTCCTGATTTGGGTATTCTCCTTTAATCCCGTTTAAGAGGGTATGTGAAAGCATCAGGTCATTTGGAGTTTTTTTGAGTGCCTGGCCTTCAGGTTTCATCGCTACATTGATGAATTCCTTCACCGGAGAAATAAACTCATTTGTTATTCTGACTCTTTGCCGGGATTTCTTCTGGTTTTTTGTTGCCGGCTTAGTGGATATGCCAATTGTGCGTTTTACCACTTTTCCCATGCGGATATAGGTAACTGTATTTCCAACTCTACCTATAAAACCGTCCCATGAATCCATGTTTGCTTTGCCCATAAAATAAAGATATATGTTAATAATCAATTAGTTATACCAATTTAAACATATCAGGAATTATTTGCAAATATTTTTTATTTTTTTTTTGCTTCGATCGTATGATAGTCGTATACTGTTCGTATTTCGCTCGTAATTACAATGTATTTACAAAGAATCAACGTTAGGTTTTGCTCATAGTTGTGCCGGGTTTGGAACGGCTTTGATCAGAGTTTGTTTCGTGTTTGCAATGAAGTTTAGCCGTTACAAACAT
>NZ_JBEVDX010000061.1:0-127542 GCF_040513095.1 Pedobacter sp. | reverse complement strand
AGTGCGGGGTGGAGCAGTTGGTAGCTCGTCGGGCTCATAACCCGAAGGTCATCAGTTCGAGTCTGGTCCCCGCTACCTGGAGAAGCAGCATCTGCAAAGATGAGTCGCTTTGAAAAGGCCCGTTCGTCTACCGGTTAGGACGCCAGATTTTCATTCTGGAAATAGGGGTTCGATTCCCCTACGGGCTACAAATCCCGTTTTGCGCTAAGTAGAACGGGATTTTTTTCGCTTAAAAAATCCTGAGTTGTTCATTCGTATCCTTTTTACCGCCAAGCTCAAAATCTTTCACAACCTGGTATTTTTCATTTGTCCCCAGGTCTTTTTCAGTAATCTTTCTTTTAAGCAGGCGGATACTGTGTGCGGTAAAGCTGGCCTCAAATTTTCTATTTTCCCATTCTTTCCATGCCAGAGTGAACTGCTTTTCAGTCATGTTCCTTGCAATCGTCACATGAGGATCAGTCAGGTAAACCGGACTGATAAGTTTTATCCCTGATAATGTTTTGAATCTTAATGTCTCAACCATATTTTTAAGCGCCCTGTACTCTTCCACATTAATGTATATGGTGTGGCGGGGATATTGTCCAAAACCGTTCAGAGTGATTTTCATAGCAGCACAATATGCAGCTGATACATCAAAATTTTTGACCAGATAATTTTCTGTAATTGGATGTTGTATAAAATGCAGCAGTGTGCAGTGGGGCTTTAATTGTGCTGCGCAGGTACATCCATACGAATTTGCAAATTCATATTTAATTTGAGTAATCTGGTTACTGATACGCTCCTCCGGAGAGATAACAAGTAAATATTTATTCAGCGGGTTTTCCATAAATCTTTTCATTTAGGGTCAGATTAGTAGCTAATAAAATTAATAAATGTTTCATTATCAAGTGTATGACCTGAAAAGGTTGAGAGGATTTATCTCATAAATTTATTTTATAATTCGCGCTTTAGCGTCAGCACAGCTACTTCAGGCCACATACCAATCCTGCCTTTTAAGCCCAGAAATCCAAAGCCCCGGTTCACATACAGAAAGCGGTTACTCTTCTCGTAAAGTCCTGCCCACTGTTTGTACACATATTTGATCGGACTCCATTTAAAGCCAAATAATTCAATTCCGAATTGCATGCCATGTGTATGTCCCGACAAGGTGAGGTGGATATGCTGGTCATGATTGAGTGTAACAGCATCCCAGTGAGAGGGATCATGCGACATCAGGATCTTGAAGGCGTCATCTGGCACCATGGCTGTCGCCTTTTTCAAATCGCCATATTTGTGAAAACCGCCTTTGCCCCAGTTTTCAACACCTAACAGAGTTATCGTTTGTTCACCTTTTTTAAGGGTTACCGCCTCATCCAACAGCAGGCGGAAGTCGATTTCAGTATGCACTTGTTTCAGTCTTTTCAGGTTATCATCTTTAGCCTCGGGTGTTATCCAGGGGATATAATCGCCATAATCATGATTTCCTAAGATTGAGAATTTACCCATAGGGGCTTTCAATCCTGCAAATGCAGGGATCCATCTGTCCATTTCTGAAGCCTGGTTATTGACCAGATCGCCGGTGAACAGGATTACATCGCTCCGCTGGGCATTAACAAGGTCAAGTCCTTTTTGCACACCTGCGGCGTCAGTAAAACTTCCGGAGTGAACATCTGTGATCTGCGTGATCGTGAAACCATCAAAAGTTTCCGGCAGATCCGGGAAATAGATTGTTTCACGTCTCACCCGGTAAAAATGTTTGCCGCGCGTAATACCAAACAAAACAGCAATAAATAATATAACTGCTGTTCCTAATGTTAGCTCGCTGACCCAGAGCGCCCTTGCTGGAAAACCGCGAAAGAGCCTTGTAATATCTTCAATCAGCAGAAATGGGAGCGAAAACAAGCGGGGAACAAATGCCAGCAACATCAGTCCCATGAGCCAGGTAATCAGTGTTTGCTGCATTTTTGAGCCTCTGCGGAAAAAAAATGCAGTAACTATGCCAGTCATTAATACCAGATCGATGAACCAGTAGGCCCAGCTGTAAGAGCCAGCATTTACAAGTGTTTGTACAGCCTGAAGAAAGTAGTAGTCAGTACCCAGCCACAGCAGGATAATCAAAGGGAGTCTTTTTGCCATTTGTATGATCAGATATGTTAGCATATCTGTATGCGTAGACGATTCAACTTCAAAAAGATTTTAAATTCATACTGACTTATTCTATTTACCATTATCTGTATTATCATAAATTATATGTTTGAATGCAGCTTCCGCCTGAGGATAATTTTGTACAATAACTATGTTTAATTGGGGTGTAAAGAATTTTAAATTTTATTATTTGATATAGTTGAAATGCTAATTTTTACTCCAGAATATAAGATAAAACTACTTCATTGAAGTACAGTAATTTCTTTTATATCTATACTATATTGTATTTTATATGAATAGTAGAAAATATAACGAATATTTCATATTAAAAATAAATCTATAGACAATATTGTGTCTTTAAATTTAAAATTATAATATTTGGAAAATCTTATAATGATATGGCTAAATTATACCTCTTCGGCCTTCTATTGATCTCATGTCAACTCAGGGCACAGCAGTTCGGGCTGTTCAATACGAACACTTTATTTGATGCTTTTGAAAACCCCGCTCAAAAGGCATTTGTTTATAATGATTCCCGGCAGTACGCATCTAACTTTTTGCTGCCATACCTGGGCATCAATGCAAGTAATCGCGGAGACGCGGGTTATGCTTTGCAAAGAAAGCTGAACGATGGTGCTATTGAGACCCGTAATCTGCCTATAGGTACAGGCAGGCGAAATAAACTATTTGGTTCCTCTAATATTTACCTGCTGACTTTCAGAACCAGCCCGTTTTATGAAAACAATCAAGAGCTGGGTTTCTCCTGGCAACTGCGTTCAGATGTTTATGCAGATTATACAAATGAAACGTTAGTTGCCTTAAGAAACTATGGTAGGTTCAACACTTCACAGAATGAGCTGTTCAATGGGAACGGCTACGGACAGTCATACCATCAATTTAGTGCGAATTACAGGGTAGATTATGGAGACGGTATAGCCTGGGGTTTAAAATTCGGTATACTGAGCGGAATTACCTATAATAACGCAAACGTTACGCAATCGAGTTTAGCTGTAGCACCAGATCAGTTGGCTGTAAGACTTACCGGTAAATATAAAGCAAGCTTTCTGCTTACCGGGGAATTGCACAGGAAGACACTGCTGCCGGATTTTAAAAACCCAGGTTTATCGGCCAGTTTTGGCACCACTTATACCACGGCCGCTGATGTATTTATCATGGCAAATATCAAAGACCTGGGATTTATCCGCTGGAATAAAAACTCCAGTTTTGTACTGTTAAATAATGACCTGGTCACTTTAAATACCGGGAATAACGGAATCTCAAAGGATTTTCAACGTAAAGTGGTAAACCTGCTGGAACGTAACAATCTGCATAAGGCATTTTATACACCAACCAATGCAAAGCTTGATTTCCTGATTTCTAAAACATATGATTTTTACAGCCCTGACTTCATAGTTTCCAAGAATTTGTTTTATAATGGTGGTGATATAATTCTGGTCAATAATTTTAAAATGGAGGAATTTACCTTCAGTTTGTCACCAGCTTTAAACATGAACCAGTTCCTGCTGATCGGAGCTCAGGGTCTTTACCAGTCGCCCAACTTCGAGTTTTTCGCAGGGACGGATAACCTGTTAAAATCTGCTGTGATTTTTAGCAGTGCTTCCTATTCGCCAAAAGGAACAATCGGCGCTTCACTGTATATGGGAGTAGGTATAAAATTTGGCAGTATCGCAGGCCGACGATAGCACAGTTTTTATCGGCCAGAAGGTATAGGACTGCGAACCGATATCCCTTACCATAGGTAAATGCTAAATATTCTTGATACTTTTGACAGAGCGAAATCTCAATTGTAATAGGTTTTAACATTTAAAAAAGCAATGGGCGAAATTAAACGGCAGCGGGTTACAAGAGCGGATGGAAAGGCCATTAACCTGGTTCAGAGAAGAGGGCACCTGTCCTATTGCTACAATGCCTGCTGCTGTGGCAGAACTGACAGGGGATTTAGTGCGGTACCGGTAGATCTGTATAAAAGCGAGTGGCTAGGCCGTAAACTGCGGAATGTTGTACATATGACCAAAGGCGGTTGCCTGGGGCCATGCACGCTTGCAAATGTGGTCACCTTGCTTTTTGACGGCCATTCGGTCTGGTTTCACTCTATCAACAGTGACTGGCAGGTGACGGCTATATTTGATTATATCGATAGCATGGTCGCGGCTGACGGTTTCCAGGTCCCACCGGCAGAACTCAGTGAATATGTCTTTCAGTTTTACACCTGGAAAGGTACGGAGGTCCCTTCGCTTAGTAGCCCGGCCGACCAGGCAAAGGAAGGCATAGTATTTCTTTCTCATGCTGATACAGACCTGCTTAGCCTGCACCGTTCATTACAGTTTCTTCCCGAAGAATTTCCCCAGACACTGGGCATAAATCTTCTGGCCGTGAAAAGCGAAGCCCATATGGCACAGCTGCTTGACCGCGAAATCGCAGGGGCGAAGATCATTATCCTCAGGATACTGGGCAGGCCAGGTACCATTCCAGGATTCAGCGAACTGGTAAGCCGCGTGAAAAAACAGGGGCAACACCTGATCCTCGTTAGCGGTACCAGTGATTTTAATCCCGAATATGCTGCAGTATCTACTGTTCCACCGGATGTCTTGCAGGAAACCCTGAATTATCTGGATGCAGGTGGACAGGTCAATATGGTTTCCTTGCTGCAATTTTTGTCTGACCGGCTGCTGATGACCGGTTTTGGCTTTGATGCCCCGGTCATATTGCCGCAACATGGCATCTACCATCCTGACTTGCCTGAAAATGCAAGTCTTGAAGACTGGCAGCAGCGGAGAAATGCTTCATGGGCAACTGTGGGCATCACTTTTTACCGTGCACATTTTATGAGCGGCAACACCGCATTTATTGATGCCATGATCAGATCACTGGAAGATAGAAGTCTGAATGTGCTCCCGGTTTATACGGCATCTTTAAAAGCATCAGATACAAATACTGGATGGCCATCTGCTTTCCGGTTTTTTATCATAGAGAACAAAGTTATAATTGACGTACTAATCAATACAGTTTCTTTCGCAATGCAGGACGGTAATGCTGTCTCTGCAGGCAAAAATATATTGAGTAAACTGGATGTGCCGATCTTACAGGCCATTACCAGTGGCATGGGCCGGAGTTCCTGGGAATCTTCCAGCAGAGGATTGAACCCGCTGGATACAGCCATGAATGTGGCGATTCCGGAATTTGACGGGCGTATCATTACAGTGCCTGTTTCATTCAAAGAGAAGGGAAAGGATGCGCAAGGATATGAGTCTCTCGATGACAGGATAGATAGCGTAGCTGGATTGGCAGTGCGTTTTGCCCGCTTAAAACATTTACCGAACAGGGAAAAAAAAGTAGCGTTTGTATTTACAAATTCGAGCACCAAGGCTTCTCAAATCGGAAATGCCGTAGGACTGGATGCACCGGAATCCCTGATGATGATGCTCAGAGCGATGCAGTCCGAAGGGTATAGGATTGATGGCCTTCCTGCTTCGGGAACGGAACTAATCCATGATCTGGTCAACCGCTGTTCCTATGATGAAACCTACCTCACGCCACAACAACTGGCCAATGCAGTAGGGCAGGTACCATTCGCTCAGTATGAAGGCTGGTTCAGCGAACTGCCTTCAGAATTACAGAGAAAGATAGAAAAACAATGGGGGCCCTCTCCCGGACAATCGTATATAAACGACGGACATATTGCTTTTGCCGGCCTTGAGTTTGGCAATGCAATGGTTGCCTTGCAGCCGCCGCGGGGTTATGGAATGGATCCTGATGCGATCTATCACATGCCTGACCTTGCGCCTACACACCATTACCATGCTTTTTACAAATGGCTGCGGAACGACTGGGGAGCAGATGCAATCGTCCATGTGGGCAAACACGGTACCCTGGAATGGTTGCCAGGGAAAAGTATAGGCCTTTCAGAAAATTGTTTTCCAGATGCATTTCTTGCTGACCTGCCCCTTTTTTACCCCTTTATCATCAATGATCCGGGTGAAGGTTCGCAGGCAAAACGCCGTGCACATGCTGTTGTAGTAGACCATCTTACGCCAGCCATGACCTCTGCAGATAGCTACGGTGAACTGGCTATGCTGACGCAGCTGGTAGATGAATATTACCAGGTGGAGACCCTGGATCCCTCAAAACTTCCGCTGCTGCAACATCAGATATGGAGCCTGATCAAACAGACGAATCTGGATAAGGACCTTTCCGTAATGCTGCAACGTGATCACGGTGATCACAAACACGAATGGGACGATGAGATGACCCCGGAGGGTGTGCCTGTAAGTATTACAGAAATGGACGGCAAGGATATTGCACATTTAATTGAGGATATCGACGGTTATCTCTGTGAATTAGGAGCTGCGCAGATCCGCAATGGATTACATACCCTTGGCCAGGCACCAACAGGAACAGCGCTGATCGACATGTTACAGTCGCTCACCCGTTTGTCAAATATTGGTGTCCCCGGACTTCCACCTGAAATTGCAGCACTGTTTGGTTTTGATATCAATGAGCTGCTCGACAGAAAGGGGCAGCGCCTGACCAATGTACCTCAGGATTTTATAGTTCTTGCCGGAAGACCGGTGATAACTGCTGCGGATGCCCTGGAAGTGATAGAGGAATTGGGAAACCACCTTTTGCAGCTGTTGCAAAAATATCATTTTAACCCCGGATCAGTACAGCAGGTTTATCAGGATACTTTTGGTAAAGCCCTTGCTGTAAGTACAGGGGTCATCAGTGTTCTGAGTTATGTCTGTGAGCTTTTGCTGCCTAATCTGGCGCAAACCTATGATGAGATCAGTAACCTGCTGCATGGTTTATCCGGTGGATATATCCCTTCGGGCCCAAGTGGAGCACCTACGCGAGGAATGGCGCATATACTGCCCACAGGCCGTAACTTTTACAGCGTTGACCCCCGTGCTCTGCCTTCACAGGCTGCCTGGCAGGTAGGTCAGCAGCTGGCAAACGAAGTACTGGAGCGTCACCTGAAGGAGAAAGGTTTCTATCCTGAGAGCGTTGCCATTAGTATCTGGGGAACAAGTGCGATGCGCACGCAAGGCGATGACGTGGCAGAAATTCTTGCTTTACTGGGCGTTAGACCAGTGTGGCAGCCGGAAAGCAGGAGAGTAGTGGGCTTGGAACTGATCTCCCTGGCAGAACTGAAACGCCCAAGAATTGATGTAACCACCCGTATCAGTGGTTTCTTCAGAGACGCTTTCCCACACCTGATTGACCTGATCGATGAAGCAGTACAGATGGCAATTGACGAAGAAGCTGAGCCTGCTGAAAATAACTTTGTACGAAAACATTATGTAAAAGACCTGGCAGATCTGCAGGCAGAAGACCTTTCCCTGGAACAGGCAGAAGAAAAAGCTTCATTCCGGATCTTTGGTTCACCTCCGGGCAGTTACGGCGCGGGGATACTGGAACTTGTACAGGAGCGGAACTGGGATTCTGATGCTGATTTCGCAACAACCTATATCAATTGGGGAGGATATGCCTATAGCAGAAGCGCAAATGGCGTTGATGCAAGGGAGGAATTCAGAAATAGACTGGCTACGGTAGAGGTTGCCCTGCATAACCAGGATAACAGGGAGCATGATATCTTTGACAGTGATGATTATCTGCAGTTTCATGGCGGGATGATTGCCTCTATAAGAAGCCTCAGCGGCAGGCAGCCCAAAAGTTATTTTGGTGATACTCAGAACCCGGACAGGGCAGCAGTGAGAGATCTGAAGGAAGAGGTAATGCGTGTTTTCCGGTCCAGGGTAGTTAATCCCAAATGGTTGGAGAGTATCAAAAAACATGGGTATAAGGGTGGCCTGGAGCTGACAACTACCGTGGATTATATTTTTGGCTATGACGCCACCGCACAGGTAGTGGACGACTGGATGTACCAGCAGCTCGCAGAAACCTATGTTTTGGATAAAGGAATGCGGGAGTTTTTTGCTAAAAACAACCCATGGGCATTACATGCGATCGCTGAAAGGCTGCTGGAGGCCGTACAGCGTGAAATGTGGGCGGCTTCTCCTGAAACACTGGAGGCACTCAAACAGCTTTACCTTGAAAGTGAAGCTTTACTGGAAGAAAGAAATGAAGTTTAATATCCTGCTATCAGGATGTAGAAAATATAAGCTATGAATTATCCGTTTACAGCAATTGTCGGGCAGGGAAAACTTAAAAAAGCTTTGCTGTTATGTGCCATTAATCCGGGAATCGGCGGTCTGCTGATCCAGGGTGACAAAGGTACTGCAAAAAGTACCGCTGCCCGTGCCCTGGCGGAAATTGTACCCCAGATTACCAAGATAACCTTCTGCCAGTTTAATTGTCCGGAGAATCATCCCCTGGATAGCTGTGAAGTCTGCCAGGAGGCTGAAAGATTACTTGAGCAAGTACAGGTTCCCTTTATCAATCTACCCATTGGTGCTACCGAAGAAAGGGTAATCGGTAGTCTTGACCTGCAGGGTATCCTGGTAGAAAAGAAAAAGAAGTTTCAGCCAGGATTGCTTGCAGCAGTTCACCAGGGCATTTTGTACATTGATGAAGTGAACTTACTGCCCGATCATCTGGTAGATGTATTGCTGGATGTAGCTGCCATGGGCGAAAACAGGATTGAAAGGGAAGGACTTTCTTTGAGTCACCCCTCTAAGTTTACACTGATCGGAACCATGAACCCGGAAGAAGGACAGCTGCGTCCGCAGTTCCTGGACAGGTTTGGCCTGATGCTGAGCGTTGAGGCGCCAGGCGAAGTGAAAGAGAGAACTGAAGTGGTCCGGAGAAGAATCGCTTTTGAAAATGATCCCGTATCTTTTGTTCAGCAATGGGAGCGGAGTCAGGCGAATCTGCAGCAACAGCTCCTGAAGGCTAAACAATTACTGCCTGAGGTTCAGTTGCATGATGACCTGCTAACCCTCATCAGTGAGATTACTACTGAACTGGGTGTGAAAAGTCTTCGGGCAGACATTGTGATGTATAAAACTGCCGTAACACTGGCTGCCTTAGACCAGCGCACTGAGGTTACTGCTGCAGATATCAGGGAAGCTGCGGAATTGGCTCTTGCCCATCGCAGCAGTAAGAGTCAAAGGCATTCGCCACCATCCACGCAAAAGTCAAATGACCCTTCACAGGCTGACCGAACATCATCGGACGAAAAAGCTCCTTCCAGTGAAAATAGTACTCCTGAAAACTTGTCTTCTTCTCAGCAATCAGCGGAAGAGGAAGAAAATGATGACAATTCAACTGCTGACTCATCTGATGAACAAATATTCGATGCTGGTGCAGCAATCATCCTGCCTACTGTTCAGGGATTAAGCAGCAGGGCTGAACAGCCGGGTAAACGTACAACGGTAGCCGATACAAAAAGAGGAGCTTACATCCGTCCTGTACCTTTTCAAAATGGCTCAGGTATAGCTGTGGATGCAACGGTAATACATGCCTTACAGCGAAATCCTGCTGAACTAGATATCACGATGGGTGATCTGCAGCAGAAACAACGTAAAGGCAGGATGAGTAACCTGATCCTGTTTGTTGTGGATGCTTCCGGCTCGATGGCAGCAAGCAAAAGGATGGAAGCTGTAAAAGGTACTGTGCTGCAGCTGCTGACGGATGCTTACCAGAAAAGGGATACTGTAGGCGTGATCGCTTTTCGCGGAATAGAAGCGCAGGTACTGCTGCATCCAACCCAAAGCATCGAACTCGCAGAGGAGGCGATGAGAACTTTACCTACCGGCGGCCGTACACCCTTGCCCCACGCCCTGCAAATGGCATTAAACATGGCGGATCAGTTCAGCAAAACTTATCATCCAATACTGATTATCCTCACTGACGCGAAAGCGAATGTTGCCCTGGAAGCTGAAGGCGATCCATGGAGCCAGAGCCTTGAACTGGCAGCGCAGCTAAAGAAAAATAACATTCAGTCGCTGATTGTAAACACTGAATCCAATTTCTTTAATTTAAACAAAGCCGAAGAACTGGCAGCAACGCTAGGTGCGCAATATATATCAATGGACGAAATCTCAGAAGAAAACCTGATGCCGGTTGTAGGCCAGTTACTGTAAGGAAAATACCTGTTAAAAAAGAAATTATGTTAGAAGACCTGTTGAAATTGAGACGTGATACCCGACATTTTACAAATGAGCCGGTGCCGGATGCGGTGCTCGAAAAAGCGCTGAAAGCTGGTCATATGGCGCCCTCAGTCGGACTAACTGATGCTACCCGTTATTACGTTATCCGTTCGCAGGAAATAAAACAAGCCGTAAAACAACTTTTTGACAGCTATAACCAAAAGGCTGAAGAGTTGATTGAAACAGAACAGCAAAAATCAGCCTACCAGGCTTTAAAACTGGAAGGGATTACAGATGCCCCGCTCGGTCTGGTCGTTTGTTATGACCGCTCTGTATTGAATGAATTTACCATCGGCACTATTGCCAGCAATGATACGATCAAATCAAGTGCAGTGTGTGCTGTGCAAAACATATGGCTGTCCCTAACGGAACAGGGGTATTCCATGGGCTGGGTATCAATATTAAACTACTACCAGTTTAAAAAGATATTGAACCTGCCCGATGAAATTGAACCCCTGGGCTATTTCTGTGTGGGCAAACCTGCAACAGATTATGAGAAACAGCCCATGTTACAGCAACTGGGCTGGAAAAATAAATCAGAACTCCCATCAGTCACAGAAATCAAATCCTTGGCAAGCCCGCTGGCTGATGAAAGCGACAAGTACACTCAAGAGCTGCCAAAAAACATTTCTGCACAGCTGAAGGCTACTATTGATGGTAAAACAAAACCTTTGGGCTCCTTAGGTAAGCTCGAAGACCTGGCGCTCCAGATTGGTACCATACTTGGAAGCACTAGCCCTGAGATTAAGATGCCTCATCTGCTTGTTTTCGCTGCGGACCATGGGATCGCTCATCATGGCGTGAGTGCTTATCCGCAGGAAGTGACGCGGCAGATGGTCAATAATTTCCTCGAAGGCGGCGCCGCGATTAATGTTTTCTGCAGGCAGCACCAGATCAGCCTGAAGGTTGTTGACGCCGGGGTAAATTATGATTTTGCCAGCAATGCCGATCTTATCGTTCATAAAATAGCGAAAGGAACAAATTCTTTCCTGCACGGCCCGGCAATGTCAGCTAAGGAACTGGAACTTTGTTTGCAAATAGGTGCAGAGGTGGTTGCAGAAATAGCAGCCAAGGGTAGCAATACAATTGGTTTTGGTGAAATGGGTATTGGCAATACTTCAAGTGCTTCTGTATTGATGCATATGCTGTGTGGTCTTCCCTTACAAGATTGCGTAGGAAGAGGAACGGGTGTCAATGCTGCTCAATTGCAGAAAAAACAGGAGATATTACAAACTGCAATCAGCCATTACAAGGGTAGCCTTGAGCCGAAACTGCTGATGGCTCACTTTGGCGGTTTTGAAATCATGCAGATTGCAGGGGCGATACTCGAAGCCAGAAGGAGAAATATGCTGATTCTTGTGGATGGATTTATTTGTACGGTAGCGTACCTTTGTGCTTTTAAACTAAATCCGCAGGTAAAAGCCAACGCCATTTTCAGCCACCAGTCTGACGAACAGGGACACCGTATATTGCTTGATCAGCTGGATGCCAAAGCTTTATTGAAATTAAACTTACGTTTAGGCGAAGGTACAGGCTGTGCGCTGGCCTTTCCGCTGCTGCACAGTGCAGTAAAGTTTCTGAATGAAATGGCCAGTTTTGAAAGTGCTGATGTAAGTACGCAATCCTTGTAACTAACTAAATAAAAGCGTTTTAATGGCTTTGGTGTTATTTCCAAAATAAAAATGGAGATAGCTGGCCAGAACCTGATCAGTATGAAATACAGGGGTTTTCAGAACTTCATCTCTCGCATTCCATACCTGGATACCAACAACCTGTTCTGGTGTATCTATAAAATGGGAATAATGAAATTCATGCCCCCTCAGTTCAGTCCCGGCAATATTTACACGCTTATAGCCCAGAGCAAGCTTTTTCTGCTGCATACCAGTGGATATATCCAGAATTCCTGTCATCGGAAATTGCCTTCCTTCCTCATCGGCAATGTACTTGCCGAGGTACATCATTCCACCGCATTCTGCCAGGAATTTTCCACCCTGATCAGAGTAAGTGATGATTTGCCGGATCAAAACGATGTTGGCTGATAAAGCTTCAAGATGCAATTCCGGATATCCTCCGGGAAGGTAAATCAGGTCTGCCGCCGGGAGTACTGTGTCATTCAGGGGACTGAAATAAATAACTTCTCCGAGGCCAGCCAGAACGCGGATATTTTCTGCATATAAAAAGTTGAAGGCTTCATCCCGGGCAACCAATATTGTTCTTTTTTTTAGTTTCGGGAGGGTATCCTCCTGCAAAGATGCTATGTCTCTTAACAGCGGGGCCGTAGAAACAGGAGATACATCAGGAAAGGGGTTTGTTGTTATACGCATCAGTTCATCCAGATCGATGTGTTTTTGAATGTGTGCTGCTGCCTCTTCAATAATCGCCTCCTGATCGATTTCCGTACCTGTTTTTAATCCCAGGTGTCTCGATGGAATCTGCATTCCCTCATTTTTTGGCAAAAAGCCAAGTGCCGTAATACCAACATCCTCTGCTGCGTCTTTTAGTAATTTGTAATGGGATTCGTGTTCTACAAAATTGAAGATCACACCCGCTATGTGTATATCTGTCCGCAAAAGCTTAAAACCCAGCAGCAGGGCAGCTACGGAATAGGCCATAGCTTTGGCATTCACAATCAGTATAACAGGGATATTCAGAAATCCTGCGAGGTCCGCACTGCTTCCTTCCATTTTCACTGCGCCATCAAAAAGACCCATTACACCTTCTGTGACCAGTACACCTGCATCAGCTCCGTAACTGCTGTAGATGCCCCTGATATGTGCATCATCCATCATAAAACGATCCAGGTTGATCCCTGTCCTGCCGGAAGCGATGGTATGCAGTTTTGGATCAAGATAGTCCGGGCCGCATTTGAACGACTGTACAACCAATCCGCTGTTGCACAAAGCCCTGATCACCCCAAGGGTAACAGTAGTTTTACCGGCACCGCTGTGTGGAGCTGCAATTAAGAACTGAGGTTTCATTGAGGTCAAATATAACCGGATCAGCTCAAGGAATGAAATAATTCATCAAAGCGCAAGTTTCGGGTAGGCTACTGAATTTATCCTGTTTATTTTTACTGCTGAAACATCAATGATATGAATATCCAGGAAGAAACAAACTTCGGGCGCGTTGCCTCAGCAATTCACTATATCAATACCAATTTCAGAACACAGCCCAGCCTTGATGAGATCGCAGAGCAGGTCAACCTCAGTCCATTTCATTTTCAGCGGCTGTTTACAGATTGGGCAGGGGTAAGCCCCAAGAAATTTCTGCAGTACCTTACGCTGGCCCATGCAAAGAAAATGCTCAAAGATAGTCAGGCTACTCTTTTTGAAACAGCATTTGAAACCGGGCTTTCCGGTACAGGAAGATTGCACGACCTGTTCATTACCATGGAAGGAATGACCCCGGGGGAATATAAAAACGGAGGAGAACAGCTGCGGATCAACTATAGCTTTTCTGATACATTTTTCGGCAGGGTTCTGGTAGCCTCTACACTTAAAGGCGTTTGTTTTATTGCTTTTACCGAAGATGAAGAGGCCGAACTAGCTGTACTAAAGGTTAAATTTCCACAGGCGCATTATCAGCAGCAGACTGATGCATTTCAGCGGGACGTACTGCGGATCTTCCTTGAAAACTGGTCACAGCCCAATCAGGTTAAACTGCATTTAAAAGGAACCGATTTCCAGTTAAAAGTGTGGGAAACACTGCTTAAGATCCCGGTAGGACGGTTAAGTACCTATGGATCGATTGCCAAAAGCATTGGCCTTCCCTCAGCTTCTCGCGCTGTAGGAACCGCAATAGGGGCAAATCCTGTTGCTTTTCTGATCCCCTGTCACCGCGTCATTCAAGCCACCGGTGTATTTGGTCAGTACCGCTGGGGAAGTATCCGCAAGCAGGCAATCATTGGATGGGAAGCAGCACAGGCAGAAAACGGCATATTAAAAGATAATCAGTTAATATTACCAGACAATCAGCTCAAAGATGGATTTATTTAATACAGGCGGTATCACTAATCTATTGCCCTATGATGGCGAGAGTTATTATTACGGACAAATAGTTTCTAATGCAGAAGCAGAGGATTACCTGCAAAAACTGCTGGGTAACATTGCCTGGAAAAACGACGAAGCAGTGATTTTTGGTAAACATATCATTACCAAAAGGAAAGTAGCCTGGTATGGTGACAATGCATTTTCCTACACCTATTCCAACATCACTAAAGAAGCTCTGGCATGGACACCTGAACTCCTGGCCATCAAACAGCTCACTGAGCAAATAACCGGAACAAGATTTAATTCCTGCCTGCTCAATCTGTATCATGATGGCAATGAGGGAATGGCCTGGCACAGCGATGATGAGAAATCCCTGGGGAAAAACACCAGCATTGCCTCAGTCAGCTTTGGCGCAGAGCGAAAGTTTGCGTTCAAACACAGGGAAACCAAACATACCCTTTCGCTGATCCTGGAGAGTGGAAGTTTACTCCTGATGAAAGGTGCCACGCAAAGCAACTGGCTGCATCAGCTGCCGAAAACCACAAAGGTTACCCGTCCAAGGATCAACCTCACCTTCCGCACGATGATATAAGTCACACAAAATCCCTCTGATCATGTTATCTTTACAGTTCATACCTGATACTGCAAAATGATAGATGTTTCCGAAAAGAGTTTTTTAGGTGCGGCCAAAGGCAAGATCATTAGTGGATTTATACTTGCACTCTTTGCCCTTTTTCTGGCCTGGGGAGTAAGCAAGATCGCCTTTAATGAAATGCTGGATACGGTGGATACAATCTCCACGCCAAATGCCAAATTACGTCTGGTGAACCAGGTTTCCAGGAAAGTGGCCAGTTTGGATCAGCAGCAGAGAACTACGGCGCTGAACTCTCCGGGAAAGTACAGTGGCTTTTTAAAGGACTCCCGGCAGCTGAAGTTATTGCTGGATTCCCTTGGAGGAATGTACAATACTGATCCGGTACAGCTGAACAGGATAAAATCGATAGAAAAACTACTGGTTGCAAGGGATAAACAATTTGTTAATTACCTGAAAGTGCGCGAAGGGCTGGTCAATAACAAGTCATTCACCGAAGAAGTTCAGAAGCTGAATGAACTGGTCAACAGGCCGCCGCAGCTGCAGGACAGTACTATTGTAACCACAGAAAAAAAAACCTCCACGGTTACAATCCTTCCGGTAGATGAATCTGCAGCCAAACGAAGAGGCTTTTTAAGCAGGATTTTTAGCAAGAAAAACGATACGCCTGAACAAAGTAAATCCTATCAGGTTACCAACGAAGAAAAAATAAAAAGAGATACAATTGCCCTGTCAGGAGAAACGATCATTGCAAAGGGACTTGAAAAATCATTGCGTACAATTGCCAGTGAACAGCGCATTAAAAGCGCAAGATTTCTGGACAGGGAAGCGGTCTTGGCCAATGCCAATGATGCCCTAACCCGACAGATGCTCGATATCCTGAGGAAAGTAGAAGCTGAAGTGGTTTCCCAGATCGAGCAGAACGGCATACAGGCCAAAGCGGTAGTAAATACCGGTATAACAAGGATCAGCTGGATCATGATTGGCTTTTTTCTGCTGACCATCATTTTGTTATACCTGATCCTGACAGATATCACCAGAAGCAACCTTTACAGAAAGGAACTGGAAGCCGCCCGTGACGAAGCTGAATACCATGGTATGGCAAAACAGCGGTTTCTTTCCAATATGAGCCACGAAATCAGAACCCCGCTGCAGTCGATCATTGGATACGCAGAGATCATCAGGAACCAGAAGCACCCGGAGCACAAGGACATCGAAGCTATTTATCATTCTTCTGAGCACCTGCTGCAGATTGTCAATGAAATACTGGACTATAACCGCATTATTTCTGGGAAATTTACTTTTCAACGGAAAGCATTTAATATCAGAGAGCTTTTAGATGAAGTGGTTTCTGTAATGAAACCGCAGGCCGAACAGAAGAATCTTATAATGCGTACTTCCATAGAACTGCAGGGTATTGAGTTTGTCGAAGGTGATGCTTTCAGGTTAAAGCAGATCCTGTACAACCTGCTGAGCAATGCCGTCAAATTTACCCAGAAAGGAGAAGTCGTTTTATCAGTTTATTACAAGCGACAGCTTGGCAATCTGCATTTTACATTTATGGTAAAAGATACTGGTATAGGATTTACCGAAGAAGAAAGCAGCAGGATCTTCAATGAATTTGAACAGATAGATTCTACTGATAAAGAGGTGATCAATAAAGCAGGGGCAGGACTGGGGTTAACCATTATTAAATCGCTGGTAGAAAATCAGGATGGCCGGATATACGTAAAAAGTAAATCGGGCTCCGGCAGTGCCTTTACTGTCTATCTTACCTTTAAAGTGGCTGATGCAGTGCAGGTAGAAAAAGTTCTTCCGGTACCTGCAAAAAAACTCAATACCAATGATAAAGTCTGGGTAGTTGATGATGATCAGCTGATCCTGGATCTGTGTGAGATTATCTTCAGCAAAAAACGAATTCCGCATGTATGCTTTAGTTCGCCTGCTGAAGTACTTGATGCGGAATGGGACCCGGCAGTAAAATACATGCTGATGGATATGCGGATGCCGGAGATTTCAGGTACGGATCTTTGCCGCATGATGAAAGAAAGGATTCCGGCGGATGTAAAGATCTACGCCATGACCGCCCAGGTACTGCCCGAAGAACTGGAAGCTGTACTGGAGCAGGGATTCGACGGACTGATCATGAAGCCTTTCCGAGAAAATGACCTGCTTGCTGTTTTTAGTACGGAAGACCTTGAGGAAGAGCCTGATCAGGCAGAGGAAAGCAATACTTACAGTGAAAATATTGAAGATGAAAAGGATGATGTAGCCCTGGACACTTCGGTAGTGGAGAAAATGACCTTCGGCGATCAGGAACTGCTGTTAAATATTCTGCACAGGTTCAAGGAAGATTGTGAGAATGATATAGCAGAACTGGAACAGGGGATACTAAAAAATGACCTGGAGTTATCCAGGCTGATTGTTCACCGGATCGCGGGGAGGACAGCGCAGATGGGCTCCGGTAAACTGGCTGCAGAGTTCAGGCTGATGGAAATCGAACTTGCTGCGTCAGATACCATCACAGATCCGCACCGTGAAAAACTAAAAAGCTGCATCAGCAGATTGGGCTTGCTCATGCAGCTGGTAGACCTGAAAATTGGCTGATCTCATTCAATTTCGTAACGCTCCATCTTTGAATACAGCGTTTTTCTATCAATGTTAAGCAGTTTAGCCGCTTTTGATTTGTTATATTTTACTTTGATCAGGGTTTCAATAATCAGCGTCTTTTCATTACTTTCATTAATGGCTTTCAGATCTGATCCCGTTGGTTTTGGCGCCTGTCTGATTGCCAGGATCATCTCATCTGGAAGTGCTTCCAGACCGGCTGTATCAGTAGGCGTGAGCAGCACCATCCTTTTAATTACATTCTTCAATTCCCGCAGATTACCTGGCCAGTCATAATTAAGCAGCAGGTCCCTCACCGGTGCCGAAAGTTTCTGAACATTCCTGTCCAGTTCCTCATTCGAGAGTCTGATAAAATGATCAATAAAAAGTTCCAGGTCCCTGCCGCGGTCGCGCAGTGCGGGGAGCAGAATTTTGAATTCGTTTAAACGGTGATAAAGATCCTCGCGGAATTCCCCGTTCTGAATGCTGTTCAGCAGGTCGTCATTCGTTGCAGTGATAATGCGAACATTAACTGCGATCTTTTTGGTGCTACCTACGGGCTGGATCACCCTTTCCTGTAAGGCCCTCAAAAGCTTCACCTGCACCTCATAGCTCAGGTTACCTACCTCATCTAAAAACAGTGTGCCTCCTTCAGCTGCTTCAAACTGTCCTTTTTTGTCAGTCACGGCACCTGTAAATGCACCTTTCACATGACCGAAAAGTTCACTTGCAGCAAGATCCCTTGACAGGGCACCGCAGTCAATAGCAACAAAAGGTTTTGTACTGCGTTTGCTCTGGGCATGAAGCGTCCTGGCAGCATATTCTTTACCAGTACCACTTTCGCCCTGTATAATGACAGACATATCCGTAGGTGCTACAAGATCAATATGTGCATAAAGTTTGTCAGCTGTTGCGCTTTTGCCCCTGATAAAATCGGCATGCTCAACAGTATCCTGAATACCACTTTCCGTTTTTTTCTCCAGTGCTCCTCCAATGGTCATTAACAACTCATCCGGATTCACTGGTTTGGTAATGTAATCTATTGCACCCAGCTGAATGGATTTAACGGCGGTCCGTACATCGTTAAAGCTGGTCATAATCACAACAGGATAATTGAGTCCCTTTTCACGTACGTGAGACAGTACTTCAAGTCCCGTACCGTCTGGCAGACGGTAATCTACCAGTAAAAGTTCAAAGGAATGCTGTGCTAATATTTTGAAAGAATTTTTGACGTCATGAACGATAAATGGCTGATGGCCATGCTTTTTAAGAAAGCCCTCTAACAGCTGTGAGAAAGTTAGATCATCTTCAATAATAAGTATTTTCGCCATAGGTATCTGCTTTGATATAATGGCAAAAATACGAAAGCCGGAGCATTTCCGGCTTTAATATCGTCATATTTTGTGTTTAGTTGTATTTATTGGATGATAGAACCGTCTTTGCTTAATTGTAAATAGGCTACATCAGTTCCTTTTTTAACGTCAACCTGATAGAAGGTTGATTTATCCGATTTCGTGATTAAGAATGCGGTAGTAGGTGTCCACTCCTTGTAAGCATTCGCTTTTAATGTAGTCTTTACTGCTTCAGGCAGTTCTTCCAGTTTAACAGGAACTTTATTCGCAGTACTGTCTGATGGTGCAGAAATACTCATCGGTGTTTTGATTTCATTTGCTTTAACTGTTGATACGCCTGCGAATGCTATGATAGCTGCTGATAAAATGAAATTTTTCATGTTGTGTTCTATTATTTAAAAATTACTGTTTCAATTCTCTTACAGCAGGATTAAAATGATGCCATATTGCCAAAATCTTATCACAGCGCTTAAAATCAGTTATTTGTGATTTTTTACTTGCAAATTTTTTGATGACATTCTCCACAGAATGCCCTAATCATGAGCAGAAATCTGTCAGAAACAAAATAGAATAACCTGCGTTATATACCTATCTATTAAATATACAATTATGACCTATAAAGAACTCCTGTATGACCTGGCAGACAGGACTGCCGAAACCTATAACTCCTATTTAGAATCTAAAGTTTCTTCGCTGGTTGATCCTGCCCAGGCTGTACCTGAAAGAACAGAGCAGCACAGAGCTGAATACGAAAGGCTTGAGAAAAAGCTGATCGCTTTGCTGGCAACAGTTAAAAATGAAGCTTCTGCAGACACCGAAGCGCCTGCTGATTTTTATGAAGATTTCATCAAAGAATAACCATGATAATCAATTTTAATTAACCATTCCGGGGAATAAATTCATTTTATTTCCCGGAACTATTGGCTAACTAAATATTTAGCATTTATCATTACCTAAATCTTTTCTTAGCTTTGTATCCAATATGTTGTCTAAGAAAACAAAATATGCCATTAAAGCACTGGTGGCTTTAGGCAAAAACGTAGAAAACCCTCCCATGCAGATCGTTAGACTGGCAGAACAGGAGATGATACCCCGGAAATTTCTGGAACAGATATTATTAGACCTGCGTAATGCCGGGTATCTGTATAGCAAAAAAGGCGCAGGCGGGGGATATAGCCTCAACAAAAACGCTGCTGACATCTATCTGGCCGATATTCTGCGGATTACTGATGGCCCTATTGCCATGGTTCCCTGTGCCAGCCTGAAATTTTACCGCAAATGCGATGAGTGCCACGACGAGAAAACTTGCGGAATAAGAAAAACATTTATTGATGTGAGGGATGCCACCTTACAGGTGCTTTCCAGAACTTCCGTTGCCGATGTAATCGCACGTGAAAATATAGACGACCTTCTGGTCTGATCTGAGGCTTTTCAGGTAACAAATAAATTTATTTAAAAATAAAGACTACTTATCCAATAGACTTTGTATATTTGCTCTGCTAACACACATACAAACCTATAAAATTTCGGTTATGATTTTAAATAAAACAAAAAGCAGCAACCTGGAACCACGTATTACACTGGTTGGAGCTGGCCCCGGAGATCCTGATTTAATTAGTCTTAAAGGAGTAAAGGCACTAAACACAGCCGATGTGGTATTGTATGATGCTTTGGTCAATGGCGCTTTACTGAACCATGCACCTGAACATGCGATAAAGATTTTTGTAGGCCGTTCTGATGATGAATCATTTTCACAGGATGCTGTAAATAAGTTGATGATTGATTACGCGCTGAACTATGGACATGTAGTCCGTCTTAAAAGTGGTGATCCTTTCGTTTTTGCCAGAGGCTTTGAAGAAGTCGATTTTGCAGAATCCTACAGCATACAAACTGAAATTATTCCGGGTATTTCCAGTGCAACTGGGGTACCGGGTCTGCATAAAATACCTATGATTTACGGTGACCTGAGCGAAAGCTTCTGGGTACTTTCCGGAACAAATGCGAAAGGTGAGGTTTCACCTGATCTGACCGGTGCAGCAAGATCAAATGCCACTGTTGTGGTGCTGATGGGCATTGAGAAAATAAGGGAAATTGCAGCAATTTTTATTCAGGAAGGAAAAGACAGGCTGCCTGTTGCCGTAATTGAGAACGGATCAAGTAAAAACGAAAACATCGTAGTTGGCGTGGTAGATACAATTGCAGAATTGATAGAAGACCACAACATTTCATCTCCGGCATTGCTGGTATTCGGCGACGTGGTTTCACTGCATCCTGCTTTCGCCAGGATCAGGGATTTTTATGGAGTTATTGCTGAAGAATATTAAAAATACTTACAGTTTAATGTCACACAAAAGCCGGGAAATTCCTGGCTTTTTTTCATTAGTAATTAAGGTCAAACTATTATCTTTGGTGAACGCCATTGCCTCCGGTAACCATTTATATGTCCTTTTTCCGTGTTTTTGTTCTTTGTTCTTTCCTTACATTCAGTTCCCCGCTACTCTATGGTTTTCAAAAAACGGGACGTGTAATTGTTTCTGAACCAGATATCAATACCTATGAGAAACTGGTAATTCATTACCGGTATGACAAGCCCGATTCTGCCTTGTTTTTTGTCCGCGCCGGGATGAAGCTCGCCAAAAAAAATAATGATGAAGAAGGCATCGCAAAGATGCTCAACCAGATGGGAATGATAGATGATCAGTCTGGAAATACTGAATCCTCCAGACAGCGGTATCTTGAGTCGCTGGAAATCTACAAAAGGCTGAACCACTACAAGGGAATAATTAAAGAAAACATCCGTCTCGGAGTAGTAGAAAACAGGAAAGGAAATTCGGCAGCAGCATTAACGTATTTTCTGCAAGCACTGAAGGTGAGCGAGAAAAATAATGACAGGAGCGGGATTATGGAATCTTACATTACACTGGGCGAAGTTTATGCAAACAGGCATAACTATGAGCGGGCCATATCCTATTATCAAAAAGCCGAGGCTATCGGCAACCTGCTGCCATTTTCAAGTTTAAAACTCAATACCTATCTCAATTTTGGTACTGCCTACAGGGAAACCGGCGATCTGCCAAAGGCGATCTTTTACTTCGAAAAAGGTATCAGCCTGAGTGATTATCCTGAAATGATGGGTTTGAATATCTCTCTCACCAACGGACTGGCACAGGTATATACAAAATCAGGAGCTACTGCAAAAGCTATCAGCCTGCAAAAGGGAGCCCTGCAAAAGTCGAGAAAAATTAATAATACGATCCGCGAGTTCCAGAGCCTCATGGCCCTGGCAGAAAGTTACGTCCCGACAGACTCAAAAAAAGCATTGAATTATCTGCAGCAGGCACTTGCTCTGGGGCAAAAAAAGAAAGCCAGTAAACAGATACTCGAAGCGCTGGCGCATATGGCTACATTATATGAGAAATCGGGCAACTACAAAGCCGCATATAAGGCAAGAACAAGCCAGTATAGTATTGCTGACAGTTTTTATTTTAAAGATATTTCACTGAAAATCGCCAATCTTCAGGCGCAGTATGAACTCACAAAATCACAGGCTAAGGTAGAACAGCTGAAATTTGTGAATAGTGAACAGCTGCTGGAACAGAAGATCCTGTCCTGGATCATCTGTGGCAGTATAACCCTTACGCTGATCCTTGGCGCGTATTTCTTCAGGATCAGGAACCTAAATCGATTAATGAACAAAGCTAACGCAGATCTTGTCCAGTCGAATACAGTAAAGGACAAGCTGTTTTCTATTCTGGGGCACGACCTGAGGGGGCCGCTTACGTCTATCCTCAACCTGTTAGGCCTCGTAAACAGGGGCTGGCTGTCAGAAGAAGAAAAGACAGCCATGCTTACAAAACTTGAGTTACAGTGCAATGCATCACTGGAAACTCTTAACCTGCTGTTGCGGTGGGGACAAATGCAGCTGAAAGGCGTGATGATCAACCGGGCCGAAGTGAGTCCGGCAAAAAAGATCACTAGAAATCTGGCACTTTTAAAGGAGGCTGCTGCATTGAAATCGATCACCATTGAACAGGAGGTTGAGCCGGACCTGAGGGTCTATTGTGATGCCGATCACCTGGATTTCCTAATCCGGAATATATTATCAAATGCAATAAAATTCACGCCTGAGGGAGGAAAGATCCATATAGAGGTAAAGTCCGTTGAAAATAATCAGGTATTAATTGCAATAAGGGATAGCGGTGTAGGAATAGAGCCTTCGCGAATAGAATCGATATTCAGCGTGAACAATGTCAGTACTATGGGTACAAATAATGAAAAGGGCACCAGTCTTGGATTGGTCATCAGTAAAGAATTTGTCACAGCAAATGAAGGCAGGATCTGGGTAGAAAGCAAAGTGGGAGAAGGTTCCTGTTTCTTTTTCATGCTGAAGAGAAAATAGATTGGAAAACAACTATTTTTGCTGATCAGCGTTTAAAAACTAATTGAATAAAAAACATATGAATAAACTGACAAACAAAATTGTGCTGAAGGGCGCTTTAAGTATACTCTTCATAACAGGACTTGGATTTCAATCGTTTGCACAGAAAGCAAACTGGCACAATCTTGATCTGAAAAAGGATAGTGTTTTCGGTATCGACACCGAAAAAGCATATACAGAACTATTAAAAGGTAAAAAATCCTCACCTGTTGTGGTGGGTGTACTGGATGGTGGTGTTGATATCAATCACGAAGATCTTAAGCGTATCATTTGGGTAAACAAGAAAGAAAAAGCCGGCAATGGTAAAGATGATGACAAAAACGGCTACGTTGATGACATCAACGGCTGGAACTTTTTAGGCTCAGCAAAAGGATCTGTAAACCAGGAAACATTGGAACTGACCAGGATCCTGCGCAGGGACAAAGCAAAATTTGAAAATGTAACTGCAGCTACTGTAAAACCAGCTGATACTGCTGCCTTTTCGCAATACCTCAAGGCAAAAATCGACTACGAAAAACAAACTGAAGAAGCTAAGAGTGCAGTAGCAAACATCGGCGGACTAAAAAACGTGCTGGATGCGATGGTTAAAAAGATGGGTAAAGAAAAACCTGAGCGTGCAGATTTCCAGGCCTTCAAGGCGGAAAATGCTATGGAAGACCGCCTCAAGGGTATTATGGTTTCGCAACTGCAGAACACAACATTTGAAGCCTTTTATAATGCTCAGATCGTTAAAGGACTTGACCATTACGAGGATCAGCTGAAATATAATCTTAACCTGGATTTCGACCCAAGACCTGAGCTTGTTGGCGACAACTATGCCGATAGTAAACAAAAAAATTACGGGAGCAACGATGTAAAAGGACCTGACGCCAGTCACGGAACACACGTAGCCGGAATTATAGGGGCCGACCGTACCAATACCTTAGGTATCCTGGGCGTGGCGGATAATGTAAGGATCATGGGCGTACGTGCTGTGCCTAATGGTGATGAGCGGGATAAAGATGTGGCCAATACAATCCGTTATGCGGTAGACAATGGTGCTAAAGTTGTAAATATGAGTTTCGGTAAAGCTTATTCATGGGACAAAAAGGCTGTGGACGATGCTGTGAAATATGCTGTTTCAAAAGATGTACTGCTGGTTCAGGCGGCTGGTAATGATAACAAAAACCTTGACGTGGAAGCAAGCTTCCCAAGCCGCAGGTATGAAGACGGAGGCATTGCTTCTTCATACATTGTCGTAGGTGCCTCGGGACCAAATGACGACAAAACCCTGAAAGCTGATTTCTCCAATTATGGTAAAACTACAGTAGATGTATTTGCTCCTGGTGTGCAGATCTATTCAACTGTACCTGACAATAAATATGAAGCTTATAATGGTACAAGTATGGCTTCGCCGGTTGTAGCCGGCCTGGCTGCCCTGATCAGATCCTACTATCCTAAACTATCTGCTGTGCAGGTAAAAGAGATTATCCTGAAATCTGTGGTAAAGGTGAACCATAATGTAGACATCGAAGGTGAAGAAGGTACTGCACCTCAGTCCGTACCATTCGCTGATCTTTGTATAACAGGCGGGATTGTAAATGCATATGACGCATTGAAGTTAGCTGCTACATATAACTAAATATTATACCAGCCGTCATCCAATTTGAATGACGGCTGGTATAACCCTAAAATAACTGCCGGGATAGATGCTGCTCATCCAATAAACACAACTTCTCATATTTGTACTCATTTACCAGATCATAGTTCTCCAGATCGGTATAAATCATAATCAGCAGGTTGAAAATATACATTGCGTTCAGCACGACCTCATTCCTTCTGAAAAGTGATAAACACTCCTTCGCATAGTCAATTGCCAGTGAATATTCTTTCCTGTGATAAGCTTGTTCAGCCTGGAACATCATCAGAATAGATTCCTGATATTTCGTTAAAAACGAATTGTTTCTGCCAGACAAGTGTACCATGATGTTCTCAATCTGATTTGTCTTCCTGCCCGGATATAGTTTTGCACCGTAAATCCCGTATAAACTCAGTATATATAAGTCGAAATTGCTCTTCTTTTTGATTTCTTTGGGATGCAGCTTCACAATATTCTCAATGATGGTCCTGGCGGATTGAGCATCTCCAAGGAAAATATTAACCAGCAGCATCAAAACATATGTCACACCTTCACGGGTTTCCATCTGTTGATTTTCTTTCACAAGAAAAGGGTTATCTCCATTTTTGAAAGCCTCGATCTGCTGAAGCAGATCCTGATGTACAATTGCTTCGCCGTTCAGCTTGGCCAGGATAATCTCCAGGATGTGTGCAGGATTGACCATCCATTTACTGCTGTCCAGCGGCGACAGTTTGTTAATGATGTTCTGTATGCCCTCTTTGTCGAGCCTGATGATCTGCATTACTCCCAATATCGAATAGTACATCAGCAGATGTTCCTCATTTCTTGCAATCTCTATTAAAGCAACAATGGCCTCAGGATAACAGGAGTCAATAAAATCCATGTTAATCAGCTTGGAGATAATGATCTCATGGAAATTGTCGTCTTCCAGGATCCCCAGGATTTCAGCATTGTATTTAGACCTGTATTTGATTTCTTCAGCAATGAACAAAATGATGTAATTGGTTTCAAAGCTGTTCAGGTTTAAGCTGAACAGAGATTTCAGGGAATTGAAATTACCGGTTTTAATTAAAAACCGTGTTGCCCATTGTAACAGCTGGAACCGTACCTGGTTATAATCATATTCGTCATTGATATAGATAAAGAAATCCTTGCTCACCTGCAGATGGAATTTTTCCAGGATCTCAACGAACAGGAAATATTCAAACATATGCGGATGCAAAAAGCGCACGTACTCTTTGGGGTGTGGATCTTCTGATCTTTTTTCCTCCATCAGTATTCCATCAGAAAGGAGTTCCATATAGGCATTTCTAAAAGCAGAAAGCTCCGCGATCAGGGCATCCTTTTCAACAGAATTAGAGGTTTTGCCGTAACTGGTCAGCTGGATAATTTTCTTGAGAAAAAGGATTTTCTCAGTATAATAGTTTGAGCGGTAGATTTTTTCCTGGATAAAGCGGGAAACAAGCTCGTAAAAGGTGATATTTGTATAATAGTTAAAATCAGGGTCTTCTTCTTTTAACTGGTAGTAGAGCTGAATATGGAAGGGGAATTTGAGCTGCGCCTTTAATCTTGGATTGATCTCTTTTTTATCGAGATAATTGATCTTCGAAATAATAATCTCCACCTCTTTTTCTGACAGCGGTGGTACATTGGAAAGTTCATGCAAATTAAAGTAGTTTCCCGGAAACCATTTTGCTTTAAGGAATGAAGAATGCCGCATTCGGTCATAAAATCTTGTCCAGGTAGTAGAACGCATGGCCATGACCAGTTTGATATGCTTGCAGTCTTCCAGTGAACAGATCAGGTTAATGATGCTGTCATACAGAATAGTCTTATCCTCCTTTTTCAGTACCAGTTCTGCAAAGCCGTCAATAATGATAAAAAATTTACCCCCATGTGCTCCCTGCAGTCTGTCTATATATTGCAGTACATTTTCATTTGTTTCTATTTGCAGATGTAACTTAAGTTGCTCCTCCAGGTGAAGGTGCATTGCCTCTTTATTAAAAAAACTGTAGGCCTTAATAAAAAGGACAGCACAATCTTTATGAACAGCGTTGGTTTTGTAAAACAGGTTTTCAGTAAGGTGACTGAGCAATATAGTTTTTCCATAACCCGGCTGTGAAACAAATGTGGTGAAGATAAAGTCACCTTTATAAAATTCTTCAAAGTCGTGTTCAGCAAATTTTCTGCTGATAGTCATATCATAAGGAATACCCGAACGATTTCTTATCGTCTTCAGGGTAAAGTTGGTAATGGCATCTGACTTTTCCTTCAGGATTTTCCATTCATCAGGTTGTTCAACTTTTGTGATGGCCACCTGAGATTGGTCTATCCCGGCCATGTCAACATATTCAGCTAATGTAGTCAGCGTAAAAGTTGAGAATTTATGTTTCACCAGGGCGAAGCCAAACAATCGTTTGATAGTAGTTTCACTTACATTTTTATTCAGATGCTTACTGATCTCAATCGAAATTCTCTTACAATCTGCAGGTGTTATAAATCGGATACCAAGTTTTGAGAGAATCAGGCCTTTGAGCTCTTCCAGCCGATTATTGTATTCCATAGTACCTTTTTAAGTCGACAAGTTTATCATTGGTAAATAGCTAATCAGAACCAGTTATGGAACCCAATATAACACATATACGTGATAAATGAACAGAAAGGTTTCAAATAAAACCTTAGGGAAATGTAAGTTTTACGAGACAGAGGCCTCTGAAGGTGTACTAAATCAATATAGCAGATATTTTCTGCGAAAGAAATTTGGAAATGAACAGAATGAACGAATGGTGTGCCCATTTCGCTTCATGTAATGAATGATTTGAACGCTTAAAGAGAAGGTCGGGATTCTTAAAATTGCCGTAAGTATTAAAGTTAACCTCTAAAGCTTCCCGGAATGATAGCAACCTCTACTCCCAAAATTACGAAAAACTACCTCTTTTTGATTGCGAATCTTATACTATTAACGGTATTCGGAGCACAATCGTATGCCCAAACCAAAAATTATGCTGAAGTAACACCTTCTACTGGCACTATCGCATATTATACATTATTGGGTGTTCCTACTCAGGGAGCTTCTGCCAACGCTGGATCTATAACCGACCCAGGCAATGCTGCTGCTGGTGCCTCTACTGCGCCAGCTACCCTTAATGCAAACTATGCCAATGTTCTTGGTCTGATCACCGGAGAAGGGGAAGCCTATATTCAACTGAAATACGGCAGTCCTTTAACAGCTGGTAAAGTAACATATATACCTTTCGATCCGCCAACGATAACTGGTGTCAATGTAGACTTGCTGAATCTGGTTGGAGATCTAACCGGACTTTTTAGTAAGGAACTGGTGACTCTGGAAGCTTATAGTGGTGCAACAGCTGGGAGCGACGGTACCAAGATTCCGGATGGAAGCGTAACCAAAGCTATTGTCAGGGATGCAAGCGGCAGAAATTATTTTGCTGTTACATCAAGCCTTGCATATAATTCTGTAAGGGTGAAACTCAGGTATACCAGTAACTTACTCGGACTTTCACTGGGCGCAAGCTTACATTTAAATGTATATACAGCGTTTAACCATTCGGCTGACAATTGCGGAAGCCCTCTCTATACCAATCTTGGAGAAGCGACAGGGGTCAACGTTTCACTTAACGGCATATTAGCCAATCCGGAGCGCGCAATTGATGGCAATGTGACTACCTTTTCACAGTTACAGTCAGGTCTGGTGGGAGTCGGATCTGTTGTTTCACAAACTGTTTATCTGAACGGCTTATCTTCCGCAGGGGATGTCGCTAAAGTAGTGCTTTCACAGCCCGGAACGGTTTTAACTTTAAATCTCTTAAACACAATTACCCTGCAGGCTTTCAACGGAGCTACTCCTGTTGGAGGAGTACAGTCGGCCGGTGGTCTGCTTAACCTGCAATTGCTGAACACAGCTAATGATAACATCTTCCCGGTATACTTCACGCCAGGGGGCACCTTTGACAGGATTAAGATCAGCGTCAATAATACACTGGCTGTCGGTGGAAACATCCTCTCCGGCGGACTCAAAATTCACGAAGTGCAGCGCACAGTCACTAAACCTGTATTCGCGGGAACAATAGCTGGCGGGACTCTTTCAATCTGCGGAGGAAGCACACTCACACTCAGTGGTCAAAATTTAAATCCTGCCGAAACTTATAACTTTTATAAAAAAGCAAATAACATTACTACACAGGTTGCAGCAGCAAATGCTGGCACCTACACAGAAGCGGGACTTGCCGCCGGTACCTATACCTATTATATATCTGCACAAAAAGCGGGATGTACAGGAGAGTCTGACAGGGACAGCGTACAGGTTATTGTAAAACCGACATTAGTATTCCCTGCCGGCACACTTACAAATGCTTCAGTGGGCAGGGCATATTCCAAACAGGTAACTGCCGCTACAGGCGGAACCCCTGGTTATACTTACGGACTTGCTGCAGGCAGTACTCTTCCTGCAGGATTAACAATTTCTCCTGCCGGACTGATTACTGGTACACCAACAGGAGCCGGTTCGGTTACTTTCAGCCTGATGGTTACCGACAGCTTCGGCTGCAGTACGGTCAGCAGTTTTACCCTCAACGTTACCCCGGCGCTTGTTTTACCAGCAGCAACATTGCCAACAGGAACAGTAGGAACAGCTTATACACCTACTTTGCTTCCGGCACCGTCCGGTGGTACTACACCTTATACTTATACAGCGGCAAATATGCCTCCGGGATTAGCGGTCAACCCTGCTACAGGAGAAATCACCGGTACACCAACACTTTCAGGAACATTTACCTTCCCGGTAACACTGACGGATGCTGATGGCAATACCGTGAATACCAGTTTTACCATAGTCGTAAGAGATCCGCTGGCACTGCCACCAGCAACATTATCGGATGGTACCGCGGGCAGAGTTTATCCTACCCAGATTATACCATCAGCAACAGGAGGCAGCGGGGTATATACTTACTCTGCTACCAGCTTACCTGCCGGTCTTGTCTTTAACCCTGCCACCAGGGAAATCACAGGCACGCCAACCCAGTCAGGAACTTTCAGCTTCCCGGTAACAGTAAATGACAATGAAGGACGAAGTGCTTCTGCCAATTACACGATAGTGGTTAAAGATCCACTGGTACTGGCAGGCATTACGCTTCCCAACGGAACAGTAGGTGTGAATTATCCTGTGCAAACAATTCCTGCAGCAAGCGGGGGAACAGGGCCTTACACTTATGCAGCAGCGAATGTTCCTCCGGGCTTAACCTTCGATCCGGTAACCAGGGAAATTACAGGAACACCTGCCCAGTCGGGTACTTTTACAATTTCTGTAACAGTAACTGATGCTGCAGGTAGTTCTGTAACTACTCCTTACACACTGACAGTAAACGGAACACTTGCCCTTGCACCGGCAACCTTGCCTGAGGGAACAGTTGGAACAGCTTATACGGCACCAGCACTTCCGGCTGTAACAGGTGGAACTGCGCCTTATATATATAGTATGACTGGTCTGCCTGCAGGTTTAAATTTCGATCCTGCTACACGGGTGATCTCAGGAACACCGGGAACAGGCGGCAGTTTTACTGTTAAAATGAGCGTTACTGATAATGGTGGTCTGTCTACCAGTACAGATTACGCACTGCTGATCAATGCACCTGCACCTGTGGTTGCCGGCACTACTATCTGCAGCGGCAGTTCTGCTACACTGACTGTTTCCAATCCGGTTACAGGAGTAACTTATAATTTTTATTCTGCCACAGGCAATACACCGCTGCCTTCTTCGGGCAACAGCTTTACAACTCCGGTTTTAAACCAGACTACTACTTACTATGCAGAAGCGGTTTCAGGAACTGCTGCAAGTGCACGTGTTCCGGTAACAGTTACAGTAAATCCTGCACCGGAGTCACCAACAGTGCTTACCAATAACTTAACTATCAGCAGCGGACAAACTGCTAATCTGCAGGCTAACGCTGATGCCAATTCTACAATCTTCTGGTATACCACTCCGACAGGGGGTGTAGCCGCAGGATCAGGTACAACTTTCACAACACCGGCACTTTCAGCCTCAACTACTTATTATGCAGGAACAGTAAACAGCACAGGTTGTTCAAGCCTCAGCAGGGTAGCTGTTACTGTCAATGTGATCAGCGGACCCACAAATCCAAACTGTAATGCCGCCACTTCGCAGCAAAGTAACATCACAGGACTGCTTTGTGTAGGCTGTTCTATTCAGAATCCGGGAAATTCTACTGATGCTGATCTGAACAACTATACTGAAATGAGAGTAACTGTTGGTTTGGCATCAACTGCTTACCAGCGCCTCATCTTCCAAAGGGTAGGTACAGCTACAGACAGTATCCGTCTGGATCTGGAAACACCTGTAGGCCTGGCTGATCTTAGTCTGCTTGGTGGCGTAACCATCAATGTGATGAACGGCAATACTGTTGTAAGAAGCTATCCTTTAAATAACTCACTGGTAAACTTAGGTTTATTGGGTGGAAACAGGTTTAAAGCAACAGTACTGGCCAGTGCAGCATTTGACAGGGTAGAAGTAAGCTACAGCCCTCTGGTAGTAGCTTTATCCAGCCTGCGCATCTACGGGGCACAGGTGATCTTCCCTGATCCGACCGTGGTTTCAGGAAACCAGACTATCTGTTCAGGAAGTACTGCCAGTCTGAGTGCAACCGCTTTGGGCGGAACCACACTTACCTGGTACAGCGCAGCCACAGGCGGCAGCATACTGCAAACAGGCGGTACATATACTACGCCCGCATTAACTGCCACCACTACCTATTATATAGAAGTAAGTAATAACGGATGTGCCAACCCTGCAAGGGTTCCGGTTACTGTAACAGTTACGCCTTCTGTAGCTACTCCGGTGCTTGCAACAGTAGCTCCTGTTTGTTCAGGCGCTACAGGCGTGCTTTCAGTAGATAACCCGCAAACAGGTACTGCCTACAAATGGTATACTACTGCTACCGGTGGTACAGCTGTATTTACAGGAGAAACTTTCGTAACCCCGCCATTAACTGCAAATACTACATATTACCTGGAAGCATCGAATGGTAACTGTACCTCAGCAACCCGCGCTGCTGCTGCAATTACAGTAAATCCGCGCCCGGTTCTTCCACAGGTTCAGGCTGTGGCAACTACGGTTAACCAGGGTCAGTCGGCAAATATGACGGCTACCTCCACAGAAGCCAATGTTGTATTCAACTGGTATACCACACCGGATGGTACTACACCAGTTTATACCGGGGCAAATTATGTAACCCCACCACTTTTTACAACAACTACTTATTACGTAGAAGCTACTTCATCGGTTACCGGCTGTGCATCTTCTTCAAGGGTACAGCAAACAATTACGGTAAATGGAAGCGGAACACCAGTTCCTGTACTGTGCGAGCTTCCGGTAAGCCAAACCAATGGTGTTGCGGGAACTTTATCAGTACTGGCAAGGGTTGATAATCCTGGCCGTGCAATCGACGGGGATCAGCAGACAGCCTCTACACTTTCCATTCCGGTAGGTATCAATGCCTCAGTATTTCAAAAAGTAAACTTTGCTGGTTTATCCAACGTTGGAGATACAGTTCGTATCCGCTTAACTGCCACCAACCAGTTATTGTCGCTTTCACTTTTATCAGGTATTACATTAACTACTTACCAGGGTGCAACCAGCAATAATGACGGGGTAGTACTCAATAACGGAATCATTAATGTTCAATTACTAAACGGCGGCGCCGAAGCGCTGATCAGCCTGGTGCCGGCAGCACAGTTTGATGGCGCAGAGGTAAGACTGAATTCGGGAATACTCGGTGCACTATCTGCTGTCAACTTTAACTATGCCAGAAGAATCACAACTGCGCCAACAGTTACAGCCGCAAACGTAACAGCCTGTTTAAATGCAACACCTGCGCTGAGTGTAAGCAATCCACAGCCGGGTATTCTTTATAACTGGTATACCACTGCTACCGGCGGAACAGCAGTATATACAGGTGAGAATTTTGTGATTCCTGCAGTAACAGCAGATATTCAGTATTATGTAGAAGCAACCAGAAACGGCTGCGGTGGTTCAAGAACAGCAGTAAACGTTACTGTTATTCCTGCTCCCCTGGCACCGGTACTGCTTTCTGCAACGGAACAAACCTGCCAGAATGCCAACCTGGTCTTACAGGTACAGAATCCTCAGGCAGGAGTAACTTATCAGTGGTATCTTGACAATACTGCAATCACTGGCGCTACCGGTGCTTCATACAGCATTGCCAACATACAAACCAGTGGTACTTACAGTGTTGAAGCTGTAAACAGCTGCGGTACTGTATCAGCAAGAACTCCGGTAACAGTAACCGTAGGATCACTCACTGCACCTGTACTTAATCCTTTGGCCATAACCATCAATTTAGGAGAGCAAACGATACTTACTGCAAGCTCCTCTACTTCTGATCTTACTTATACCTGGTACGCCACTGATCCTGCAGTAACGGGAGCGGTAGCTGTATCTACACCAACCAATGGTGCCAACGGGACTTTCATTACCCCTAACTTAAGCAGTACAACAACATATTATGTAACTGCACAAAGCAGCGCAGTAGGCGGATGTATTTCTCCTGCTGCCAGCGTTGTGGTTACTGTAAACCCTGGCCCAACCAATCCGGGTTCTGTTCCATGCGAGCCGGCCATCAGCCAGACGGTTAGAAGCGGAGGTACGCTTTCTGCCGGTGCAAATGTATCCAATCCGGGTTTTGCAGTTGATAACGATGTGGAGACCAGTTCTTCATTGTTCATTCCATTTGGTGTCAACAGTTTTGTGGCACAAAAAGTGAACTTTACAGGCTTATCACAGATTGGCGATACCGTAAGGGTACGCCTGTCCTCTCCGGCAGGAAGGCTATCTGCAACTGTGGGTTCAAGCATCACGCTCACAACCTACAACGGTGCTGCCAGCAATAACGATGAAAGAGCAATCAGCAGTTCCGGATTCAACCTCCAAATTGGCGGTAGCGGAACAACTGCTACCATTGATTTTGTACCTGCACAAGCCTTTGACGGGGTAGAGCTGAAACTCAATTCAGGTCTGTTAGGTGCATTGAGTTCAGTCAACTTCAATTATGCAAGAAGAATTATCCTTGCACCAACGCCATCTGCGGCCAATGTGACAGTTTGTGAAGGCAGCCAGGCAACGCTTGCAGTGGCAAACCCAGCGGCAGGTATTACCTACAAATGGTACGACAGTTCGCTCGGCCTGCTGGCAAACACAGCCACATACCAGACACCTGCAACATTAGCAGCAGGCGTGTACACCTACTATGTTTCCGCAAACCGAAATGGTTGCGAGAGTGCTAAAGTAGCGGTTACAGTAACTGTAATTGGTATGCCTGCGGCGCCTGTACCAAGTGCTGCAAATCCGGCCGCTACCTGTATCAACACTCCGGTTACACTAAACGTAGATGCAGCTGCGGGCGTTACCTATAACTGGTACGATGCATTGACAGGCGGTAACCTGCTGGCATCCAATACCAGTTCTTATACTACTTCTGCATTCCTTGCAGTAGGTATTACAGACTTCTACGTTGAGGCTGTAAACAGTAACTCCTGTTTAAATACAGCTGCCAGAACAAAAGTATCAATCACCATCAGGCCGGATGCTACAGAAGCAGACCTGGCAGTTGCCGGTGCAGAGAGAACGTTCTGCGCAGGTTCAGCAGTTACGCTGACAGCCAGCAGTTCTACAATAACCAACCCGGTATTTACCTGGTATACTGATGCTGCATTAACCAATGCAGTATTTACAGGAGCAACATTTAATATTGCTTCCATCCCTGCAAGTACCAATTTCTACGTAACCGTAAGAGGTGATGAGAAATGCGAAAATACAAATGGTAAACTGGTAACCTTAACAGTCAATCCAGGCAGTACAGCAGCAGAAATCACGATCAGCGGTATTCCGGCCAGTCTGTGCTCAGGAACAGCAGTTACTTTAACTGCCAGTACATCTACAGTTACCAATCCTGTGTTCACATGGTATACTGATGCGGCATTAACCAATGCAGTATTTACAGGACCAGTCTATACAACTGATGCCTTAACCGGTAACACCAATTTCTATGTGACCGTACAGGGATCAAATAGATGCCCTAATACTGCTGCCAATGCAAAAGTTGTTCAGCTGACAGTTAATCCGCCAGCAGTGGCAGCAGATATCAATGTAAATGGTGTGCCAGCCAGTGCATGCGCCGGATCCGGAGCAACGCTTACTGCCAGCAGCACTACAGTGATCAATCCTGTATTCACATGGTATACTGATGCGGCATTAAGCAATGCAGTTTTCACAGGCGCGGTATACAATACACCGTCTCTTAACGCCGCTACCACCTACTATGTAACTGTCAGCGGAGACAATAAATGTGAAAATGTCTCAGGCACAGGACGCGAAGTTGTGATTAACATGAACCCTGCGATTGTCTTCAATGGCGGGGCACTACCTTCCGGAACAGTACCCGTTCCTTATATTGCACAAATCAACCCTGCAACAGGTGGTACCCCGGGTTATACATATATCGTAGCCTCAGGCAATACACTCCCTGCAGGCCTGTCCTTAACAAGCGCAGGACAGCTGCTTGGCATACCAACAGTTGCAGGCAACTATACTTTCGCAATTACAGCGAGCGACAACAGAGGCTGCAACGCTACTGCCATGTTTACCATCAGTATCGGAAGCGTTGGTCTGATGACGCTGCCGCCGGCTACCCTGGCAGACGGACTGGTGGATTCACCGTATACACCGGTAACCCTGCCTGCACCAGTAGGCGGAACAGCTCCTTATACTTATGTAGCAAACAATATTCCTCCAGGATTTAATTTTGATACGAACACCAGAGTACTTTCCGGAACCCCAACCCTGGGCGGAACGTTTAACTTTACAGTGACAGCTACAGATGCCAACGGATTAACTGCAACCACCAATTATACAGTAGTGGTGAATGTAACGGCTCCGGTTGTTGCAAACGCAGAAAGCTGTAACGGAAGCAGTGCTTTACTTACAGTGACTAACCCGACACCTAATGTAACTTATAACTGGTATGCTTCAGCTTCAGGTGGTACAGTACTGGCTACAGGAACAACCTTCCAGACACCGGCAATTTCTGCTACAACTACGTATTATGCTGAAGGAGCATCCGGTACAGCTAGAAGTGCCAGAACTCCTGTTACAGTAACGCTTAAACCAAGCGCTACAGCTGCGGACCTGACCATCACGGGAATACCTGCAAACGTTTGCTCCGGATCCGGTGTAACATTAACCGCCAGCAGCACTACAGTAACCAACCCTGTATTTACCTGGTACAGCGATGTTGCTTTAACAAACGTGGTATACACTGGGGATACTTATCAGATCCCTTCACTGACGGCAAATACAAACTTCTTTGTCAGTGTAAGAGGTGATAACAAGTGTGAGAACGAATCCGGAAGCGGCAAAGCCGTAGCCTTAAGTGTAAATCCTGCCATCAGTTTTGAAGGCACTACACTGAGCACTGCAAATACTTCCTCAGCTTATTCTGTACAGATTAATCCTGCAACGGGTGGTACACCGGGATATACTTACAGTGTCCCTGCCGGAAGCACATTACCTGCAGGATTAACATTATCCGCCTCAGGTGTGATCTCCGGAACACCTACCACGCCAGGTACCTATACTTTTGCTTTAGCGGTTACCGACAGCAAAGGCTGTGTAGCAACGGCAAACTTCAACCTGGTAATAAACGGGCTGAATACCAACCCGATGGTACTTCCACCAGCGAACCTGCCAAACGGCGAGGTAGGAACAGCGTACAACTCTCAGGTATTACCTGCGGTAAGTGGTGGAAACGGTCCTTTCACTTACGTAGCTACCAATCTGCCTCCGGGATTAGGATTTGACCCGCTAACCAGAACAATCAGTGGTATCCCAACTACGGCCGGTACATTTACGTTCACAGTGACTGTTACTGACGCTACTAATGCAACAGCAACAGCCAACTACACAGTCACTGTTACCGTTCCGGCTCCTGTCGTTGCAAACGCAACCACATGTGGCGGAAGCAGCGTAACACTGACAGTTCAAAACCCTGTTGCTGGTGTAACTTACAACTGGTACAACACTGCATCCGGAGGAACTGCAATTGCCACCGGAACCAGCTTCCAGACCGATGTAATTACTGCCAATACTACTTATTATGCAGAAGGGTTATCTAATAATGTGGTAAGCAGCAGGACTCCTGTAAACGTAAACCTGGGATCAGGGGCAACCAGTGCAGATATCATTATTGCCGGAGAGCCGGTATCATCAGTATGCTCAGGCGCTGCCATAAGCTTAACAGCCAGCAGTACCACGGTTTCCAACCCGGTATTTACATGGTATTCAGACGCGGCTCTGGCCAATGCTGTATTCACCGGCCCAACCTTTAACATTCCGTCTATCACAGCAGGCGCTACTTATTACGTGACTGTACGCGGAGATAATCAATGTGAGAATGCTGCAGGTACTGCACGTGTGGTTACCTTAGCAGTTAATCCTGCGATTACTTTCAATACTACTGCATTGCCTGATGCGGTTAATGGTACTGTTTATTCGACAAGTATCAATCAGGCAACTGGGGGAACTCCTGGTTATACCTACACACTGGCATCAGGCAGCACGCTGCCCGCAGGACTGTCATTGTCTGCCGCAGGTACAATCTCAGGAACTCCAACAGTAACAGGAAACTATACCTTCTCTATCACAGCAACAGACACTAAAGGATGTAACGCAACCGCGGCCTTCGCTCTGAATGTGGGTGCTGTGACAACTACACCATTAGCATTACCGCCGGCTACATTGCCAAACGGTGTCATAGGTACAACTTACGCTCCGCAAACATTGCCAGCAGCGACAGGCGGAACAGGTCCGTTCAGTTACGTGGCAACCAACCTGCCTCCGGGATTAACCTTTAATCCAGCAACACGCGAAATTACGGGAACTCCAACATTGGCTGGTACTTTCAGTATCCTGCTGACAGTTACTGATGGTGCCGGTGCAACAGCTACCGCAAACTATACTGTAGTAGTTACTGTTCCGGCCCCGGTTGTAGCAAACGCAAGCACCTGTAGCGGAAGCCGCGTTACCTTAACGGTACAAAACCCGGTAGCAGGTGTAACTTACAACTGGTACAATACAGCATCCGGCGGTACATCACTCGCTACCGGCACAAGCTTCCAGACAGACGTGATCACTGCCAGTACCATTTATTACGCAGAAGGCTCTTCCAATAATGTGGTAAGCAGCAGGACGCCGGTAAATGTGACCCTCGGATCAAGGGCGACAAGTGCAGATATCATTATCATAGGCGAGCCTGCATCCTCAATATGCTCTGGAGCTGCTGTAAGCTTAACAGCCAGCAGTACTACGGTAACTAATCCGGTATTTACCTGGTACACAGATGCGGCATTAACCAATGCAGTATTCACCGGGACAACATATAACATTCCGTCGGTCACAACAGGCGCAAGCTATTATGTAACTGTCCGTGGGGATAATCAATGTGAGAATGCCGCAGGAAATGCGCGTGTGGTTACGTTAACGGTTAATCCTGCACTGACTTTCAATACCACAGTATTACCGGCAGCAACAAACGGTACAGCTTATGCAGCAAGGCTCAATGAAGCAACCGGAGGAACTCCTGGATATACCTACACACTGGCATCAGGCAGCAGCCTTCCTGGAGGCCTGTCACTGTCGGCAACTGGGATTATCTCAGGAACACCAGCAGTTGCCGGAAATTACACTTTCTCCGTAACTGCATCCGATACTAAAGGTTGTAACGCAACAGCATCCTTCTCTCTAAGTATAGGAACAGTAACAAGTACACCATTGTCACTGCCACCGGCTACACTATCTGACGGAATAATAGGTACAACTTACACACCGCAAACGTTGCCTGCAGCAGCAGGGGGAACCGGCCCGTTTACTTATGTAGCAACAGGCCTGCCTCCGGGATTAACGTTCAATCCTGTAACACGCGAAATCACCGGAATCCCAACACTGGGAGGTACTTTCAATGTCGTGGTTACAGTTACAGACGGAACAGGTACTACAGCTACAGCGACATACGTGATAGTAGTAAGAGTACCGAACCCGGTAGTACTGAGCGCACAGAGCTGTGATGGTACAAGTGCCACGCTTACGGTATCAAATCCGGTAGCCGGTGTTACCTATAACTGGTACGCTGCTGCTACAGGCGGAAATATCCTGGCAACCGGCACAAGTATCCAAACTCCTGCAATAACCGCCAGCACAAGCTACTATGTAGAAGGCGTTTCAGGTACAGCGGTAAGCAGCAGGACAATGGCCAATGTAGTTTTACTTGCCAAACTAGCCACTCCGGTAGTCACCAGGCAGTCGAGCACATTCACCAGTATTACCTTTAGCTGGAACGCAGTAACAGGAGCCGCAAGTTATGAGATATCTAGAAATGGCGGTACAACATGGGAAACACCTAGCTCAGGCGCAACCGGTACAACCCACCTGGTGTTCGGCCTACAGTCTAACGAAGCAGTAACACTGCAGGTTAGGGCTAAAGGAACAACAAACTGCCAGACCAGCGATGCAGGTAGTTTCACCAGCAGGGCAGATAACGGCAGTGGGAACCAGCCGGAGAACAATGATGTGTTCGTCCCTAACACCTTTACTCCTAACGGGGACGGCAACAATGATATCTTCTACGCCTATGGAAGCTCGATAGTGAACGCGACAATGCGCATCTACGATCAGTGGGGCCACGTGATTTTCATCTCCCGCCAGATGAATATGGGATGGGATGGAACCTACCGCGGACAGCCACAGCCAAATGGAGTATATATCTACATGATCGATATCGATATGAGAGATGGCACCAAACTGATGAGAAAAGGAACAGTAACACTATTAAAATAAGATCCGTTAACCTGATATAAAAGAACATGAAGAAACTTATAATTATCGCCACAATGGCTGTCTGCTGCCTGCTGGGAACTACAAGGGTTAATGCACAGATTGATCCTCACTTTTCACAGTATTATGCCAATCCCCTGTGGCTTAACCCAGGGTTGACTGGTGTAATCAACGGAGATTACAGGGTCAGTTTAAACGCCAAGGAACAATGGAGCTCCATCTCCAATTCATATCTTACAGCAGGTGCTTCATTTGATATGGCACCTAAAAACAACCTTGCATTTGGAGGGATGGTGCTAAATCAGAGTGCAGGTGCCCTGAACTATAATTACCTGAGCGCACTGGCATCTGCCTCCTATCGTGTGCGTTTTGGCCAGGTAGGATTGGATATCGTAAATTTTGGTATCCAGGCGGGGATTCTCAACAAAAGTTTTGATCCATCAAAAGTAACCACTGGAAGCCAGTTCAACGGGGGAGTATACGATCCCAGTATGCCCACTATGGAAAATTTCAGCTCTTCAAATACACTGGTGCCGGATGTAAACTTCGGGGCGATGTATTTTGATGCAAATGACGACAAGAAGGTAAACGCCTTTCTTGGTGTTGCGGCTAACCACCTAACCAGGCCGATCGACCGCTATCTGGGCAATGATGTAAGGATACCCATCCGTGCAACAGTACATGGAGGAGCCCGTATCAAAATGAGCGATGCATTGGATATTACCCCTAACGGATTGTATATGAAGCAGGGCACAGCCTACGAAACATCTGTAGGTGCTTATGCACAATATTTTGTAAACCCGGAAGCCAATCTCCTCTTCGGAACAAATTACCGCTTTGAAGATGCCTCTATTGTGTATATCGGCATGCAGCTGAAAAGCTTAAACTTTGGCGTAAGCTACGATTTTAATACCACCAACCTTAGCCGTGCTACAGGTAGTAAGGGAGGATTAGAATTATCCATTTCATTTACCAGCCGCAAAGGAACTGCGGGTCCGAATTTCTTTTGTCCACGATTATAATTCTACCGATTATGAAACCGCTTAATATATTGCTTTTACTATGCCTCTTCGGTTTTGTGGTAAAGGCACAAACCGCATACACCTCCAATAACAAGAAAATTGCCGATCTGTACTTCAAGAACAAGGAGTTTTATGCGGCAGCTGAATACTACAAAAGAGCTTTGCAGATCTCAAAAGATACTATCGGCTTCGTGGTACCCTATGCATTTGAAAATAAGCTGAAAGAGGAGAGCCCCAAACTTGCAGAATATGAATACTGCGTTTTTCAGCTGGCTACCTCACTGAGATTGTATAAAGATTTCAGGGCAGCGGAAGCCTGGTATGCCCTGGCTAAGAATTTTCCTGAGCCTAAGTACGTACTGAGCTCTTTTTACTATGGAGAGTGCCTCCGTGCCAACCAGAAATTCACAGAAGCGATCCCGGCGTTTAAAGATTTCCTGGAGAAGTATAAAACAGCAGACGAGTATACAAGCAAGGCTAAAATTGAAGTGGCCTCCTGCAATTTTGCACTCTATGAAATGCGCTATCCGCGCCTGTATAAATTCAGTAAACTGTTTAACCAGATCAACGATAAAGGGTCCAATTATACACCGCTTCAGCTCAATAATAATTTCTATTTTACCTCTTCCCGTCCGGTATCCATAGGCAAGGGAGGGAAAGACGAAGTACTTGAAGATAAACAAACCAAATCCAAAGTAGTTAAAAAGGAAACGCCTTATATCAATGCCATTTATGAGGCATCGGGCGATCCGCTGGCGGCCGCAACCTCGGTAAAAAGGATCGGTGCGGTAGAAACAGGAAAGGAATTTGCTGCTCCTGCCTTTCATCCAAACGGAAGAATCATGTACCTCACCAGCTGGACCGCAAAAGGCAACAGAAAAATCTACGAAGTCAATATTTCACATGGCAACGGTGCTACCTGGTCGGCCCCCAAAGAACTGGGTGCCGAAGTAAATATCATTGGATTCAATTCCATGCAGCCATTTATCACCAAAGACGGCAAGTACCTTGTTTTCTCATCAGACAGACCAGGCGGAATCGGGAAATATGACCTCTGGTACTGCATACTAAGGGCAGATGGCACACTGGGCCAAGCAATTAATATGGGGAACACCATCAATACCAAAGAGGATGAAGAGGCTCCCTATTACAATTTCAAAACCAAAAAGTTATTATACAGCAGTGCCGGAAAAATAGGGATAGGAGGACTGGATTTTTATGAAAGTGAAGGCGATTTTGCCAGCTGGACAGAGCCGAGAAATCTGGGATACCCTTTTAACTCTTCAAAAGACGATGCTTATTTTACCCCCTTAAACGATGCAGACACCGAAGGATATATCAGTTCGGACAGGGAATCTGTCTGCTGCCTGGAGATCTTCCATGTAAGAAAGGAATTTATTACAGTGCAGGGAACAGTTGTGGATTGTCAGACGGAAAAACCTTTAAGCGGAGCTGTGGTCACTCTCAGTGATTCCTCGCAGGAAATGAGAATGACCGTGGGACGCGACGGAAGGTACGTTTTCAGGATCAACTCTAACCGTGCTCTTAAGATCACCGCAGAAAAACAGGATTATCTGAAAAAAATGCTGAGTTATAACTACGATGAGCTTGCCAAGGCCGATACCATGGTAAATCCTAAATTATGCCTTAAAGCCTTTGCTATTAACGTTCCTATTGTCCTGAAGGATATCCTGTACGACTTTAACAGTGCTGAGCTTAATCCGGGTTCAGAAAAGCAATTGGATGTTTTATATACTCTCCTGATGGATAACCCAACAATGGAGATAGAATTGAGTGCCCATACGGATAATGTAGGATCAAAAAATTATAACCTCAGCCTGTCAGATAAAAGGGCCCATTCCTGCGTGAACTATTTGATCACTAAGGGGATTGCTGCTGAAAGACTGAAAAGCAAAGGTTATGGTTTCAGCAAGCCCATAGCACCCAATCAGTTCCCTAACGGAAAAGATAACTTCCTCGGCCGCCAGCAAAACCGGAGAACAGAATTTAAAATCACTAAAATATAATGTAACTGAATGCTGTTAAAGAAGTTTCTCGATCTTCTTTAGCATGACAGACATTTCAAAAGGTTTTTCCAGATAGTCTGAAGAGTGTAAAGCCTCTCTCATGACATAATCCTCAGTGAAACCGCCTGAAGTTAGAATAACCGGGAGGTGTGCCGTCATCTCCCGTGTTCTGATCTCCTTAAAGATTGCCCTGCCGTCCATACCATCCAGCCTGATATCCATCAGGATAAGATCGGGCTTAAACTCTTCAATAATTCTGAAAATCGGTCTGCCGGTCATCAGGGGAAAGACCCTGTAGTTATTCTCCTCTAAAATTAACTGCACAACTTCCAGCAAGTCCGGATCGTCATCTACAACAAGTATTCTATTCATGATTTGACTCTGCTGAGCAACTATAATGCCGTGATTGGTGAAAAGAAATGATACTTTTGTCATTAACATTCCTAAAAACTATATGCAGTTAAAAGACCAGATACAGGCGATAGCTAATACCTTACTTCCCAGTTTCATACCTAAAGATCCTGCGGAAACGTCATTGTCATTTCATTTTACCCTGCCGCCCGATTCGAGTTATAAGGTGTTCTTCCAAAAGGATGCCAAAGCAAAATGGCAGTTCCAGCGCTTTGAAGAGGCAGTACGTTAATGTCATCCCGACGGACCCCTCCTGGTATTCCTGTAGTGTTTGTTAATTTTCAGGGCGTTTTTTTTAAAAGGAATAGTAATTGCATAATTATGCAGAACTGAACCTGAAGTCAACGTAATTAAGCACACACTTGGAAAATACCTTTGGAAGGAATATAATTCCGCAGAACGAACAGGAGCGCCTGGATAACCTTAAAAAATACGCTATTCTATATACCCGGTCTGAGCCTGTCTTTGATCAGCTTGCGGCCCTTGCAGCTGAAATTTTTGATATGCCAATCGCCATGATTAATTTTGTGGACAAAAATAATGTATGGACAAAGGCCAGCCAGGAAGTGAAAAACGGCCTTTCGGTAGAACGGGGTACGAGTTTATGCTCACTGGCAATTCTGAAGGATGATGTGACGGTTTACGCCGATGTGCTGGAGGAACGCTGTCTGCTGTCAAATCCATTTGTTGCCGGAGAACACGGACTGAGATTTTATGCCGCAGCACCAATTGGCACAAGAGAGGGATTCAACATCGGTGTAATCTGCATCGTGGATAGAAAACCAAGGGATTTCGGGCCGGATGACCAGGTGAAACTGGAAAATATAGCCCATATGATTGAGCTGGAAATTGAAAAGAGAATCCTCTGATATCTGTTATTTAGTGCAGATGAATTTTTTTGTATACGATTTAGTGCCCGCCCTGAGCACGATAAAATAAATTCCGGCAGCATAAGATGAGATATTTACCTGGTTCTGATAAATGCCTGTAAACCCGGCTTTGTCATCCTGATACAATACCTGGCCCAATAGATTGATAAGTTTTACCTGTACCGCTGAAGGTTCAGTAATATTAAAACTGATATTGATTTCATTTTTTGCAGGAACAGGGTAAACGATCAGGTTGAGTTCATCATTGCGGATCCCGGCAGTACTGAAATTTGCATTCCCGTTGATGCCGGTTATTACTATAGAATATGCCTGAGGCCCCCGTTTAAGTACGGCTTTATGTGAAACTTTAAACCTGTAAACTGCTCCTGCAACAGGATTGCTGATGAGTACCTGCTCAACATTGTCACGTGTGTTATCGCCTTTGCCAGCAGCTGCAGAGGGGTTAGCCGGATCAAGCACCCAGGGATTGTAACTTTCCTGATTTTGAACCGCCCGCAGGTCGAGGTCGTTGATCAGCCGTGGCGTTTTATTGTTCAGCCCGTTTACCGAACTGATGGCTACAGCCTCAGGGTCTGTCCAGCAGATCGTTCCCTTCAATGGAGCAGTCCCGGCGGCCGTTACTTCAAAGAACTGCTGGTCGCCCTGCGACAAAATATTCTCCGCAATCTTAGCTTTGGTGCCATTATCCAATATAGCCTGGGCAGCAGCCTCCATATTGAGCAGTCCCCAGCCATAACTGTAATCCGGGCCATCTGCTGTGCCGGCGTCGGTAGCTGTTCCGATAGCCAGGGCCTTTAATGTAGCCGCCCTCATAAAACTGTTGGCATTCTTCTGACTGTATAGTTCCTGAAGCAGGATCAGTGAACCGCTTACGTTTGGGGTAGACATTGAGGTGCCTGACAAAGTGGTGTAGCTGTTGTTTCCGGCATTGCTTGTTGAAAGCACCCTTACACCGTCGGCCACCAGGTCTGGCTTGATCCGTCCGTCATCTGTAGGGCCCCAGCTGCTGAATGCGGTGAGCCTGATATTTGCTGCGGTGTAAGGGCCGCTGCCCAGCGGGTTGATTGCGCCAACAGTAAGGATGTTTTTGGCATTGCCATAGGTAGAAATGTTATCATATCCGTCGTTGCTGCTTATTCCTGCGGGGCGCGGACCTGCATTGGCCATCACCCGACTGGCATTAAACCTGTAAAAAACTTCCCCGACAGCGGGTCCGTTCACTATCCTGCTGTTGCCAGCAGATTTTACGGGCAGGTAATAGGGGGCATTGTAACAGATCTTATCCCATTCCGAAGATTCAGTGTCATAATAGCCAAACTTGTAATCCTCATTTTCTCCCGGCGCCCCCAGAAATTCCCAGCGCTCAGGCGTAACACTGGTATTTTGCGACCACCCGGCAGCAGTGCCGTAGGAGTGGTTGGAAATCAGCAGTGTAGCCGCATTGGCAGACATCTCCGGAGTATCATTGTCGAAATTAAATACATATAATTTAGGCAGTGCAAAGGCCATCCCCCGGGCAATGGCATTGATGCCTGAAGCCATCATTGTTCCTGCAACATGTGTGGAATGAACTGCTGTGCTGGTCGTTTTATCCCGCACTTCAATCCGCCCGCCGGCAAATTCAGCATGGCTGGCAAGCACGGCATCACTATCCCACAAGGCAACCTTACCTGCAGCAATGCCGCTGCCATTAAGCGCGAGGCCTAAACCTCCCCCTGAGTAAACTTTGGTAGTACGGGTGGTGCCCGCGGCAATTATATTATTTGTAGTGGTGTAATATATGGGTAAACCAAGTTCATCTGTACGCTGCAGCCTCAAAACATTTCCGTCCCTGTCAGCCCTGGCTGTTTCCCATCCTTTGGCCTTAGCCAGTGCAAAGGCATTTGCCCTGTTTATACCGGAAATATCGAGTAATGTTACACTGTTTTCTTTTAAGAATGCAGAATTTGTTACATTCGGCCTGATGATTTCCTGAGCGTAAAGCCAAGAGCTGTTCAGCGAGGCAAAACAGAGTATATACCATCCAAACTTTGTTAAGCTGCAATGACTCATCATAAATGGCTGATAATTTGCATGAACGTTGGTTTGGAGTATGATCAAATTTAACTTTAATAACTATACAGATGAAATTTTACAATGCTTTTTTATGTGGGGTAATGCTCCTTGCGACTGCAGCGTGTACAGTAAGAAATACCCAGGCTCAGCTGAAGGAAGGAATCTCCGGACAGGTAACCTTTGCCGAAGGAAATATGATGCCCGGCCCCGGGCAGAAAGACACACCGAAAGGCGTGCAGCGTACAGTCTTTATTTATGAAGTTGCCGGGGCAGCAGATGCAGAAGGGAGCGCACCCTTATATACCACGGTACGTACAAAATTGGTGGCCAAAGTTAAAAGTGATACGGCAGGCCATTATTCCATTAGACTCAAACCGGGAAGATATTCTGTCTTGACCGGAGAAGAGGATGGGAAACTCTTTTCCTCCCTGTCAAATGACAAGGGAGAACTCAGCCCTGCCGAAGTTCTCCCGAATGAAGTTTTAAAATATAATATCCTTGTCAATTACAAGGCAGTATACTAAGCAATATAGGGTGTCACCACTGTGATCAGATGGTGATGCCTTCTTTTCTGAGGATGTAATTGAAGATCCCTTCGATAGGTTTCTGCAGTACCTTTCCAACGCGGATGCCGTTTCTTTCGCAAACGTTCGTCAGGATGTCCTGATAATAGAAAGAAATTGAACCTACAAAGTGGCAGGCAATAGTTTTATAGTCTTTAAAATCTTTGATATTCACATCGATAAACTCCTGGAATCCATCTTCAAGTACCTGAAGGATATAAGGATGATGCCTGTTTTCATACATAAACCGGCTGAATCCCGCCAGATAGGTATTGGGCAGCGGACGCTGGTAAACATTGGTGATTACCGTTTCCTTGTCGATATCATAATCACGTGCAAAAAGCGTCCTCAGGTCTTCCGGCATTTGCTTGTACAAATAAGAAGTAATCATTTTTCTGCCGAAGTAGGTTCCTGATCCCTCATCGCCCAGGATATATCCTAAACCATAATTACTGTCATAGGTTGCTGTTCCATCAAAATAGGAAACATTTGAACCCGTACCTAAAATGCAGATCAGGCCTTTTTCATCGCCACAGGTTGCATAGGCAGAACCGATCAGATCATTTTCAACACTGATAAAAGCCTTTGGGAAGAAAAGTGATAAACCATTGGAAATCACCTCATGTTTGTCTGGTGTAGAGCAGCCTGCACCATAAAAATAGATTTCCTTTACCTCTTCAGCAAACTCACCCAGCATTTGTACCTTAGACAGGACCTTATAGATATCCTGTGCATTTAAAAAATAAGGGTTAATACCCTGTGTGTTGAAACTAATCGTTTTCCCGGAGTTGTACCCTAACCAATCTGTTTTGGTCGACCCGCTATCTGCTACTAAAATCATATACAAAAGTAACGACTTTATTGAACTTTTAATGTGCCGCTTACTTCTTTGAGATTGATTTCCGTTAGTTTCGCCTGATACTCAGCATCCAGAAAACGTATAATCGCGTTAATGGAGTTTCTTTGCGCTTCACGCAATTCGAGTGGACTGATACTGCCCAGACGGTACTTTTCAAAGGTAATATCCAGGTTTTGTTTGGCCAGGTCTACGTTGCCGGTCTCCACTTTCAGCAGGTCAAGATTGGTCAGGTAGTTCTGATAGGTGGAGATCAGCAAAGCCGTAACATCCTGTTTGGTTTTGTCGAGCGTCATTTCAGAAGAGCTGATCTGTACCTTCGCATTTCTTTCGTTCTGTCGCTGCAGAAAGCCGTTGAAAACATTCAGGTTAGCCGTCAGTCCATAAGTAAAACCGTCTGCCCGCTGTCTGGTTGTAAAGCCTGTCGGGCTGGCACTTCTCGAAAACTGATATCCTCCGTTTACAGCTACCACAGGATAGCGTTGTCCTTTAACAGACTTCAGGTTTAGTTCAGCCAGTCTTTTATTGATAATGGCATACTGCAGGTCGGGGTTCATCTGCATGGTCTGCGCTTCCAGCTCGGCAAGTTTCATGTCACTCTCAATCTCAAACTTTTCATCTGCTGCAAATATGGTATTCAGGTCTCTGGCCATCAGCTGATTCAAAGTAATTCTGGAGGTGTTAAGCGTATTTTTTTGCTGCAGATAAGTAGTTGTATCTGTATTGAAATCCACTTTGGCAGTGAGTACATCAAGTTTAGATCCTCTGCCGATCTGCAGTTTATTCTCGGCAATAACTACCCTCAGCCGGGAAACAACCATAGCACTATCAGTTGCGCGTACCAGTTTCTGCTGCCGCACTACAGAATAGAAGGCTGCCACTACATCAGATACCGTGCTTAGTATAGTTGATTTTGCACCCGCTTCACCCTGTTTTTTCAATTCTTTCAGCCGCTCATAGTTGGTAAACATCTGCAGTCCGTCAAAGATCGTCCAGTCCAAAGCCGCTCCGTAACTGCTGTTGGTATTTCTTACCCCGTTAGCTTCTACCTGCGCACCGGTAGAACGCGTCTGCGTAGTATTTTGCCTGCTGCCGCCATCGCTGAAAGTTCCGCCCAGGGTAGGGAGCATTCCCGCATTTCCTATGTTCGCATTGTTTTTGGCAATGATCACATCATTGTAAACCAGGCGTATATCAAAATTGTTCTTCAGGGCAGTCGTTATAGCGTTTTCCAGGCGAAGCGTGTCCTGTGCGTTCACGATTTGTGTACAGCAGGTGATCAGCAATGCTAACGAAAAAAATAAATGTTTGTTCATTTGTCTGTAGTTTAGGCTGTAGCAGTTTCTTCAGCCAATGCTGCTTTAAGAGATCTTTCCAGTTCAGTATTTGCTTTGTGTTCTTTAGACCAGTAGGAATAAATAGAAGGAATTACAAATAGCGTGAGTACAAGCGAAAACGTTGTACCGCCCACAATTACGATACCCATACCCATCCTGCTTTTTGCAGCAGCACCTAGTGCCATAGCAATAGGGAGTGCACCGATGGCAATAGCAAGACTGGTCATTAAAATAGGTCTCAAACGCGAAACCGAAGCTTCCCTGATCGCATCATGTACATTTTTACCTTCCTCTTTCAGCTGGTTGGCAAACTCCACAATCAGGATACCATTTTTGGTTACCAGTCCGATGAGCATGATGGTACCGATCTGGCTGAAGATATTCCAGCTCTGCCCAAATAACCAGAGGGACAGGAAAGCTCCCGCAACAGCCATTGGTACGGTAAGGATAATGATCACCGGATCTTTAAAACTTTCAAACTGGGCAGAGAGGATCAGGTAAACCAGCAGCAGTGCAAGTCCAAATGCAAACAGCGTATTGGAAGAACTTTCCTTGAAATCCCTGGATTCACCGCTCAGGTCGGTAGAGAAAGATTCATCCAGCACTTTTGCGCTGATCCTGTCCATGGCCTCAATTCCATCACCTATACTTTTACCTGGTGATAGCCCTGCAGAAACAGTAGCTGCGGTGAAACGGTTGTTCCTGTAAAGCTGTGGCGGACTGCTCTCTTCTTTGGCTGTAACCAGGTTGTCGATCTGTATAAGCTCGCCTTTATCACTGCGCACATAAACAGAGCTCAGATCCAGAGGATCTTTCCGGTTTCCGCGGTCAAACTGACCGATTACCTGGTATTGCTTTCCGTTCATAAAGAAATAGGAAAAGCGCTGGCCGCTGAGACCAAGCTGTAGTGTCTGTGCAATTGCCGAAACAGATACACCCAGATTTTTAGCCTTATCCCGGTCGATCGTCAGATTGATCTCCGGTTTATTGAATTTCAGGTTCACGTCTGATACCGTAAACGTAGGGTCTTTACTTACCTCGTCCATAAACAAAGGCACCTTTTCCCGCAGCTTTTCAAAGTTCTGTGCCTGGATGATGTAACTGATCGGTAAACCGCCGCGGCGACCAACAGAGATCGTTGGCTGCTGGGTAACTACTACTTTACCTTCCGAGTATTTTTTGGTGATCCTGGTCAGCTGTGCCGCAATTTCTTCCTGCGAGCGCTCACGCTCATCAGGAGGTGTAAGCCCCATTCTGATAATCCCGCTGTTGACAGAACCTGAGCCCCCAAAACTCGGTGAACTAATGGTAATCAGCACAGCTTTTTCCGGTACAGAATCCTGGATCATCTTGCTGATTTTTGTTACAAAGGCATCTGTGTAATCGAAAGAAGATCCTTCAGGAGTACTGATGTTCATATTTATGAGGCTCCTGTCATCATATGGCGCGGTTTCCTTTGGCAGAATTTTCCAGAACAGCACTATCAGTCCTACGCAGACCACGATAATAGGAATAGACAGCCACCTTTTATTCAGGAATTTGTCCAGATTTTCTGCGTAATTGTCATTTAGTGCAACAAAATAGGGCTCTGACCAATTATAAAAGCGGGATTTTGTATGTCCTGTACTTTTCATCAGGTAGGCGTTCAGCATTGGAGTCAGCGTCAGCGATACAAAAGCTGATATCAGTACGGCAGCGCCGATTACAATCCCAAATTCGCGAAACAAGCGGCCAACAAATCCCTGCAGGAACACAACCGGTAAAAACACAGCTGCAAGCGTAATGGAAATGGAGATAACGGCAAAGAAGATCTCATTGGATCCCTTTATAGCCGCTTCAAAAGGTGAATACCCTTCTTCCACCTTCTTAAAAATATTTTCCGTGACTACGATCCCGTCATCCACTACCAAACCTGTGGCCAGTACTATAGCCAGTAAACTCAGTACGTTGATGGAAAATCCACAGATATACATGATAAAGAATGTGAACACCAGTGAAACCGGAATATCGATCAGCGGCCGGACAGCAATTGCCCAGTCGCGGAAGAACAGGTAAATGATAATGATCACCAGTACCAGTGAAAGGATAATGGTCTCCGCAACCTCAGTTACTGAAGTTTTGATAAATTTGCTGTTGTCCAGAGAGATATTCAGTTTCATATCCTTTGGAATATCTTTTTTCAGCTGCTCAAATCTTTTGTCAAATTCTTTTGAGATCTCCAGGTAATTTGCTCCGGGCAATGGGATCAGTGCTACCGATACCATCGGCCGTGCTGACTCTCTCAGGATAGTTTCTTCGTTTTCAGGGCCAAGTTCCGCGTAGCCTACATCCTTCAGTTTGATTACATTGTTGACGTCGTTTTTCAGGATCAGGTTATTGAACTGTTCTTCGTTGGTCAGCTTGCCCAGCGTTTTTACAGTGAGCTCTGTGCTTGCACCGGTAATTTTACCTGAAGGAAGCTCCACGTTCTCATTGTCGAGCGCGGTTACAATATCCTGTGAAGTTAATCCATAGGCTGACAGTTTGGTAGGGTCAATGCGGATACGCATGGAATATCTTTTTTGTCCCTGGATTTGCACACCGCTAACTCCGGCAATAGTTTGTATCCGCTCAGCAATCACGTTTTCTGCATAATCACTCAGTTCCAGCGCATTTCTTTTATCGCTCTGCACCGTCATGGTAATGATCGGGTCGGAGTTGGCATCAGCTTTACTCACTACCGGATTACCGTCAATATCTTTTGGTAAGCTCCTTGCTGCCTGTGAAACTTTATCACGCACATCATTTGCGGCTTCCTCGATATTTTTATCCAGGTTAAACTCAATGGTGATATTACTGCTTCCCTGGTTGCTGGAAGAAGTAATGTTCCTGATCCCGTCAATCCCGTTAATGGATTTCTCCAGTGGTTCTGTAATCTGGGATTCTATAATATCAGAGTTGGCCCCAGGATACGAAGTACGCACGTTCACTACTGTAGGATCAATATTTGGGAATTCCCTTACGCCCAGGAAAGTGTAGCCGATAACTCCAAACAGGAGAATCATCAGGTTCATCACAATCGCCAGAACAGGTCTTTTTATACTCGTGGTAGATATACTCATTTCGGTATGTTTATTATTTAACCACAGACACTTTCACTGGTGCATCCTCTTTGAGGGTCATTGCACCGGTTGTTAAAACTGTATCACCAGCAGACAGACCAGAGGTAATGACGATGTTCGCATCTGTACGTGTGCCGGAATGAACCTCTATCTGTTTCGCCTTGCCATTCTTGCTTACAAATACGGTTTTCCCCTTCAATACCGGGATGATAGCTTCATTGGGAACAAGGATGGCATTTTCAACATTGCTCAGTACCAGTGATACTTTGGCGAATGAACCTGGCAGCAGTTGGTTGTTATTATTTTGTGCGAGTGCTTTAATCTGCAGGGTCCTGGTTTGGGCGTTGATGCCGGGCTCGATGGCGAAAACCTTACCCGTATAAATCTGGCTGGAGCCATCTGTACGGAAGGTGATACCCGAATTTAATTTGATCTGTCCCATATATTTCTCCGGTACGGAGAAGTTAACTTTTACTGGATTGGTGCTCAGTAAATTTGCAATTACAGTTGTAGGCGTGATATATACCCCAACAGATATGGAGCGCAGGCCTATTTTTCCACTGAATGGGGCAATGATCGATGTTTTTGCCAGCTGGGCCCTGATCAGTGCGCCCTGTGCTTTCAGCGATTTCAGGTCTGCCAGTGCAATATCGTATTCTTCCTGACTGATCGCACCTTTTGCAAGCAGCTGTTTCGCACGGTTTTCATTGCTTGCCGATAAGGTTTGTTTGGTAAGTGCTTCCTGCAGCTGCGCCTGGATATCCCGGTCGTTAATTTTTACCAGTACACTTCCTTTGGTCACAGTACTGCCCTCTTTAAAAAAGATTCCTGTCACCAGTCCGGATACTTCACTCTGCAAAGCCACAGATTCATTGGCTTCGATAGTTCCTGAGATGTCCAGGTTGCTGGCGAAAGAAGTTGGTTTGATAACGACGCCGTTTACCGCGAAACTTTGTGTTTTACCACCTTTGGCGCCACTTTTACTACCGCCACCGGCACCCGATCCCTCCAGTTTTTTATTGGCAGTGATACGGTGATAAACAAGATAAACAATCCCCAAAAAAAGAAGGGTATAAACGACGTATTTCAGTTTCATATAAGGTTATGGGAGCGATTAAGTGAAAACAAAAATATTCAAATTACTGCTCGAACGGTACTTGTATTAAGGATGTTACAGCTTATTTATGTTTTTAACCATCATCCACTAACAGATGTTTTAAATTTGCCGGAAAAAGATCATATGAATTTGAAAAAAACAGCATTGGTAGCACTGGTATTTAGTCTTTCTTTTCTGGCTGCCAGCGCACAGGTTAAAATCAGTTACGAAGTGAGTTTCAAAGAACCGCAAACGCATTACGCAGCTGTTGAAATGAATGTTTCCGGCCTTGCCAAAGCTTATATTGATATCAAAATGCCCGTATGGACACCAGGTTCCTACCTGGTCAGGGAGTTTTCCAAAAATGTAGAAAATGTGACTGCAATGGCCGGAAAAGCGGCTGTCAAAGTGGAAAAAGTAAAAAAGAATACCTGGCGGATATACAGTAACAATGCTAAATCCCTGCAGATCAATTACAGTGTTTATGCATTTGAAGTATCTGTACGTACTCCTTTTGTGGATGCCAGTCATGCCTTTTTATCCCCTACAGGCATATTTATGTTCCCGGAAAACCAGTTGGCAACCGGCAGCACCGTAAAAATTATTCCTTTTACAGGCTGGGACAAAGTTTCTACGGGACTGGAGCCTGTAGCTGGCCAGCCTTTTACCTATACGGCCAAAAACTTTGACATCCTGTATGACAGCCCTATTGAAGTAGGTAACCAGGATGTCTTCGAATTTATGGCAGCAGGGGTAAAACACACTGTAGCCATGTATGGTGGCGGTAAGTACAATGCTCAGCGTCTGAAAAAAGACATGCCCAGGATCGTGGAAGAGGCAACGGCGGTGTACGGGGAAAATCCAAATCTGCACTATACTTTTATTATCCATAACCTGTCAAAAGGCAGCGGCGGACTGGAGCATTTAAACTCTACTGTGTTTGGTGTAGACAGGGAAAGTTATGCCACAGAAGCTGGATACAACAGCTTTCTTGGTTTGGTGGCGCATGAATACCATCACCTCTGGAATGTAAAACGCCTGCGTCCCGTTGCACTGGGGCCATTCGATTATGAGAATGAAAATTATACAACAAACCTGTGGATCGCCGAAGGCTTTACCTCTTACTACGAGAATAAGTTCATGCTTCGTGCAGGATACAATACTCCCGATGAATTTGCTAGTGATTTAATTGGTAAAGTCGCCAATATTATCAATACTCCCGGTGCAAAAATTGAATCTGCTGCAGGATCCAGCTTTGATGCCTGGATTAAATATTACAGGCCAAATGAAAACTCGAATAACTCAACCGTGTCCTACTATAGCAAAGGGGAAGTGATTGGCTTATTGCTGGATCTGGAGATTATCAACGCTACAAAAGGTACAAAAAGCCTGGATGATGTTATGAAAGCAATGTACCTGCAATGTAAAGCCAGCGGCAAAGGGTACACCGATGCCGAGTTCAGGGCGATGGCAGAAAAAGTCAGCGGTATCAGCATGAATGATTTCTGGGCAAAGTATGTTAATGGCGTTTATCCTATAGAGTACGCAAAGTATTTCGGCTATGCCGGAATCAAGGTTCAGAATGAAAACGAAGGTAAAAATGTTCCTTACCTGGGTGTTGCTACCCGTGGAATTGCCGGGCATGCGGTTGTTGTTGCGGTTTCGCGCAATTCCGGTGCATGGACGGACGGACTGAGTGTGGGTGATGAAATCATCAGCATTGATGGTACTGAATCGGAACCGGCTGTAGCAGGCATGCCGCTGATGCTGGGTAAAAAGGTTGGTGATGTGGTTACACTAAAGATCAAAAGAGATCTGCTGGATAAAGAGATCAAAGTTACCCTGAAGGCCAACCCGAATGTGAAACTCGTGCCATCTATGGCGGAAGGCATTACAGCAGATCAGCGCGCTGTGCTGAAAAAATGGATGGGACTGAAATAGTCTTTTTATATAACGTCGTCAGGTCTTCTCTTCTGAGCTACCTGACGACGTAATGTTTTAAGGTGTAATTTTTAGAACGTAAAACGCAGTGAAAGTCCTACGCCTGATGCATCAAAATCAGTATCAGGAGCCAGCTGAATAGCAGGTTTCCAGTCCAGAGACAAGTTGATAGGCGCATCTGCGAATTTGTAGTCTAAACCAAGTACACCATCAACAGACAGGTACAGGTCGCTCGAGTTATAGGGTCCGTATTCATATTTTACAGAACCAATACTCGCACCACCACCATAATACCAGTTTAAACCCGGAGCATCAGTAACCGGAAGGTATACCTCATACAAACCTGTCACCCTGAAATATTTGTAGTTGTTGTTGGATCTGAAATTGGCAATCAGGTCGAGCATCTTGTTGTCGCCCAAAGTGGTTTTAAAAGTTATCCCGTTGGCAGCGCCGAAACGTCCCCCGATAGCATTGTCATAGCCCTGAGCTTTAGAAGTAGAATGGATCGCGAGTGTAGCGATGAACGCTAAACAAAGTATAGTAAATACTTTTTTCATATGATTTGATAAGTTTGTTTATGAAATTCTTGTTAACAATTATTATGCCGTGTGTTTTTATACCGTAATATTAGTTGTAAAATCCCTCCGGTTATTAATTTCATTCCACTGATTTATTTATTAGATTTGGTAATAGCAGTTTAACCAATATAAATCCAGATGTATGCCCGAAACCATAACAAGAGTATTTGATCTGCTCAAATACAATTTAGAGAAATTTCCAAAAGATGAATTCATCAGCGGCAAAATCAAAGGGGTATGGAAGAAATACAGCACCCGTGATTTTTGTGATACTGCAGACCAGCTCAGCAGGGGACTGGTAAAACTGGGCGCGGTAAAAGGCTCAAGGATTGCTGTAATGTCGCACAACCGTCCCGAATGGAACATTACAGATTTTGCCATCACCCAAATCGGCGCTTACCAGGTTCCGCTGTATCCTACCTTGCCGGAGCATGATATTAAATTTATACTGGAAAATGCCGAGGTGAGTATCCTCTTTGTTTCTGATGAAAGCCTGTACAGCAAAGTACGTCCGATAATCGGCAGTCTGGACTTTCCTGTTAAGCTTTATACATTTGAAGATGTTGCCGGTGCAGCAAACTGGATGGAGTTGATCAACGACGGGGCTGCCAATGCAGCTATGGATCTTGAACAATACCGTGCTGCCGTAAACCCTGATGATATACTGACACTGATTTATACCTCCGGCACAACAGGTACGCCAAAGGGCGTGATGTTAACCCATAATAACCTGATCACAAATTTTACAAGTGGCTCCGTTCTGGTACCTGCAGAAGTAAAGAAAGGGCTCAGCTTTCTGCCCTTGTGCCATGTGTATGAACGCATGATCATCTATATGTATATCTACAGAGATGTCGCGGTTTATTATGCTGAAAGTATGGAAACGATTGTGGCTGATATTCAGTTTGTAAAACCACACATCTTTTGTACCGTTCCCCGGCTGCTCGAAAAAGTCTATGATAAGATCATCGAAAAGGGCAAAACGCTCACAGGAATTAAAAAGCGTTTGTTCTTTTGGGCGCTGGAGCTGGGAGAGCAGTTTGAAACTGAAAAGGACTGGCTGTATAATTTAAAACTTGGAATTGCCAGGAAACTGGTGTTTTCAAAATGGAGGGAAGCCCTTGGGGGTGAGATCGTGGTTATTGTTTCGGGAGGTGCTGCACTCAGCCCGCGCCTGAGCCGGATCTTCTGGGCTGCCGGTTTATTTGTAGCTGAAGGTTACGGATTGACCGAAACTTCTCCGGTGATCAGTTCCAACTGTCTTGGGCAAATGATGTTTGGCACCGTAGGGCGTCCAATCAAAGATGTGGAAGTGAAGATTGCTCCTGACGGAGAAGTGCTTACACGCGGGCCGCATGTAATGAAAGGATATTACAAACGGGACGATCTGACAGCCGAAACCATAGATGCAGAGGGCTGGTTTCATACCGGTGACATTGGCGAACTGGTTGGCGATGGCTTCCTGAAAATTACCGACCGTAAGAAGGAGATTTTTAAAACTGCCGGCGGCAAGTACATTGCACCGCAGATCCTGGAAAATAAGTACAAAGAGTCTACACTGATTGAACAAATCATGGTGTTGGGTGAAAACCGAAAATTCCCTTCGGCACTGATAGTACCGAATTTTGCAGCATTAAAATTGTGGTGCGAACACAAGGGCATTGCTTATACAACAAAAGAGGAAATCATCAGGGACGCACAGGTGATCGAGAAGTTTAATCAGGAGATCATTAACGGATCTGTTGAGTTTGGCAAGTGGGAGCAGGTAAAACGCTTTGCGCTGCTGGCTAAAGAATGGAGCATTGAGGGCGGAGAGTTTAGCCCCAAACTGAGTTTGAAGCGGAAAGTTATCCTGGAGAAAAATAAAGACCTTATAGAAAAGCTGTATAAGGATGCCGAGGATTATAAAGGAATGCACTAGCCTTATCCCGGACCGGATATAGTTAAAGCCAGACAGGGTATAAATAGTAGTTTTTAGTGAGTCTATAGCGATGTTCATTACTGCAGGTATAAGCCTAATACCATCGGCAGGGATGATCTGCCGGGTTGATTAAAATAATAGACCCTCCCAGGCATTATGTCTATCATTCAATGCATGTAACAAGAAAGTGATAGTTAATTTGGGCTACACTATAAGCTGTAAAAACGTACTCATGTATCATTCAGGGCGTATTTTTTAACTTGGTACAGATATTGCACACCTCAGGAAAAAATAGAGGAACCAAATTAACATTACACTCATATTATGAAACAACAATTATTAAAATGTCTGCCGGGAGCTTTAGCGGCCCTATTTATCGGTGGTGCTGCACAGGCACAAACGACTACAAGTACAGCAGCTACCCAACAGTTCAGCACATGGTCTATCGGTGTGAATGCAGGTGTGCTATCGCCACTTTCACCACTTGGTGGTAAAAATGATTTCTCTAACTGGAAGTCCAGCCTAGGTTATGGCCTGTCAATTAAGAAACAATTTACGCCTTATTTCTCCCTGAAACTGGACGGAATCAGAGGTAAATTAAAAGGAGACAACTCTGAGCCTTATGACAGTGGTCTGGCTGTTACAGGTGGAAACACAGCTTATGAAACTGATCTTTCTTATGCAGGAACTTTAAGCGCACAGGTAAACATGTTTAACATCGACTTGTTCAAAAAACAGGATGTTTTACAATTATATGTTTCAGCAGGTGCTGGTTTAGCTGGTTACAAACCTACAGTGACTTCTGCTGGTGGTGTAACTTCTGATTTTGCAGATGGTAAATCCATCAGCGAGCTGGTTATCCCTGTTGGATTAGGTGCTAAATTCAGGGTTTCTGAAAACATCAACTTTGACCTGGGATGGTCTGTTTATTTTGTTGATGGTGATAACCTTGATGGTACTTACCGCAATAACAATGCTGATAAATTCAACTATGCACACGCAGGTTTGGAATTTGCACTGGGTAAAGGTAAACAATTGGCTTACTACAATCCGGTAGCGGCTAGTTACGATGAAGCAGTGGCTGCGAAAGCACTTGCAAGTTCATTGAAAAGTGACTTAGACAACCAGAAAGCTGAAAACGCTAAACTGAGATCTGATATGGATGACCTGTTGAAAGATTCAGACGGTGACGGTGTTGCTGATAAACTGGATAAATGTCCTGGTACACCAAGCAACACAGTAGTTGACGGCGCAGGATGTCCATTGGTACAACCCAAACCAGTTGAAAAAGTAATTATTACTGAAGAAGATCGTCGTGTTGTAAGAGATGCGATTAAAAACCTGGAATTCGATTTGGGTAAAGCTACTATCAGATCTAAATCTTTCCCAACTTTAAACCGTGTTGCCAACTTACTGGTAACTAAAAACTTTAGTCTGAAATTAGCTGGTCACACAGATAACACAGGTTCAGCAGCTCTGAACATGAGATTATCTAAAGAAAGAGCTGAGTCAGTTAAAGCTTACCTGGTTTCACAAGGTGTAAATGCATCAAGAGTTGAAGCTACAGGTTACGGATTAACACAACCAATTGCAAGCAACAAAACTGCAGCTGGACGTCAGAAAAACAGACGTGTAGAATTTACTTTGTACTAGTAGATTAAATCATCTTATAAAGCCGCCGGGGTTCATCCCCGGCGGCTTTTTTTTGCGCTGTTTTTTTCTTGCATTCAAACATATTATTATTTAGCTTTGTTATGCAAGCATAGTATTTAATGAGACACGAAGAAACTATAGATTATTTATTGAAGGTGGTCTGGCAGAACATGTCGAACACCTATAACCAGATTGCTTCAGGCTTTGGAATCACTCAAGCTATTGGATATGTGCTGATTAATATTGACAGGGAAGGTACTGCCGTTTCGCAGCTGGCAGGTTTACTGGGGGTAAAGGCAACAAGTCTTTCCCGGATTTTAAGCAGCATGGAAGAAAGCGGACTGATCTACAGGGAAGCGGCGCCATCGGATAAAAGATCCGTAAGAGTCTTCCTTACAGATTATGGAAAAGAGAAACGGCAGCTGGCTAAAGGGGTGGTAAAATCATTTAATGAATACCTCAACACCCACCTTACTGTCCAGGAAAAAGAGGGCGTGGTAAAGACCCTGCAGAAATTGAATCAATTGACTTTAGCATATACAGTAACTACAGAAAATGATGAACAAAAAGATAAATAAGGTAGCTGTACTAGGTTCCGGAATTATGGGATCACGTATCGCCTGTCACTTTGCGAATATAGGAGTAGAAGTATTATTGTTAGATATTGCAGCAAAAGAGCTTCTTCCGGAAGAGCAGGCTAAAGGATTAACAGCAGCACAACCGGCAGTAAAAAACCGTATTGTCAATGCTGCTTTGCAGAATGCGATAAAGACCAACCCTTCGCCGGTTTACACCAAAAACACGGTCTCGAAAATCAGTACCGGTAACTTCGATGACGATATGGCTAAAATTGCGGGGGCCGACTGGATCATTGAAGTCGTGGTGGAGAACCTGGATATCAAAAAGAAAGTATTCGAACAGGTGGAGCAGTTCCGCAAAGCAGGAACATTAATTACTTCCAATACCTCAGGGATTCCCATTCATCTGATGGCAGAAGGCCGGTCGGACGACTTTAAAGCCAACTTTTGCGGTACACACTTTTTTAACCCGCCCCGTTACCTGCGTTTGCTGGAAATCATACCCATACCTGATACAAAACCGGAGAACGTAGACTTCCTCATGCATTATGGCGATAAATTTTTGGGTAAAACCACTGTATTATGTAAGGATACACCGGCTTTTATTGCAAACAGGGTGGGGGTGTATGCTATTATGGCCCTGCTGCACCTGGTAGAAAAACTGGGTCTGACGGTAGAAGAAGTTGATAAATTTACCGGACCAGCACTGGGAAGACCTAAATCAGCTACTTTCCGCACTTCGGACGTAGTAGGACTCGATACGATGATCAGGGTGGCCAAAGGTTTATACGACAATTGCCCTGATGACAAAGCACACGATATATTTAAACTTCCTGCCTACGTAGTAAAGATGGAAGAAAATAAATGGCTGGGCGATAAAACACAGCAGGGCTTCTATAAAAAAACTAAAACTGCGGATGGCAAAACGGAGATTCTGGCGCTTGACCTGAAAACACTGGAATACCGCCCGCAGGAAAAGGTGAAATCGGCTACACTGGAGCTGACCAAACCTATCGAGAACGTAAGAGACAGAATGAAAGTTTTTGCTGCAGGTACAGATAAAGCAGCCGAAGTTTTCAGGTCTTCCTTTTTTGGTCTTTTTGAATATGTGTCAGACAGGATCCCTGAGATCTCAGATGAGCTTTTCAGAATAGATGACGCTATGCGTGCCGGTTTTGGCTGGGAGCTCGGTCCCTTTGAAGTATGGGATGCGGTAGGTATCGCTGAGTCGCTTGAAGGAATGAAAAAGTATGGGCATGAAGCTGCAGCCTGGGTTCATGAAATGCTGTCAGCCGGTCATACTTCCTTCTATAAAATAGAAGATGGAATTAAAAAATATTATGACATCCCTACAAAAAGTTATCTTCCCTTACCCGATGCCGAATCATTTATTATCCTGGATAATATACGGTCAGCCAAAACGGTCTACAAAAACTCGGGTGCTTCGATAATCGATCTTGGGGACGGCATCCTGAATGTAGAGTTCCATTCCAAGATGAATACAATTGGCGGGGATACACTGCAGGCTATCAATAAGGCGATTGATCTTGCAGAAAAGGATTACCGCGGTTTGGTCATTGGTAATGACGGCGCCAATTTCTCTGCCGGCGCCAATGTAGGAATGATCTTTATGATGGCTGTTGAGCAGGACTGGGACGAGCTGAATATGGCGGTGAGGTCTTTCCAAAATACCTCGATGCGGATCAGATACTCTTCTATACCTGTGGTGGTAGCACCGCATAATCTCGCCCTGGGCGGCGGATGTGAATTTAGTTTGCATGCAGACCATGTCCAGCTGAATGCAGAGACTTATATGGGACTGGTTGAGTTCGGCGTGGGACTGATTCCGGGCGGAGGGGGCTCCAAAGAATTCGCCCTGCGTGCATCTGATGAATATAAAGAAGATCAGATCGTTCAGAATGTATTAAAAGACCGTTTCCTCACGGTAGCGATGGCTAAGGTTTCTACATCGGCCGAAGAAGCTTTTGAACTGGGTTATCTGCAGAAAGACAAATATTCAATATCGATGAACCGGAGCAGACTAATCGCCGATGCAAAGGCAAAAGCAATCGAACTGGCAGACGCAGGTTATACCAAACCTGTTCAGCGAAAAGATATAAGGGTGCTGGGAAAACAAGGTTTGGGTATTGTTTACGCCGGGGCTAACACCATGTATTCAGGGAAGTACATCTCAGAACACGATAAAAAAATCTCAGAGAAATTGGGTTATGTGATGTGCGGTGGAGATCTCTCTTCGCCAACGGATGTGACGGAGCAGTATCTGCTTGACCTGGAAAGGGAAGTTTTTCTGTCGCTCTGCGGAGAAAGAAAAACCCTGGAACGGATCCAGAGTATCGTCACCAAAGGCAAACCATTACGCAACTAATTCATCAATTAATCAGGAAAAATCATGCAGGAAGCATATATCATAGCAGGTTTACGTACAGCGGTAGGCAAAGCCCCGCGCGGCGTATTTCGTTTTACCAGGGCCGATGATCTGGCTGCAGAGGTAATCAGACAGTTAGTGGCTCAGGTGCCCAACCTGGACAAGGAACAAATAGATGATGTGATTGTAGGAAATGCCACGCCGGAAGCGGAGCAAGGACTGAACATCGGAAGAATGATCTCCCTGATGGGCCTGGATACAGATAAAGTCCCGGGGGTTACGGTTAACAGGTATTGCGCATCCGGATTGGATACAATTGCTACTGCGGTAGCAAAGATTCAGAGCGGGATGGCTGATGTGATCATTGCCGGGGGCGTAGAAGTGATGTCGGGCATGCCATTTGGCGGCTGGAAGGTAGTGCCGAATGCAGATGTAGCAAAGAAGAACCCCGACTGGTATTGGGGGATGGGACTCACGGCAGAAGCTGTAGCCGCTGAATACGGGGTGAGTCGCGAAGACCAGGACGAATTTGCCTACAACTCTCATAGGAAGGCCATTGAGGCGATCAAAAACGGTCACCTGAAAGGCGGGGTTGCTCCAATTACGGTTACCGAAAACTATCTGGACGGGCAGATGAAGAAAAAAACAAGGACTTACATTGTGGATACCGACGAAGGGCCGCGGGAAGATACAAGCCTGGATAAACTGGCCAAGCTGAAACCTGTGTTTGCTGCTGGTGGCAGTATCACTGCAGGGAATTCTTCGCAGACCTCTGACGGTGCTGCTTTTGTACTGGTGGTTTCTGAGAGCAAACTGAAAGAACTTGGTGTTGATCCCATCGCAAAACTTGTAGGTTATGGCGTAGTGGGCGTACCCCCAAGAATTATGGGTATAGGCCCGATCGATGCTATCCCCCTTGCCCTGAAAAGAGCAGGCCTGAAACTTGAGCAAATGGATTTGATAGAGCTGAATGAAGCTTTTGCTTCTCAATCGCTCGCAGTGATCAGAGCCCTGGATATCAATACCGAAAAGCTGAATGTGAATGGTGGCGCCATTGCGTTGGGGCATCCGCTGGGATGCACAGGGGCAAAACTCACTGTACAGCTGTTCAATGAGCTGAAACGCAGGGAAGGAAAATATGGAATGGTCACGATGTGTGTGGGCAGCGGACAAGGTGCCGCAGGTATTTTTGAAATGCTTTAAAAGAATTTAAAACCTAAATATAAACCGATATGGAAGCTACAGATAAAATAACAGCAAAGGGAGGAGAGTTCCTGATCAGGGAAACTGCCTTCCGGGATGTATTTATTCCTGAAGAATTTGATGAAGAACAGCAGATGATCGCACAGACCTGCCGGGATTTCCTTGCATCCGAAGTATACCCGAACCTGGACAGGATCGATCAGCAGGAAGAAGGACTCATGCCTTCGCTGATGGACAAGGCAGGAGAACTGGGTTTACTCGGGGTCTCAATTCCTGAGGAATATGGAGGTTTTGGCAAGAATTTTAACACTTCTATGCTGGTTGCAGACATAATCGGCGCAGGGCACTCTTTCGCGGTAGCTTTATCTGCGCATACGGGAATTGGTACTTTGCCTATTCTTTATTATGGAAATGACGCACAGAAAGAAAAATATATCCCTAAATTGGGAACAGGGGAGTGGAAAGCAGCTTATTGTTTAACTGAACCCAATTCAGGCTCCGATGCCAACTCGGCAAGAACAAAAGCCAAATTATCCGAAGATGGTACACATTACCTGATCACAGGACAAAAGATGTGGATTACTAATGGTGGTTTTGCAGATATTTTCATCGTTTTTGCCAAGATTGACGATGATAAGAATCTTACTGCATTCATCGTTGAGCGTGATTTCGGAGGCATCACGATGAATCCTGAAGAGCACAAAATGGGAATCAAAGGTTCCTCTACACGGCAGGTTTTCTTTAATGACTGTCCTGTACCGGCGGAAAATATGCTCTCTGAGCGTCAGAATGGGTTCAAGATCGCGGTTAACATCTTGAATATTGGCAGGATCAAACTGGCAGCTGCGGCTATCGGGGCATCGAGACATGTAATTGATACCGCAGTAAATTACGCAAATGAGCGGGTACAGTTTGAGCGCCAGATTTCTAAATATGGTGCCATCCGGTTTAAACTTGCCGAAATGGCTACCAAAGTATATGCTGTGGAATCTGCCAATTACCGCGCAGGCCAGAATATTGATGATGCTTACGACGCACTGGTTGCCGGCGGTATGGAAAACAATAAAGCCAAGCTGAAATCTACAGAGCAATTTGCCGTAGAATGTGCGATACTAAAGGTTTGGGGATCTGAGGTGCTGGATTATGTTGTCGATGAAGGCGTGCAGATCTATGGCGGTATGGGCTTCTCTGCCGAGGCGCCGATGGACCGGGCTTACCGGGATGCAAGGATCAACCGGATTTTTGAAGGTACAAATGAGATCAACAGGTTGCTGACAGTGGATATGATGCTGAAAAGGGCGATGAAAGGTGAACTGGATCTGATGACCCCTGCTACTGCTGTAGCAGCTGAGCTGATGTCTATCCCGGATTTTGGTGAAGAAGATGATACTTTGTTTGCTGCGGAAAGGAAGATTATTAAGAACCTGAAAAAGGCAACTTTAATGGTTGCAGGCGCTGCGGTACAAAAACTGATGATGAGCCTTTCAAAGGAGCAGGAGATTTTAATGAACATTGCTGACATGGCAAGCTATGTATATGTAGCTGAATCTGTGCTTTTAAGAACTGAGAAACTTGTAGATCTTAAGGGTGCTGAAGCTTGTGAAGGGCAGCTGAACATGATGCGGATTTATATGGTGGAAGCTGTTGATGCTTCGCAAAAGGCCGGTAAAGAAGCTTTGTGGGCTTTTGCAGAAGGGGATGAGGAGCGCATGATGCTGGTAGGACTCAAGAGGTTTACGAAGATGGAACCGTTCAATGTAAAAGTGGCGCGCCAGCAGGTGGCACAGCAGCTGATCGCTGCGAATAAATATTGTTTTTAATCCATAATTTTTGGAAGAATACTGCCGTTAGTTTGCTATATCCATTCACATGGGTGTGATAGTAAACTAACGGCATTTCTTTTTGTATTTGTTAAAATTGGTTAAATATTGTGCCATCCCTAATAAAAGACTATTTTTGTGCAATATGTTAAAAAGTAGAAATCTGTTGCTGGTCGTTTTAGCTGCAAGTTTATATGTCGCCTGTAAAACAGATCCGGCATATGACAAGGCTACGCAACTGGCTATAGATGATGACAAAATTGTGAATGCTTTGAAAGCTTCGGAACAAACGGCCGCTTTTACTAAAGATCCCAGTGGAGTCTATTACAATATTATTTCGGCGGGTGAGGGAATCGCTCCCGTTATAGATGATACTTTACTGATACATTATGTAGGCAGGACCTTTCCGCAGGGAATCCTGTTTGATTCTACCGCAACCAATGTAGATTCTCTCTCTACCAAATTTGTACTGGCAGACGGAATTGAAGGATGGCAGAAAGGTATTCCCCTGATCAAACCGGGGGGGCGCATCAGGCTGCTGATCCCATCTGCCCTGGGCTATCAGAACCGGAATTTGCAAAATGTTGATTCGGCACTTGTCGAAAATACCAACCTGGATTTTGACATCCGGTTAATTAGCTTAAAACATAAAGACAATACAAAAAATAAATAATGCTTAAAAAGTTATCAGGATATATCCTAGCCTTAGCTGGCCTAACCATCATTTTTTCTTCTTGTAAGAAGGATTATGAGTCTATTCAAGACACGGATTCTTCAAAAATTACAGATTATATTGCTAAAAATAACCTTACCGGAATGGTACAGGATGAAGCGAAAACAGGATACTACTATCAGATTGTAACTCCTGGCACAGTGGGATCAGTATTGAAAAATACTGATACAATCTTATATACCGGTAGTTTTAAAGGTATGGAGAATGGTACAAGCTACTTTGCTACTGCAAGTTACTATAACCTGAATACATTTGTAGGGTATACAAACTCTATCTCTTATAATTCTGTTGCTTACAATATCCCTGCAATACGCGATGTGATGCTCAAAATGAAACGCGGTGGTACTGCAAGAGTTTTATTGCCTTCGTATCTTGCTTTCGGAAGAAACGGAGCCGGGGATATTCCTTCCAATGAAAATATTGATCTGACTATTACTACATTCCCAGATACTACACAGGCGCAACTTGATGACAGGTTGATTCAGGCTTTTGTAACAAGCAAAGGTCTGTCTATGACTAAAGATCCTTCTGGTGTTTGGTATAGTGTTTCTGCAGCAGGAAGCGGTACTTATCCGATTACGGTCAATTCTACTATTCAAACTTCTTATACCGGTCGTTTTACGGACGGGACAGTTTTTGATTCCAGTACGGACAGGACTTTTGAAATAGCAGGCGTAGTAGCGGGCTGGGCTAAAGTTATCCCAGGTAGATTGCAAAAGGGCGGGAAAATACGGATGATCATTCCTTCCAGACTTGGTTACGGTAAATCAGGAGATGGTACTATCATTCCCGGGAACGCAATTCTGGATTTTGACGTAGAAATCCTGTCAGTAACACAATAAAAAATTTAGCGGGCTAACCCGCTAAAGCTTCCTTAAAAACTTTGAGAATCCTTTCTCTGGCAAAAGCATGTTCAACTATAGGTTGGGCATGCTTTTCTGTTTTATACTCGGGTGCCCATTTGAAGATATACTTATTCTGAGGATCAAACTTCTTAGCCTGTAACTCCGGATTAAATACCCTGAAGTAAGGTGCAGCATCATTACCGCAACCGCAAGCCCATTGCCAGCCACCTACATTACTCGCCATTTCGTAATCCAGTAGTTTCTCCGCAAAATAAGCTTCGCCCCAGCGCCAGTCGATCAGCAGGTGTTTGGTTAAAAAACTGCCTACAATCATCCTGACCCGGTTGTGCATATACCCAATCTTGTTCAACTGGTTCATGCCTGCGTCAACGATGGGATAACCTGTTTTACCATTCTTCCAGGCCTCAAATTCCTGTTCGCTGTTGCGCCACCTGATATTATCATATGCCGGCTTAAATGACTTAGTGGCTACGTGTGGGAAATGCCAGAGGATCATCATATAGAAATCCCGCCAGGCTAATTCTGACAGCCATTTGTTTGCTTTGGCATCCTGTGCTGTTGAAGCTGCTTCACGGATACTGACTGTACCAAATCTGAGATGCAATCCGATCCGTGTAGTGGCATCATCTCCCGGATAATCCCTGCGTTCTTCATACGAAGCAAGTTTGCTGGCATAGTCCAGAGAAGGGAAATCCTGATCGGATTTTTCAAATCCCAAAGACGCTAATGAAGGAAATCCCAGGGGCTTGGTTTGAAACAAATTCTTCAGGTATTTCTCAACAGGATAGGCTTTCAAATAAAAATCGTTCAGTTTGAGCATCCACTGACGGAAGTATGGCGTGAATACAGTGTAAGGTTTGCCATCGGATTTAACTACTTCATCTTTCTCAAAAATCACCTGGTCCTTGAAAGTATGCAGCTGGATTTCCTCTGTACGGAGAAATTCGGCTAAGGAATCATCGCGCTCTGCGGCATAAGGTTCGTAATCGTGATTGGTATACACATTTTTAACAGTGTAGTCTTTCAGCACTTCAGACCAGGCCTGTTCTGGTGTGCCATATTTGATCAGTAGGGATGATCCTTTTCTGTTTAGTTCTGTTTCTATACCCTGCAATTGCTGATAGATGAAAGTTACCCTGGCATCCTTCTTATCGTGCAGGTCGTCTAAAATGTTCTTGTCGAATATGAATAACAGCACTACCGGAAATTCTCCCTTCAGCGCATGGTATAATGCTGCATTATCGTTTAATCTTAAATCCCGCCTTAACCAGCAGATGTTAACTTCTTTGTTCATGAACTATATATATCGGATAAAGCATCTTCCAGCTGTGTAAAGCTGAAAATAAATCCTGTGCTTAATAATTTTTGTGCGGAAGTATTCGTACTGTTGAGAACCACAGCACTCATTTCTCCAAGAATGAGTTTCATCACTGCTTCAGGAACACTGAAAGGCCATACCGGCCGCTGCAGCTGTTTGGCAATCGCTTTGGTCAAAGATTTATTGGTGACAGGAAAGGGTGCACAGGCATTGTAAGTTCCTTCCAGAGACTCGTCCTTCAGGGTGTGCATGTATATCTGTGTCATATCCCTGTGATGGATCCATGGCATCCATTGTTTCCCTGTTCCGAGAGGAGCGCCAACGAACAGCTTTACTGGTACAGACATTTGTGGTAATGCACCGTCTTCTTTACTTAGTACTACTCCGGTACGTATCTTTACAACTCTTAACCCAAGGGTTTTGAACTGATCGGCAGCCTTTTCCCATTGCGTACAGCAATCTGCCATGAAATCTTTACCCGCATGACTTTCTTCAGTAAGGATTTCCTCAGCGCGGTTACCGTAATAGCCCACTGCTGCGGCAGAAATAAAGTTCTTTACCTGATTGGGATTTGCGGTTAAAGTGTCAAATAATAAGCGGGCAGATAAAACGCGGCTGTCAATAATTTCTTTTTTCCGTTTCTCTGTCCATTTCTCCTTGGCAATATTTTCTCCGGCCAGGTGGATAATAGTGTCCACACCTTCCAGGCATCTGGCATCAATTTCATTTTTATCAACATTCCAGAGGAAAACCTTTACTTTACTGAGTTCTGTGGGTTTTCTGCTAAGAATAGAAACCTGGTAACCAGTCTCCAGAAGTGATTTGATGAGCTCTTTGCCGAGCATTCCAGTAGCGCCGGTAAGTAAAATATGCTGATTCATGTTTTATATACAGCAATTTTATGGATTTGGTTTTAAATCTAGGGTTTTTGTGCCAGCATTTGTTTTGCTTATGTAAATATTACTTCGCGTATTAGTTGTTAGCATAAAAATGCTATATTTTTGATCCTTATAAGCGAAAATTTAGTATATCAAATTGATGCTGCTCTATACTGCATAAAGAATCTTATGCGAATTCAGAAACATTAACAGCCCCAGGCTGTTCGGAGATAAAAACATGAAAGACAAGAAAATACTCGTTTGGTTTAGAAATGATCTGCGTTTACACGACAATGAAATGTTGGTGGAAGCGATCGCCAAGTCAGACAGTATCCTGCCTGTATATTTTTTTGATCCTGCCCATTTCGAACACGATAGCGATGGGAATATTAAAGAAGGGAATAGCAGGGTTCAGTTTTTGATTGAAAGTGTTGCTGCGCTCCGCGAATCGCTCAAGCAGATTGGTGGAAATCTTTTGGTCGTCAACGGAAGTCCTGAAGAACACATGCCGGGCTTGGTTGAGCAATATGAGATTACAGAAGTTTATCACCACAGGGAAGTGGCAACTAAGGAAACTACGGTATCTTCCAATATTGAAGACCTGCTCTGGAAACTAAAGGTTAACCTGAAACATTTTATAGGACATACCCTTTACAATAAGGAAGATCTGCCTTTTCCCATCAAAGATATCCCTGATATTTTTGCCCAGTTTAAAAAGAAAACAGAACGGGATGCCATTGTGAAAGCATGTTTTGTATCTCCCGAGGTGATCAGCCTGGTAGAAGCAGAGGAATGGGGCGAACTGCCGGAATATGCGGCTGCATCCGATGGCCCATATGGTGGCGAAGAAAAAGGGATAGCACATTTAAACGAATTATTTACCGAAGGCTCCGAAATCTACGCCCGGATAAATAGCAGGGCAAATGCTGATAAACCGGTTTACACCTCTAAATTGTCGCCCTGGCTGGCCTTAGGCTGCCTCTCCCCGCGAAAAGTTTACTGGGCTGTTAAAGATGCAGAACGCAGGTTTGGCACTAATGCTAATTTCAATCATCTTATACTTGGACTACTGTGGCGGGACTATTTCCGCTTTATGTTTAAGAAACATACCCTTCATTATTTTACAGATATTGTTACCGATATCGACAGTACTGCTGGTGCCGAGCAGGATGAGCTGCATTTACAGCAGTGGAAAGACGGAAATACCGGTCATGGCCTGGTGGATAAGTACATGAATGAGTTGAATCATTCGGGTTTTATTCCTCACGCAGGCAGATTGGTGGTCGCTACTTTCCTGATCTATGTGCTGAAATTAAACTGGCTTGAAGGCGCGGCTTACTTTGAACAAAAGCTGATTGACTATTCTCCGGCAAGTAACTGGGGCAACTGGGCAAATGTGGCGATGGGCGGAAAAGACCCCCGTTCTAAAAATACGTTCGATCTGGACAAACAAATTAAAATGCTGGACCTGGAAATCTACGCTCCCTCATAAAGCACAATTCTTTATTTTAGGAGAAGATTGAAAAGATTTTTGTTATGTTAGACAAAAAATTAATCAGGAACAATTTTGTTTAATAGCTGTTTACGAATCAGGTGAAAAAGTTTTCAATCAGTGATATCGAAGGCCTAATAGGTATAAAAGCGCACACCATCAGAGCGTGGGAAGCGAGGTACAACCTCGTGCCGCCAAAAAGAACACCAACGAATATCAGGTTTTACGATGAAGATGATTTGAAGCTCCTGCTCAATATCGTCACGCTCAATGAGAAGGGCTACAAGATCAGCAGGATAGCCAAAATGGCGAAGGAGCAGATCGCTGAGATGGTTACTCAGTTCCAGGCCGACTGGAACAATGACACTGTACAGGTGCTCCGTCTGTCAGATGCTACACTTCATTATGATGAGGTCGCGTTCGCAGAAATCCTTTCGGGATGCATCGAAGAATTCGGGCTTACTAAAACGATGGACCTGGTACTGTTCCCTTTTATGAAAAAGGTGGGCATGCTATGGCAGACTGGTGCGATAGACCCCTCCCAGGAGCATTTTGCATCAAACTTAATCAGGGATAGGATCATTGTCGAGATTGATAAACTGGATAAACCTGTTAAAGCAGACCCAAAAAGATTTTTATTATTCCTGCCCGAAGCCGAAATGCATGAAACCGGACTGCTTTTTGCTCGTTACCTGTTGAAAAGCTGCGGAATGGATACACTTTACCTGGGGCAGGAAATTCCTTATATTGATATCAGGAAAGTTATTGCTTCTTACAAGCCGGACTACGCTTTCATCGTACTTACCTCATTGAATCTGGGAAAAGATATCAACAAAATAATCGGAAAGGTAATGGAGCATGTAGATGTTCCTTTGCTGGTTGCAGGAAGTTTAATATCAGAATTCGATATTCTTGTCCACAATCAGCTTACACCGCTGAAAAACGTTTGTGACATCACAGATTTTCTTGAAGAATTATAACCGTTTTACGAGGTAAAATCCTAATTTTGCCATACTTATATCAATTCATAAACAATGGATAATTTATCTTATCTCAACGGCGCAAATGCCGAATACATCGATTCTATCTATCAAACTTATAAAGAGGACCCTAATGCTGTCGAATTTGGCTGGCAGAAGTTTTTTGAGGGTTTTGATTTCGGAAGGGGAGCAGAAGGCGGACAAGTTAGCGAAGTAGCACCTGAGCAGTTTTTAAAGGAAGTGAACGTACTTAACCTGATCAATGGCTACCGTCAGCGCGGACACCTTTTCACGCACACCAATCCTGTGAGGGAAAGACGTCAGCATTTGCCTACGCTGGACATTGAAAACTTTGGTTTGGCTGAAGCCGATCTGGATACACCATTTAATTCTGGTGTTGAACTGGGTATCGGTACGGCAAAACTTCGTGATATCGTTGCTTTTCTTCAAAAAACCTACTGCAGATCGATCGGTGCGGAATACAAATTTGTACGTACCCCTGAAGTGCTTGGCTGGATTGAAAATAAAATGGAAAGTGTGCAGAACACGCCAAATTTTTCAATCGAGGAAAAAAGAAGGATCCTGAAAAAACTGAATGAGGCGGTAAGCTTTGAAAATTTCCTGGGCACCAAGTTCCTCGGACAAAAAAGATTTTCACTGGAAGGTGCAGAAGCACTGATCCCGGCACTGGATTCGGTAATTGAGAAAGGTGCAGCTTTAGGAATTGAAGAATTTGTAATCGGTATGGCACACAGGGGACGCTTAAACGTGCTTGCCAATATCATGCAGAAAACCTACAAGGATATATTTGCAGAATTTGAAGGTAAAGGCTACAGCGCAGAATCTCCGTTTGGAGGTGATGTGAAATACCACCTTGGATACTCCACTGATGTAACAACAGAAGCCGGAAAGAATGTCCACCTGAGTTTATGCCCTAACCCATCTCACCTGGAAACAGTAAATGGTGTGGTAGAGGGGATGACACGCTCAAAAATTGATTTTAAATACGAAGGTGATAACTCACGTATCGCTCCTATCCTTATCCATGGTGATGCTTCAGTAGCTGGCCAGGGTATTGTGTATGAGGTGATCCAGATGGCTGGCCTAGACGGTTATAAAACCGGTGGTACAATCCACCTGGTAATCAATAACCAGATCGGTTTCACTACAAACTATAAAGACGGACGTACCAGTACTTACTGTACAGATATTGCAAAAGTGACTCTTTCTCCTGTGTTCCATGTGAACGGGGATGATGTGGAAGCTTTGGTATATGCCATAAACCTGGCAATGGAATACCGTCAGAAATATAAAAATGATGTGTTCATTGATATCCTTTGTTACCGGAGATTCGGTCACAATGAGTCAGATGAGCCTAAATTTACGCAGCCGCTCCTGTATAAAACCATCGAGCAGCACGCTAACCCAAGGGATATCTATATTCAGCAGTTAATCTCTGAAGGTAAAATGGAAGCCAGTCTTGCCAAAGAAATGGAAGTTGAGTTCCGTGGTATCCTGCAGGAACGACTGAATGAAGCAAAAGAGATTACATCTACCTACACGGCAGTGAAATTTGCCGGTGCATGGGCAGACATGAGAATTGCAGGTGCAGAAGATTTTGTGTCTTCCCCGGATACTTCAGTAGAGAAATCTGCTTTGCTGGAGATCGCAAAAAGAATCAGTACGTTACCGGCAGATAAAAAGTTCTTTAAGAAAATTGAAAAGCTTTTTGCCGACAGAAATAAGATGGCTACCTCTACTGAGGTGTTCGACTGGGCAATGGGTGAGCAGATGGCTTACGCTACATTGCTTGAGGAAGGAAAAAGAGTGCGTTTAAGCGGACAGGATGTTGAACGTGGTACGTTTTCACACCGTCATGCTGTTTTAACGCTGGAAGATTCAGAAGAGGAATATATCCCGCTGTGTAACCTTTCAGAGCAGCAGGCACCTTTTGATATTTACAATTCTCACTTATCTGAATATGGTGTACTTGGATTTGAATATGGTTATGCCATGGCCAATCCGAATGCATTAACTATCTGGGAAGCACAGTTTGGCGACTTCTTTAACGGAGCACAGATCGTTGTGGATCAGTATATCGCAAGTGCTGAGACCAAATGGCAGCGTGAAAATGGATTGGTGATGTTATTGCCACATGGTTATGAAGGACAGGGACCTGAACATTCATCTGCAAGGATTGAACGTTTTATGGAACTCTGTGCGGATTATAACATGCAGGTAACCAACTGTACTACGCCGGCTAACTTCTTCCACGCTATCCGCCGCCAGTTTAAACGTGATTTCAGAAAACCTTTAATCGTGTTTACACCGAAAAGCCTGTTGCGCCATCCGGCCTGCGTATCCCCGCTGGCTGATTTTACCGATGGTAAATTCAAAGAGGTGATCGACGATGCCAACGTGCAGGCAGACGCGGTAAAACGCGTATTGTATTGCAGTGGTAAAATCTATTACGAACTGCTTGAAAAACAACAGAAAGATGGTATCAAAGATGTAGCGATCGTTCGTGTAGAACAATTGTACCCTACACCTCTGGCACAAATGGAAAGTGTTCACAAAGGTTACAAAAATGCAACTGAAGCTGTCTGGGTTCAGGAAGAGCCTGAGAACATGGGTGCATGGCCTTATTTATTACGTAAAACACGTAAAACAGCCTTCTCTGCGATCGAAGTGATCTCAAGAAAGGAAAGCAGCAGTACTGCTACCGGGTTTGCAAAACAACATGCTGATCAGCAAGCTTTTATTTTAGCCAAGGCTTTCGAAATGACTATTACGGAAGGGGATAAAAAGATCGCGAAAAAATCAGTGAATAAAGTTTATAACGTAGATTAGAAAAATATAATACATCAATTATGAGTCTAGAAATAAAAGTTCCGCCAGTAGGGGAGTCGATTACTGAAGTTGTTCTGTCCCGTTGGGTGAAAAATGACGGTGAGGCAGTAGAGATGGATGAAGTGATAGCCGAATTGGAATCTGATAAAGCGACATTTGAGTTAACTGCTGAACAAGCCGGAACTTTGAAAATAGTAGCTGCTGAAGGCGATACATTAGCCATAGGAGCTGTAGTTTGTAGTATTGAAACTGGTGGCGCTGCTGCTCCGAAAGCTGAGGCTCCGGCAGCAGTTGAAGAAAAGGTTGCTATAGCAGCCGATAAACAGGCTGTTGCACCGGTTGCAGAAAAAACTGGTGACAGTTATGCAACAGGTACCCCGTCCCCTGCAGCAGGTAAAATCCTTGCTGAAAAAGGTGTGGATGCTGCTTCAGTAAACGGATCGGGTGTCGATGGAAGGATTACCAAGGAAGATGCATTGAACGCTGCAAAACCTGCTGCTGCGCCTGCACCAGCTGCTAAACCAGCCGCAGTTTCAGCTCCTATAGTTCCAGGATCCAGAAACGAACGCAGAGAAAAAATGTCTCCATTGCGCAAAACAGTTGCAAAACGTTTGGTTGCAGTGAAAAATGAAACAGCCATGTTAACTACGTTTAACGAAGTGAACATGAAGCCGATCATGGACCTGCGCGGAAAATATAAAGATCAGTTTAAAGAAAAACACGGTGTGGGATTGGGTTTCATGAGCTTCTTTACAAAAGCAGTTTGTGAAGCGATGAAAGATTTCCCTGCCGTAAATGCACGTATTGATGGCGATGCGGTTATTTTCAACGACTTCGTTGATATCTCTATAGCTGTTTCAGCACCTAAAGGATTGGTTGTTCCGATCATCAGAAATGCAGAAAGCATGACACTTGCACAAATTGAGAAATCTGTGATTGAGCTGGCTACCAAGGCACGCGACAGCAAATTGACAATCGAAGAAATGACTGGCGGTACATTTACAATCACTAACGGTGGTGTATTTGGTTCAATGATGTCTACTCCGATTATCAATGCTCCACAATCTGCTATTTTAGGCATGCACAATATCATTGAGCGCCCTATCGCCGAAAAAGGTGAAGTGGTTGTTCGTCCGATGATGTACCTGGCTTTGTCCTATGATCACCGTATCATTGACGGCAGGGAGTCTGTTGGATTCCTGGTAAGAGTGAAACAATTACTGGAAGATCCTGCACGTTTGCTGTTGGGTGTATAAGTTTTTTGCACGTAGTTGAAGCCTTTGCGCTTTACTATAAAAAGTCCGTATTGCTAACTGCAGTACGGACTTTTTTTATACACTCTACCACATCTTTAATGCGTTTTTAATCCATTAAACATCTTGGAGTCATTTGTAGCTCTAAAAGATGTTTTAACAAGTAATTCTGTATTTTTGCCGGGTGAAAAAATGCTACTTACTCGTCCTTTTACTTATTTTTTGTGAAATATCTACACAAGCTCAGGATTACAATACAGATGTGCCTGCCGACCTCGGCAAAAGCATTTTTGGTAATGAAGTGAAGAGGAATTTCTCCCGGAAAGGGGATTTCTATTTCCACTGGGGTTATAACCACTCCTGGTATGGCAAGAGCGATATCAGGTTCCAGGGGCCGGGATATGATTTTACACTAAAGGATGTGGAAGCACATGACAGGCAAAGTAAACTAAGCTGGGATTATTTAAATCCCGGGCTAATCTCTGTTCCACAATACAATATCCGTTTTGGTTACTTTTTTGCAGATAACTGGAGTGTTTCCGTTGCCTGGGACCATATGAAATACGTAATGGATATCCCGCAGACAGTTGCCATCACAGGAACTATCGGGCCGAATATCTCAGAGCCTGCTGTTCCTACCGGTGCTATGGCAGGTACTTACAACGGACAGATAATTTCTGTTACTCCTGAAATGCTTACCTATGAGCATACTGATGGGTTCAACTATGCCAACATCGAGCTGGAACGTTATGATGATATCTGGGTTGCACCCTCAAGAGAGACCTCACTTACCCTCGAAACCGGTATCGGTGGCGGAATGATGGTGCCCAGATCAGATGTACGCCTGTTTGAGCAGGGCAGAAATAACCACTGGAATGTTTCTGGTTACGGGTTCTCTGTCAAAGCCGGACTGAAATTTTATATCACTAAGTTTCTTTACTTACAGAATACTACTAAACTGGGTACAACCAACCTGAAAAACGTTCATACGACAGGCCGCGATGACCTGGACAAAGCCAGTCAGAAAATCAAATACGCGGAAAACCTGTGGGTACTGGGCTATCAGTTCTAGTTTCTGGAAACGCTGCCTGATCCGATAATTGTCTTTTTAACAACTGCATCACCGCTGTAAATCACACTGCCTGAGCCACTGATTACGGCATCAAGGCTCTGTGTGGCTTTGATAAATACATCGGCTGAACCGCTGATCTGTACAGAAACTTTGGCGGCAGCAAAGCTTTTGCCTTTAAAGCTTCCTGATCCGCTGATGGTCAGGTTTGATTCATCCGATTTGCCGGAGAGATTGATGTTTCCTGATCCGCTGAGAACACCGGTAAAGGATTTAATATAGGCAGCAGCCTTAATGCTTCCTGAGCCGCTGAGTGTGGCAACCAGTTCAGCACCACTTACAGTATTGGTGACTTCCAAATTTCCGGAACCACTCATGGTTAATGAAGATATTCTTTTGGCATTGATGAAGACAGTAACTTTGGCATCGCGGTGCCTTCTTGACCAGTCGTTCCACTTTGTTTTTGGCTTAACAGTCAGGATACCACTAACCACCTCAGTAACCAGATCTGCGATCGCTTCCTGATCACCTTCAAAACGTATCGATTCAGTATTTCCCAAAGTTACTTTGATATCCAGCGGCCCCCCGGCGGCAATACCTTTGAAGTTACTTACAGTTTTTTCCTGCAGGACATGCTTAATGCTTTCGGAGGAATGAGCGACGGCTGTACAGGTAAATGCCATTAGCGTAAGAAACAGCAGTGTATGTAATCTTTTCATAGGTTTAGGATTAGCGGTTATACACATAGGACGCATGCAAATCAAAAGCGTTGCATGCCGTACCGGATTATTTATTTTTTGTCAGGATATAAAACGCGGGATCTGCTTTAAAAGTAGCATCTGTAAGACCGGCAACAACAGCTTCCTGCCATTTCTCAGAAGGATGGATCAATGTAAAAACACCCGGTTTGAGGCTTACTTTTACAGGCATATCAAATCCTTCCACTACATTTTCCCAGCGGTAGGATAACTTGTTTCCGGTAATATGATAGCTGAGCACAGGTACCTTTATCGTCCTGAGGTACTGATCAAAAACCTTATCCAGTTTTAAACCGCTTTTTTGAGCGATATACCCTTCAATCTGGGCAGTAGTAACGGTTTGATGATAAAATGTCTTGTTCAGGCCCCTTAAAATAGATCTGAATTTTTCATCATCACCGATCAGTTGCCTGATGTTGTGGATCATATTTGCTCCTTTGGGATACATATCTCCTGACCCTTCTTTGTTAACATTGTAGGGGGCAATAACCGGGATGTCATTGCTGATAATTTTACGGAGGCCCTGCACATACGCTGATGACGCTTCTTTGCCATAGTAAGACTCAAGAAATAAAGGTTCTGAGTAATTGGTAAAACCTTCATGAACCCACATATCGCCCAGATCTTTTGCCGTTATATTGTTGCCAAACCATTCGTGCCCGCTTTCGTGAACAACAAGGAAATCGAATTTTAAGCCCCAGCCGCTGCCTGAAAGGTCTCTGCCCTTGTAGCCCATTTTAAAATCATTCCCATAAGCCACGGCACTCTGGTGCTCCATCCCCAGATGCGGTGCCTGCACCAGTTTGTAACCATCTTCATAGAAGGGATAGGGGCCAAACCAGTACTCAAAAGATTTCAGCATCCGTTTGACATCGGCATCCCAGTGCGTTTTGGCCACAAGGCTGTCTGCTTTGAGCGACCAGTAATCGAGGCTAAGGTTGCCCTTTTCTCCCTGATACTGATCTGTCCAGTGCGCATAGTCACCTATGTAAAAGGTGACGTCGTAGTTGTTGATGGGGTTGCCGACAAACCAGTTGTACTGTTTGTAGCCATCAGTCTGGTCGGTAACACTGCGTAAACGCCCATTGGAAACCTCTTTTAACTCTTTTGGTACGCTAATGCTGATGAGCATACTGTCTACCTCATCACTCAGATGATCTTTGTTTGGCCACCAGACACTTGCACCCAGGCCTTCGCAGGCAACGGATGCCCATGGTTTCCCTGCTTTGTCGGTTTTGAAAATGAATCCGCCATCCCATGGTGGGTTGGCAGCTATAGTCGGCTTGCCGTAATAGTAAACCCGGAAACTGTCCTTTGCACCTTTTTTTATTGTCGCAGGAAAGCTGACGAATACAGCATTGAATTCCCTTGTGTAAGGCAGCTCGCTGCCTTTATAAATGATCCTGTCGATTTTCAGGTTACTAAACAGATCGAACTGAAGTTTGGAGAAGTCGGCTGCTGCGGTAAACTTAAACTCATTGCTGCCACTGACAGATTGTTGACCAATGTCTATTTTTACATCAAGGTGGTAGTAATTGATATCGTAGCAACTGCGCAGCGGTGTAAGCATACCACGCAAAGTATCTGCACGGGTATAGGCAGTTTTTGGCTTAAGCAGCTGGGCTTTTGTACTGAACGCAGTCATGCCAAGCAATATAATGCTGTAAAATATTCTTTTCATCAAGGGCTGGTTGATCTTAAAGGTTAAATATAAGCGTTGCATTTCTTTTTTTTCGCAAGCTGATAAGATTTATATTTCATTTACCTTTATCATGTTTAATACCACATCAATGACATTGCCTGATCCACAGCCAAACGGTAACCCGCCGTCAGAACAACATACCAAATGGTTATACCTTTTTATCGGTATTGCCGTAGTCATCAATTTTACCGGACTGTTTGTTCCTGTTATGGGGCCGGATGGTGCTCTTTATGGTTCCATTGCCAAAAACATGGCCCTGCATAATAACTTTGCGGATTTGTTTGCCCAGGGAAAAGACTGGCTGGACAAGCCGCATTTCCCCTTCTGGATCACTGCAGTTTTCTTTCGGCTGTTTGGTGTTGCCGCATGGTCGTATAAATTACCCGGCGTACTGTTTATCCTCCTGGCTGCGTTTTATACTTACAAGTTTGCAAAGGAGTTGTATGGGAAACAGGTGGGCTTATGGGCAGCGCTTATCCTGCTGACAGCCCAGCATATTCTGATCTGTACGATGGATGTCCGCGCCGAACCCTACCTCACAGGCCTGATTATCGCGAGTGTGTACCACTTTTATAAGGCGCTGGGCAGAAAGTGGTTTTTGCACCTAATAGTTGCCTCTTTGTTTGCCGCATGTGCTGTAATGACAAAAGGCATCTTTGCGCTGATTCCTATAGCGGGTGCAATAGGGGGCGACCTGCTGATCAGGAAAGACTGGAAAATGGTCTTTAACTTCCGCTGGCTGCTGGCGTTAATTCTGGTATTGTTCTTTATACTTCCTGAATTGTATACGCTGTATACCCAGTTTGACCTGCATCCTGAGAAGGTGGTATTCGGGCATCAGCATACCTCGGGCATCCGCTTTTTCTTTTGGGACAGTCAGTTTGGGCGTTTCTTTAACAATGGACCGATCAAAAAAGCCAACGGCGATCCTACCTTCTTTTTACATACGATCCTCTGGGCTTATTTACCCTGGAGCCTTTTGTTCTATACAGCTTTGTACCAGTTCTTCCGAAGAAATTTCAAACTGCCGAAAGCTGCCGAATGGTTCTGTGTGTCCGGTTTGCTGCTCACCCTGCTGATTTTCTCAGTGTCAAAGTTCCAGCTTCCCTTTTATATTGTAATCGTTTTTCCATTCTTTTCTATTCTCTCTGCACAGTACCTCTGGAACCTGAAGCTGGAAAGTTCTGTAAAGGCCATCCGCATCACCCAGCTGATCGTATGCAGCCTGATGGTGCTGTTGGTATTCGCCCTGCATTACTTCTTCCGTCCTCAAAATATTCCAGTGCTCTGCTGGCTCTTAATGGTACTCGCTGTCGTTTTATTTGCAGTCGTTACAAAAACGGGCGTGAATGGAAGGTTCAGAGTTTTCTTTCAATGCTGTACGGTAGTATTTTTTGTAAATATCTATTTCAACCTGGCTTACTATCCGGCATTGCTGAAATACCAGGCAGACAGTGAAGCTGCCTTCTGGATCAATGCCCACAACCCGGAGCACCTCCCTGTAGTACAAACCCGGATCGGCTTTGGCTACGGACTGGATTTCTATGCCGATGCCCCGCTTTACTTTTTACATCCGGGCGGGGAAAAGCTGCTGCCACCGAAACCCTATATCTTATATGGCGAGAAGGAATTTATCGATCAGTATATCCCCGGAGGAGCAGCATTAAAACCCCTGCAAACTTTCGATAGTTACCGCATCAGCAGGCTAAAAGGCAAGTTTTTAAACCATGCCACAAGGAAGGAAACACTGTCTCAAACTGAATTTGTACTGATCCGATAACAGAATTGCAATAAACCTGTTTTGATGCTTTATTTGTTGGGCGGTTTGTTAACTTTGCTCAACAAAATTTTTCAATATGCAATACGACGTCGTTATTATTGGTTCTGGTCCTGGTGGTTATGTAAGCGCAATCAGATGTGCACAATTAGGTTTAAAAACAGCGGTTATAGAAAAGTATAAAACTTTTGGAGGTACCTGCTTAAACGTAGGATGTATCCCTTCAAAAGCTTTGCTTGATTCTTCGGAGCACTTTCACAATGCAGCCCACACTTTTACTACTCATGGTATTGACCTGCAAAACCTGAGCGTAAATATGCCGCAGATGATTGCCCGTAAAAATGATGTGGTTGCCCAAAATACTGCAGGTATCACTTACCTGTTCAAAAAGAATAAAATTGACAGTTTCGAAGGCTTAGGCTCATTTGTGGATAAGAACACCATCAAGATCACTAAAACTGACGGAACTACTGAAAATATTACTGCAAAAAATGTTGTTATTGCCACAGGTTCCAAACCTACTGCATTGCCATTTTTGCCAGTTGACAAAAAACGTATCATCACTTCAACCGAAGCCCTGAACATTACTGAAGTACCAAAAACAATGGTTGTAATTGGTGGCGGTGTAATTGGTCTGGAGTTGGGTTCAGTGTATGCCCGTTTAGGTACTAAAGTATCTGTAGTGGAATTCCTTCCTTCGCTGATTGCTACAATGGATGGCGGACTTGGTAAAGAACTGCAGCGTGTGCTGAAAAAATCTTTGGGAATGGAATTCTATATGAGCCATAAGGTAACTGGTGCTACAAATGATGGCAATACAGTTACTGTTACAGCTCAGAATGCCAAGGCTGAGGATATCAAACTGGAAGCTGATTACTGTATAGTAGCAGTTGGCCGTACCGCTTATACCGCAGGATTAGGCCTGGAGAACATCGGCATCAAAGCTGAAGAACGTGGTAATAAAATCCCTGTAAACGCACATCTTGAAACGTCTGTTCCGGGAGTATATGCAATCGGTGATGTGATCACTGGCGCAATGCTTGCACACAAGGCTGAGGACGAAGGTGTATATGTAGCTGAAACTATTGCGGGACAAAAACCACATATCAACTACAACCTGATTCCTGGTGTAGTTTATACATGGCCTGAGGTAGCTTCGGTAGGTGCTACTGAGGAGCAGTTGAAAGAAAAAGGAACGAAATATAAAACAGGATCTTTCCCGTTTAAAGCCAGCGGACGTGCCAAGGCGAGTATGGATACAGATGGTTTCGTAAAAGTACTTGCAGATGAGGTTACTGACGAGATCCTGGGCATCCATATGATTGGCCCCCGTGCTGCAGATATGATCGCAGAAGCGGTTGTTGCCATGGAATACCGTGCTTCAGCAGAAGATATTGCAAGGATTTGTCATGCCCACCCGACATACACTGAAGCTTTGAAAGAAGCAGCTATGGCGGCCACTGCAAACAGGGCGATCCATATTTAATTAATTTTTATTCACAGCGGGGATTAAGGAAGCTATTCTTCAGGAATAGGTTCTTTGATCCCTGTTGCCGGATAAAGCTGAGCCAGAACCCTGGCACCGATCTTAATCAGACGGAGGTGTTCATCGATATGCCCGTGCTGTACCTCGGCATTGATGTATGGAATAGTATTCTGCATCGCATAGATTGACAGGGAGCCATCATCTACGGCATCTTTCGATTGCAGCACCACATTCACGTTTTCTTTCTTGAGCAGGTTAAACACTGCCAGTTCCGTAACCAACAGCATATCGTCATTATCCATTTCAAAATTGATATGTACAGAATCGGCTGTGCCTTCCAGTTCATATCCCTTCAGATAGCTGCTTACACCAAATCCGCCATCGGCGTTATTGTGTAAAGTAAATATGTAGCCTGCTTTTCCGGGATTGTAAGTATTCAGGATGGTCTTACCGGCTTTCTCCAGCTCCAGGATTACGTTGTCATCCCATATGCCGTACTTCTGCAAGCCGGCTTTAATGCCTTTTTTGGTATAGATACTGTTGGGGTCTGTCTGGTATTCCTCTTCCTCGTAAATGAATTTATAGTTTCTTACCCCTCCGTACTGGCAGTCGAGCAGTGTACCACCATTGTCATTGATATACCTGAACGCGGCTTTTACACCCGTATCTTCATCATCGTGGATAGCAAGAAAGTGAATATTCTGGTCGCTGTATTTGTAGTTGATCAGGCCGATGTCCAGATCTCCGAGTGTTACATAGGCACTGTCGCTTGTCATACCTTCAAAAACCGGGGGATGCTGCGCTTTTACATTCAGGGCGAAGCCGCATAAAAATAATAAAGTTAAAGATCTCAATACCATAACACTAAAAGGATTTTCGGATTTAATGCAAAAAAGGAACCACAATGGGTTCCTTTCTGCAATATATAGTAAATCTTTTAGTGCTGATGATCTAAATCGTATTCTTTCACTTCTTTGTGATCGTAGGGCTGAACCATCAGTTCATCGATCGTAATGCCCTTTTTATTGAATCCAAAGCGATCCAGCATACGGTCGAAGATCTGGTACATCACCGGTACAACTATCAGGGTAAGGAACAGTGAACTGAGCAAACCGCCAATAATTACCCAGGCGAGACCGTTTTTCCATTCGGCACCTGCACCGCTTGCCAGTGCGATCGGCATCATACCGATGACCATGGCGATTGTTGTCATCAAAATAGGGCGTAAACGCGCATGGTTGGCCAGGATCAGCGCTTCATGGGTTGTTTTCCCTTCGGCCTTCATCTGGTTTGTAAAATCGACCAGGATAATCGCGTTTTTAGCTACCAGACCAATCAGCATGATGAGTCCCAGAATCGTGAAGATGTTCAGTGCATTATTGGTTAATGATAGGGCCAGCAGCGCCCCGATAACCGATAGCGGGATGGAGAACATCACAACAAAGGGGTACACGAAACTGTCGTAGAGCGCAACCATAATCAGGTATACCAGTATGATGGAAGCCAGCAGGGCAATACCAAGGGTACCAAATCCATCTCCCTGGTTTTCTGCATCACCTGCCCATACATAACTTACGCCCACCGGTTTTCTCAGTTTACCGGATTTCTCAAGATCAAGCAACTGCTGCTGGAATTCTGCAACGATTGTACCTGTTGGGCGGCCGATAGATTGTGCACGTACTGATACTGATGTACTTTTATCCCTTCGTTCCAGCTGACTTGGCCCGGCACCCTGAGTGATCGCTGCAAACTGGGTCAGTTTAACCTGTTTGCCCTCGCTGTTTACAAAAATCAGGTTACTTACATCGTCGATATTCTTACGGTTGAAGTCCTGGTAACGGATGTTGATATCGTATTCATATTCTCCTTTACGGAATTTACCATCGGTATTACCGCTAAAGGCTGTCTGCATTGTTGCACCTACGGTTTGTAAGGTCAGTCCCAGGGCAGCCATTTTATCACGGTCTACCTGAACGTTAATCTCCGGGCTACCGCCTTCTACAGAAAGTTTAAGCTCAGCAGATCCTTTGATTTTTGCCAGTACCGCTTTGGCACCCTCAGCATATTTCATAGCGCTGTCCAGATCTGAACCCATTACAACCAGCTCAATAGGGGCATTTTCTGCAATCCCCAGAATACTGATCGGAACCGTTTTTACTTTGGCACCTACCAGGTACCGGGCCAGCTCACGGCTCACCTTTGTGGCGTAGATACTGGAGTTATCGGCGCGTTTATCGCGTTCTACCAGTTTTACGTTGATCTCGGATTTGTACGCTGTAGCCTGGGATGCCCCGAAGTCGCCACTTGATTGTCCTACAGTGGTAATCAGCTGTATAATCTCAGGTTTCTTTGATAAAAAGGCCTCAGCTTTTTGGGTGATCAGGTTGGTCTGCTCGATAGAAGCATCTTTAGGCAGCTCTACCTGCACCAGGAATTCGCCTTTATCACTTTTTGGGAAAAACTCTGTCCCGATATATCCCATAGGGATCAAACTGCATGAACCTAAGAAAAGCACCACCACCAACAGGATTGTTTTTCCTTTGTTGGCGAGCGACCAGGTAAGGATGCTGGTGATCCAGATGGTGAATTTACGCAGCTGGGCTTCGAACCACAGGATGAATTTTCCGAATATATTTTTGCCTTCTATCTTTTCAAGTTTACCAAAACGTGAAGAAAGGAGCGGCACAATAGTAAATGAAGAGAACAGGGAAAGAAGGGTAGCGATAATTACCACTACGCAGAACTGGCGGAGGATATTGGACACCAGACCGGTGCTGATCGCGATAGGGAAGAATACCACCACAATTACGAGGGTGATGGATACTACCGTAAAACCGATTTCACTGGTTGCATCGTATGCTGCACGCACCTTGTTTTTGCCCATTTCCATGTGGCGGTAGATGTTCTCCAGTACCACGATCGCATCATCCACCAGGATACCTACTACCAGTGACAATCCCAGCAGGGACATCAGGTTGAGGGTGTAACCCAGCAGGCTCATGCCGATAAAAGTTGCAATCAGTGAGGCAGGAATAGATACCATTACTATCAGTGCATTCCGGATACTGTGCAGGAAGAAAAGCATCACAAATGCTACCAGGATAATCGCCAGTACCAAATCGTGAATTACCGCATCTGCAGATTCCAGTGTAAAAATAGAGCTGTCATTTGCGATGACGATCTTGAGGTCGTTGGATTTGTAATCCTGCATCAGTTTGTCAATCGCTTTATGTACGCCTTTACTTACTTCTACGGCGTTGGCATCTGACTGTTTGATGATCTGTACAGCGATTGCTCCTTTACGGTCGATACGTGCAAGTTTTTCAACTTCCTTCTGTGCATCCCTGACATCCGCAATATCGCCGAGGCGGATTTGTGCGCCGTCTTTTCCTGTGCTGACAACCAGGTTCCGCAGTTCATCTACGTTTTTATATTTACCGGATAAACGGATCAGGATGTCCTGTTCCTGTGTTTTTACACTACCGGTAGGGAAATCCAGATTGGAGGTGAGGATCGATTGCTGAACCTGCGGTACAGACAACCCATATCCCTGAAGTTTCCCTGCATCCAGGGATACTTCGATCTCTCTTTCCTGTCCGCCAACAAGGTTTACCTGCGCAACACCTGTTACGCGGGAGATAATCGGAGCGATACGTTTATCAATCAGGTCATAAAATGCAGCATCATCCATTCTTGCCGAGGCAGACATGGTAATTACCGGCAGGTCATCCAGGGAGAACTTGTTTAAGGAAGGAGTTTTTACGTCCGTTGGCAGATCGGCCAGAATGGAGTTGACCTTACGCTGTGCCTCATTAAGGGAAAGATCCACATTGGCCTTGTCATTCAGCGTGATAGTCACTACCGAAAGGCTTTCATAGGATACAGCATTTAGTTTTTTGATATTCTCCATAGAGGATACCGCGTCCTCTATTTTCTTCGTAACTGTATTTTCCACCTCACTTGGAGAGGCTCCGGGGTAGATTGTAGAAATGGAGACCACGTTGTTGGAGAATTTGGGCAGCAACTCATAACTGAGAGAGAAGTAGCTCAATAAGCCCATCAGTGTCAGCACGGTAAAAACCACGATAACAAGGGAAGGTCTTTTGATGGATATTTCTGTTAGTTTCATCTAATTTCTATATTGATATTTATTTGTCAGATGGAGCCTTTGATGATTAAAATCATGTCGGGTTCATCTATAAATTATTTAATAGCCGTAACCGGACTTCCGTCCACCAAATTGATTTGTCCGCTGATGATTGCAGTTTCACCTTCTTTCAGTCCGTCGAGAATCTCTACCTGATCGTTAATCGTTCTGCCGGCAATTACTTTACGGATCCTGGCAGTATTTCCATTTTCGAGCACAAAGATCTGGTTGCTGCTTACACTGCCCACAAATGCACCGCGGGGAATAGTGATTGCTGGTGCCTGCGCAGGGAATTTGAAGATCGCAGTACCGTACATTCCGGCTTTAATTGTGTTGGTGTGGTTGTTCTGCACTTCAATCTCTATCGGGAAGTTCAGGGTTCCATCGGCTTTGGCAGCGATGAAACTGATCTTTCCGGAGAAATTATCTGCCGGGAAAACATTAGATTTGATCTGCACTTTGTCGCCCACCCTGAGGTTTGCTACCTGACTTTCATTTACATTTACTTTTAACTTGAGCGTAGAAACGTCAACCAGCTCAAACATCTGGGTTCCCTGTGCATTTACGAAGGCGCCAACCTCGATGTATCTTTTATTAACGATACCGTTGATAGGAGATTTGATGTTCGCATCACTCACCCTGCGCGCAGAGCTCTGCAATCTTAACCGGGCATTTCTGGTGGCCAGTTTAGCCTGGTCCAGTTGCTGCTGCGTTACTCCGCCTGTGCTGAAAGAACTTGCATATCTTGCTTCATCTTTGATGGCATTATCGAGCGTAGCCTGAGCCGTTTCCCTGTCGGTATTTATAATTTCCGCATCAATGCGGGCAATCACCTGTCCTTTTTTAACATGGTCGCCTTCATCCACATAGATCGCATTTACGCGTCCTGCATTTTCAGATAAAAAATTCAGTTCCTGTTTAGGTGCAAAGTTGCCATTGGCAGTAAAGTCTAAATCAACGGGTTCTTTTTTCACTGTGGCAATACGTACGCTGATGGCGCCGCCTCCCTGAGAAACCAATGCTGTCTGCGCGTCATTTTTCTTTTTGTTGCTGTTCAGTACCCAGGCGATTACCCCGATAACAACTATAATTAGAACGACTGTTATAATTCCTCTTTTCATTTTAATAGTGATTTTATATTTCCGTTAGATTTGATTAATTGGATTTCGGCAATCTTATAATTCAATAAGGCCTGGGTATAACTGTTCTGTGCTTCGGTAAGTGCATTTTCGGTATCCAGCAGATCCGTTAATGCAGCAAGTCCGTTATTGTAGTTGTTTTGGGTACTGTTATAAATTTCCTGTGCCAGGGTAACATTCTGGCGCTGGGCCCTGATCGTATTGATATTGTTCTTCAGCTGGATCTTGGCATTCTCGTAGGCCAGGTTAAGCGAGTTGGACCGCTCTTTAATGTCCACATCTGCTTTCAGGATATCAACATTTGCCTGGCGGATTCTGGAACGTGTGGCAAAACCATTAAATATCGGCACCTTCAACGTCAGGCCGATGGCCGAAGCATTGTAGTAGAATGCTGAACCGCTTTTATTAAAGAGGTCGAACTTGTCACTCTGCCCGGTAACGGAAAGGTTGCCGGTAAGCGAAAGGGAAGGATAATATTCTGCCACATAAGCTTTACGCTGCAGCGTATACAATTCTCGCTGTACGTTTAACAAACGCATTTCTATTCTTCCGGCAATATTGATCGTATCTGCCATCTGAGGCAGGGTTTCTACTTTTTTAAGTTCATCCGGCGGTACATTAATCACGGTAGCTACAGGCATACCCATGGAAAACTTCAGCTGGTTTTCCAGTTGAACCACAGCATTGATGGTCTGTTCGCGCTGCGTCTGCAGGTTGGTCAGGTTTACCTTGATGCGGTCTACATCAATCTTTTTGGCCAGTCCGTTGGAGTACTGGTTACTGATAATTTTCTCCACCACTTTAACGTTTTTGATATTGGTATCAATCACATTGAGCTGCTGTCTGCTGACCAGTACCTGATAGTAGTTGTTGGCAACCAGTTCAATGATCTGCTCATCTGTAAACTCAGCAGTAAGGTTGTAATAACTTTCGCTGGTTCTGGCTGCTTTCAAACCGGTGAAGACGGTCTGGTTAAATAACTGCTGGCTCAGCTGTACACCCGCGTTGTCGTTCCATTTTCTTCCTAGCACAAATGCCTGATCACCAAAAACAAGCTGGCCGATAATAGCATTGTAGGTGAGAGATGCATTCCCGGTAACCTGTGGAAGGGCCTGTGAGCGGACTTCCTGGGTTTTAAATTTACCGCCGTCGATATCGAGCCTCGATTTCCTCGCCGTTGCGTTATTTTCGATTGCAAAATTCAGCGCATCTTTTAGGGTAAGCGGCTGCTGGGCATTGACGATGGTGGAAACCAACAGGCAGAGCCATAAGACAGGAATTGATTTTACTGGTTTAATCATATTTGGTTTTCTGGTATGAGGGCTGTTTAATTTTTAAGTCCTTTAATAAATATTCTGGACAGGCTAACCTGCTTTTCTTTCATGAGTTTGAGTTCTTTTTTACCGGGAAAGAGCTCTTTGTTTCCGTGCATTATACAAAGGGAGGTGAGGCCCGACTGACAGGACAGATACAGTTCTGCAATTTTAGGAATATCATCCTGGGGCGCTATCTCTTTGTTGGCTACCGCGATTTCAAATACACTTTCATGAAACTTCAGGTTTCGGGCCATCATGGATTCAAGATAGTTTTTTAATTCTACAGAACTTAATGAAGAATCAGGATTTCCGTAGGAGAGGTGGAGCATATAGTACCGGAGAAAGAATTTATGCTTGATTTCGATGATATTTAACAGGGTAGTTTCTAAAGGAATCCCAAGTTTCTGGTCTTTATGTAAGACGTTAAAATAATCGTCGAAAATCTTTTCCATTACCCCGAGTATGAGGCTGGTTTTGTCCGGAAAATAATAATATAATGATGGCTTGGACACAGACAGGTCATCTGCAATCTCATTCATCGTTGTTTTGTGAATACCAAAATGGATAAAACGCTTAATCGCACCCTCTATAATCAGTTCCCTCTTTTTATCAGTTTCTAACATTCTACTTTTTTACCTTTTGACTTTATCCTATGTATAGTCAAAAATATAGCAAGCATTCTGCATTAAAAAACATTATCCCCACTATTGGGGATATGAGAAGTTATATGACATTTCTATGACTTGTTAACTGGCTTTAAACCAGCCAAAAAGATTTCTGCGAACCGTTTTTCTTTGAGAAAGATCAATTTGAATTCTTCCTTGCCCGGAAAGAGGTGCCTGGCACGGGTGAGGATGTTGAAATGAATACCGGAGACGGCTTCAACAAATATTTCTGTGGTGAACGGGATGTCTTCTACTGCAAGTTCGCCCGACTGATTGCCTTTGCTTAAAAGTTCGGTAATGATCTTAAGTTCAAAAGCCCTGGCACGGGTGAATTTTTCATACAATGCCTCCGGAAGCTCAGGGCCTATCATCTGGGTGTATTCAATGAGCTTGTAGTACTTCTGGATAAAAGCCTGTCTTTTTTGCAGCAGCATCAGGATGCCCTCAGTTGCAGTAGAGGTTTTATCAACGGATTTGATCAGGTCCCTGCTCAGGGTGTGCATCATGTTTTCGATCACGCTGACATACAGGCTCAGTTTATCAGGGAAATAATAATAAAGTAAGGCTTTTGAAAAAGAAATGTCTTTCGCAATCTCTGTCATGGTTGTTTTGGCCAGTCCGTAGTGTGCGAATCGTTTTAGTGCGGCATCTATGATCAAAAGTCTTTTTTTATCTTGATTTTCCATGTGAATCAGGCTTGCTTTTTTACAAGTAGTGTAACGGCTTAAATAGGGTTATAATCGGACGTAAAATATGCAAAAATATTAAATATTTCACTTAACATATTTATTACATGGCATAACAATTACATTCAAACGATAATGAAAAATTTCAGTATGAATATATCTACATTTGCCCTGAAATAACCCTTTGCCCCTATGTATTTATTAAAGGAAAATATATCCCTGAAAGCCTATAACACTTTTGGTATCGATGTGAAAGCACGTTTCTTTGCCGAAATATTCAATGAAGAAGACCTGCGCGAACTCAGCCTGCTGCCTGTTTTTAAAGAGAGCAGGTTACTGGTACTTGGTGGGGGCAGTAATATGCTTTTTACTAAAGATTTCGGGGGACTGGTACTTAAAGTAAGTATCCCCGGGATTACAGCAGCACGGTCGCCTGAAAATGAAGACCAGGTGCTGGTTACAGCGGGTGCAGGGATAGTATGGAACGATCTTGTGAACTACTGTGTTGAGCAGGATTTTGCCGGAATGGAAAACTTAAGCCTCATTCCTGGTACTGTAGGAGCATCGCCCATACAGAACATTGGTGCCTATGGGGTAGAACTAAAGGATGTGTTTCATTCCTGTACTGCTTTTGAGATCGCTTCAGGTAAGCTGAAAAGTTTTGATTTTGCAGAATGCCATTTTGCTTACCGCGACAGTATCTTCAAGAATGAACTGAAAGGACAGTATGTGATTACAGGGGTAACCTTCAGACTGAATACCCAGGCCAGGATCAATTCGCAATACGGGGCGATACAGGCTGTTCTTGCAGACAGGGGGATCAGACGCCCGACGATTGCAGATATCTCTAAGATCGTTGCAGAAATCAGGGTAAGTAAATTGCCTGATCCTTCAACTATAGGGAATGCCGGTAGTTTCTTTAAAAACCCGATTGTTGAAAAGGCTGAATTCGAGCAGATTATTAAAACTTTTCCCGATCTCATCAGTTATCCTGCTGGAAAAACCAAAGTAAAACTGGCTGCCGGCTGGCTCATTGAGTCCTGTGGTTTCAAGGGTATTGTAGAGGGAAACACGGGTACATGGAAGAACCAGGCGCTGGTACTGGTCAATCACGGCCAGGCTACAGGGGCAGAAGTGTATAGTTTTTCGGAAAAGATCATAGACACTGTAGCAGCAAAATTTGGTGTAAAACTGGAGCGTGAGGTAAATATTTTGTGACAATTGATTTAAATATAATGCCACAGCAGCATTTTATTTCTTAAGCCTATGAATTGATTTTTTGGTACATATGTTGTATTAAGCTTAGCAAGCAAGATTAAACAAACAGACGACGCCACTCTATCCTCCTGTTTGTTTGCTCTTTAACCTTAAAAACTTGAAAGACTATGACAAAAAATGAATTTAACCTCCAGCTCCATAACCACTCGGTTTCTTTGCAGTCATTTGCTTTAAATTTTACTAAAGATATTGAAGATGCCAACGATCTTGTTCAGGACACGATGCTTAAAGCGGTTACTTACTATAGCAAATTCAAAGATGGTACAAATCTGAAAGGATGGTTGTTTACCATCATGAAGAATACCTTTATCAATAACTACAGACGTTTGGTTAAAACAAATGCACTGATCACGAAATCAGAAGACATTTCATCTGCAAATCTTCACTACAGTGCTACAAAAAATACAATTGACAGCAAATTTGTTATTGGGGATATCAACAAGGCTTTAGCCACGCTGCAACCTGAGTACCATGTGCCGTTTGTAAAATATTTTGAAGGCTATAAATACCATGAGATTGCAGATATGCTGGAAATTCCTATCGGAACAGTAAAAACAAGAATCCATGTGGCCCGTCAGATACTGAAGAAATATCTGAAAACGTATTCAAAAGAAATTCTGGGAACTGAGATCCTTTAAGGTCCGGTTTACCACTAGAAAAGCGACAGGTTGTAATGACCAGTCGCTTTTTTTGTTAGCTGATTTTCAGATCAAAAGTCTATTTTTGGCTTTCCATAGAAGAATACACGTAAAACATCAATGAACTATACCTACCTGTTTGTAGACCTCGGGCTACTTCTGTTTTCAGTCCTGCTGTTTTCCAGGAAACAATTGAATTTTGCCAGCCAGAGTAAATTCATCATCCTTGCCCTTTTAATCAACGTTTTTGCTTTTTCTGTACCTACGGAATTTCTGACCCAGCTGAAGGTCATTGTTTATAATCCGCCTTACCTGAGCGGTATGACATTATGGGAGCTACCGGCAGAGGAGCTGCTTTTATCCTTTTTATTGCCCCTTAGCGGACTGGCGGTTTACCTTTTCCTGAATATTAGTTATCCTGATAATACACTGGAGAAGTACAGTCTGGCCCTGAGTAATATTATGCTGGGCGTGTGTATTGCGATGTTATATTTTGGGCATCAGAAGCTGTTTACGGTCTTTACCTTTTCCATCCTGCTGGTATTTCTGCTCTATATTGAGTATGTAAATAAGATCAGGTTTATGTACCGGTTTTACCGTGCGTTCCTGGTTTCTCTGATCCTCTTTTATAGTGTTTATAGCGTACTGACCTCTGTTCCTGTGATCCAGTATACTACTGAAGAAACGCTGAACTTTAACCTTTCACATATCCCGTTTGAGAGCCATTTTTATTTCATGTCTATGTTACTGCTGAGTATTTACCTTTTTGAGCTGTTTAAAAGCAGGGCACGCAATTGATGGATTTGCCGGAATATACAAAACAGCAGCTGGCTTTACGCAACGGCCAGGATAAGCCGCAGGTCTGGGTTGCCTATAAGGGCCTGATCTATGATGTGGGAGAGAGCAGGTTATGGAGAAATGGGAAACATTACGAACACTGGGCTGGGCAGGACCTGACAGATGAACTGGCAGATGCACCACATACGGAGGGTGTATTTGAAAAGTTTACACCTGTTGCTAAACTTAAAACATAAAAAAGAGGCAGTCTTTTAAAACACTGCCTCTTTTTTATTTTATTCAATTAAGCTTCGATGGTAAATGTGCTCAGATTTACGAATTGCTGTACACGTGCAGCAACTTCTTCATCTGTCAGGTTCACGATTTTCTCAGTACCAAATTTCTCTACACAGAAAGATGCCAGTGCAGAGCCAAAGATGAGTGCATTTTTCATGTTATTGAAATTCACGGTACCAACTTTCGCCAGGTATCCTATAAAGCCACCAGCAAAGGTGTCTCCGGCGCCAGTCGGGTCAAAAACTTCTGCCAAAGGCAAAGCCGGAGCAGAGAAGATCTGATCTTCATGGAACAATAAAGCACCGTGTTCACCTTTTTTAATGATCAGGTATTTAGGGCCCATGGTAAGGATTTTTTTAGCTGCTTTCACTAAAGAGTACTCGCCTGACAGTTGTCTTGCTTCCTCGTCGTTAATAGTCAGGACATCTACTAATTTCAACGTTTCCAGCAAATCGTCCATGGCAACATCCATCCAGAAGTTCATTGTATCCAGAACAACCAGTTTAGGCCTGTTTTTAAGACGTTTTATTACTGTTTGCTGTACCTGGGGGGTAAGATTTCCCAGCATCAGGAATTCGCAGTCCTGGTAGCTCTCAGGGATAACCGGATCGAAATCGGCCAGAACATTTAATTCCGTAACAAGGGTATCCCGGCTGTTCATGTCATTGTGGTATTTTCCAGACCAGAAGAAAGATTTTTCACCTGCCTTGATCTGTAAGCCTTCCGTATCGATACCATGTGTGGTAAAGGTATCAATATCGTCCTGATGGAAGTCGTCTCCAACTACAGCTACTATTTTTACGTTTTTATAGAAGTAGGAAGCAGCTAAACTTGCATAGGTAGCAGCGCCACCAACGATCTTATCAGTCTTTCCGAAGGGAGTTTCAATAGCGTCAAATGCTACAGTCCCTATGATTATCAGGCTCATATATTTTATTTTAAAATTTTTTTGATATTTTTCTCTGCAAATATTGCATAAATAATTTAAAAGCCCTAATATTGCATTCCCAAAACGAACAACACTTTATGTTCTTTATTGAAGCAAAAAGCGCGTTTCAGGATAACCAGAGTACTCCTTCTTAGCTCAGCTGGTTAGAGCATCTGACTGTTAATCAGAGGGTCGCTGGTTCGAGCCCAGCAGAGGGAGCAAATTAAACCCCTTTTCTTGCAAGAGAAAAGGGGTTTTTTTGTATCTCTTATTTTACGTCGGTTAAATTGATTTACCTATATGTTATTTGTATTAATATGCCGATATTTAGGTCGTTAGGCGGCTCTATGGGCCATTAAGCAAGTATAGTGTAACCAAATATTAAACCTTCGTATATGATGGAGAATTCTCGTCGTAATTTCATCAGGCTCGCATCAGTAGCCGGATTGAGCGCAATGCTTCCAAAAACCAGCTGGAGTGCTAAAAGTTATAAACGTATTATTGGTGCCAATGACCGTGTACAGGTAGGTGTTGTCGGGTTCTCAGACAGGCACCGCAGTTCACACATGCCTTGTTTTATGAACCATTACAAGGAGCTGAATTTTGAGATTGTTGCCGTATCTGACATCTGGAAACGCCGGCGGGAAGAAGGTGCTGCAATGTGGAAGGATAAAATGCAGAATGATGTGAAAGCCTTCCGCAACAATGACGAACTCTACAGCAGCAAAAGCGTAGACGCTGTTTTTATAGGTACAGCGGATTTCCAGCATGCCCACCATACAATCGAAGCGGTAAGGGCAGGCTGTGATGCATACGTTGAGAAGCCTTTTGCTGAAACAATGGAAGACAATAGAGCTGCACTGAAAGCGGTAAAGGAGACCGGTAAAATTGTTCAGATTGGCTCGCAGCGCAGGAGCGGGAGCAACTACCATGCGGCTAACCACTTTATCAAATCCGGTAATTTCGGGCCGATCACAATGGTAGAACTTACCTGGAACGTAAACCAGCCCGGTCGCTGGCGCCGTCCTGACTTACTGAATGTATTAAAGGAACAGGATACCGATTGGAAACGCTTTCTCATTAACCGTCCATACGAAAAGTTTGATCCCAGGATCTATCTGGAGTACCGCCTGTTCTGGCCCTATTCATCCGGTTTACCGGGGCAGTGGATGAGCCATCAGATTGATACTGTGCACTGGTTTACCGGACTGAAACATCCGCGGAGCGTAGTTGCCAACGGGGGGATTTACCAGTGGAAAGATGGGCGCCGCAACTGGGATACTATCTTAGCGGCTTTCGATTATGGGCCGCTGGATGACCTTTCGCAGGGATTCCAGGTGACATTTGGTTCACGCATGCACAACGGTGACGAACATCCTGCCGAAATCTATTATTCCAATGGCGGTGAGCTCAATCTGATCACCAATAAAATATCCCCGAAGGGAGGGTTAACCGAAAAGATGGCTGCGGCCATGAAGATGCAGGCTAATCTGCTGCCCGAAATCAGTCTCGACAACTCCGAACAGGTAGTGGCATCGGCAAATACAGGCGGGGATAAACTGACCTCTAACCACATTCGGAACTGGATGGAATGTATCCGCAGCCGAAAACAACCAAATGCACCGGTAGAAGCAGGTTACAGCCATAGTATAGCTAATATCATGACCACTGCCGCTGCACATACAGGAGCAAAGGCAACGTTTGATGAAAAAACGCAGGAAGTAATGGTTAACGGGAAGATCTTTAAATACTGATATGATGGTCAAACTTAAAATGTTAGGCAGCCTGGCCTTTGCGGCAATAGTTTCTTCTGCCTCCTTTGCGCAGGAAGCAACAGTTACGTTTAAAAAATCTGATCAGCAGAAAAAAGTGGATGTACTGATGAATGGTGAATTATTTACAACGCTGATGTATCCCGATACGTTGGAAAAACCTGTTCTTTACCCGCTGGTAACGGCCGGGGGTACACCTGTCACCCGCGGCTTCCCCCTGGATCCCAAACCAGACGACCCTACTGATCATCCCCACCATATAGGTTTGTGGTTTAACTTTGAGAACCTCAACGGACTGGATTTCTGGAATAATTCATACGCCATTCCGGCAGCTAAGAAGTCAGAATATGGATGGATCCGTACTGACAGGATCACTGAAACAAAAAATGGTACAAAGGGCATATTGGCTTACCATGCAAACTGGACGAACCAGGCGAAGGAAGTTATACTGGAAGAAACCACCCGCCTAGAATTTAGTGGTAATGCAAGCCAGCGTGTAATTGACAGGGTAACAACCCTAAAGGCAGCACAGGATGCAGTTTTTACTGATGCAAAGGACGGTATGTTGGGTTTGCGGCTTGCACATGAATTACAGATGCCGAGTGTTAAAGATGAAAAGTTTACGGACAGTAAAGGAATTGAAACCATTGTAAAAGGAGGAACAGATAAGATACCCACAGGTAATTACCTGAGCAGTGAAGGCAAAACAGGTGATGCAGTCTGGAGTACACGCGGTTCATGGTGTAAGGTCTATGGCAAGATGGGGGCAGACTCGGTGAGCGTCGCCATTATCGATCATCCTAAAAATCCCAACTATCCGACCTTCTGGCATGCAAGGGGGTATGGACTGTTCGCCGCAAATCCCCTGGGCGAAAAGATATTTACGAATGGTGCTTCGACCAAAAATCTAAGCCTGAAAAAAGGTGAATCTGTTACCTTCAGGTACCGCGTAGTCATCAGTAATGGTGCCGGAACTTTAAGTACAGGACGGTTAAACACTATGGCTGGCGACTTTGCCAAAAGATAAAGCTTTTGATATATACTGAACAGATGGAAAGAAGAACTTTCGTGAAAAATGCCGGGCTGATAGCAGGCGGACTATGGGCAAATCAGGCGGATCTTTTTGCTAAGAGCGCCGGTCATGTGATCAATATTGGCGTTATTGGATGTGGTGACAGGGGCAAGGGAATTATCAGAATAATTGATCAGTTTCCGGATAAGTTTAAAGTAACGGCTATATGTGATGTACTTGACATGCGCCTGGATGAAACACGGAATTTTTCAAAGAATCAGAATTACACCGCATATAAAGATCACCGGCAATTGCTGGATGCTGCGCTTATAGATGCAGTGGTAGTTGCTGTCCCGCTGAATATGCACTATCCTGTAGCAGTTGACGTCCTCAAAGCAGGCAAACATTTGTATCTGGAAAAAACAATGACCTACAATATACAGCAGGCACTGGATCTGGTGAAACTGGTAAAAAGCCGGCCAAAACAGGTTGTACAGGTAGGGCATCAGTATCGTTATTCCCCACTTTATTACAGGGTAAAAGATATGATCAGTAAAGATTATCTGGGTAAAGTAAGTCAGGTTGACTGCCGTTGGGACCGCAATGCCAGCTGGCGAAGACCGGTGCCTGACCCTGCGCTGGAAAGGCAAATCAACTGGCGCATGTACAAGGAATATTCTGGCGGCCTGATAGCTGAACTTTTATCACACCAGATTGATTTTATCAACTGGGCTTTTGATACCCATCCTACAGAATTTATGGCAACCGGGGGGATCGATGTTTATAAAGATGGCCGCGAAACCTATGATAACGTACAGGTCATACTGCGTTATCCGGATCAGAATATGGTGGGAAATTTCGGCGCTACCTGTGGCAACAGCCGCGATGGTTATCTCTTTAAGATCAAGGGAACAAAAGGGACAGTGTCTTTACTTACCGACAGGGGGATTTTTTACCCTGAGAAGGGCTTGCCAAAAGAAAAAGGTCTGGTTGATGGCGTAACCGGCGCAACAAAGATCAGCTGGGATAAAGAAGGTGGAATCCCTATACTTCCTGATCCGACAAGGGACGGCACCTGGTATGCTTTAAATGATTTTTACGAAAAAATAGGTACAGGCACACTGCCGGATTCCAATATATATACAGGCGCCAAAACTGCTATTTGCGTTCATCTCGCTAACCAGGCCTTGTATAACAATGAGATTGTGCACTGGAAGAACGACTATCAATTGGCGGCATTATAATGAGACAAAAAATATGATCACCAGACTTTCTGCCGCACTGGGACAGTTTAAATTCAAAAAACTCCCATTGGAGGAAATGAATGCTGCGACCGCTATGCGTGGAAAACTTAAAGTACTTGCACAGCAGATGGCTGATACGCATTCGATCAATAAGCAACGCCAGTACATGGCAGAACTTTCTGAAGGAATGTGGACGATCATTGATAAAGTGACTCCGGAAAAAACAGTATTGTACGAGCAGCGCTGCCCGATGGCAAATAAGGTATGGATCAGTGATGCAAAGGAGATCAGGAATCCTTACTTCCCGAAAAACATGCTCGACTGCGGTGCGGTGATTGCTTCTGCAGGGACAGCAAAGTAGCAGTAAAATTTTTTAGTTCAGTTAATAGTGATGATAAAAAAGCGGCAATCCGGATGGATGCCGCTTTTATCATTTTTGCAGTGAGCTTATTTTGCTGAGTTTGCAGCTTCTTCGATGATGCTGGTTACTTCTTTTGGGTGTGAAAGCATCACTACGTGACTGGCTTCGATTTCTGTTGTTTTGGCATTGATCCTTTTCGCCATCATACGTTCCAGGTCAGGGTGTATTGCCCTGTCGCTTTTTGCTACGATATACCAGCTTGCTTTGGTTTTCCATGCTGGCTCTCCGCTTTGATCAGCAAAAACACTTTGTACTGCAGGTCCCTGGGTAGCAAAGATCAGGTTTTGTTCTTTTTCTGGCAAATCCTGTGCAAACGCTGTTTTTACGCCTTCCTGAGTCAGGTAAATAAATCCGTTTGAAGGCTCAAAATATTTACTCAGTTCAACTGCAGGGCCTTTTGCCGAAAGTGATGGCAGTGTTTCGCCAAGTTCAGGAGCAAGAGCAGCTACAAAAACTAATCCTACTACCTTAGGATCATTTCCTGCCTGTGAAATCACAAAGCCACCCCAGGAGTGTCCTACCAGGATAACGTTTCCTTTAGCTTTGGCTATAGCGCTTTTTGTTGCTGCAACATCATCAGCCAGTGAAGTGATTGGGTTCTGCACTGAAATCACCGGATATCCTTTAGCCTGTAAGGCGGTGATCTGGTTGTTGAAGGATGAACCGTCTGCCCAGATCCCGTGAACAAAGATAATGGTAGGTTTAACTGATTTCTGAGCGTATGAGGTAAAAGTACTGAATACAACTACTGCCGCTAATGTTAGAAATTTTATCGTTTTCATTTTGATTGTTTTTTGTTTTTATTTGTTAGTCAAAGGTGCCTCAACTATCTTTCATAAAAAATGGATAATTTTCTCAAAGGCTTGACGAATTTTCCCCGGATGCCAATTTGATAATAGAATGACTATTCAGATATACATGTAAATGAGAAAGCTGTAGCTTTGCGTAGAAATCTTAAAGCTTTCATAAAAACAGCAGAATAGAATCCGATGCACCTGATACATATATCCCCAAAGACTAAGGGCAAGCTGATATTTAATCACCAGGAGAGTTCCCCGGCGCATTTTTCCGGCGGAAAAAAAGAGGATGAATTTTTGCTGACGATTAACCTGAACGGTTCAGAAAGCCAGGAGATGGTAATCAATGGCGTAAGCCATCAGTTTGAGCCTTACGGACTGATCCCCCTGTTGTCGGGTCAGATCTTCAGCTTTGAAAAACCGGAACTGATTACCTCATGGCAGTACAGCCGCAATTTTTATTGCCTGACAGACAGTTACTTTGAAATAAGCTGTCTTGGAATGCTCTTTCATGGTTACAGCGGTAACCTGTTCCTCCGGCTGGATGAAGATCACCGCGAAAAGCTCCGTGTGCTGCAGCAGATGTTTATCGAAGAATTTGATACAGTAGACACCACTCAGACGGATATGCTGCAGATGCTGGTCAAACGTCTGGTCATTATCGTCACCCGGCTTGCCAAAGAGCAGTACCTTAGCGGCAAGGTTTACGAAGAGGAGAAATTTGACCTCATCAGACAGTTTAATCTTCTGGTAGATCAGAATTATAGTAAGGAGCACCAGGTGCAATATTATGCCAGTAAGCTAAATAAAACTCCGAAAACACTAACCCGCATATTTACCCAGTACGGGTATAGCCCGCCTTCAGCTATGATACAGGAAAGGATTATTATGGAGGCAAAAAGACTTTTTTACTACACCAGCTTATCTGCAAAGGAAATCGCCTATGAACTGGGTTTTACCGATGCAGGCCACTTCAGCAGGTTTTTTAAAAATGCTACTCAGCAGAATCCTTCGGATCTGAGAAAACTTCAGAATTAAATTAGGGCAAAAAAATAGGGCAAGCTACCGTTTTACCGTGCTTGCCCTTGGGCTCCCTCTGCTGGGCTCGAACCAGCGACCCTCTGATTAACAGTCAGATGCTCTAACCAGCTGAGCTAAGAAGGAGTACTGGTTTTTTACCGGAGAATAAAGATTTTACAACCCTTTTTCTTTCAGTGGTGCAATGTTACGACTTTTGAACTTAACCATCAAATTTAATCATAAAAATAAGCACATAAATTCATTTGTCTAATTACAACCCGGCAGAAACGTACTGTGCGATGGCCATAACTGGCGAAGAAGAGGTAATTTCCACATCATGAATTTCGTGGAGTGGAATCTGTGTAAAGCCTCCGGAATTCAGATAAAAAGTATTTCCGCCTACGGTACATCTGCACTGACCCTGCAAGATCAGGAAGCTTTCATAAACGTCATCATGTGTTTCTTCACCAATGTTCGTCTTGGTAACTACCAAAACCTGCGAGATGCCATTTTCATCCCTAAGCACCTGAGAAAAGTTATCTGTTTCAAAAGCCTGCGGAAAATATTCGGTAACCAGGCGCAGCCAGTTCTGGTAATCAGAGTGTTCGCTGATTAATGTAAGGTGTTCCAGATCCATGTTTTTTTCTTTGGCGGCATCGGCAATAGTATTTTCTATTTGTGCTTTCAAAGATGTGGGGGCTTCAATGGCCACTGAAGTTGCATACATCTGCAGTGCAGATTCAATTTCCTGCAGTTCCTTCTCAAGAACGGGAAATTGTAATAGCATATCCAGAACATCCGCCCGTTCTGCCTCACTTAGCAGATCTAATACGAACAATTCCAATATACCACTTTCGATGTATACATTTAAACTCAGCATCTTAAGATTGGATTATAATTCTTGGTACAACGCGGGTGTGTATATTATTGTTTGATCATTAAAAATGACACCATACGCCGGTTATTCAAAGATAGGATCTTTAATGTTCAAATTCTGTAATATAATAGTTAAACAAAAGATTTTAATTATGTTGTGATACTTTTAGTTAACGATTCCTCAAGATGAGACGCAAAATCGTTTATCGATTGGTTTGCATTGCTTATAGACAATTAATAATTAGTTTTACAGCCTCAGCAGAACTAATCAGCAGCAGTAAGTGAATAAAATTTATGGCATTTCGTTGGGCCCCGGAGATCCGGACCTGATCACAGTAAAAGGACTTCAGATTTTAAAAGTATCGGATCTGATTTTTTATCCCGGTTCTATTTCCAAAGAGGGTAGAAAAGACAGTTATGTTCGCCCGATGCTGGATCACTATGCACTGGACCAGGATAAATTACAGGGTTTCTTTCTGAGCATGGGAATGGACAGAAGTGCTGCTGAAGTCACTTACCGCGAAACCGTTATTCAGTTACTTGCTGCGTATAAAGAAGGTAAAAAAGTAAGTATAGTCTGTGAAGGTGACCTGAGTTTCTACGCTTCTTTCTCCTATTTGCTGGAGAAACTGCAATCGGAAAATATAAGTATAGAGCTGATCCCCGGCGTAAATTCTTTTTCTCTCGCTGCGGCCAGACACCAGGTTCCCCTGTGTTTGCAGCAGGAAAAACTGGCTGTATTGCCTTTGGCAGGCGACGTAAGGGAAATTGAGCACGCATTTGAAGATGCAGATACAATCATCCTTATGAAAATCAGAATGGGCTGGAAAGAATTATATCCCGGCTTACTGGCAAAAAACTGGAAATACTACTACTGTGAGCGTTTAGGCACAGCGGATGAATATATTACTGCCGATATTGCGGCATTAGCGCACAGAGAAATTCCGTATTTCTCTTTATTAATTATTAAAAAATGATCAAAGTTATTGGTATTGGGCCAGGAGGCCATGATTATCTCTTACCTGTTGCCCAAAAAGCGATACAGGAGGCCGATATAATCATTGGTTACCATTATTACTTTCAGTTTATCACCGGCCTGATAAAGGAGGGCACGGTTTGTATCGGTAAAGAACTGAGCGAGGAAGAAAAAAGAGCAGAGATCGCTATAGAAAAAGCTATAGAAGGATACAGCGTAGTCGTGATTGGTTCGGGAGATGCCGGGATTTATTCCATGGCCTCTATTGTTTACCAGAAAGCGGCAGCTTCGGGCGAGGATATCTCACTGGAAACTATTCCCGGAATTTCTGCTTTCGTGGCAGCAGGAAGTAAGCTGGGGGCAGTTCTGGGTCACGATTTCTGCTGTATCTCCCTGTCAGACCTGATGACCCCCTGGAAAACAATACAGAAACGTATTGAGGCAGCAGCATGGGGCGATTTCGTTACCTCTGTTTACAACCCTAAAAGTGTGAAGAGATACTGGCAGCTGAATAAACTGAAAGCAATTTTCCTTTTACACAGATCCCCGGAAACGCCGGTAGCAATCTGTTACCAGCTGGGCAGACCTGAAGAAAAAATTACGCTGACTACCCTGGCAGATTTAAATACCGAAGATGTAGATATGTTTAGTCTGGTGGTGATCGGAAACAGCCAGACTTTCCAATATAAAAACCACCTGGTAACGCCAAGAGGATACTTAAACCGGAAACCTGAAACCGGTCTGGAAATCCAGCAGGAAAGTTTCCGGGAAATCATTGGCCAGCTGGAAACAGAGAAATACCCAAGGGATTTTCTATGGGCAGCGATCCGCTGCATCCATACCTCTGGCGATACTGACTATATCAAATACCTCAGCACTTCAGATAAGGCTATCACTTTTATGCATGATTACCTGGTACAGGGCGGTACGATTGTAACCGATGTAACAATGGTTCAGGCAGGAATTACCAGGGCTTTTACTGAACAGTATGGCAACCAGGTGATCTGTATGCTCAATTCTGAGGAAACATTGGCCCTGGCAGCAGAAGAAGGTCTCACACGCTCACAAGCTGGTATTAAACTTGCAGCTAAACTGTATCCCGAAGCACTGTTTGTGATTGGAAATGCCCCTACGGCATTGATTGAAATTGCAGATCAGGTAAGACAGGGCTTGATTCATCCTGCAGGGATCATCGGTGCACCTGTTGGTTTTGTAAATGTGATTGAGTCAAAAGAACGCCTGAAGATGCTGACCCTGCCCTACGTGATAATTGAAGAAAAACGCGGTGGCAGTAATTTTGCCGCCACACTCGTAAATGCGGCTTTTTCGCTGGATACTGCCGGCAACTATTTAGTAAACTAATGTACTGAAGATGGTCTTTCATGTCATAGGAATCGGGAACAGGAAAACGGAGTTTGCAGGAGAAGTTTTATCTTTAATCCAGGGCAATACTGTTTTCAGTGGCGGGCATCGTCATTATGAGCTGGTGTCACATTTACTTCCCCGGGCTCATACCTGGCTGCCGGTACAATCGCCAATGGATCAGCTTTTTGAGAGTTATCAGCAGGCACGTAAGCCTGTAATCGTGTTTGCAAGCGGCGACCCACTGTTTTATGGTATTGCCAATACGCTGCGGACAAAGTTGCCTGATGCAGAAATCCATACCTATCCCTATTTCAGCTCTGTTCAGTTACTGATCCACAGGGCAAACCTCAACAGTAACCTTTTACAGAGTGTGAGTGTTCACGGCAGATCATGGGCAGCACTGGATGAAGTTATCATACAGCAAAAACCATTGATCGGCATTCTGACCGATCCGGAGAAATGCCCTTCGGCCATTGCCAAAAGATTGCTGGCCTTCGGCTATAACAATTATTCCATCTGGATAGGTGAAGACCTTGAAGGAGAGAACGAGAAAATCAGCCATCTTGGATTGGCAGAAGCCGCTGAATTTACCTTTCATCCGCTGAACTGTGTGGTCCTGCAAAAGGAAACTCAGCGGGAAATCGGGTTTGGAATTGCAGATGCTTTATTCGAAGGACTGAAAGGACGGCCCAACATGATCACAAAGATGCCCGTAAGGTTATGTTCATTACATGCGCTTGACCTTGGATCAAAATCTGTATTATGGGATATCGGTTTCTGCACAGGCTCATTGAGTATCGAAGCAAAACTTCGTTTCCCCCAGCTGGAGATCCGGGCTTTTGAGAAAAGAACAGAGTGTTTAAAGATCCTGCAAAATAATCAGCATAAATTCGGTACTCCGGGTATCGGTGCCTATATAGGTGATATCTTTGATACGGACCTGAAAGAAGTAAGCAAACCCCAGGCTGTATTTATAGGGGGGCATGGAGGCCGCTTAAATGAGCTGCTGCAGCTTATTGACCAGCACCTGTCTGCTGGGGGAGTCGTTGTCATCAATGCAGTGCAGGAAGACTCCGTCAAAGATTTTATAACCTTTTGCAGCACGGTGAGCTGGAAACTGGATGAACCTTTGAGGTTAAAAGTAGATGCACATAATGAAATCACCATTTTAAAAGCGACAAAAGAACCATGTTAAAAGAGGAAAAAGTATGTGTTGTAGCTTTCACCGACAGCGGACTGGCAATCGGGAAGGTCATTCAAAAAGAATTTCAGCGCAGTAAATTATATACAAGCAGACAAACTAACTTTTCGAAGGATGTATTGAAACTGGAGAACCTGGATGTATTGCTAAAAGATAACTTTCAGCGGTATGATGTCTGGATCTTTATCGGTGCACTGGGAATTTGTGTTAGAGGCATTGCTCCCTATATCCAGGATAAACTGACAGATCCGGCAGTGATCAATATCGATGAACAGGGAAACTTCGTACAGTCGGTATTAAGCGGACATGCCGGTGGGGCAAACGAACTGACCAAGAGATTAAGCCGTGTGTTACAGGCACAGGCAGTAATCACTACTTCCAGCGATCTGCAGGAAATCTGGTCGCTGGACCTGCTGGCAGAAAAGTTTGGCTGGTCTGCCAGTGCCAATGGATCCGATAAGAGTGCTGAAGGAACTTTCAACAAGGCTGTTTCCCTGTTTGTGAACAACCGCCCGACTGCCCTGGTGCTAAAAGTAAAAGATGCCGGGACAGGTTTCCTGGAAAAAACAAAACCTGCTTTTACAGATATTTACTACGATCTGTCAGCAGTTGACCAGGGAAAGTATGAATTGCTGATTTATGTGGGATATGAACTTTTTGATAGTACAATCCCAACCTTGTCATTCTATCCTGCCTGTTTAAGTTTAGGGACAGGATGTTCCAAAGATATAGAACCTGCATTGTTTGAAGAGGTGCTGTTGAAACAGTTATCAAATGAACATATTGCTTATCAAAGTATAGCGGTGATCAGCTCTGTGGATATTAAAGCAGCTGAACCGGCTTACATTGCTATCGCCGCTAGATATAACTGGCATTTTACGACCTTCCCTGCAGCAGATCTGGGAAAGATGCCTCTGGCCAATCCCTCGGATGTGGTACTTGAAAAAATAGGTATTCAGGGCGTTTCAGAAAGCTCTTCTGCACTGGTAGCCAATGCCTCCACCTGGCTTGTAGAGAAAACCAAAGCGGAGGTTTCTTCGGGCAAAATGTTTACCCATGCCATATGCCTGATCAGTACTTTCGAAAGAAAAGGACAGATAGCTATCGTAGGTGCAGGCCCCGGAGCACCAGAATATATCACCGTAAGGGGAAAAGAATTGCTCGAAACAGCTGATTGTATCCTCTATGCCGGAAGTTTGGTGCCTGAAGAACTGACCAATATTGCAAAAGCAGGTGCGCTCGTTAGAAATTCTGCCGCAATGACTTTGGAAGAGCAGGTAGAACTGATGGACCAGATGTACCTGCAGGGGAAACTGATTGTAAGGCTGCATTCCGGTGATCCCTCTATTTACGGAGCAATCCAGGAGCAAATGACAATCTTTGATGAAAGAAACTATGAATACTTCATTGTCCCCGGTATCTCTTCCTTCCAGGCTGCTGCGGCCTACCTCAGGTCAGAATTTACTATTCCTGAAGTGGCACAGACAATCATACTCACCCGCGGTGAAGGCAATACACCAATGCCTGAGCATGAGAAACTTGAGGAAATGGCCAAATTGAGGGCTACCATGTGTATCTTTCTCAGTGCCGGGATTATCAAAAAAGTAGAGGGACAACTCTTACAGCATTACCCGGCAGAAACCCCTGTAGCTGTGCTTTTCCGAGTGAGCTGGAAAGATGAAAAAGTATGGACAGGAAAACTGGACGAGCTGAGCAGGATCGTCAGGGACAATAAATTAACACGTACTGTGCTGGTGATTGTAGGCGAAGCCATAGGCGCCAGAAAAAACCGTTCCTGGTTATATGGCGACAACTGGCATCATATTTTCCGGAAAAAAGATAAAAATGGTAATTTGATCAAAGAAGAAGATCAAACTATATAATGATTCTTTTACTTGGCGGAACAACGGAAGGTAAACAGGTTGCTGGCTATCTTGATAAGGCCGGGGCAGACTATATCTACTCTACCCGGACGGAAGTAGCTTTTTATGGTAAGGGAAAATACAGGTCCGGAAGCCTAAATGCAGATGGTTTAAAGGAATTTTGCAGGTTGAATGCAGTTAGCCTGATTATCGATGCCTGTCACCCTTTTGCTGCGGAGCTACACGCTACTGTAGCAACAATTGCAGAAAAGTTACCGGTAGTCCGCTTTGAAAGGGAGTTTCCCGAAAGAATAGCGAGCCCCCTGGTGCATTACATCAGTGATTATACTGAAGCACTGCGGAAGTTAAAGGGTTACCGCTCCATGCTCGCGTTAACGGGCGTGCAGTCTATTCCATTGCTCAGCAGCTTCTGGCAGCATTATCCCTGCTGGTTCAGGATCCTGGATCGTAAGTACGCTGCCGATCTTGCCGCCAGCTATAATTTTCCGGCAGGTCAGCTGCTATTTGGATTGCCACAGGAAAAAGAAGGAGAGCTGAAGCTGTTCAGCAAGCTGAGGCCAGAAGTCATCCTGACGAAAGAAAGTGGCATCAATGGAAAACTGGATGCAAAAATTGAAGCCGCAATGAGCTGCCATATCCCTATATTTATCATTAAAAAGCCGGAGCTTTCAGCTTTATTTGAGACTGTACATCAATTACAGGATTTGGACAACTGGATTAAGCCATAAAGAGCAGGAAAGAGGTAGAAATAAAAGCAGGATACAATGAGTGAACTTCAGCCTATACCGGATGGTCCCTTAAGAACAGGATTTACAACGGGTGCCTGCGCAACTGCTTGTGCCAAGGCTGCCCTGCAGGCATTGATCAATGGAAATACCATAACGGAGATTCTGGTTACCCTTCCCATAGGTCAGGAACACCTTTTCCAGATTTTTTCCTGTGATCTTAATACATCCTCCTGTACCTGTAGCACTCAAAAGGATGCAGGAGACGATCCTGATGTTACACATGGCGCAATTATCGGTGCTACTGTCAGCTTAAATGACTCGGGCAGCATCACGTTTTTACAGGGGAGGGGTGTAGGTAAAGTTACTCTCCCGGGCCTGGAGATAGGCGTAGGGGAACCGGCGATAAATCCTGTTCCCAGACAGATGATGCAGAATGCCTGTAAGAAACTACTCTCTGAAAATCAGCTGGAGCATAAAGGAGTGGAGATCACGGTTTTTGTGGAGAACGGTGAAGTGATCGCCAAAAGGACGCTCAATGAGCGCCTGGGAATCATAGGCGGCCTCTCCATCCTGGGAACAACAGGCATTGTGACCCCTTTTTCGGCCTCTTCATATATTGCCAGCATTACTCAGGGCATAGACGTAGCCGTTGCAAACGGTGCAGAGGAACTTGTGATCAACTCCGGAGCCAGGAGTGAAAAAAACCTGAAGCTGTTATTTCCTGATCTGCCTGAATTTGCATTTATACATTACGGCAACTGGATAGGGGAAACCCTGGAAAAGATAGCCCTCAGCCCGGCAATAAAGAAGGTTTACCTGGGGATCATGCTGGGCAAATCAGTAAAACTGGCCGAAGGTATGATGGATACGCACAGCGGTAAAAATACCTGGAATAAGGAGTTCGTATGGCAAATGGCGAAAGATGCAGGCTACCCACAAGACTTGTTAGAACAGATTCTATCCTTCAATATGGCCGGCCGTTTAACCGATTTGTTTAGCTTTGCCGGCTCTGAACCCTTTTATCTGGCCTTGCTGAAAGCCTGCTATGAAAATTGTTCAGTTTTAATTCCTTCAGCCGATCTGGTTTTGTTCCTGATCAGCAGGGATGGTGAATACATACAATATCCAAATGAATTTTCTTAGCATAAGCCGCCCGCTGATCGCCGGCATTTTACACTCTTTTGAACCAGACCACGTGACGGCTGTATCTGTTCTGGCCTCAGAACAGGCACTGAATAAAAAACGTATTTCCTGGGGAGTGATCTTCAGGGCTTCGCAATGGGCGCTGGGCCATTCGGTTACACTGATTATTTTCGGCGTTATTGCGCTGCTTTTTAAAGCTTCACTGCACAGATACGTGACCAATATTTCTGAATGGGCCGAAATCGCCATTGGGCCGATTATGCTTATCTTGGGCTTGAATGCCATCCGCAGCAATTACAAGATCAATGAAATGATCAGGGACAATAAAAAAATAGAAGCCCATGAACACCTTGCGTCCAATCCTATTCATTTACATGGAAAAAAAGGGGAGGAAATTAGCATGAACCCACTAACCAGATCATTCTGGGTAGGAATGCTGCACGGACTGGCAGGTACAGGCGGTGCTTTAACTACAGCACTGGTGATCAGTGCGCCCACAATCGGAGCTTCGATACTGGTTCTGGTAATTGAATCCGTAGGGATTATTGTGGCAATGAGCGTTTACAGCTATGTTTTGATCCACACTATGAGCCGCTTTCTGGAAAAGAATATGGCGATTTTTAAATGGATGAACGGTATTGCCGGACTGGCATCAATTACGATCGGCTGTGTCTGGATCTACACGCTGATCCTGTCTTAAATGCCCAGCAGCTTTTTAAACTGACTGCCCAGCGTATTTTTTTTCTCTCCCACTTTGTCATCTTCTTCAAAAAGCACGCCTTTTACATTGAGGTGATGCCCTATCTGTTCTTTTCCAACCTCTTCTTCAAAACCGATAATCTGTTTGCGGTACTTGCATAACTGGCAGTTCATATTCCCGGTTCCGTGTACAGCTTCTTCCAGACGGCTGTCAAATGCTTTTAACATCAGCTCATCAGTTCCAAAAGGTGCTGTATAGATAAATTCCTGTTCAGAACGACTGTTTTTTTCTTCGAGCGTAGTATGGATCCTGTCCAGCAGAACTCCTGTGAAAAAGAAAAAGGGGATGGCTATGGTTCTTTTAAAGCCCAATTTTTCTACCAGGGCCAGGGATTGGTCTACTGAGGGATAAGCCGTACCGCTGTAAGCCGTAGTAGCAAAGCCGAAGCCCATACCTTCCCAAAGCATACTCATCAGTTTGGTTACATCGCTGTTGGCATCAGGATCTGTAGTCCCTCTTCCCACCACAACCAGGCAGGTTTCCCTGCGGTCCAGGGGGCTCAAACGAAGTTCGGTTTCTTCGATTCTCTTTTTCGCAAGATCCAAAACGAAAGAGTTTACTCCAATGGGACTGCCCATTTTGATCTGAAGATCTGGGTAGTAGGACTGGATCGTATTGAGCTCATAGGGAATGTCATTTTTTGCATGTGCCCCTGCAAAAAGAATAACCGGTAAAGCATAAATAACACGAACACCTTTGCTGTATAAACGCTCTACGGCTGCTTCAAACAGGGGGTGATTAAATTCTAAAAAGCCATAATCTACTTCGTAATCGCCGTGGTAACGGTCTTTCAGGAGTGCTACAAGGTTTTTGAATTCTTCCACACCTGCAGGTTTTCTGCTGCCGTGGCCGCAAAGTAAAACGCCTTCTTTTAGCATTAGTCCCTCCTTCATTGTGATAAATTTACGACTGATCCGATGATGATGATAGCCGGATAGGTCAATTGTGCCGATGCTGCCATTGCAGGCAGGTCCTGAACCAGTCCTTTAACCGATTTTTGTTCAGGTAAGGATGCATGCTGAATGATTGCAGCGGGTGTATTCCCCTTACCTGCGTCAAGATACGTGTTTGCAATGGATTGTAATTGTTTCATCCCCATGTAAATGACTACCGTTGCATTGCTCTGTATGGCGAGACGGAGGTCGGCTGACAAAGTGCCGTCCTTTTTGGTTCCGGTAACAACCCAGATGCTTTCACTCACATTTCTGTGTGTGAGGGGTATGTCTTCAAATCCTGTAGCCTGCATGCTCGAAATCCCCGGAACAAAATGGGTTTTGATCCCCTGCGCCCGTGCATAGAGGATCTCCTCGAAGCCCCTGCCAAAGATGAAAGGGTCGCCACCCTTTAAACGCACAACTTTCCCTTTCATGAAAGCATAATGCCTGATCATTTCATGTATGGTTTCCTGCGGAGTATACTCCCCGTAAGGCTGTTTACCCACATATATCTTCTCGCAATCTTCCCTGGCAATGCTCAGCAGTTCTTTATTGGCCAGGTTATCATATAAAATAACGTTTGCCTGCTGCAATATTTTATAACCTTTAATGGTCATCAAATCGATATCACCCGGGCCGGCTCCAACTACAAATAATTCAGGGGGTTCGTTATTCTCTGTCATTCAAATTAAAAATCGCATAAAATTAAGCTTTATATTGTTACCCTCAGCTCATGTGCGACTTAATTTTAGTTTCTAAACTCCGGGCTTTGTCCAGCAGCATCTTGTTACTTACAAAGGGATCAATAGCGGTAACCTCGCTTAAAAGTGCCTTTTTATAGATCTTATTAAAATCGGCGTATTGCAGGGAGAACCCCCACTCGCATGAAAGCCTGCTGAATATTTTAGTGCTGTGCTCAGTGAGCCGGCTGGGATCAGTAACAATAAACTGTCCTGCAGGAAGGCTTTCTATTGCTTTTAACAGCGCTTCATTGTAAGTTATCCAAACTTTAAGATAAAATTCGGCAGTAGTGGCGTACAGCTCCTTTGCCCTGCGGCTTCTTTTTCTATTTTTCCAGTTCTGCCGTGAAAACCAGCTTTTGGATAAATAATACTTATCCAGCTCCTTGAGGTCCCGTTGAATTAAAGAACTGACCGTTTCGCCGTAATTGCGAATGATAATCAGGTAATAGGCATTGGGGATTAAGGCCTGGTAATGATCCAGAAAAAGACAGGTCCTTGGTTCTTTCCAACCCCATTCCCGCTGCAATGTATTCTTAAAACTGATAACAGAGCGTAGTTTTTCTTTCTGATAAACGGAGAGGGCGGATATGGGAGCGTGAACATAACCAAAAGCGTTTTCCCCAAGTATCTCTTCGTGGTACTGGAGGAAATCCATGTCTTCAAAGTGCCCTTCAGCATTACCTATGGCAGGTCCCAGCAGCCTGTCGCCCAAATGGAGGCCACAATTGTACAACCACTGACTGAGTACTGAGGTGCCCGAACGGTGCATGCCGGCGATAATTAGGATTTTGTTGTCCAAAGCTTCGTTTGCTGTATCCAAATCAATTATTGTCTATGATAAAACTGCAGAGCAGGGAGGTGCATTCCTGGATATCCAGAACATCTGTGTTCAGGTAAAGATCTGGCGAAGCGGGTACATCAAAGGGATCGTTGATACCGGTAAGGTTACTGATCTTTTCAGGATGGCCATCAGGCAGCATCGCTCTTTTGTATAATCCCTTGGTATCCCTGCCGATCAGGGTATCTACCGGACAGTCCACAAAGATAGTTTTCACATTTTCATAGGTCTCTTTCAGCTCTTCCCTCACTTCATCATAGGGGTTGATAGCACTAACAATAGTCACAATGCCACATTCCGAAAACTTGTTGGCAATGAATCCCAGCCGCCGGATGTTTTCCTGCCTGTCTGGCTTTGAATAGCTGAGTTCTCTGAAAAGCGTGCTTCTGTATTCATCGCCATCAATGATTTCAGTGTTCATTCCTGACTGGCTTAACCTGTTTTTTACTGTGTTTGCAAGGGTAGTTTTTCCGGCGCCGGAAAGACCGCATAATAATAATACCATATCAATCAGTTGTTTAGATGATTTGAAAACGCGTACATCTCCGATAAATTATTCCCAAAAGCTATGGTATCGACCAGTGGCTTGAATGTGTCGACGAATAAAGCAGGTACCGTGTATATTTAACATTTTTTTACATTTAATTTGACACCCTGAAGAAATATATAGCAGTCTTTCCTACCAGAGTAAGACAGGATTTAACTAAATTTATCGCATGCAAACGGTTAATTTATCCTGGCTCAAATCACTCGAAGTTTTTGTTAATGTTCCAGATGAACAGTTACAATGGTTTATAGATCAAAGTGAAAACAGACTGATTGATGACGGGGAGGTCTTGTTCAAACCTGGTGATCAGCTTACTGGTCCACACATCGTCATTGAAGGGGGTATTCAGTTCTATATGATCCAGAATGGTTCCAGAAGAGAAATTGTTACCTTCGGCCCGGGCGATATCACAGGATACCTTCCTTATTCCCGGGGTAAAGTAGCCGGGGGGTATGGTGTAGCAATCGGCGAACTGCAGATGCTGAGTCTGCCACTGGAAAAGATACCCGAGCTGATCAAAGAACATTTTGAGCTCACCCAGGCCTTTGTCCACGTGATGAGTAACCGTGTGCGGGATTTTACTGCATTTCAGCAGCAGAATGAAAAGATGATGGCCCTCGGTAAACTGTCCGCAGGTCTTGCCCATGAACTGAACAATCCGGCATCAGCAATTGCCCGCGACTCAGATTCGCTGAAGGAACACCTTAGACTGGACCCGAAGCTTTTTAAGGAAATGGTGATGATCCGTATCGATGAAGAACAGGTTGACCAGCTGAACAAGGAACTTTTTAAAGTCCTGTCTGTAACAGACCACGCGCGTCTGAGCCTGAAGGAGAGGATGGCCCTCGAAGATGAAATCACAGACTGGTTTGAAGACCATGATATTGAAAACGGTTATGCGATTGCTGAAAGTTTTGCGGACTTCAGCTTCTCTGTTGAAAGTCTCCAGGCTTGTGCTGCCGCCATCCCGCCCGCATGTTTATCCCCGATGTTTAACTGGATCAGCAACCTGCTGGTCACAGAAAAAATGGTTCAGGATATACAGCTGTCTTCAAAAAGAATTGCCGACCTGGTTACTTCTATAAAGAATTTTACACATATGGATCGTGCCCAGGATAAGCAATTTGCAGATATTCACATTGGGATACGCAATACACTGACCATGCTGGGCTATAAAATCAGAAAGGGCAATATCCAGGTGGTTGAAGAGTATGATGAAACCCTGCCCCCGGTTAAAGGGCTGATTGGAGAACTGAACCAGGTGTGGACAAATATTATCGATAATGCAGTTGATGCCATGGAAGTGAATGGCAAAGGAACACTGACCATCAGAACGGAAAGGGACAAGGACTTCGTACAGGTTCTCCTGATAGACGACGGACCCGGCATTCCCGCTGAAATCCTCCCGAGTATATTTGACCCTTTTTATACCACAAAGCCAATGGGAAAGGGTACAGGAATGGGATTAGAGGTGGTACAGCGTATTATTTATCAGCACAACGGATCAGTAAAAGTGAAATCTGTGCCCGGACGTACTGAGTTTATTGTCTGCTTCCCCCTGGATAACTAAATGAATTTTTAATTTAAACAATAGACTACTATATGAACCTCCCTATAATTTTTTCTATTGACGACGATCCCCAGGTACTGCGTGCAATCAGCCGCGACCTGAAAAGGCAATATGGAAATGAATATAAAATCATCAGTACGACCTCTGCAAATGAAGCCCTGGAAGCACTGATTGATCTGAAGAACAGCTCGGATGTCATCGCACTTTTCCTCTGTGATCAGCGCATGCCCGAGATGGATGGCGTTGCCTTCCTGGAAAAGGCAATTAAGATTTTTCCCGAGGCAAAAAGGGTACTGCTGACAGCCTATTCTGATACAGACGCAGCCATCAAGGCGATCAATGAGGTGAAACTAGATTATTACCTGATTAAACCATGGGACCCGCCTGAGGAAAAACTTTATCCGGTAATCAACGACCTGCTGGACGACTGGCAGGGGGACTATATCCCTGAATTCAAAGGCATAAAGCTGGTGGGATTCCAGTTTTCGCCACAGTCTCACCTCGTGAAAGACTACCTGGGAAGTAACCTGATTCCTTACAGATGGCTGGATGTACAGACACACCCTGATGCCTCAAGTCTCCTGAGCATCAATAACCTCTGTAATGATGACCTTCCGCTGGTGTTTTTTGACGACGGCTCTTTCCTGACGAAGCCTTCAATCAAGGATATTGCCGCAAAAATCGGAAAGAACCCGGAGATCATGCATGATATTTATGATGTAGTGATCATCGGTGCCGGACCGGCTGGGCTTGCTGCTGCGGTATATGGTGCATCCGAAGGCTTGAAAACACTGATGATCGAACGCAAAGCCCCGGGCGGTCAGGCCGGTACCAGTTCGAGAATTGAGAATTATCTGGGATTCCCCTCAGGATTGAGCGGAGCCGATCTCACGAGAAGGGCAATGAGCCAGGCCACCAGGCTGGGCGCAGCATTCCTGTCGCCGCAGTCTGTAAGCGATATCAAACAAAAAGATGGTTATAAAACCATTGTACTCGATGACGGACCGGATATCCTTACCCGATCGGTTGTAATTACCACAGGAGTGGATTACCGCAAGCTTGAGGTGAAGGGCGTAGAGAATTTTACGGGTGCCGGTATTTATTATGGTGCAGCCAATACAGAAGCATCAGCCTGTAAAGGAAGGGATGTTTTTATCATCGGTGGCGGTAACTCTGCCGGTCAGTCGGCAATGTACCTCTCCAAATTTGCTTCAAATGTCAGTATCATTATACGGAAGGATGATCTCTCTGCTACAATGTCGGCTTACCTGATAGAGCAGATTGAGCTGACCCCAAACATCCATGTGCTGCCAAATACGGAACTTATCGAAGCCACCGGCGATCAGCACCTGGAGCAACTGACGCTGATCAATATCAAAACAAAGGAAACGCATACCAGAGAAGCGGGCGCACTCTACATTTTCATTGGTGCAAGGCCCTATACAGACTGGATTAAGCTGGCTATAATTAAAAACGACAAGGACTTTATTGAAACCGGGCGTGAACTGCGCAATTATGAAGAGTTTAAGAAAACCTGGAAACTGCAGCGTGATCCCTACCTGCTGGAAACCAGTTGTGCAGGGGTTTTTGCCGCGGGCGATGTGCGTGCGGGAGCGATGAACAGGGTGGCGTCTGCAGTAGGTGAAGGCTCAATGGCAATCAGCTTTGTACACAAGTACCTGGCTGAGGTTTAAATAGGATGATTACCGTACCGATCTTAAGAATGGTATTCCGGCTTTGAGCGGATAGGTTTAGCTGAGCCGTTAGTGGTATTGTTAGCAACTATACTACTCAGCAGGTTTTCTATTTTTTTGGAGGAGATTTCAATCTTAGAAGCCATTGAAAAAACTTTCTCTGCACTCATCTCACGGCTGCCAAGTAACTGAGCGTACAAAGAGATGGATGTAACCGGGTTTTTCAGATCGTGCGACAGGCGCCGGAGGGATTCTTCATGGGATTTCAGCTGCTGTCTGCCGGCCAGCCTGGTCTCCAGTTTTTCCATTACAGTATCTGCCAGCAGCTGCAATAATTTGGTTTGTTTCTCTGTTACGTCCATATGCGGCTTGCTGTCTGTAACACAGATCGTTCCCAGTGCAGAGCCTTCTTTATTTCTGATCGGTGCAGCTGCATAGAACCTGATATCCTCCTCAGTAGAGAGAAAAGGGCTATCCATCAGTTCATAACACTGAAGGGTATCGCCATATACGGTAACCCCTTCTTTTAGAATACTCAGCGAGCAAAGGCTTTGTACCCGTGCAACTGCCCTTGGTTCATAGTCAGTAGGAACGCTTGCTTTTATAAAAACCTGTTCTTTATCTACAAAACAGATATGCGCCCGTTCTGTATCAAAAATTTCTGCAGCAAGTACAGTAATTGCATCAAAATCTTTTTCCGGAAGTGTATTCAAAATTTCAAATCTGTTTAATGCATCCATCCTGACCATCTCGTCATCAGGAATTATATTAACAGGCATCTTGTAATTAATCATTGATCTTTATTTCATTACTGGGTGAAAGTGAATCTGTTAGCTCTCAGGTGTTAGGTCGGGCAGGTTTTTTTTAAAAGCGTGTGTCTGAATAAACAAAAAATTGGATTGATTGTTGTTCAATTATTATTTTTATCAATGTTTGATCAAATTTGAGAGATTGATACTTTAAATATCAATTATTTTCTTCACCAAATTGAAATATGAATATAATTAAATTTTGCCTTGGTTTTATCAAGTTTCTGATCTCACAGGTTTAAGGGGCTTTAACGGTTTGAGGTAACAGGCTGTATCATGGGAAGAATCTCATCTACATACTTTCTCTCATTTGCCAGTCTGGGAACTTTATGCTGCCCGCCAAGTTTACCTTTTGATTTGAGCCAGTTATAAAATGTGTTGTGTGGGGCATTGTGCACCTTGGGACGGCATAGGGCCATATTGTTAAACCGTTTGGCATCATAATCTGAATTGATCTCGCGCAGGGTCTGGTCCAGGATATCCACAAACTTTTCGAAATTATCGGGCTGCTGGTCAAACTCTATGATCCATTCATGACCTCCGGCTTTGTCGCCCCTGAAGTAAATAGGGCAGGCCGTATAATCTTTAAAAACAGCACCTGTCTCCTTACATGCTTTACTGATCGCCTGCTCTGCATTATCAATAATTACTTCTTCACCGAAAGCATTGATAAAGTGTTTTGTGCGGCCGGTGATTTTGATCCTGAAAGGAGAAAGCGAGGTAAACTGTACAGTGTCGCCAATAACATATCTCCATAATCCTGCGTTGGTTGAAATTATGATTGCATAGTTTTTATGCAGCTCCACATCTTCCAGGCTTAGTGTTACAGGGTTTTCATCACAAAGTTGCTCTAGCGGAAGAAACTCATAATAAATACCGTAATCCAGCATCAGCAGCATCTCTTCGGATCTGACCTGATCCTGTATGCCAAAGAAGCCTTCAGATGCATTGTAAGTTTCCAGGTAATACATTTCCTCAGAAGGGATCAATTCTTTGAACTGCTCCCTGTAAGGGCCAAAATTTACAGCGCCGTGAAAATACAGTTCCAGATTGGGCCATACCTCCAGCAGGTTATTTTTGCCTGTAATTTCCAGGACCTTCTTCGCCAGGACAATCGTCCAGGTGGGTACTCCCGAGATATTGGTTACGTTTTCCCTAATGGTCGCTTCTGCCATTCTTTCCATCTTCTGCTCGTAATCATTCATCAGGGCAATGGAAATATCCGGAGTGCGGTAATACTCGGCCCACATCGGCAGATTTTTAATCAGTACAGCAGACAGGTCACCATAATAGGTGTCCTCATTGAGCTGGTTGATCTGATGGCTTCCTCCCAGTACAAGTGCTTTTCCTGTGAGGATCTGATTGCCTGGCTTATTGTTACAGAAGATAGAGATCATGTCTTTACCTCCTTTGAAATGGCATTCTTCCAGTGCTTCTGGTGATACCGGAATAAACTTACTCCTATCACTGGTAGTTCCGGATGATTTTGCAAACCATTTGATTTCTGATGGCCAGAGGATATTTTGTTCTCCCTGCAGCATGCGCTCAATGTAGGGCTTCATGCTATCGTAGTTCTGGAGTGGAACACGCTCTTTGAACTGCCTGGAAGTCTCTATGGACTTATAATCGTATTTTTTGCCCCACTCAGTGTTTTCTGCGCAGTTGATCAGGTTGTGAAACCACTCTTCCTGTACATCTACCGGATATTTCATAAAAAGCTCAATCTGATGGACGCGCTTTTTCATGTACCAGGTAAAAATTGAATTTACGATTGCCATATTTGGTTAGTATAGAATTATAGGTTTTTACTTCGAAGTACAAAATTAGAACCGAGATAAACTTTCCTGACCATCTCGTTGGCAGCAAGCACTTCAGGTGTTCCTGATTCAAGGATCTTGCCCTCAAACAGCAGGTAAGCCCTGTCGGTAATAGAAAGCGTTTCCTGCACATTATGGTCGGTAATCAGGATCCCGATGTTTTTATTTCTGAGTTTGGCAACAATAGTCTGGATCTCTTCCACTGCGATAGGGTCTACCCCGGCAAATGGCTCATCCAGTAAAATGAAATTCGGGCTTGCCGCCAGGGCCCTTGCAATTTCGGTTCTCCGGCGTTCACCTCCCGAAAGAAGATCGCCCCGGTTTCTGCGTACTTTATGCAAGCTGAACTCATCAATTAGCTCTTCTAGTTTTTCTTCCCTTTCGACCCTGGTCATGTCTGTCATTTCCAGGATAGACAGGATATTGTCTTCCACAGAAAGCTTTCTGAAAACTGAAGCTTCCTGCGCCAGGTAGCCAATTCCCTTTTGGGCGCGGCGGTACATGGCATCTTTGGTAATATCTTCATCACCTAGAAAAATAGAGCCTTCATTGGGTTTAATCAATCCCACAATCATATAAAAAGAGGTCGTCTTTCCGGCACCGTTAGGTCCCAGCAATCCTACTATCTCGCCCTGGCTCACGCTGAACGAAACATCGTTAACGACGGTCCGCTGTTTGTATTTTTTTATAAGATTATCAGCTCTTAATATCATTGATGTTATTGGTTAGGAATTTTGATCGCTTTAATGTTCAACTGCAGCCGCCTTTGATCTTTCCAGATATTTTCTTCAACTGTATAACAAACAGAAAAAGGTACATTAGGTTGTAAAAGATTCTCAAATTCTGCAAGTCCGAAACCGATGGCTTCAAAAATAGCTGAATTTTGTTGTTTAATGCTCAACTTTAAATGTTTTGTTCCGACAATATAAGGCCTGCCTGCGTAAGTAACTCCCTCAGTAACAAATACAGGGGCCAGGTTCATAGGGCCAAATGGCGCCATCTGAGCAATAATCCGCTGAAATTTACCGTCTATCTGTGAAAAATTGATCTTGCTGTCAATCAGGATTTCGGGACAAAGCAGGTCATCCGTAATGGTGGCGCTCACGATATCTTCAAAACGTTTAGAGAATGCATTGATATTTTCAGGTTTCATCGTCAGTCCCGCAGCAAACTTATGCCCGCCGAACTGCTCCAGCAGATCTGCACAGCCTAGTAAGGCCTCATAGAGGTCATAGCCGGGTACAGACCGGGCCGATCCTGTCAGAAAACCATTAGAATGTGTCAATACGATGGTTGGGCGGTAGTATTTTTCTGTTAAACGTGATGCTACAATACCAATAACGCCTTTATTCCAGTTTTCGTTATAAACTACAGTAGTCTTTTTGCCGATTAGCAATTCAGAGTCGTCAATCAGTGCCAGTGCCTCAGCTGTAATATTGGCATCAGTAACTTTACGGTCGGTATTCTGGATATTGATGAAAAGGCTTTGTTCTGCAGCCAGGTCATCCTCCGTACATAACAACATTTTCACTGCCTGATTGCCATGGTCCATCCGCCCTGCGGCATTGATTCTGGGTGCCAGGGTAAAAACTACATCAGTAAGGGTGAAGTTTTTGTTTTTGCCACAGCTGTCCATTAAAGCTTTCAGACCTGTGCAGGGTTCTGAATTCAATTTGAGCAGCCCGAAATAAGCCAGTGTACGGTTCTCATCTACTACAGGAACAATATCTGCAGCGATAGAAACCATCACCAGGTCAAGATACTGCTCGTACATGCTCTCTGGAAGCTGATGGGTGTAACAATAGGCCTGGGCCAGCTTAAAGCCGATGCCGCAGCCTGCAAGTTCCTTAAAAGGATACGGGCAGTCTGCACGTTTCGGGTCAAGTACCGCAACCGCAGCCGGCAGTTCATCTCCCGGTAGATGGTGGTCACAGATAATAAAGTCTATTCCAAGAGTGTTTGCGTAAGCGATCTTATCATTTGATTTGATGCCACAATCCAGTGCAATGATCAGTGTAATGCCTTTGGATTTTGCGTAATCGATACCTGCCGTAGAGATTCCATAGCCCTCTTTATGCCTGTCGGGGATATAATATTCCAGATGGTCACTGAACTGCCTGAAAAAGCTGAAAGCAAGGGCTACAGAAGTGGTCCCGTCCACATCGTAATCGCCATAGATCATCACCCTTTCGGATTTTGTAACCGCAAGATCTATCCTGCTGATGGCCTTGTCCATATCCTTCATCAGGAAAGGATCATGCAACTGTGTGCGCTGCGGCCTGAAGAAATCTTTTGCTTCATCGAAGGTTGTAATGCCCCGCTGCACCAGGATTTCTGCCAGGCTTCTGTCTATATTTAATTGTTGTGCAAGCAAATCCGTAGCTTTGTTATCGCCATTTACCGCCTGCACCCATCTTTTCTCCATTTGGTTTTTGTGTATCTTTGCAACAGATTGTAAATATATCATTAATTATTCTTTTGACTAATACCTACGCTATTGCAAGTATTCACATTAAATGAAGGTTCCTATTCTGTAGCTGCCGATAAAAAATTCGTTCCTTTTGACCCTCAAACAGATAATCCTAAAGACAGGCCGGGATCACTGTTTATTAACGTGCAGCCTTTTCTTGTTAAATTTAATGATTTGCTGCTGGTACTCGATACCGGTTTGGGCTACAGCAATAATGATGGGGAAATGATCCTGCATGAGAATATCAGGAATGCCGGATTTGATCCTGCTGATGTAGATTATGTACTGATGTCTCATTTACATTTTGACCACTCCGGTGGGATGGTACATAAAGAGAACAATAGCATGGAGCTGAGTTTTCCGCATGCTACCTACGTCATTCAGCGCGGAGAGTGGGAGGCTGCGTTCACCAATACCTCATCATCCTACAGAACAGAAATCTTTGATTTTATTCAGCGCAACGCCCAGATTACTTTTGTAGAAGAGTCTGCAGAGTTTATCCCCGGTATTTCACATGAGCTTACCGGCGCACATACACCAAACCACCAGGTATGGCTGCTCGATGATGGTACGGATAAAGTATTTTTTGGGGGTGATGTTTTGCCTGAACCCGGTGAATTGCTTAGGAAATTTATAGCCAAGTACGACTTTGATGGACGTAAGGCTATGGAATTGCGCGAAGAGTTTGGTAAAAGGGCTGTCGCTGAGCGATGGAATTGCCTTTTTTATCATGGCAAGACCAGCGCAACGGGGTTTATCGGTTTAACTGACGAAGGCCAGTTTAAGATTGTATAGGTTCTATATTCTTACCTTCAAATAATTCAATAAGACGTTCGATAGACAGGGGTTTAGAAATAAACCCTTTTACTGTTTTATAAGTTTTTGCCTTCTCAATATCGTTTTCATAAACCGAAGACGAAAGCATATACATATCGATATCATTCTGGATGCCCAGCTTTTCGTATGATTCCAGGAATTCCCAGCCATTCAGTACAGGCATGTTGATGTCAATCAGGATCAGCTGAGGGAAGGGAAGCTGCGCGTCCTTCAATTCTTTCAGATAATCAATTGCAAGCTGTCCGTTTGTCTTAGCCACCATCTGAGCTTCATATCCGGTTTTTTCTACAATTTTTTTGATGATAAAAATATTAATGTCATCATCATCAATTACCAGTAGATTAATTTTATCGCTCATCAGATTAGTGGTTTATATAGATTTGGATTTTAATAAAGATATAAAATAGAACTGTAAAGTATATGTTCAGATTAGTATTTAACAAAAAGAGGACCATTATGTGATAATGACCCCCTTTTTGTTTATAAATACAAATTATTATTTACTTGTCCTTTGATACTATGCCTCTGCTTCCATGTAACTTTCTATCGGAGGGCAGGCGCAAACGAGTGATCTGTCTCCGAATGAATCATTTACCCTGCCCACAGATGGCCAGAATTTATGTTCGGCAACATATGCAAGTGGGAAAGCTGCAACCTTCCTGCTATAAGTATGTGACCATTCATCCCCGGTAACAGTTGCCACAGTATGGGGAGCATTCTTCAAAGGATTATCTGATTTATCCATTGTACCATTCTGAACACTGCTGATCTCATTTCTGATCGCAATCATCGCGTCACAGAAACGGTCCAGCTCATGTTTAGGCTCACTCTCAGTAGGTTCAACCATTAAGGTTCCCGCTACCGGGAAAGACACTGTAGGGGCATGGAAACCGTAATCCATTAACCTTTTTGCAATATCAACCACCTCGATACCGTAGTTTTTAAACTCGCGGCAGTCAAGGATCATCTCATGTGCACAACGGCCTTTACTGCCGGAGTACAATACGGGATAATGTGCTTCCAAACGGGCTTTCATATAGTTTGCATTTAAGATAGCATACTCAGTTGCCTGTTTTAAACCTTCTCCGCCCATCATTGCGATATAGGCATGGGATATGATCAGGATAGAAGCTGAACCCCATGGAGCAGAAGAAACTGCATGGATAGACTTTTCATTGTTAATGTCAACCACAGCGTGACCAGGTAAATATTTTACCAGGTGTTCGCCCACACCGATCGGGCCCATACCAGGACCACCACCACCGTGAGGGATACAGAAAGTTTTGTGCAGATTAAGATGACAAACGTCAGCACCGATATTTGCAGGACTTGTTAATCCTACCTGTGCGTTCATATTGGCACCATCCATATATACTTGTCCGCCATTGGCGTGGATCACTTCGCAGATCTCAATGATACTTTCCTCAAACACACCGTGTGTAGAAGGGTAGGTTACCATGAAGCAGGAGAGGTTTGCTGCGTGTTGTTCAGCTTTCGCTTTCAGGTCAGCTACATCAATGTTTCCGTTGTCGTCACATTTCACGATCACAATCTTCATTCCTGCCATAGCAGCAGATGCCGGGTTGGTTCCGTGTGCAGAAGAAGGGATCAGGGCAATATTACGGTGGTGATCACCACGGTCCTGGTGATACGCCCTGATAACCATCAGTCCCGCGTATTCTCCCTGGGCACCAGCATTTGGCTGCAAGCTCATTGCCGCAAAACCAGTGATTTCACTTAACCATTTATCCAGTTCATTGAAAACAGTGTAGTAACCTGCAACCTGATCTGCAGGAGCAAAAGGGTGTACTTTACCAAATTCTGCCCAGGTAACCGGCACCATTTCGGTTGTTGCATTTAGCTTCATTGTACATGAACCAAGTGCGATCATCGAATGGCAAAGTGAGAGATCCTTTGCTTCCAGTGATTTGATATAACGCAGCATCTCGTGTTCTGAGTGGTGCGAGTTGAATACCGGATGTGTCAGGTAAGCAGAGGTACGCTGCAGTTCAGCAGGGATAACTGTTTGAATGTTTTTTTCTGAGGCCAGTTCAACGCTGTCAGCAGCGATGGCTTTTACTTTAGAAAATATTTTGTTCAGTAATTTGATGTCCTCTACAGCTGTGGTTTCATCAAGGGCAATTGTGGCTACCGATCCTTTGTAATGCAGGTTGATCTCGTTATCTACGCACTCTCTGTGGATAGAATCTTTTAATTCGCCCAGTTCCACCTGGATCGTATCAAAGTATGAATCAGCCAGTACTGGATATCCTATAGCAGTAAGTGACTGCGCCAGGGTAACTGCCAGGCCATGGGTTCTTTCCGCAATTAATTTCAAGCCTTTCGGGCCATGGTAAACTGCATAAAAACCAGCCATAATAGCTAGTAAAGCCTGGGCAGTACAGATATTTGAGGTAGCCTTATCTCTTCTGATATGCTGCTCCCTGGTCTGTAAGGCCATTCTTAAAGCGTAATTGCTGTGACTATCTATGGTTACCCCAATGATCCTTCCCGGAATAGAGCGTTTGTACTCATCTTTTGTAGCAAAAAATGCTGCATGAGGACCACCGAAGCCCATCGGTACACCGAAACGCTGTGTAGTACCTACAACAATATCGGCACCCCATTCTCCCGGAGGAGTTAATAAGGTAAGGCTTAAAAGATCTGCTATTACGGTAAGCTTCACATTTTTTGCATGAGTTTTTTCTGCAAAAGCTGTGTAGTTAAATACCTCTCCGTTTCCTGCAGGGTATTGTACAACAGCACCAAAAAATTCTTCGGTTACATCAAAAGTCTCATGATTACCTATCACCAGTTCAATTCCGAAAGGATTGGCACGGGTTTTTAAAACATCTATCGTTTGGGCGAAAACCAGATCCGAAACAAAGAACTTGGTGGCTTGCTGATTCTTGCGCAGACTATACTGCATAAACATTGCTTCAGCAGCAGCAGTACCTTCATCCAGCAGGGATGCATTTGCAATCTCCATACCAGTCAGGTCAATCACCATTGTCTGGAAATTCAGCAGTGCCTGTAAACGGCCCTGTGCGATTTCTGCCTGATAAGGTGTGTATTGTGTATACCATCCCGGGTTTTCCATTACATTGCGCAGGATTACTCCCGGGGTAGTTGTATCATAGTATCCCTGTCCGATATAAGATTTAAAAACCTTATTCAGTGAAGCCGTTTGTTTAAGACTTTCCAGGTATTCTTTTTCAGACTTTGCTACCGGCAGGTCCAGCGGACGTTTCAGCCTGATTTTTTGCGGCACCGTCTGGTCGATCAGTTCGTTTACAGAATCTAAGCCGAGTATGCTCAGCATTGCGTCTGTATCCTCCTGGTTAGGAGCGATATGACGGTCTTTAAAGTCTTCTTTGTAATGGATATTTAAACTCATGAAGTATAACAATAAAAGTTGCGCGAAGGTACTAAATATTCCGTTTTTATTCTAATGCATAATCAGACGAATAACTTAGTCATTCAGTTGCCTCAGATACATTTGAACTGTGTTTTCCAAACCAAGGTACAGGGCATCACTGATGAGCGCGTGGCCTATCGATACTTCAAGTAAATTCGGGATGTTGTCTGCGAAATATTTCAGGTTTTGCAGGTCGAGGTCATGCCCGGCATTGATCCCCAGACCCAGTTTGTTTGCAGTATGCGCAGCCTGGATATAAGGTGCAATCGCGGTAACACGGTCCTTTGCAAAGTTTGCTGCGTAGGCTTCCGTGTAAAGCTCGATACGGTCTGTTCCGGTAGTTTTTGCGGCCTCAATCATTTCTCTTACGGGATCAATAAATATCGATACCCTGATGCCTGCCAGCTGGAAGATACTTACCATTTCCCTCAGGTAATCCTGGTGTTTGATCGTGTCCCATCCATGGTTGGAAGTAATCTGTCCTTCAGCATCAGGAACAAGGGTTACCTGTGCAGGTTTGTTCGCCAGTACCAGGTCAACAAACTTTTGTTCCCGGCAATTTCCTTCTATATTAAATTCTGTTGCGATTGCTGCTTTCAGGTCGAATGTGTCCTGGTAACGGATATGTCTTTCGTCAGGTCTTGGATGAACGGTGATTCCTTCGGCACCAAAACGCTCACAATCCAGCGCTACCTTTACCAGGTCAGGATTATTTCCACCGCGGCTGTTGCGCAGTGTAGCTATTTTATTGATGTTTACTGATAGTTTTGCCATCTACAAAGATAATTCATTCATCATGAAGAGGTATAATATTATTGTAACATAAAAAAGGGGATACACTTTTCAGCGTATCCCCTTTTTAAAGATTTCTTAAGATTAGTATCTGTAAGCTTCTCCTTTGAAAGGACCTTCAACCGGTACGCCGATATAATCAGCCTGGTGGGTATCCAATACATCTAATTCAACACCTATTTTAGCCAGGTGTAAACGGGCAACTTTCTCATCCAGGTATTTAGGAAGAACATAAACTTTGTTCTCATATTTACCAGGGTTAGTCCATAATTCCAGTTGTGCTAAAGTCTGGTTAGTGAATGAAGCAGACATAACGAAACTTGGGTGGCCTGTAGCACAACCTAAGTTTACCAAACGTCCTTCAGCCAGTAAGATCACATCTTTACCGTCGATTGTATATTTATCAACCTGTGGTTTGATCTCAACTTTAGTATCGCCATAGTTTGTATTTAACCAGGCAACGTCGATCTCATTGTCGAAGTGACCTATGTTACAAACGATAACTTTATCTTTCATTGTTTTAAAGTGCTCAGCACGAACGATGTCACAGTTTCCTGTAGTCGTTACAACGATGTCAGCTTCTTTAACGGCATTAGCGAATTTTTTCACTTCATAACCTTCCATTGCAGCCTGTAAAGCACAGATCGGATCAATTTCTGAAACGATAACGCGTACACCCTGTGAGCTCAGTGATTCTGCAGAACCTTTACCTACATCACCGTAACCTGCTACAACAGCAACTTTACCTGCCATCATTACGTCAGTAGCACGACGGATCGCATCTACCAGTGACTCACGGCAGCCATATTTGTTGTCAAATTTAGATTTGGTTACTGAATCGTTTACGTTGATAGCCGGTAAATGTAATGTTCCGTTTTTCATACGCTCGTACAGACGGTGAACACCTGTGGTAGTTTCTTCCGAAAGACCTTTGATTGCAGCGATCAGCTCAGGAAACCTGTCAAAAACCATGTTGGTTAAATCACCACCATCGTCCAGGATCATATTTAATGGCTGTTGCTCAGGGCCGAAGTGTAAAGTTTGTTCAATACACCAGTCAAACTCTTCTTCGTTCAGACCTTTCCAGGCATAAACCTGAATACCTGCAGCAGCGATTGCAGCAGCAGCGTGATCCTGTGTAGAAAAAATATTGCAGGATGACCAGGTTACTTCTGCACCCAGTTCAACTAAAGTTTCAATTAAAACTGCAGTCTGGATGGTCATGTGCAGACAACCTGCAATGCGCGCACCTTTTAATGGTTTCGACGGACCAAATTCTTCGCGTAAAGACATTAAGCCTGGCATTTCTGCTTCTGCTAATCCTATCTCTTTACGGCCCCATTCTGCCAGTGAAATATCCTTTACTTTGTAAGGGATGTACGTAGTCTCTACTGATGACATATTGTTATAGATTTTGTGAGTTGCAAATTTACTGCATTATATAGTCAATAACAAAAAGGAATGCGGATATGACGAAAGAATGGTCTTGAATCTAAGTAATTTAAAGGTCAAAAACTCCGGCGTGTGTGCGTAATGCTTTGATGCTACTAAATCTCGGTGTACCTTTGCTGCAAGAAAATTGAATACTCATATTTAAAGCATCTTACATATGTATCCAG